>JAIQEY010000019.1 GCA_020073565.1 Terriglobia bacterium
GGCGCGGTAGCCAAGCGGTAAGGCAGAGGTCTGCAAAACCTCTATACGTCGGTTCGATTCCGACCCGCGCCTCCAAGAACCAGCTGCTAGCTTCTAGCTCCTAGCTCTTGGCTTTTCGGAAGAAAGAGAGTGGGGGCGGGGGCGCCCCCACTGCTGCCGCCGCGGGCGGCGGCAGTACTTTACAGCCTGGTGCAGACTGCTTTGGTTTGGGTGTAGAGCTCTAGAACATCTTTGCCCATCTCTCTTCCCCAGCCTGACTGCTTGTAGCCTCCGAAGGGGAGCGCTGCGTCGAAGATGTTGTAGCAGTTGATCCACACCGTTCCCGCTCGCAGGCCGGCCGCCACCTTGTGAGCCTTCGAGATGTCTTTCGTCCAGATGCCTGCCGCCAGGCCGTAGACTGTGTCATTGGCTCGGGGCATTAGTTCTTCTACATCGTCGAACGGAATCGCCGCTACCACTGGCCCGAATATTTCCTCTTGCACTACCTTCATGCTCTCTTTCGTATTCACGAGCACGGTTGGTTCGACAAAATATCCCTTGTTTCCGAGTTTCTTTCCGCCGGAGACCGCTTTGGCGCCTTCCGCCATGCCGATCTCCAGGTAGTTGCACACGCGCTGCAATTGCTCTTCGGAAACCAGCGGACCCATCGACGTCTCCGGCTCCAGACCAGATCCTACCTTGATCTTTTTGGCCTGCGCCGCCACTCCGTCCACTACCCGGTCAAACACCGGGCGCTCCACGTACAGCCGCGATCCTGCGCAGCAGCACTGGCCGTGATTGAAGAAGATGGCGCTGGCGGAGCCTGCGATGGCAGTGTCCAGGTCAGAATCCTTGAACACCACGTTGGGAGACTTGCCGCCCAACTCCAGCGAAACCTTTTTCAAATTCCCGGTCGCGGCATGGACAATCAGCTTGCCGACTTCGGTGGAGCCGGTGAAGGCTACCTTGTCGACGGCATCGTGCGCCGCCAGAGCCGCGCCCGCCGTTTCGCCATAGCCCGGCACTATGTTAACCACGCCATCGGGGAACCCAGCTTCCAGGATCAATTCGCCCAGGCGCAGCGCTGAAAGCGGCGTCTGCTCCGCAGGCTTCAGTACGACCGTGCAGCCTGACGCCAGCGCCGGACCTAGCTTCCACGCCGCCATCAGGAGCGGGAAATTCCACGGGATAATCTGCCCTATCACGCCCACTGGTTCCCGCAGCGTGTATGCGAGGTACTGCGCACCGGGGGTGTACGGCACCGAAATTGGAATGGTGGT
This sequence comes from Terriglobia bacterium, assembly GCA_020073565.1. Lineage (GTDB taxonomy): Bacteria > Acidobacteriota > Terriglobia > Terriglobales > Acidobacteriaceae > Acidiflorens. Next base: position 1,260 of record JAIQEY010000019.1, read on the forward strand.
TCCTTCCAGCTTGGTAGCCCAGCCCGCCATGTAACGGAACATGTCGGCCGCCAGGGGAACATCAGCCGCGCGCGCTATGGTCAGAGCCTTGCCGTTGTCGAGGGTCTCCAGCGTTGCCAGTTCCTCGACATGCTCGTCCAGCAAGTCGGCCAGTTTCCAGATGAGCTTGCCGCGTTCCGAAGGTGTCATGCGCGACCACGGACCGCTGTCAAAAGCCTTCCTCGCCGCTTTCACGGCGGCGTCAATATCGGCCCGATCGCCTTCCGCAATTTGCGCGAGCACCTCACCGGTCGCGGGATTGTAGGTTGGAAAAGTCTTGCCGGACGCGGCGTTCACCCACTTGCCGTCGATCAACATCTTGCGTGGTTTGTCGATGAAGTCCGCGACCCGCGAATCGATTTGAAACGGAGAAACTGCGACGCCCATACATCCTCCTAACTGCGAGCTTGAGGTTAGAGAAAAGTCCCCACGGGTGGTATCAATGCTGAAATAGTAGTCCTGCGGGAACCGGGAAGGCAACCGCGACTGGACGCTGCCGGGCTCGCGGGGCTGGACAGCCGAGGACGGCTGTCGCTACGTGGGCGCTTTCGCTGTCGGAAATTGCATCGTGCGAACAATCCCTTCGCCTTCTTTCACGTAGACAACCTGGTTCGGCTTGACGTCTTTGAGTGTGTCTACCTGCCCGCTGGGCCAGCGAATCTCGAGCAACTCTACTTTCTCGGCCTTGCCGAGACCGAAGTGCACGCGCAGGTCGTTTTGCGAAAAATATCCGCCGCCGCTGCGGACTTCGTCGATCTGCTGATGAGGCTTGGCCTCGCCGGCGACGCGCGTTACACACTTCAAACGGGCGCCAATGCCGCTGCGGTTTGATTTTGTGCCGATGGTGCACACCTTGATCCAGTTGTTGCCGGTCTGCGAATCGCAGCGCAGGAGTTGAGGATAGTCGTTGACCGGATTAACAACCATGTCGAGATCGCCGTCGTTGTCGAAATCGCCCAAGGCGCAGCCGCGCGCGGCTATTGGTTCGGAAATGCCGGGTCCGGCCACCATCGACACATCTTCGAACCGTCCGTTGCGCAGGTTGCGATAGAGAAGTTTGCGCTGCGCGTATCCGGCTTCGGTTTTCAGCTGTTCGACTTCGGGATAGACGTGGCCGTTGCAGATCAGGATGTCGGGCCAGCCGTCGTTGTCGAAATCGAAAAAGCCGCAACCCCAGCCCAGATATTTGGTGTAGAGGCCCAGTCCGGCGGTGAAAGTGGTGTCCTCGAAGCTGGCGCCGCCGAGATTGTGATAGAGCGAAGGCGTGTCTCCCGCGAAATTCGTTTTCACCAGGTCGAGGTTGCCGTCGAGATCGTAGTCGGCGGCGGAGATTCCCATGCCCGCCTGGGGCTTGCCGTCTGGACTCAGGGCGCAACCGGCTTCGAGTGCAATGTCCACGAACTTTCCGTTTTTCTTGTTCTGATACAGGGCGCTGGCGGTGGAGTCGTCGGCAACGTAGATATCGGGCCAGCCGTCGTTGTCGAGGTCGGCGGTGAGCACGCCGAGTCCGTACGTACCGCTGGCACTGTAGATGCCGGCGCTTTCAGAAACGTCGGTGAAGGTGCCGTCGCCGTTGTTGTGATACAGGATGTTCTTGCCGCCATTGAGTCCGGGCGGGCCGCACGCCACCATCACGCCCTTGTAGAGACATGGACCCGACTCGGGCACGGGCGCCGTGGCCAGATCCATGTCGATGTAGTTTGCGACGAACAGATCGAGGCGGCCGTCGCGGTCGTAGTCGACGAACGCGCAGCCCGTATTCCAGCGCTTCCCATTGCCGACTACTCCGGCCTTGGCGCTGACGTCGGTGAAGGTACCGTCTCCCTTGTTGTGGTAGAGCACGTTCTTGCCAAAGTAGGTGACAAACAGATCGTTGTAGCCGTCGTTGTCATAGTCGCCGACGCAGACACCTTGTCCCCAACCGGAGCGCGCGACGCCGGCTTTCAGGGTCACGTCGGTGAAGGTGCCGTCGCGATTATTTTTGAACAGGCGCGAGATGGGCTCTTGCCCGGCGGGGAACCCCTCGAGACGTGTGCCATTGACCAGGAAAATGTCGAGCCAGCCGTCGTTATCGTAGTCGTAGAACGCGACTCCGCAGCCGGTGGTTTCGAGCAGGTATTTGTTCTTGTGTTCGCCGCCGAAGATCGTCTTGACGTTGAGCCCGGATTCGCGTCCGACGTTCAGGAAACTTACTCCGAGCGGGGTCCCCGGTTTCTGCGGTTCGCCTGACGGCGGTGCTGGCGGTGCGGATTGCGACCACAGCGGACGCGCCAGTCCCAGCACGTTTTCGAGCGAGAGAACCAGCGCGGACCGGCTGAGTGATTTCAGAACTTCGCGGCGTGAGAAGGACAAGAAGTGTTACCTGGCCATACAGCCCGTGCTAGAATTCGCCCCTGAATCCTTATATTTGGTGCGTGAAGACTTTGCAAGCCAACGTCCGCGGATCTCGCCGAGCACGATCATGCCAGCGCGGGTTGATTCCTATCATGAGAACTTGCGGCTGCTTGCCCGGGCTCGCTCGAGGCTGGGCATCGGTAGTGGCTTTCCTGCTTTGGGCTGCGCTCGCCGCGGCAGCGGAACAGCCTGTTCATTCTCCTCTTGAACTCTCGCGGCCGGTCCGCACATGGGAATTTCTGCCGATCGTCGGCACGCGTGCTGGCCTGTTCGGCAATGAGAGCGGGCAGATGGAAGCGTGGGTTTATCCGCTCAAGATTTTTCGCGATTTTTGTTTGACGTTCCACGTGGACGGCCGCGCGCTGCCTGCGGAAAGCCTGGTGCGAACGCTCATTGTCCATCCTGAATCGGCGACCCTGGTTTATGCGGGCGACAATTTTTCGGTGCGCGAGACATTCTTCGTGCCAGTGCGCGAGCCGGGTGCAGCCATCCTGTTCGACGTCGAAACCGAACAGCCACTGGAGATCGAGGCAAATTTTATAGGCGACTTCCAGTTGGAATGGCCGGCCGGCCTGGGTGGAACCTTCATCGAGTGGGACGATGCACAACACGCTTTTGTCTTCGGGGAAGAGCAGAAAAAGTTTTTCGCGCTGCTCGGATCGCCGTCGGCTGCAGGACACAGTCTTGCCTACCAGACGAATTTTTCCGCGTCCGAACGGAATTCGCTGCGTCTCGGTGTGACGGCGAAGGGCAAAGACAGCAAGCTCGTTGTGATTGCTGCTTCCATGCAGGGACGCGCGGAAGCGCAGGCCAACTACCAGCACATGCTAGCGTCGCATCGCGATCTGCTTCGCGAATCCGCGCAATACTATTCGGATTATCTCGACCGCACCGTCAATCTGACGCTGCCCGACACGCACCTGCAGCAGGCGTATGACTGGTCGCGCATCAGCGTGATCCAGGGGCTTGCTACCAATCCGTTTCTGGGCTCTGGACTAGTCGCGGGATATCGAACTTCCGGCACGAGTCAGCGTCCCGGCTTTGCATGGTTCTTTGGGCGTGATTCGTTGTGGACTTCGTTTGCGCTGAATTCGGCCGGCGATTTCGCTACTACCCGCACCGCGCTCGAGTTCGTCAGCAAGTTTCAGCGGGAGGACGGCAAGATTCCGCACGAAATTTCCCAGGGTGCGAGCTTTGTTCCGTGGTTCAAGGAATTTCCCTACGGCTATGCTTCCGCCGATGCCACGCCGCTCTACATCATCGCGGCCAATGATTACGTGGTGCGCAGTGGGGACGTCGAGTTCGCACGTCAGAAGTGGGACAGCTTGTGGAAGGCTTACGAATTCTTGCGCTCCACCTACGACCCGCAAAATTTCCCGCAGAACTTCGGGTTTGGTCACGGGTGGGTGGAAGGCGGCCCGCTTCTTCCCGTGAAAACCGAGTTTTACCAGAGCGGCCTGGGGCTCGAAGCTCTGCGCTCACTCGCCAATCTAGCGTCGCTCGCCGGGAAGGCTGACGCCAGCAAGGAGCTGCAGTCCGCGTTCGATCGGCAGAGACCCGCGTTTAACCAGGCGTTCTGGTCTCCCGAAAAAAAGGCGTTCGCCTTCGCGCTCGATCAGCAGAACCGGCGGGTAGATGAAGTTTCCGTGCTTGCGACCGTGCCGATGTGGTTTGGGCTGACGGATCAGGACAAAGCCGAATCCACGATTCAACAGCTTGCCGAGGCCGATCAACAAACCGATTGGGGCATGCGCATCATTTCCAATCGGTCCCCGCTTTATAACGGCAGCGGATATCACTTCGGTTCGGTGTGGCCGCTCTTTACGGGATGGGCCTCGGTTGGGGAGTACCGCTACCACCAGGCATTTCCGGCTTACGCGAATCTGCGTGCCAACGCGTTGCTGGCGCTCGATGGATCGCTCGGCCACGTGGCCGAGGTTCTCTCCGGAGACTATTACCAACCGCTCTCCACCAATTCTCCGCATCAAATCTGGTCGGCCGCGATGGTGGTGAGCCCGATTCTTCGTGGCATGTTTGGGATTGAGACGGACGCGCAGAGCCACACTCTCACACTCGCGCCGCATGTTCCGCCGGAGTGGAGATCGTTTTCCGTGGACAACCTGCGCGTGGGCACGGCGGTTGTTTCCGTGAGCTATCAGAAGACGCCGGGCACGGTTACGTTCGAGGTCAAGCGCACTGGTTCCGGGGATTGCGTACTAGAGTTGTCGCCCGCGCTGAGTATGCGCACCAGCGTTGCCTCCGTCGATCTGAACGGCCACGCTCTGCCATTCCATGTGAGCGGGACAGCCAGCGATCAACATGTCGCGGTGCGCTTCCCGGTGGCCGACGGAACGAGCACAATCCGCATTCACTTGAACAATGATTTTGGCCTCGGATTTTCAAGCGTGCTCCCGCCCCTGGGGAGTTCCAGCCAGGGCCTACGCGTTCTTTCAGAGTCGTGGAATTCGACTCACACGCAGCTGTCGCTCACACTTTCGGCTCTGGCGGGGGCGCGTTACGATTTGTCGGTTTGGAATCCGTCGCAGATCGCTGCTGTGCGCGGAGGCAAACTCAAAGCTGGAGGTCAGGAGCAGGGTGACTTGACAATCGACTTTCCTTCCGCGAATGCTGGATCTTACATCCGGCAGGACCTTGTTATCAGTTTCGCGGGTACCAAGTAACGTTCGAGAAAAGCTTGAACCACAGAGGTCACAGAGGCACTTAGTCAGAGTTACTTCGAGTTTCTATGGAGAAAGGTCATGTCAAAGCGGGTGTTCCTGATCTTTTCATTGCTACTTGCATTCAGCTGCTCCCTCGTTTCATTCGCCCAAACGAAGGCTGTTGACGCCGAAGGCCATCAGTGGTGGCAGCACGCCGTCTTCTATGAAATTTATCCGCGAAGTTTTGCCGACAGCAACAATGACGGCGTAGGCGATCTGAAGGGCATCACCTCGAAGATGGCCTACCTGCACGATCTGGGGGTCGACGACATCTGGATCAGCCCATGCTTCCCATCGCCGCAAGTGGACTTCGGCTACGACGTCTCTGATTACGAAAACATCGATCCGATGTATGGGACGCTCGCCGATTTCGATCACATGGTGGCCGAAGGAAAGAAGCACCACGTCGGCATCATCCTTGATTTCGTCGTGAACCACAGCTCCGACCAGCACGCGTGGTTCCTCGATTCCAAGTCCTCGAAAACGGCGGCCCATCGCGACTGGTACATCTGGCGCGACGGCAAAGCGCCGGGTCAACCGCCCAACAACTGGACGTCGATCTTTGGCGGGTCCGCGTGGAAACTCGATCCGACGACGAACCAGTACTACTATCACTTCTTCTATGCCGCTCAGCCCGACCTGAATTGGCGCAACCCGGTAGTGGAGACCGCGATGCTCGATACGACTCGCTGGTGGTACAAGCGGGGAGTCGCGGGTTTCCGCCTCGACGCAGTGGATACGCTCTTCGAGGACCCGATTTTGACTGACAATCCAATCGAGCCAGGAACGAACAAACAGGGCGATCCAAACCAGGAACGCAAATACAACGACAAGTTTCCCGAAGTGCACGACGTTCTGCAGAAGCTGCGCAAAGTCGCGGACGAGTCCAATGCCGTGCTGATCGGCGAGACATGGACTGACAACATCGACGAATTGAAACAGTATTACGGGCAACACAATAACGAACTACAGATGCCGATGGACTTCATGTTCACGGCGGTCAACAAACTCTCGCCGCCGGAGCTCCGCAAGCAGATCGCAGCCGTCGATGGCGCGGGAGGCTGGCCAGTGTACGTCATCAGCAATCACGATATTGTCCGTTCCTACAATCGCTACGGAGACGGGAAGAATAACGACGCCATCGCCAAGCTGATGGGCGCGTTTTATCTGACGTTGCGTGGATCACCGATCATGTATTACGGCGAAGAACTTGGGATGGAGAATAACGATCCGAAGCGCAAGGAAGACGTCAAGGATCCGATTGGCCAGACTGGATGGCCGCAGGAAATCGGACGCGACGGCGAACGTACACCCATGCAGTGGAATACCGAAGTGAACGCAGGCTTCAGCACCAAGGACCCCTGGCTGCCTGTGCCGCCGAGTTATAAGACGCACAACGTCGCGACCGAATCGAAAGACTCGAACTCGGTTCTAAGTATGTATAAGAAGGTGCTAGCCCTGCGGCACACAAACCAGGCGCTGCTGGAGGGCAGTTACACGGCGTTGAACGAAGATGACGCCAACGTGATGTCGTATCTGCGTAGTTACAAGGGGAAGGCGGTGCTGGTGGCGCTGAACATGTCGGCTTCGCCTCAAAAGGCGACCTTTAACCTCGCGGACAAAGGTTTTTCGCCGGCAAGTCTGAAGACTCTGGTGGCAACGCCTCAGTCAAGCGCGAAGGGCAGCGAAGTGACTCTGGAGCCCTTCGGAGTGTTCATCGCAGAAGTTGCCAAGTAGGCAGAGCGGCTGGGCGCGGCTGCCAACCAGTGGCGCCTTCTATTGACTGCGAGCGGCATCACATTTGCGCGATGCTCACGATGCGTTTATCTTGAGATGCGCTTCTTAACTTGATCCCTTTATGAATCCTCGCGTCTTCTTCTGGTCGCTGACTTCCGCCCTCGCCGGGTTCCTTTTCGGTTTTGACACAGTCGTCATCTCGGGCGCGGAAAAAACAATTCAATCGCTGTGGGGACTAAGTCCCGGCATGCACGGAATTGCGATGGGTTCCGCCCTTTATGGCACGGTCGTCGGCTCACTGATCGGGGGCTGGCCGGCGGACCGATTCGGACGCAAGGCGACGCTTCTATGGATCGGCGTGCTTTATTTTGTCGGGGCAGTAGGGTCGGGCCTGGCAACCAATGTTTCTATGTTTATTGTTGCGCGGGTCATCGGTGGCCTGGGCATCGGCATCTCCACGGTAGCTGCTCCGCTCTTCATCTCGGAAATTGCGCCGCCCAAACAACGCGGCCGGCTGGCCGGCATGTTTCAGTTCAACATTGTCTTTGGCATCCTGGTGGCTTTCGTTTCCAATGCGCTGCTGGCGGGAATTGGCGTGAATGCCTGGCGCTGGATGCTCGGTGTAGCCGCCTTCCCCTCACTTCTATACGCTCTGTTTTGTCTGGGCCTCCCCGAAAGCCCGCGCTGGCTATTGAGCAGGAAGGGCGACCGCGAAGGCGGCATCAATGTCCTGCAACGCATTCAACCCGATGCCTCCAAGGCTGAGATCGAGGCCGAGGCGGACGAGATTACGGCTGCGTCCTCGGCGGAAGGATCGACCGGGCTTTTCTGGACGCGCCGTCTTCACAAACCCATCCTGCTGGCCATTTTGATTGCATTCTTCAATCAGATGTCCGGCATCAATGCGATTCTCTACTTCGCACCGCGCATCTTTGAACTCACGGGCCTGGCGGCGAAAGCCGCGCTGCTGCAATCCGTCGGCATCGGCCTCACCAATCTTGTATTCACCTTCGTTGGCCTCTGGCTCATTGACCGACTAGGCCGCCGGACGCTCCTGTTTATTGGTTCGTTCGGGTACATCACCTCCCTCGGGCTGGTTGCCTGGGCGTTCTTTACAGGACATCTCACGATCGTGCCGGTGTGTATCTTTGCTTTCATTGCCGCGCACGCGATCGGGCAGGGCGCCGTCATCTGGGTTTTCATCTCCGAGATATTTCCCAACCGTCATCGTGCGGAAGGGCAGGCGCTCGGCAGCTTCACGCACTGGATCTTCGCTGCCTTGCTCACAACGTTCTTCCCGAGAATGGTTTCCAGCTTCCCGCCCGGATATGTCTTTTCGTTCTTCGCCGGCATGATGGTGCTGCAACTCATTTGGGTGAAAACCATGGTTCCGGAGACAAAAAACGTGCCGCTGGAGCAAATCCAGAAGCAACTGGGCATCGAGTAGGATCACCACGAAGCCCCAATCCGGGAAAAATACCGATGACTTGAGGAGGCAGACTGTCCAGTCGGGGCTTCTGGATCGACAGGGCTGCTTGAGCTAAAACTGATTGTCGCTGTGTTTTCAATAAATTATGTGAGTAGCAAAAAGACAGGGCAAGCTGTACTATCAGGTTCCCGGCGCGCACGGTCGAGACTCACCTTGGGGGAAGATCTTGAGCGATGATCCGAAGCCAAAGTACCAGCAGATTGTTGCGTTTCTCAACAGTGCGATCGCCAGTGGTGAGTACCAACCAGGGCAGAAACTTCCCAGCGAAGCGGATCTGGTTGAACGATTCTCAACTTCCCGTCTGACGGTGCAGCGCGCGCTGAAGGAACTACAGCATCAAAATCTGATCGAACGGCGAGCGGGTTCCGGAACGTATGTCCGGCGGAGCGAAAGCCCAGCAGGACACGTTTTTGGATTGCTCATCCCAGGCTTGGGAGAGACGGAGATTTTCGAGCCCATCTGTCAGGGGATGGCGCGCGCGGCCAGCGCACGGAACAGCTCGCTCATGTGGGGCGACACGGCCCACAATACGCAAGACAAGGAAAAACAGACCCGTGAGCTTTGCGAATATTATATTGCGCGAAAAGTGTCCGGAATCTTCTTTGCTCCCCTGGAACTGACCCCAGGCAAGGATGAGGTCAACCAATGGGTGGTCGAGACGTTGAGCAATGCCGGCATTCCGGTTGTCTTGCTCGACCGATGCATCTACCGCTATCCCCGCCGCAGTGGTTTTGACCTGGTGGGAATTGATAACCGGCGCGCCGGGTTTCTGGTGACCGAGCACCTTCTGCGACATGGCTGCCGCAGTCTGATGTTCGTGGCCAAACCGAATTCCGCCCCGACCGTCGATGCCCGCATCCAGGGGTTCCGCGACGCGCTTGAGGCTTTTGCACCCACCGCCGCAACCGGACAGATTCACATGAGAGGTCCCAACGATATCGAATCGATCCGAGGCATGGTCTCGACCATTGCTCCGGATGGAATCGTTTGCGCGAATGATATAACCGCCGCCCACCTCATGCAGACCTTCCAGGCGCTCGGCATTGCCGTTCCCAAACAGATTCGCATGGTGGGTATCGATGACGTGAAGTATGCGGGACTTCTGGGCGTACCGCTGACGACGCTGCATCAGCCCTGCCTCGAGATTGGGGAGATGGCGATCTCGACCATGTTGGAACGAATCGCCAACCCTGAGTTGGCGACCCGCGACATCCTGCTGGACTGCAAACTCGTAATCCGCCGCTCCTGCGGATCCCACCCGCGAGAGGAACAGAGCTGAAAGTAGCGCCGGCATCTTGCCGGCCACGCTGCAAGCCTGCATCAAGTTTCCGATTCCGTTCGACCACTGTTTGGGACTATCATGGGCGCGCCCCAAAACACCTTGTACGAGAGGAGATCCCGGCCAGGTTCCGGAAGGCCCGGGATTTGAACGCACAGAATGACTCAGCTCGCAACTGTTACGCACCGCAATCTCGCTACGATTGACCTGGTCATCATCGGTGTCTACTTTCTCGTGGTCTTTGCGATTGGTTTTTACTTTGCCCGCAAAGAGCGCACCTCAACCGATTACTTTCTAGCCAGCCGCGATATTGGCTGGTTCTTTATCGGCGCGTCGCTCTTCGTTTCCAATATTTCGACCGAGCACTTCATCGGTTTGTCGGGCACCGGCGCGTCGTCCGGACTGGCCGTCGGCCACTTCGAGTGGCTGGCCTGTTTGATCCTGCTGATCCTGGGCTGGGTATTCGTTCCGTTCTACTTGCGCTCCAATGTTTTCACGATGCCGGAATTTCTGGAGCGGCGCTTCAACCGGCAATGCGCGGTTTATCTGGCTGCGATCTCGATCATCGCCTACATCTTCACCAAGATTTCGGTTCAACTATACGCCGCCAGCGTCGTGCTGGAGCGCGTTGCGGGATGGTCGCTGTGGAAGACGGCCGTGGTGCTGGTGATTGCCACCGGCATTTACACAATCGCAGGCGGTCTGGCAGCGGTCATCTACACCGATACGGTCCAGACCCTGATCCTGATCACCGGGGCAGTCGCGCTCACGTTGATCGGTCTGCATCGCGTCGGCGGACTGGAACACCTGCGGACGATGGTGCCGGCCAGCTATTTCCACATGATCAAGCCCGTGTCAGACCCCTCGTTCCCATGGACCGGCATCTTTTTCGGCGCGCCCATTCTGGGCATCTGGTACTGGTGCACCGACCAGGTGATCGTGCAGCGGGTGCTCTCGGCGCGCGATGAAGGGCACGCAAAAGCGGGCACGATTTTCGCGGGCTTCCTGAAGATCCTGCCCGTGTTCATGCTGGTGCTGCCCGGCATCATCGCGTTCGCGCTGTTTCCGGACCAGGTCAGGAAGCCGGATTTCGCGTATCCAACGCTCGTGCTGAATCTTCTGCCCGTCGGACTGGTGGGCCTGGTCATGGCGGCCCTGCTCGCCGCAGTCATGGGAGCGATGAGTTCAGTATTTAATTCCGCGTCCACGCTGGTCACGCTCGATTTCTATAAAAAGCTGCGTCCCGAAGCTTCCGAAAACCAACTGGTGACGTTCGGACGGATTGCGACCGGAGCGATGGTGCTGTTGGGGTTGTTGTGGGTCCCGTTCATTCATCTGATCAGCAGTCAGCTCTACATTTACTTGCAGAGCGTGCAGGCCTACATCAGTCCGCCGATTGCGTCCTGCTTCGTGCTCGGAATTCTATGGCCGCGCCTGAACGGCTCCGGCGCCATCTCGTCGCTGCTGACCGGATTTGTGCTGGGTGCGGTGCGCTTCGTGGCGGAGTTGGCAGCGGCGCAGGGAGTGCAACTCAGCGGGCTGCTGGCCTGGCTAGTCAAGATGAACTTCCTGCACTACGCCATCTTCATGTTCGTGATTTGCTCGCTGGTGCTGGTGGCGGTGAGCCTGATGACCCCCGCACCCGAGCGCCGCAAACTGGCCGGCCTGACGTTTGCAACTGTGGACGACAAGATGGATACGATCCCGTTGCACGGAGCCGTCCGCAAGCCCGCAAAGGAAACGCCAACCGAGAACATAATCAACGTCGTGTTCAGCCTGGCGTTATTGGCCACGGTGGTAGGGTTGTGGATCTACTTCCGGTAAGTCGAAAGCGGGTCGACTTCTCCCGGCTCTGAAGCGCCGGGGAGCGCCACCGAAAATCGAGCGGGAGATCCAGGTTTCAGCACCTGCTAAGACTCCCTTGCACAACCTTACTGGCCCTTCTTCGCCTCCGCCGCGACCGCCGCCCCAGTTCCTTCTTTCAGCGTCTGGATTGAATTCGCCGGCACATTCTCAAACCGCTCCACTAATCCACTGGGCCAGCGAATTTGAACGGAATCAATCTTGGTTGCGGCGCCGATCCCGAAATGAACGCGTATGTCGCTATTGGAATCGTAGCTGGACCCGCTGCGCACTTCGTCCACCAGGGTGCGAGTGCCGACTTTGACCGAGATGCGCGCTCCGATTCCGTCGCGGTTCGATTTTGTCCCAATGGCGCGAATAGCGACCCAATGGTTGGGCGAATGTACCTGATTGACCAGCAGGCTAGGTGGAGCGTTCATGTTGCTGATCGCCGCCGACATCCGGCCGTCGTTCCAAAGGTCGCCCACCGCAATACCGCGGGAAGCCGCTTTCGCATTGATGCCCGGTCCCACGTCCGCGGAAATATCGGCAAACGTACCGTTGCCACGATTGTGGTAGAGAATGCGCGGCTCTTCGTAGTCGCTGCCGAGATGCTGCTTGTCGACCTCGGGATAGACGTGGCCGTTGACCAGAATCAGATCGGGCCAGCCATCGTTGTCGACGTCGAAAAACATCGTTCCCCATCCCAGGTACTTGGTGTAGAGGCCGAGTCCGGCGGCCGAAGTTACATCGTCGAATGTTCCATCGCCATTATTGCGATAGAGAGTCGAAGTATCGTCGGAAAAATTCGTCTTGAAAATGTCGAGGCGCCCATCGCCGTTGTAGTCGCCGATCGTTGACCCCATGCCCGCCTGCTCGCGCCCGTCCTCGTTGAAAGCGGCGCCTGCGGTAACCGCAACGTCGGTAAACGTACCGTCACGGTTGTTGCGATAGAGAATGCTGGGCGTGCTGTCGCAGGCAACGTAGATATCGGGCCACCCGTCGTCGTTGAAATCGAGCGTCGAAACGCTCAGGGAGTAGTGGCCGTCGGTCTGGTCGATGTGCGCTTTCTGCGTGACATCCTCGAACGTGCCGTCGCCGCGATTGTGGTACAGGATATTTTTCGCGCCCGGCAGGCCGCGCGGCCCGCACATCACCGGCACACCCTTCCACATGCACGATGGCCGATCTCCGGGCGCGGGAGCGGTGGATAGATCAAAGTCCACGTAGTTTGCGATCATCAGGTCGAGAGAGCCGTCGCGATCGTAGTCGACCCACGCGCAACCGTTTCCCCAAGCCTTGCCCGAGCCGGCCACGCCAGCTTTTCCCGCGACTTCGGCGAACACGCCGCCCTGGTTGTGATACAGGCGATTCTTTCCGTAGTAAGTAACGTAGAGATCCTCCCAACCATCGTTGTCGTAGTCGCCGACGCAAACCCCTTGCCCCCATCCGGTCGCCACCAGTCCTGCCTTAACCGTGACATCGGTAAACGTCCCGTCGTGATTGTTGCGATAGAGATGGTTCGTCGGGGCGTTCCCCGCAGGAAAACCCTCGAGAGTTGTACCGTTGACGATGAAAATGTCGGGCCATCCGTCGTTGTCGTAATCGAAGATGGCGATCCCGGTACCGGTGGTTTCGATGATGTACTTCTTCGTGTCCCTGCCGCCAAACACACTCATCATCGTCAGGCCAGCGGTTTGGGCTACATCGGTGAAATACGCGATGGAGTTCTTGGGAGGCGCGGGCTTGCTCTGCGCGGAGATGATTTCGCACAAAGAGATAAGGGCTAGCAAAACCGCCCATGGGAACCAGTTGGAATGGAACCGGAAATACCCCGCCAAACGTGTGACCCCAAATGCATGGTATGGCGATGCGTGAGAAAGGGTCAAGGCGTCCGAATAGCTTTCCTCTGTGTCCTCTGTAGCAAAAAAACCCGTCGCCACAGAGGAACACAGAGGAAAGAGGTCGAGGGTGGGCGTTGCGAAGAAGCGACCGCCTACATTGGCATAGTAAGATTTCTGGAAGCAGTCTCTTAGTTCTGAGTTCGCGGGCGATTTCTTGATCTCTCTGACATCCACGAAAATGCGCGTTTGGGAAGTGCTGCTCTTCTGCGCGCTTGCGGTGCCCGCCCGGCCGCAAAAAGCGCCGGACAGATCCGCGATCGACAACCTGTACGAGCATGGAATGCGCTCTTTGCAGCAACGCGACCTGGACGGGGCGCGCGCGGACTTCGAGAAAGTTGTTCGGCTTGCGCCCAACGCTCCGGAAGGACACAACTCCCTAGGCTGGGTACTGATGTCCACCGGAAAGATCGATGACGCCATCACGCAATTTCGCGCCGCACTCCGCCTGAAGGCAGACTTCCTGCAGGCGCATATCAATCTCGCCAACGCGTTTTTGGCCAAGGGAGACCACGACGCCGCGGGAAAGGAAGCGCGCATCGCCGTCGAACTTGCGCCTGGTGACTCTGAAGCGCACCGCACCCTCGGTCACGCATTGAGCTTCCAGCAGGACCTGAATGCCGCCATCGCCGAATTGAAAAGAGCCAGTCAACTCGAACCTCAGCGCCCCGATCTGCACGATGAACTCGGTGCCCTGCTCGCGCAGAATTCGCAACTCGAAGAAGCCAGCGCTCAATTTATCGAGGCGCTCCGGCTCCAGCCCAGGTTGGCAGCCGCGAAGTTTCATCTCGGAGTGCTGCGCTGGAAGCAACGATCTCTCGATGAAGCGGCGCAATTGCTGCAGAGCGCGGTGGAACTCGCTCCAGACAATGCCCAGGCGCATTACTATCTGGCCAGCGTGCGCGCAGGCAAGGGCGATGCCGAAGGCGCGATTCAGGAATGGACGGCCGCGGTCAAATTGCAGCCAAACTTTCCGGAAGCCCAAACCCAACTCGGTCTCGCACTGCAGAGGAAGGGTGATGCCGTCGGAGCCATTTCTGCGTTTCGTCAGGTCATCCAGGCTCAACCCGACAATGCTGACGCACACAACAACCTCGGCCTGGCTTTGATTCAGTCCGGAGACGCTCCTGGGGCGGTGCCAGAGCTTGAAACCGCATTGCGCATCAAACCTGACGATAGCGGTTATCGCGGGAACCTCGGCATCGCGTATCTGCAGCGTGCTGACTTCGACGCCGCCATCCGCGAGTTTCAAACCGCGCTTCGTGGTGCGCCCGACGATGCGACCCTGCACTACAACTTAGGACTCGCATTGAAATTGAAAGACGACCTGCCGGCGGCGATCGTCGAGTTACAGAAGGCGACTCAGCTTGATCCTGAGCAAGCGGATGTTCATTACACGCTCGGGGTCATCTTCTGGCAACAAGGGGAATTTGCTCATGCCGCCAACGAGTTGAGGGCGGCCATCAAGGTGCGGCCCGACTATGCCGAAGCTCACTACACCCTGGGCACCGTTCTTAAGCAACAAGGGAAGTTGCGGGAAGCGGCCGAGGCGCTGCGCGAGGCCATCCGCTTGCAGCCTGAATTCGCGGGCGCGCACACAACGCTCGCTGCCGTCCTACGCCAACTGGACGATAGCGAGGGCGCAGCCGCTGAAAGCAAACTCGGCGCTGAGATCACCAAGACCGCGAACGCATTGCAGGCGGCGACCTTCTCAACCAACTCCGGACGCCGTCTGCTGAATGCCGGCGACCTGGAAGGCGCGATCTCGCAATTCCGCGCTGCCATTCAGCAAGTGCCAACCTACGCCGAGGCGCATTTCTATCTTGGCCAGGCCCTCCTGCGTAAGGGATTGCCGGTCGAGGCGGGTTATGAATTTCGGAAGGCTTCCGAGTTGGATCCGCACTTCAAAAGCCCACAGCCATAGCCGGGGCGCATGGTTTCGTCGATCTTGAGTTGGCGGCATACCTCCAAAAAACGGTATGCGCGCCAGCCATCGCATACCAAGTTTCATATTCCTGACTAGACCGCATTTTCATGTTGACAACACAACTTCCGCACAGTAACTTTCTCGCCACGCCCCATGCGGGGTCTGTCAATAGTGTTTTTGTATGAAGGGCTGTGAAGCTCTTATCGTACTCATCCGTACCATAAGCAGTTCGGCCCTGTAGAGCCGGAGGAACCTCGTTGAGTTCGAGAGTAGGAACCGCAGTCCGTCGTGAGTCTGTGGGATTGCCGAGTAGGGGTTTGCCCTTTTTCCCTCCTAAACTTTTCGCAAGCAAAATCGACGCCAACTCCGGAAGTTCCAGTCCGGCCCAACCAAACGAGACACGCGGAGGCGAGTAAAAAAATGGCGAAGCAAATTACCATCGCCGTCATAGTCAGTCTGTGTATTTGTCTGGCGACATTGACCCCACAAAGCGCGCGAGCACAAGCGGTGTACGGTGGCATCATCGGCACGGTCACAGACCCGCAAGGGGCGGCGGTCGCAAACGCCAAGGTGACGGTCCTTGACGAGGGGAAAGGCACTTCCGATTCAACCACCACCAACGAGAGCGGGAACTATTCCGCTGGCCACCTGATCGCAGGCACCTACACGGTTCGCGTGGAAGCGCCAGGGTTCAAGGTCAGCGAGCAGAAGGGAGTGCTCGTCAACGTGGACTCCAATGCGCGCGTGGACCTGCAGTTCCAGGTAGGTGGAACCTCAGAGACGGTCGAGGTCACCGGTGAGGCGCCCCAACTGAAGACGGACCGCGCCGACGTGGCGGTTTCCTTCAACGAGAAATACGTTGAAGACCTGCCCATCCTGAACCGCAATTTCACCCAGATTCAACTGCTCTCCCCTGGTTCTCAGAAACTCACGGGATGGAGCCACGCCGCCACCGAGAATCCACAGGGCGGCCAGCAGATCTTCTCGCAAGGGCAACATTTCAGCGGAACTGGCTTCGAACTGGACGGAACCGATAACCAGGATCCGATTCTGGGAATCATCGTCATCAATCCGAACCTGGATGCTGTCACCGAAGCCAAAGTCGCCTTGCAGAACTACGACGCAGAATTCGGCAAGGCCGTGGCCAGCCTGGTTACAGGTGTGACCAAGTCGGGCAGCAACCAACTGCACGGCAGCGGCTTCTACTTCCTGCGGTCGGACGGATTCCAGGCGCGTGACCCGTTTACGCAAGATCCCGGGAAGCCGCTACCGAAAGCCAAATGGCAGCAGTTTGGTGGCACCGTAGGGGGCGCGATCATTAAGGACAAGCTGTTCTTTTTCGGCGACTACCAGGGTACACGACAGACCAATGGCATTAGCAGCCAGTTCTCCCTTCCGACGGCTCTGGCGCAGTCGACCTGCAACCCGGCTACGAACGCCGCGAGCGTTAGTCCAGGCTACTGCAACCTGAGCGATTACATCGATCATGGCGGCAATGCGGGCGAGGGCAAAGGACAGATCTTTGACCCTGGTACAGGCACTCCTAAAAGCGGCAAGGGTGGTGATCGAACCCCATTCGGGCCCCAGGTTGCAGCCGGTTGTGCTAGCAACTGCATCCCGATCGGCATGATATCGCCTCAGGCCGGGGCCATCCTGGCCAAGTTTTCTTCCCTGACTCTAGCGAACACAGCCCTCACTAATAACTTTGTGGGCTCCGGTTCGGGTCCGTTCACCCAGAATAGTTTTGACACCCGCATCGACTACAACGCCAGCGCGTCGCTCTCCATATTTGGGCGGTATAGCCTTTCGCATTACTCGCTCTCGGGCAAAGGGATGCTCGGGGACTTGGGCGGATCAGGTACGGGCCTGCTCGGCTTGGCCGGCAGTTCTATTACCCACAACCAAAGCTTGGCGACGGGCTTCAACAAGACGTTTAGCTCGTCTCTGTTAATGGACTTCCGGTTCGGCTATTTCAAGTACAACCCGGTCGCCAAGAAACCGGACGGCGGGACTCCGATGAACGATTTCGGTATCGGCGTCGACGGCAATCTGGCAAACACGGATGATCCCAAGACGGCTGGCTTGGGCTTTTTCGATATGGAGAACGTACTCTCTGATTTCGGCGATGGCTTGGGCGTGGCGCGCTGCAACTGCCCGCTGACGGAAAGCGAGCAGCAGTTCCAATTTGTCAACAACTGGACCAAAGTGTATGGCAACCATCAGTTCAAGTTTGGCGCCGACATCCGGTATGCCATGAACTTCCGACTGCCCAGCGACAACAACCGCACCGGGGAATACGGCTTTCACCACAATGCAACGTCGAGCGGCAACGGCGGCCCAAACAGCGGCCACGCGGAGGGTTTTGGCGGCCTGGACATCGCGACCTTCCTGCTGGGCGATGTTACGCAACTGCAGCGCTACACGAACAATCCTGCCGCCGGTGGGTCCCCTGCGGAACGGCAGAAGCGCTGGTTCTTCTACGGGCAGGATACCTGGCGGGCGAGTTCCAAATTGACCATCAACTATGGACTGCGCTGGGAAATCTACTTCCCTGAGACGGTCAACGCCAAGGGGGCGGGTGGCTTTGCCAACATCGTGGACTTGGGCGGGACTGGCGCCATACGGGTGGCTGGCACCAGTGGAATCGGAACGAACGGCAATGTCAAGAACGACTTCAAGGCATTCGCACCCCGCCTTGGCATAGCCTATCAACTGACTCCCAAGACCGTAGTCCGCATGGGTTATGGTCGCAGCTACGACATTGGCGTGTTCGGCTCGAACTTCGGACACACCGTGACCCAGAACCTGCCGGTACTGCTGAAACAGAATCTCAAGGCCAGCAACCGCGCTTCGGGTGACGATGACTATAATCCGATCTTCACGCTCGCCGACGGCCCCATTTTACCCAATTTCCACGATAGCGACATCAATTCGAACGGCCTCATCCCGTTTACCGCCTTGAAGGGAGAGGTGTCCGGTACCCATATCCGTCCCGAGCGGCAAGTTCTGCCGGCAGTGGATGCGTGGAATGCTACCGTCCAGCGGCAGATCACCAACACTATTTCCACGGAAGTCTCCTATGTGGGCAGCAAAGGCACGCACGGCTTCTCGGGCAACGGACCGAACTACGACGTGAATCCCGTTTCTATGGCCCTGTACGGCGTCATTGATCCTAACACCATAACTCTCGCGAATCCTAAAGGCAGCGCTTACGACTCAAACTTGCGCAGGCCACTGTGTAGGCCTGTCTTTGGGGGTACGCCCGGGGCGCCAGACAACCAATGCACGGGAATAGGCTTTGATCTGGGGAATTACTATGGCAACGACGCCGCCAGTACTTACAACGCATTCGAGGTCAAGGTGGACAAGCGGTTCGCCAAGGGCTTGCAGTTCCTGACGCACTACACCTTCTCGCACGCCAACAACTATGACAGCAACTACTACGCGATCGACCATCGAATTGCATGGGGACCGGTTGATTTCAACCGCAACCATGTATTCGTGCTCAACACGGTGTACGAACTGCCGTTCGGCAAAGGCAAGACGTACATGGGCGATATCAGCCGGGGCCTCGACTTTCTGGTGGGTGGATGGCAATTGAGCAACACCACCAACTGGAGCAGCGGGCTGCCGTGGACGCCCAAATTTTCCGACGGCGGCTGCAATGCCGAACAGGATGTGGGCATTTGCCGTCCGAACAAAGGAACCGGCTCATTCCACACGGGAGTGGGTGACTTGGACCCTGTTAATCACTCGATCGTGTTCTTCACGCCGATTAGTGACATCACCAAGACCTCAGGGCAGGCGTTCGCGGATCCAACAAAAGGTAATCTGGGAAACATTGGCCGCAACTCGTTCCATGGACCAGCGGGCTTCTACTCCGACCTGTCGGTATCGAAGAACTTCTCGATCACCGAGAGGGTCAAGGCTAAGTTCGTGATGGATGCCTTCAACGTGTTCAATCACCCGGTGTATGCCTTCAGTGCAAATAACGGAGCCAATAATTGCATTGACTGCGCAAACGCTAAGGCGTCGGACAACAACGGGAAGATCACTAGTCTGGAGGGTGGAACCAGCATGCGTGCCCTGCAATGGGCGATTCGGTTCGATTTCTAGAACCCGTCACTGTAACTTTCTGTCCCGGAGGGAGTCTTCTCAGACTCCCTCATTTTTTGTGCTCTAATCAGGGCGAGCGCTCCCATGGTGACCGATATGTTCCCCGTGAAATTCGCCGTGCTGATCCTGCTGGCGTCGGCGATGTCCGTCGGGCAAGAACCCGTCCCGCAAGAACGAAAGGATGCAAATACGTCCCCGGCCCCGGCTGCCACTGAAGCAGCCGGATCGGAGTTCCTGCAACCAAGAAAGCTTGTGCAGCAAGGTAAATACGACGAGGCCATAACGGAACTCCAGCGACTCTCTACGTCGCAACCGGGCTTGAGAGGAATTGCACACGAGTTGGGGAGCGCTTACTACGCAAAGGGCGATTACCAGCAGGCAATCGTCACACTCAAAAAGGCTTTTGACGAAGACAAAGATGACCGCGAGAGCACTCAACTTCTCGGCCTCTCTTCTTATCTTGCGGGCCGGCCCGCCGAGGCGATTCCTTATCTTGAGAAGGTTCAGTCGTGGTTTCCACGGGCCAACGTCGATGCAGCGTATATTCTCGGGATCTGCTACATCCAGACCAAGAACTATCCCAAGGCCCGCACGGCGTTCGCCCGCATGTTCGACGTGCCAGCGGATTCGGCGGCCAGCTACCTGTTTACGGCGCGCATGCTGCTGCGGCAGGAATTCGATCCAGTGGCGGAGGAGTACGCCCTGAAGGCAACGACCGTTGACCCCAAGCTTCCCGGAGCGCACCTGATGCTCGGGGAGTTGTATCTTTATAAATCGCGCGTTCCGGAGGCGATTGAGCAATTCCAGCAGGAATTGAGCCTGAATCCCGCGAACGCCAATGCTTATTACAAGCTGGCGGATGCTTACTCGCGCATCCAGAAGTTTGACGACGCGGAGCGCCTTTTGCAGCGCTCGATCTGGCTGGACGCGACTTCGACCGGACCGTACATCCTGATGGGAAAGGTTCTGGAGAAAAAGGGCGAGTTCGAACTGGCGGTGCGAGCGCTGCGGCACGCGACTGCCATGGATCCCAACAATCCCATGACGCACCACGTTTTGGGACAGACATACCGCGACATGGGCAGACAGGAAGAGGCCGAGCAAGAGTTGAAAATCGCGGAGCAGTTGCGCACCAAACAGAATGCGCAGCCCTAGCCGGCGGTGCGTGGTCGTGATGGCTGATCAACGTCGAAAAATCGTCGGACTGGGCGAGATTCTCTGGGACATGCTGCCCAATGGGAAGCAACTGGGGGGCGCGCCTTCGAACTTCGCGTACATATCGAGCTTGCTCGGCAATGAGGGCATCGTCGCGAGCCGCATTGGACGCGACGCTCTCGGCAACGAGGCGGTACAACAGTTAGCGAAGCTGGGAGTGGGCACGGCTTCCGTCCAGGCCGATCCTGTTCATCCGACGGGCACCGTGCAAGTCGAAGTAGATCATGCCGGCCAGCCCAGGTTTGAGATCGCCGAGGCAGTGGCCTGGGATTTTCTGGAGTGGACACCCGCCTGGCAGTATCTGGCTGCGCAATCGGACGCCATTTGTTTCGGATCGCTCGCCCAGAGGGCTCAGACGAGCCGCGCGACCATCCGTCAGTTCCTGGGCGCGGCCAACAAGAATGCTGTGCGGATCTTCGACGTCAACCTCCGCCAGACGTTTCATTCGCCGGAGGTCCTCGCGGATTCGATGAAACTCGCGGACATCGTGAAGCTCAATCACGAGGAGTTGCCGCGCATCATGCAGATGTTCGGCCTTTCGCATCGTGACGAGATCGCGTCGGCGGACTCGCTGGTCGAGTTACACGATCTCAAGCTGATCTGCGTGACCCGTGGGTGTCACGGCAGCCTGCTGATTAACCACCAAGGACTGGATGAGCATCCCGGATACCGGATCCAGATCGGGGACGCGATTGGAGCCGGGGATGCGTTCACGGCAGCTCTGGTGTACGAGTATCTGCAAGGGGCGCCCATCACCCGCATGAACGAAACCGCCAACCGCATGGGGGCCTGGGTGGCGAGCCGAGTGGGTGCAATGCCGGTGCCGCGAGAGGGCGGCATTCAGGACGAACTCTCGCACATCGGCTAGCCTTTATTCACACCTGGGTGGAGCAGGCCTTTAGGCCTGCAGGAACAGTCAAGAAACATGCGGGCTTTAGCCCCTGAGGTACGCTGCCCACGGGAGAGTATCCCTACCTCAGCGGCTGAAAGCCGCCTTAAAAGTAAACCCTAAATGCAGGGCTGGAAGCCCTGCTCCACCCAGGGCCCTCGCTTTGCGCATGAATAATGCAGGTTAAGGGTTCGGCTGGACAGTGGAAGCACTCGGTTCAGTTGGCTTTTTGCGAAGAACCCGAGGCGTTCTTCTCGAGAGCCTCCGCCGCTGCTTTGGGCAACGCGTGCAGCAGTTCAAGAAAAGCTGCGTTCGTCCAGCCAAAGCCGATCACGTTCGCTTGATAACCCACTTCCACTTGAGATTCTGAAGACCCAGTCACTACGTTGTACTTTTCCCGGATCGTGCCGTCGTGCGCGAAATTCTCTAACACGGTGGACAGAAACTTGGAAGACAGCCGGTCGGCATCATCACTAAATCCGTAGCGGCGGATTCCCTGGATCGCGAGCATTTCGACCGGCGCCCAGCCATATGGGTAATCCCATTGCGCTCCGGAATGTTCAGGACTCATCGCCAGCCCGCCTGGTTGCTCAAACGTGGAAAGGTTCTTCACGACGGCCTTCGCTTGCTCTGGAGTCGCCAGCCCCGCCCATAACGGATAGTAAGTCGTAAGGTAGCGATAACTCGATCTCTTCCCTTCCGTAAAGTCATAATCAAAGAAAAACCCACGCTCGCCATCCCAAAGATACTTTTCCATGTCTTGCTTACGGGCATCTGCACGCTCTCGCCACGTTTTGGCCTCAGAGCGCTTACCCAGTACCTCGCTGATTTCCTCCATATCCCTTTCGGTCTTATAAAGCAGACTGTTCAGACAAACCGGGGCAAAGTGGTGAGTGGCCGCGCCGTACGCACCGAAACGAAAAGAAATGTCGAACCCAGACTCGCGCATGGAACGATCGCCCTTGTAGTAGTCGGCGCTCAGGCGAATCGCGCGCTCGGGTTCGCATTCCGGTCGGGCCATGGTCATGGCAACGTCGCATACCGTGATGGCATAGCTTGATCCCGGACTGGTGGGCGCCTTCCCTTTTGCCTGCTCCACCAGGTAGTGATCGGCCTGCTCGGGATGAACCATGAAATGGCTGATTACCTTCCGGTAAAACCCGCCTTCGTCCTGCAGACCCTCGGGTGGCGGGCCCTCGCCAAAATCGTAATAACGGGCCAGCCCGGTAGATCCGGCCAGGTGCGGGTCACGCGCCCACATGGAGTAGTCCTTTTCCAGATATGGATAAGCGCGGGCCAACCACGCTGGATCGGCATGTCCGGATTGTCTCTCCGCCTCGTAGACGCCCAGCACCATCGAACTCAGGAAAGGTGGCTGCGAGCGCGTCAGGTAGTAAGTGCGGTTGGCATTGAGCAATGCCCCGTAATTCTCAATTTCAAAGAAGAAGTTCTCGACCATACCGCGCGCCAGGTCGGTACGGCCATCGCGCAGTAACCCCACTACAATGAAGTAACTATCCCACCCGTACATTTCGTTGAAACGCCCACCGGGCACGACGTACTTATTCGGGAGATACAGCAACCCGTGGGGCCGGAACGTTGAGGTATCAATTTCGCCCAGCTGATGGATCGGCTTGGGTAAGTGCTCGATCTCGACGTTGCAGTCGGTGTGAAGCTTTTCGACAGCGGGAGGCACGGCAAACCCGGCTGGCACATAGAGCACGGGGCTGACCTTCATCTTAGGATCGACAACGGAAGCACAATCGGTCATCGAGCGGGTCAGAGTGTCCCAACCGCCCGCGATGTACTGACGGATGGGAGCCAGCCCTGCGGCTGCAGCCGGCTTTGGCTGGGCGACGGCGTAGGCAGTGGACAGTAGAGAGACGAGCAGGCAAATCAGACTTTGCGGGGAGAGTCTTGGGTTTCGCATAGGGGGATCGACTCATCATACTCTCACTGGCTTGCTGGTGAGCCCGTTCCGTTGTGGAGTTATTGGCCAGGCGGCGCGCTGAATGGAGGGAATGCTGCGGCAAGAAAAAGACGGGCGAGGCGCCCGTCTCTCCACTGTGAAAATGAACGACCCGTTCGGTTGGGCCGTTATCGCCCGTGTCGGCTACCACCGCCACCGTGCGACGATCCACCTCCGCCGTGCGACGACCCTCCACCTCCGCCGTGCGACGACCCTCCACCTCCGCCGTGCGGCGATCCGCCGCCGCGAGGGCTAGGGGCTGAATACCCGCCACCACCACGCGGAGCGGAATATCCGCCGCCGCTGTTACCACGGGAAGTGCCGTACGATCCGCCGCCATATGAGGGACGACCGTACGAGTCTCCGCCCCTCGGCGTAACGATGGGCTGACGCATGTTTAGAGGCGGACGAGAGTAACCGCCGTAGCCACGGTTTTCCGGCCCCGCACTGCGAGGAGAACCGTAGGAACCGCGGCTTTCGACGCGACCCGCCGGCGGACTCCCTCTGCCTGACTCAAACGACGGGCGTGAGGGCATCGGCGAGAATTTCTGCCAGTCGTTATTGTTGCTGCTGCCCCTTTGGCGAACAACCGGTGAGCCACTCGAGTTGCCCGGTCTAGGCGCCGAACCCCAATTCGAATTGCCTCGCGGTTCCGGACGTGCCGGAGAATTATTCCCCGGCCCGGCTGACCGCGATCCAGGAATGCGGTTGGGGCCCGCTTCGCTGAAGCGCCGGAATCCGTTGTTCGAGTTGACACTCGAGTTGCTGTTTCCGGGTCGCGGAACTTCGCGGCCGTTTCCAGTCCACCTGCCAGCCGGCCGGTTAGTGTTCGAGATCTGCGATCCTCCCCGCTCAAACGAACGCGGGGCGGCGGTGCTGCCTCGAGCCGAAAAGAAGTGCTGATTCTGCGACACGTGCCGCATCGTCGAAGGAGCCGCCGAGCGTCCGCTGGCCGAGAAGCTCTCGCGGTGCGGTGTCACGGGCAGTCTGCCAGCGGTAAAGTGCGCATTCTGGAACTCCGCGTGACCCATCGGGCGAGGATTCATGTGGCCTGTGCCGAACTCGTGGCCCGAGACGGTCGTCCCGCCGCGGAAATGCGTGTTATTCAGCGCCAAGTGTACGTTCGAAAAACGCGTACCGCCGTGCAGCGGACGAAAGCCGCCACGGTTGTATGAGTTGATGTTGATCGAGTTGTAGCGCCCGCCCCACCGGCCCCACCACGGATGGAAATGGTCACACGGTCCCAGCGGGAGCCAGCCGACCGAACCCCAGCCGAAGCCGAACCCGACGCCACCCCCGTAGCCGAAGAACGAAACGTACGCCGGCGCCCAGATCGGCCGGTAGTACGGATACCCGTAGACCGGACCAGGCCACCATCCCCAACCTCCGTCGAGATACATCCAGCGGCCATAGTGATACGGCGCCCAGCCCCAGGAATCATACGAAACCCAGGTCCATCCCCAATAGGGCTCGTACACCCAGCGACCCTCGCGGTAGGGAGCCCAGTCAGGGTCCACCGTGGGCCGCCACACTGGACCGTAATCCGGAACTTCCGTCCACACGCCATGGTTGTCGAGATCTTCGGCTCCCACGTAGTAGTCGTTGGTGTGACGCCGCGATACGGCATTGCGGATCATATTGTCGCGATCCGAGTTCCACTGGTCAAAGTCATCCCGGGCTGTCGCTTCGCCGATCTTGTACTGCACCTGATCGCCCGTGCCCTGCACGGTAATGAGTTGGCCCTGCGTCACGCGCGTGCCACCTTGCGGAGTGGTCACCTCCACTTCGCCTCTGCGGACCAGCACTTCGGTGTGATCGTCGGCAGTCACCAGAATCCGGAAGCTAGCTTCGCGGCGATTGGTTCGAATAGCAACGTTAGGCGTATCGATTTCAGCGTCCGCATCGCTGTTCTTGAAGACGGCGTAGCTCGCCATTCCGCGTCCCAGTTGAATCTGGATTTGCGAGCGGGTCAGAGTGTTGATGTTGGCCTGCGAACTTTGAGCGAGGCGGAGTATGTTGGCGTAGTCGAGCTGCAGTTCGGTGCGCGCTCGGTCGCCGGTGGAAACGCGGTCCCCTGCAACGACGGGAGCATTGAGCACGGCAGCGGACCAGGTACCGTTATCGCCTCGCAGCGTGGAAACATCGCCCTTGATCAAACTGATGCGCGCAACGCCATTGGTTTCCGCCGGCGCGCTGGTAGTCTGGGTGGTTTGGTCGTCGGCGCGTTGGTCGGGGAAACCCTGATCGTTGAGGTCGGGAGTTGCTTGCGAATCTTGATCCGACGCCTGATCGCCTGGGTTTTGAGCCCGGACGGCAGCTGGAAGCGTCATCGCCAATCCTAGTCCGAGGACTGCTGCCATTAGTCTGAACTTCATACGCACCTCCACCTTGCTCCGACAAATTTCCAGTCTGGAAGATTGCAGGCCGGGGGCCAATGGGGCGGGAAGGGCGAGAATCTGCAATGGGTTTTATTTCAGCAGGTTACAGAGATCGCCGGGACGGCATCGTGGTCTGAAGGCGGGCAGTTGGTGGCCGGGTTCAACCGGGGTGGTGGATTTCGGCCATAGGGCGCATCAGGGGGGCGGCGACCCGGTGGACCCTACTCGCCTCCGTTTTCATCCTCAATGCCAATCTTCGATAAGCGGTAGCGCAGCGCATTGCGCGAGAGGCCCAGTAGTCGGGCCGCTTGCGACTTGTTGCCGGCGGCACGTTTCAGTGCTTCGCGGATCAATTCATCTTCGTACTGGTCGAGCGTCATGCCTTCCGGGAGGAAACGGTCGGCCGAAGAACTGGCGCTTCGGCGCGGGGAGTCGAGGTGGATGTCGCCGACTTCAAGCTTGCTGGTTTTCGCCAGCGCGCACGCGCGCTCGATTACATTTTGCAGTTCGCGGACGTTGCCCATCCAGGAATGCGCTCGAAGAAGGTCCAGCGCTTCATCCGAAATTGTGGCAACCTCGCGGCCGGGGTCGCTGGCAAAGCGGCGCAGGAACAGGTTCACCAGGTCGGGGATATCTTCTTTATGCTCGCGCAGTGGCGGGATGTCGATCGGAACCACGTTCAGACGGTAGTAAAGATCTTCGCGAAATGTTCCTTCTTCGAGCGCGGCGCGCAGGTCCCGGTTAGTGGCGGCCAGCAGGCGGACATCGACTTTAACGGTGCGCGTGCCGCCGAGCCGCTCAAATTCCCGCTCCTGCAGCACGCGGAGAAGTTTAACTTGCGTAGCGGGCGGCACGTCGCCGATTTCGTCGAGGAAGAGAGTGCCCTTGTCGGCGAGTTCGAATTTGCCGGGCTTGCTGGTGGCGGCGCCGGTGAAGGCTCCTTTTTCGTAGCCGAAGAGTTCGCTCTCCAGGAGATTTTCGGGAATGGCGGTCGAGTTGATCTTGATAAAGGGGCCGGCGGCGCGGCGCGATTTTTCGTGAATCGCGCGTGCGATCAAGTCTTTGCCGACGCCGCTTTCTCCGCCCAGCAGCACGGTCGCGTTGGTGGACGCGACTCGTTCGACGGTCGCGAGCACTTCCTGCATCTTTGCACTGCGGGCGATGATGTTCGGATGGCTGTACTTCTGGCCGAGCGCCTCGCGCAGTGAGCGATTTTCCTCGCGCAGGCGCGACACGTCGAGTTCTTTGTGGACGACCATCCGGATTTCCGCTAGCGAGAACGGCTTGAGCACGTAATCGCTGGCTCCGGCCTTCATGGCTTCGACGGCAGTCTCGACGGAACCAAACGCGGTCATGACCACGACCGGCAGAGCGGGATTGCTTTGCTTGGCCGCTTGCAGGAGTTCGAGGCCGCTCATGCCTGGAAGTTTCAGGTCGGTAAGAACGAGGTCGACCGGTTCCGAGCCCAGCAGCTTGACGCCAGTCTCTGCGTCTCCGGCGGAGAGTGTCTTGAAGCCATCGTCGCCCAGGTTGAGTTCGAGCAGGCGGCGCATTTTAGCTTCGTCTTCGATGATGAGAATGGTGGCCATGGTCTAGTCCGAGGTGGTCGCCAGCACGGGGCGCGGCTCGCTCGCCGATTCGAACGGAAAGAATAAGGTAAAGACAGCGCCGCCCTGGGGCCGGTTGTCGACGTGGATCGAGCCGTGATGGCCGTCGACGATCTTGGATACAATCGAGAGCCCTAGTCCCACACCGGACTTCTTGGTAGTCACGAAGGGATTGAAAATCTCTTCGCGCAGTTCTTCAGGGACGCCGGGGCCAGTATCGCTGAATCGCACTTCGGTTCCTCCGTGTTCATTCCGTGTTGCCCGCTGGACTTCCACGCGCAAGGCGCCGCCGTTTACTTCCATCGCTTCGTAAGCGTTCTGCACCAGGTTCAAGAAGGCCTGCTCGCACAGGCTCTCGTCCATCGGAATCGGCGGCAAGTTGTTCGCGTAGGCGCGCTCGACTGCAACGGGCTTGCCGGTCCAGCGGTCAGACACGGTTTTCAGCACGCGATCGAGCAGCGCCGTCAGGTCGGTGGGATGCAGTTCGGCGTGGAGCGGGCGCGCGAAGTCGAGGAACTCGGTGACCAGCGCACTGAGCCGGTTCACTTCGGTCGAAATGTAGCCGGCCAGCTCGCGCGCCAGCTCGTCAGAGTGCTGCAGTTTTTGCGTCAGCATTTCCGCCGAGCCCTTGATGACACCGAGCGGGTTGCGGATCTCGTGGGCCAATCCGGCGGAGAGTTGGCCGAGCGCGGCGAGGCGTTCGGAGCGGCGGGCTTCGGCCTGGGCCTGTTCCAGGCGGCGATTGGTTTCCGCCAGACGCTCGGCGAGTTCCCGATACAACGCGGTTTGATGACGGCTTTGCTCGGCGAACCGGTTCACGATCATCGCAGCCAGAAAGAAGAACATGATGCGCAGCGCCAGGTAGCTGAGGGCGTCGGTAGTCAGTTCGTATTCGAGCATCGCGGGGTAGAGATACGCGCAGTAGAAAGCCGAGGAGAGCAGCGTCCAGAGCAGTGTCATCCACGGGCCGCAGTAGATCGCCGCCGTCACCACCGGCAGGAAGTAAATCGGCCAGTAGCTGCTGTTAATACCGACTTCGCCGGTGTGATCGATGAGCAGCGTGGCCAGCAGAATCTTGAGAAGTACGACGTACGACACGCCCCTTTTGGGGAAGCGGGAGATGAGCCAACTTTCCAGCAGCTGCACGGCTCCGATCGCAAGCAGAATGAATTGCTTGTGCAGTTCCCAGCGCGGAGGCAGTGCGGCCAGCCCAGCCAGGAAGAGCAGCCAGACAGCATCGAGGCGGTTGAACCGCCGCGATTCCGGATCAGAGATAGGGGAAGCCGGGGCCACGCAGCTTTTATCCAATCCTAGAAGGCCCTCCGGCGTCAATGTGGGATTAGGCTCTCGGCTCTTGGCTCTTGGCTCTAGGCTTGGGCACGCTCCCGCATAAAGATTTCTAATCGTGAGAATAAACCGTTTCGATTTCCGTAAAACAGACTGCGGCCATACTGTTATGATGCTGCGGTCTGGTGAGGAGGAAGCGAGAGTAGTCAATGGGCAAATTGCTTACGATTTGTAGTTTTGCAGTGGTGTTGTGTCTGCTGCCCCATGTGGCTCTGGCACAAACGTCCGGGGGGGACGGGGCGTCGAGCGAGGCGCAATCAGCGAGAATCGCGAAATTGGAGCAAGCAGTGTCGGACGCCAAGTCTTCGGGTGACAACGCCTGGATGCTGATGAGTTCGGCCCTGGTCCTGATGATGACCGGACCCGGTCTGGCATTGTTCTACGGCGGGTTGGTGCGGAAGAAAAACGTTCTCTCGACGATGATGCAGAGCTTCGCCATGATGGCCATCGTCACTCTGCTCTGGGGCCTGGTCTCTTTTAGTCTGGCATTCGGTTCGGGAAACAGCTTCATTGGCGGCTTCCACAACATTTTCCTGCGCGGGGTGGGAGCGCAGCCCGACGCTGATTACGCGGCCACCATTCCGCTCCAGACCTTCATGGTTTACCAGCTGATGTTCGCCATCATCACGCCGGCGCTTATCACCGGCGCATTTGCGGAGCGCATGAAATTCAGCGCGATGGCACTCTTCATGGTTCTGTGGTCGCTCGTCGTGTATGCCCCGATGGCGCACATGGTCTGGGGGAAGGGCGGTCTGCTGAATGCCGCTCTGGGCGGGCGGTTCCCCTGTCTGGATTTTGCCGGCGGCACGGTGGTGCACGTTACGTCGGGCGTTTCGGCGTTGGTGTGTGCGTTGTATCTGGGTCGTCGTATCGGATATCCGAAGCAGCCCATGCCTCCTCATAGCGTGGTACTGAGCTTTATTGGCGCTTGCTTGCTCTGGGTGGGATGGTTTGGATTCAACGCGGGCAGTGCGCTCTCGGCGGGGACTCTGGCGACGAGTGCATTCGTCGCCACACATTTTGGCGCCGCCGCTGCCACCCTCGGCTGGAGCGCTGCGGAGTGGTGGAAGAGCGGGAAGCCCAGCGCCCTGGGCGCGATCTCGGGAGCCGTGGCCGGACTGGTTGCAATCACGCCAGCGGCGGGGTTCGTCTCGCCCATGTCGGCCATCGTCATCGGATTGCTCGCGGGCATTATCTGTTACCTCATGGTGACCCGGGTCAAGGCCATGTTCCGATACGACGACTCGCTTGATGCGTTCGGCGTCCACGGCGCGGGCGGAACTCTGGGAGCTCTGCTGACGGGAGTCTTCGCTTCGAGCGCAATCAATCCCATCTTCAAGAATTCCCAGGGAAGCACACTTGCCTCGGGCTTGCTGGAGGGCAATGCGCTCCAGTTGCTCAATCAGCTGGTCGGGGTAGTGATTGCCTGGGGGTTGGCGATTGTGGGAACCCTGGTCATCCTGAAGGTGGTGGACGTCACCATCGGCCTGCGCGTTTCCGAGGAGCACGAGATGCAGGGGCTCGATCTCTCCCAGCACGGCGAAGAAGGATATTATTGGGAGTCGCCTGCGTAACCAGACTGAAGCGGCCTATGGGATGATCGGGACGGACAACCATGACAAAGATCGAAGCGATTATTCAAGTTTCCAAGCTCGACGCCGTAAAAGACGCTCTGCACGAAGTGGGCGTCGAAGGCATGACCGTTTTCGAAGCCAGAGGACACGGCCGGCAAAAAGGGCACACCGAGTTCTACCGGGGACGGGAGTATACCGTGGATTTGATCCCCAAGGTGAAGCTCGAGATCGTGCTCGCCGACGACATGGTGGAGAAGGCGGTGCAGGCGATTACTTCCTCAGCGCGCACCGGCAAGATCGGCGATGGCAAGATCTTCCTGTCTCGCATTGATGAAGCGATTCGCATTCGCAACGACGAACGGGGCGAAAGCGTACTGTAACGGTTTCGCCGGAAACGCAGTTTGTAAGCAGCGGAGACGACCTCCCTCTTACGCGGAATGCTTCGCGCCTTGGGGGAGCGTCATCGGAATGAGCACCGTGGCCACCGTCGGCACTGACTTACGGGACCTGTACGCACGAGAATCCGCTGCCATCCAGCAGGAATTTTCCGTCGCGGGTGACGGACGCAGCGCGCTCTCCCGCCGCACTGCATTGGTCGATTCCCTGCTGCTACGGCTGTGGAGTGAAATCATCTCCGCAGACCCGCAGGGTCCGAAGAATTTCGCGCTGGTCGCAACCGGGGGGTTTGGCCGCGGCTGGCTCTTCCCTCACTCCGATATTGATCTGCTGTTTCTCCACGCAGGTTCCGATACCGAGAATGATCTGAAGGATCCGATTCGCCGTTTTTCGCAGGAATTGTGGGACCTGCGTCTGAAGCTGAGCCCGGGGACGCGCACGCTGGCGGAGTGCGAGCGCTTCGATGCGGAGAACGTCGAGTTCGCGATCTCGCTGCTCGACTGCCGCTTTCTGGCGGGTGATCGCGATCTTTTCACGCGCCTTCACGACAAAGTTGTTCCCCGCCTGGTGGCGCGCGAATGCCACAACCTGATTCAGAATCTCGGAGAGATCACGCGCGGACGGCATCACAAATTCGGCAACACGGTCTTCCACCTGGAACCGAACGTCAAGGATGGCCCCGGCGGTCTGCGCGACTACAACGTCGCGCACTGGCTGGCACTGATCTCCGCCATGGAAAAACTTGGCACGTGGCCGGACCCGAGATCCCTGTTGCCGGTTTCTTCCCGCCGGCCGCTGGAAGCGGCGGTCGACTTCCAGATGTCGGTGCGCTGCTTTTTGCACTTCCGGTACGGACGCCACGACAACTCGCTGAGCTGGGAGGCGCAGGACGAGGCCGCGGCGCGCAAGATCGGCGCTTCCGATCTGGAAATTACGAACGCGGCCGATTGGATGCGGGTGTACTTCGGCCACGCGCGCGCTGTGCACCGCGTCTGCACTCAGTTGCAAGAGGAGATTCCGGCGGCCTGGTCTTCTTTGTACAAGCAGCTCCAGAGTTGGCGAACGCGCGTTTCGAATCCCGATTTTTCGGTGGTGGATGGACTGGTTTTCCTCCAGAAGCCCGACGCTCTTCAAGATCCGGAAATGCTGCTGAAGCTTTTTCACTTCATCGCCCAACATGGAGTGAAACTGAGCACCACCACCGAATACAGAATTGAGCAGGTATTGCCGGCGCTCGCGGCTACGCCTCCGCGCGGCGCCGAGTTGTGGCTTTACCTGCAGGAAACGCTGGTCCAATCGCATGCCGCCGACGCGCTGCGTGCCATGAATGCCCTGCGTCTTCTGCCGCTCCTGCTGCCGGAAATGAAAGGGATCGAAGCGCTGGTGGTTCGTGACTTCTACCATCGCTATACGGTCGATGAACACTCGTTTTTGGCGATCGAGCATCTGCACCGCCTGAAGGAATCGAAGTCGGAATCGGACCGGCGGTTTGGCGAGTTGCTGGAGGAACTCGAGCAACCGGAACTCCTGTATCTGGCATTGCTGCTGCACGACAGCGGCAAAGCTGCGCCCGATCAGAACCACGTCGATGCCAGCCTGCAATTGACCGACACCTGCGCGGACCGTTTGGACCTGGATCCGGCGGATCGAGAAACGCTGCGCTATCTGGTTGGGAATCACCTGGAGATGTCGGCCGCCATGCGGCGGGACGTGTTCGATCCGAACAATGTGAAGGCATTCGCGGAAAGAGTCGGGGCGCCGGAGCGACTGAAGATGTTGTGTCTGCTGACCTACGCCGACATCAAGGCCGTGAACCCGGAGGCGATGACGCCGTGGAGAGCCGACAATCTGTGGCAGCTCTATATCGCTTCCGCGAACCATTTGAGCCGCAGCGCGGACGAGCGCGTGCACACCGACGACGCGGGCTCAAACCTGGCGCACCTGCGGTCACTCGCGCCGGTTGCCGGAAGGAAAATCAACACGTTCCTCGAAGGATTGCCGCAACGCTACCTTCGGATTCATGGCGCCAGCGATGTGCTGATGCATGCCGAAATGGCTGGCCAACTAGGAAGCGATGGCGTGCAGTTAAACCTGAAGCAGGTGCGCCACTGGTATGAGTTGACCCTGATCACGACCGACCGGCCCTTCCTGTTTGCCTCGGTTTCCGGAGCGCTGGCGGCGTGGGGAATGAACATCGTGAAGGCCAATGCGTTTTCGAACGCAGCCGGCGTGGTTGTCGACACCTTTTATTTCACCGACCGTTTTCGAACCCTCGAGTTGAACGTGCAGGAATGGGAGCGCCTGAAAAAGAGCATCGCGGCGGTGGTAAAGGGCGAGGCCGACGTGGTTCGCATGCTGCAGGATCGGCTGAAATCGGAGAAGGCCAACGGCACGAAAGTTAAAATCGAAACGCAGATTGAGTTCGACGACAACTGCTCGACGCACAGCACCCTGATGCAGGTTCTTACCCAGGATCGTCCGGGGCTGCTCTATAAGATGTGCTCGCAGATTTCGAAGCATGACTGCAATATCGAGATTGCCCTGATCGAGACCGAGGGGCAAATGGCGATCGACGTCCTGTATCTAACATCAGGCGGCGCGAAGCTGGACGCAAAGCGGCAGGCAGCGCTGAGGCGTGCCCTTCAAGAAGAACTGGCAGCAAAGTAGCGCCGGCGTCCCGCCGGCGGCAAAACACGCGTGCCAGGTAGGGGCGGTGTCCCCGATGATTCGCT
Source organism: Terriglobia bacterium (assembly GCA_020073565.1). Classification (GTDB taxonomy): domain Bacteria; phylum Acidobacteriota; class Terriglobia; order Terriglobales; family Acidobacteriaceae; genus Acidiflorens. Next base: position 34,811 of record JAIQEY010000019.1, read on the forward strand.
CGCCCAGGTTTTCCCGAACCTAGCTTCGTTCACACCCCAGAAGTTCCACTTCCTGTAGACGTGAGCCCGCCGCCGGAGCATATTCTTCATTCCATGAAACGGAACACGCCTTCCCTGCACTATCCCAATGAGTGGTAGAAGTCGCGGGATAAGCGACAGCACCACCCCCTCCGGATCCCGGAACGAACGTGCCAGGATCCTTTTAAGACGCTAGAGCCGACGGGGAAGCGGCTCCGGCGTCTTTTTTTTGCGTAAGGGTCGTGGATGGCGTTTGGCCGCCGTCAAATCGGCTGCTTCATCCCGGGGTTGCAGATTTTCGGCAATTCCATGAAACAAATCGCGCGGTCCCTTCACCATCCCTACAGATGAACGCAATCGCAGAATGGCGATTGCATAGTTTAGGAACCCAACTTGGAAACTCCCGGCTGGGATCCACAGGAAGTGCCGGAGCCGGCGGGGAAGCGACTCCGGCACTTTTTGGTCTCATATTCCCCACGTTCTGATCCGCCGGTAGCTTCCAGGAGTGGTGTTCTTCCCAAGTGCGCAAGGTCTACTCCATCTCGTCGGCAGGCCGCCCGCGCGGCAGCCACACCGTTCCCAAACGCCCCTCTTTGCACACCCTTGCGCCGGAAAAGGCCCGCAGCGCCCCGATTGAAGTGCTACACTGTCTGCCATTGTGTGGTCTGCGGGGCAAGTACTTGCAATTTCAGTCTTTTGACGCATCCTACGTGGAACGTCTGCGGGCGGGTGATTTCCGCACCCAGGACCATTTTGTTGCCTATTTCTCGGAACTTATTCAAATCAAGCTGCGCTCCCGCCTGAAGTCGCCCCAAGCCATCGAAGACGTTCGCCAGGAAACCTTTGCGCGATTCTTCACCGCTCTGCGTGCCGGGAAAATCCTGCAGCCGGAACGCCTCGGCTCGTTTGTGAATTCAATGTGCAACAACGTGCTGCTGGAGCACTATCGCTCAGGTGCGCGCAACGACTCGTTGGACGATGAAGACGGGAACGAATTCCCCGCCAAAGGGATTGATCTGGTGAGCGCTCTCGCCACCCAGCAGATGAACAAGAAAGTGCGCGAGATTCTCGAGCAGCTTTCGGAACGCGATCGGCGGCTGCTGCGTGAGATTTTTCTTGAAGAGCGCGACAAAGATGAGGTGTGCCGTGACTTCGGGGTCGATCGGGAGTACTTACGAGTTCTGTTGCACCGCGCCAAACAGGCGTTTAAATCACTGTACCTAAAGAACACGGGAAATGAGCCGCCACAATTTGCGACCGCCTGAGGACTTTGAAACGATTACACATGCCGGCTCACTACCCTATATAAGGGAGAACACCCATGAACCACGACTTGGTGGTTCGGCAAAAAATGACGGAACGATACCTGCTCGATGAACTCGAACCCGCACAGCGGGACGAGTTCGAGGAACATCTTTTCGACTGCCCGAATTGCACCGATGATGTGCGAGCGGGTGTCATGTTCGTCGAGCAAAGCAAGGTCGTACTTGCGGAGAGCCCTGCCGTGGCTCTGGTGTCTACCCCCGCCCCTACCCCTCCACTATCGGGATGGTTCGCCTGGCTGCGACCGGCGTTTGCCCTGCCCGCGCTGGCCGTGCTTTTGGCGGTGGTCGGATATCAGAATCTGGTGACCTATCCTCAACTGCAGGGGGCACTTAAACAGCCACATGTATTGCCCATGGCGTCGGTGAATCTGGGCACGTGGGGCGCAGGCGGCCCGGTGATCACAACCGCTCCGGGGAAAGGCTTCTTGCTTTTCTTCAGAATTCCGCCGGATGGGGTCTATGACCACTACACAGCAGACTTGATTAACCCCGCCGGAAAGCTAGAATGGTCGCTCACCATTCCGTTCGTCGCCGGTCAAGATCAATGGCCGGTGCAGGTACCCGGAGCGAATCGGGAAGCGGGAACTTATACGGTAGCGATACACGGCATTAGCGCAACTGGCGAAAGCACAGATAAGGGTCGGGCCTCATTCGAATTACAGACTCAGAAGTGAGCTTTAACGAGGAAGGCGTACAATATGGCCGCTATGCCGGAAGCACCGTGGCACGAGTTTCATGCCGAAGCACACGTCCTTAGCGGACACTTGCAACGTCCAGTCGAACAAAAGATCGAGCGGCACGCGCCGGTCGCGTTGAAAGACCGGAAGGGCGGCCATCTCACGCGCTTCACAGAGGACGTCAACATCGAGGGACTGGTCTCCTTCAGGCGGGGCAGCACGCGTGTGTCGGGAAGCCAGAGCGTCAAAAACGACCCGAAGAACCACGGGTGGGTGACCGTGGCGACTTCAATTCTCGAAGGTCTGAATGTGTTCGAAGTCTTCACGGCGGACCGTATCGTTTCGCAGGTTGCGACGGACCATCCGCTTGAGAATGGCCACTATCCGCACGTGACTTTCCTGGGTTCGCACTTCGACAATCTGCGAGTCAACGGCGTCCCCCTCACCATGAAACTCAACCTCGGAATCTGCGGTGAGAGACCGAAGGGCGACAAGTCCTATCTGACGGATCCCGGCTTCTTGAAGTGCGCCAAAGAGCAGGCCGAAAGGGTCGTCAAGACATCCGGCCTTCCCAAGGATCTTCAGACTGAGTACTCTAATAGGCTCGCCGCTATCAACAACCTCACTAAGGACATCGACAAGAGCCGCGAACGCAAGATCACATGCTCGATCGTCAAAAACATCGACAACCTCGACGCGATTCCGATTCCCGGGATCCAAGCGGTGGGACACGTCCTGATCATTCCGCACTTTGGGACCGTGTCGCTGGGCGAGGTCGAGGTGAGCGACGTGTACTACGAAGGCTCGGCCAAACCAAGCAATTACTTCGAACTGATGATGGTCAAGATAGATATGGGCTGCGTGGGGCACGGGAAGGTGAAGGGCCCGAGCGCTGGGTCCAACGGCCAAGGCTTCCCATAGCTCTCGGCGGATGTCTGATAACGCTAGCCTGTTTACTGGGCTGCGTTCGTCACGACGATCCACAGGACGTTTTTCAGCACGCACAGCAAGCACTCACGAAGGGTGATTTAACTCGCGCCCAAAGAGAAGCCGAGCAGGGCGAACAGCGATTTCGGGCGTCAAGTCCGGAATGGGCAAGACAATTCAGAATCCTGGAAGCCGAAGCGCTTTTGCAGCGGGGGATGTATCCGCAGGTGCTGACTCTGCTGAATCTGGAAGAAACTCCCCCCGACAGAAACTCGATCATCGACGTTTTGGCCATCAAGGGTGCCGCGCAGGCGCGCCTGCATCATTTCAGCGAAGCTGAACAAGACCTTGCGCGTGCAGAGGAACTGTGCCACGCATCGGCGGAGGTCGCATGTGGACGAGCCCTCCGGGCGCGCGGCATTCTGGCGTGGCAGCAAGGCCAACCGATCGTCGCGAAGCATTTCTTCGAACAAACGCGAGCTTTCGCCCACCTCCACGGCGATCAGTTCTTGGAGGCAACGACTCTTCTTAATCTTGGGCTGGGGGCGCTTCTTGAACAGCACTTTGACGAGGCGATCGATTGGACCGATGCTGCCTACCAGGCGGCAGTAGTTCTGGATGCGGGCATTATCGAAACGAAAGCATTAGGCAACCTTGGCTGGGCTTACTACAACCTGGGTGACTCGGAAAAATCGCTGGAGCTGTCTCTTGAGGCCGAGAAGCGCGCGATTCAGGCCGGCGATGTCATCGACCAACTTTCATGGATCACCAATGCCGGATATGTGTACCAGCAGGTGCACGATTTCTCGCGCGCGAAGGAGTCTTACCTAAAGGCCTTGGATCTTGCGAGGAAGATCAATGGCCGGGAAGATATCTACAACGCTCTGCGAGCACTGGCGCTGGTGTCCGTGCAGACCGGCGAACTCGATCAGGCACAAAAGTATTCCGACGAAGCGATCGCCATCGCGCAAGGTGACAAGAACCGGACGGATGAGCTTTATCCCCTGCTGGTCAAGGGAATGATTTCCGCTCAAGAAAATGCTGTGGAGGCTGAGGGCATATTCCGCGAAGTGGAGGGAGACAAGTACGGAAACGCATCTCTGAAGTGGCGGGCTGAACATGAACTTGCGCGCCTCTATGAACATCAGAATCGACTGGAGCCGGCAGATCGCGAATACCGCGTCGCACTGGGCACGTTCGAAGCCGCTCGCTCGTCGTTAAAGCGCAACGACTCGAAGTTGCCGTTCTCCACCAACGCCGCCCACATCTACGACGACTATGTTCATTATCTGGTCACGCGGGGAAAAATCAATGATGCCCTGGGCTGGGCCGACTATAGCCGCGCTCGCACCCTGACCGAAGGTCTGGGATTGCTGGCGCAGGAAAGGCCGGCCGGCGTAGCGAAGCAATCTTTGGCCGGCCGACCGACACTGAAATCACAAGATCTCGCCCGGCGGGTAAGGGGCGCACTGTTTTTCTACTGGCTGGGCGAGAAGCAGTCTTATCTGTGGGCAATCACGGCGCAGAAGACGAGTTTGTTTACTCTACCTCCGGGCGGCGAAATCGATGCGGCGGTCGGGCGCTATCGTAAGGCCCTGGCCGGGCCGCAGGATGTGCTTGAGTCGGCGAACGAAGATGGACGCTGGCTGTATCGCACGCTGATCGCGCCTGCCGAGGCGCTCCTCGCTGCCCGACCCTCAGGGGCTAAAGCCCGGCCGGTTTGCCGCTCGTGCGGCACGGCTGAAGCCGTGCCCTTCCCGAAATCTACTTCTCCGGAAAACGGCCCCAAAGTTCTTCTCATCCCTGATGGCAGCCTGAACAACCTGAATTTCGAGACGCTGATTGTGTCCGATCCGAAGCCACACTTCTGGATCGAAGACGCGACCGTCGCCGACGCGAGTTCCCTGCGCGTGCTAGCCGCTTCGTATGCCACCGAAAAGAAACGCGCACGGCGGCTGCTTCTGGTCGGGGACAGTGTGGCTCCGAGCAAGGATTATCCGGAACTGGCGAAAGCTACGGTCCAGATGGCGAGCGTTGCCCGACACTTCCCTGCGAGCGAGCAACGGGTCCTGTCACGCGAACAAGCCACGCCCGCCGCCTACCTCAACAGCAATCCGGAACAGTTCTCCCACATCCACTTTGTGGCACATGGAACCGCCAGCCGGTTGAGCCCGCTTGATTCGGCCATTGTGCTGTCGCGGGGCAGCGCGGAGAACGATTCCTTCAAGCTTTATGCCCGCGACATTATCGGCCGCCCGTTGCGAGCTGACCTGGTCACGATCTCGGCGTGCTACGGTGCGGGCGAGAGGGCGTACTCGGGCGAAGGTCTGGTGGGACTCTCCTGGGCATTTCTCCGGGCGGGCGCGCACAACGTGATCGCCGCCTTGTGGGAGGCGACCGACGTCTCCACCGAGCAGCTCATGAGTAAGTTCTATGACGAACTGGATAAGGGAGCCACACCGGACGCCGCCTTGCGTACCGCAAAACTGTCTTTGTTGCGGGGCGGCGCGTTTCACAATCCGTTTTATTGGGCGCCGTTTCAGCTGTATGCGGGGTCGTGAGGCAGATCGCAGAAGTCAGATTGGAGAAGTAGGGACGGCGGGTTTTACTTCTGCAATCTGACTTCTAACTTCTGACTTTTTACGACCAGCGCCGGAAGAAGAGCGCCTGGCGCGCGACCGGCTCGGCCTTTTCGCTGAGCGTCGCCAACTGGCGTTCGCTGAGCGGGGTAAAGTCTCGGGCCAACTGCACATTTTCTTCCAGCTGGGCGATCGTGTCGCAACCGATGATGACCGTGCTAACGGGCTGCGAGAGCACGTAGTAGAGCGCTTCTTTCATGGCCAGCGTGCCGGGGCCCTTGGCTGTGCCCGTCCACCCTCCCTGCTGTTGTGGATCCGGCTTCCAACTAGCCAGGATGCGTCCGCGAGCGGGAATCTTCATGCCGATGATGCCGAGTTGCTTCTCGACCGCCAGGGGCAGAAGCTTTTCCGTGAAGCTCAGGTGATGCCGGTCGGCGGCGTTGAGAGCCATCAGGATCTGGTCAAAGGAGAAACGCTCCAGGCATTGGATGAGAAGATCGGGATCATGGTGGCCGGTGACGCCGAGAAAGCGGACCATCTTTTGTTCTTTGGCTTCCTGAAAAGCTTCGATCGCTCCTCCCTTGGCGAAGATGCGGTCTACGTCGCTTTGCTCGTCGATGTGGTGGAGTTGCCAGGCATCGAGGTGGTCGGTGTTAAGCAGTTTCAGCGACTGCTCAAGCAGTTTGAGCGAGCCGTCGCGTGTGCGGTCGTGAGTTTTTGATGCGAGATAGACCTGGTTGCGGCGGCCCTTCATCACCTGTCCGATGTAGCGCTGGCTCCAGCGCTCTTCCCCGCCGTACATGGCAGCGGTGTCAATGTAATTGACACCGAGATCGAGGGCGCGCTCGACGATGGGCACGGCGACGGCGTCATTGTTGGGCTGCTCGATGGCGGCCTGTCCTCCGAGACTGAAGATGCCGACGCGGTAGCCGGTGCGTCCGAGATTGCGCGTGGGCATGGCCTTTTCGGTGACCGGATTGTTCGGAAGCGGAGGAAGCACGCGGGTACTCGTGTCGACGACTGCACCCGTAACGACGGCGGCACCGAGTACGCTGGATTGTTTCAGAAAGTCGCGGCGGGAGGAATGAGGAAGGTCGGACACGAAGCACCTCCGAACAGGCAATCGTATGCCTGCAGGAACCGCCGGGCAACTGGCGGAGATGAAATCAAAATCACGGGCGCATCCGATTTTGCGGAGCGCCCGCGATGAACGGGGTTGGGTTTAGAGGCAACTTACGGGTTGACAAAAACGATCGACGCAGCGCTGTTGTTGGTGGCGTCGCGGTCGGGCGTGGTGAGGCGTACGCCGGCGGTGGCCTCGGTCCATCCGGCGAGGGTCGGCACCACGGTGATGGACACCGTTTTGCCGGTACCGGGCGCCAGGCTTCCGATCTTACAACTCACCAGCGGGTTACCCGTACAGCCCTTGGTTGCAGAGACCAATGTGGTCTTCTTCGGCAACACGAGAAGCGCAAAGACGTTCGCCGCGTCGTCATCCTGGATGTTGTACACGGTCACGGTGTAGGTGAGTGGCTCGCCGACTTTTCCCGGACTCGTCGCCGTCATCGAAACCTGAACGTCGCTGAGTCCGACTTCGATGATATTGCTGGTGACAAAGGCGCTGGCCGTGCCGCCGCCATCCTCGTGAGCCACGGCGGTAACGTCCATCGGAGGGGTAGCAAAGGGGTGAACCACGATGACAAAATCGTGGGACTGACCCGGGTTCAGCAGCGGAATCGAGCACACGGCTGTCAGATTGGCAGCTCCCGGAGTGAAGAGGCAACCGCCGCTCAGAGCCGGCGAGATGGGAAAATCCCAGGCACTCATCGTGAACGTCACGGTGAGGTTCGGAGCATCCAACGTGCTGGTATTGGTAACGGTGGCCGTGTAGGTAAGGTTGCCGTTGATATGGGCGAGACGGCAAGACTCATCGAGAGCGAGGCCTGCGCGTAGGCGGCGTTCGCGACGAACAGGCTAAGAATGAAGGTGGCGAATCCGAAGACGCACCGGCGATTGATTGACTGAGACATAAAACTCCTCCTGAGTTAGGGTTGGCGCTTCCGCGCGGATTGGGTCTTGGGGAAGCCTGTGGGGAATCTGCACTCCCGGGTCACCGCTGACGCCGGGTAACTTCCTACTGAGTAATGCGAGAAACGGCAGGGAAATTGTCCAGGACCACCAAAGAATGTGGGTCGGGCCGCACAATCTCTCCTGACGGGCCAACGCGCGCGCGTGCTTCCCGAGGGCGTCTGCCCCCGGGAAGCGGATTCTGACTTCAGTTCACCGTAAACTTGGCGGCACTGGTCGCGCTGCCACCCTTGGTTGTGATTTTGATCGTGCCGGTTTTGCCTCCCGTGGGGACGACAGCCGTGACCTGCGTGTCTGAGTTCACCGTGAAGCTGGCGGCCTTCACTCCCCCAAATGTAACCGCGGTTGTCTGAGCCAGGCTCATCCCGGTGATCACCACCGAAGTTCCAACCGTACCGCTGGTTGGGCTGAAACCGGAGATCGATGGGATTACCTTGAAGACCTGCGGCGTTACGAGATTGCCACCGGGCTCAAGCACGGTCACGTTGCCGGTGGTTGCGCCCGCAGCCACAGTTGCGATCATGTAGGTGTCGCTGACCGCCGTGAATGTGCCTGCGCCCGATCCAAATTTCACGCCGGTGGCGCTGCTAAAGCCTTGGCCCAAGATGCCGACCTGCGTGCCCACTTTGCCCGACCAGATCACGACCAGGGAGGCAAAGGGCTTTAACTTATTCGTGAAGCTGTACAGAACGCCGTAAGCGGGAAATTGGCTTCCGCCGGTGTTCGTGGCGCCATAAATCGTGCCGTTGGTATGGAGCGTCGGGGTTCCGGTTGGAGTGAACCCGCCGGCGGTCTTGTTGAAGTTGTATAGCACGGAGAACGTCGTGCCGCTGGTGTTGATCTTGAAAAGACTGCCAACTCCATTGGCGCCTCCGCTGGTAGCAACACTATAGAGAAACTTGTCGCTTCCCTGTACCATCCCCGAAGATGGATTCACGCCGTCGAGTGTCGTGAAGTTGTGCAGGACCTTGTAACCCCCGCCGGCCATCGTCATTACGTAGACGGTTCCAAGCCCATTGGTTCCGCCCCACGGAGTTGTGCCGTAGAGCTTGCCGTCGGCAGCCTGCACGACGGGGCCGAAGGGATGCAGCCCATCGGCGCCAAAGTTGTGAATGATCTTCAGCTTTCCTTTGGTGGTGAGTTGGAAGACGGTGCCCTGGTTGAAGGTCCCACCGTACGGAGTGGTTCCATAGAGATTCCCGTCCGTGCCGAGAATCAGGGGGGCTTGCGTCTCTGCAGGGGCGATGGCGATGACCGAGAATGTGCCGGAGGAAGTAATCCGGTATATTCTCCCCTGGTTTGTTCCGTTGTCAGTCACGCCATAGATGTTGCCGTCCGGAGCCTGGATCGGGGCAGCCCATGGATACGCACCGTCGGCGCCGTCGGTGAATTCGTGGAGCACACTCATACTGCCACCAGGGGTGATTTTGAAAACGGTGCCTTTGCGCAGGGCCCCTCCTTCCTCGGTTGTCCCGTAGAAGTTGCCGTCGAATCCCAGACTAAGTCCAGACTGAGGAAACTCCCCATCGTTCCCGGTGAAGCCATAGAGTTGGGTCACAGCGCCGGAAAGCGTGCTATTGAAGACGGAGCCTACGCCGGAGAGCTGGGTCTGCAGCGTGCCATAGAGGCTCCCATCTTGTCCCTGCGCCAGCAGCGCGGGATACAGTGGATTGGCTCCCTCTTTGTGCCAATCGAAGTTGTGCAGTTCGGTATAGGTCTGCGCGTGAACGAACGTCGCGAGCAGGGTCAGCGCGACCACACAGAAGTGGCGAGACAGTCGAAGGTGTTTCATGGTTTCCTCCAGATACCTGGTACTAATTCTTTTTCGATCGCGCCTCGCTCGATAGGGGTCTTGCCGGAGGCGAGCTTCCTGATGGGAGAGGTGGCTCTTCCCCAGAAACCACCTCTCCCTGAGCACTTCAACTTTCACGAACTCGGTAGCTTGGCCTTTCTCAACCGCTGTGCCCTGAGGAGACGCCAAGCCATCCGAAGTGTTGCTCTACAAAGGAGTGTGAGAAAATCGCACAGATTGGCTCAAAAAAGCAGAAGATATTTTGCCGGAACTGAGGTTCGAATCGTAACTCTCGCGTTTTCAGCTTATTGACATGCAATTCCAAAGCGGCTAAGCTTCCCGACCAAGCGGCGCTATCCTCCGGCGCTTTTCAGGCAGTTGCAAAACCTTGCACAACGAATCTTCTACCCCGGTCACGCAGCTATTGGTTCGCTGGAGGGCGGGCGACCCCGAGGCGCTCGAAGCCCTGATGCCGCTCGTCTACGACGAACTGCGGCGCCTGGCGCACCATTATTTGCGCCAGGAACGAAGCGATCACACCTTGCAGAGCACAGCCCTGGTGCATGAGGCGTACTTGCGTCTGACGGGAAACGCGCCGCCACAATGGCAGAGCCGCGCTCATTTTTTTGGGATCGCGGCCCACTTGATGCGGCAGATTCTGGTGGAGCACGCCCGCAGCCGGGGCACGGCCAAGCGTGGCGGCAACGCTCCCCGTCTGGCGCTCGATGAATCCTTAGCCATGCCGCAAACGAGCGGCGTCGATGTCATTGCCCTCGACCGAGCCCTGCAGGCGCTCTCCGAACTGGACGCCCAGCAGGGCCGCATCGTCGAGTTGCGATTCTTTGCCGGCCTGACCATCGAGGACACTTCCGAGGTGCTGGGCGTTTCTCCCGCCACCGTGAAGCGAGACTGGACAACCGCGCGCGCGTGGTTATTCCGCGCCATGACCGGAGAAGCGCAGGTATGAATTCCGAGCGTTGGCAGCAGGTCAAGCAGTTGCTGGAAAAAGCGATTGCGCTCGACGTCGCGGAACGCCGGCCGTATCTGGACCGCGTATGCGCAGCCGATAGCGAACTCCGGAGCGAAGTCGAATCGCTGCTCTCCTCTCACGAACAGGCTGGAACCGGCTTCCTGAAGTCACCGGCAGTCGACCTGAGGTCTGCACCACCCGCCCCGACGGCGCAGGCGCGCGCCGGCGGCCGAGTCGGCCCCTACCAGATCGTCGCCGAAATCGGGCACGGGGGAATGGGAGAGGTGTATAGCGCCTTCCGCGCGGATGGCCAGTACGAGAAACAAGTCGCCATCAAGATTGTTCGCCGTGGTTCCGACACGCGCTCGGTGCTGGAACGTTTCTTCAACGAACGCCAAATCCTTGCCTCACTCGACCATCCAAACATTGCGCGACTGCTGGATGGAGGCACGACCGAGGATGGCGTGCCCTACCTGGTCATGGAACTGATCGAAGGGCAGCCCATCGACCAGTACTTTGACGCACACCAGTCGACCATCACGCAACGATTGGAGATTTTCCGTCAGATCTGCTCCGCCGTGCAGTACGCCCACCAGCGCCTGGTGATCCACCGGGACATCAAGCCGAGCAATATTCTGGTCACCGCAGACGGCGCTCCGAAGCTCCTCGATTTCGGAATCGCCAAGCTGCTGGACCCGTCGGGCCGGCCGCAGACCACCCTCACGATGGCGATGACTCCGCAATACGCCAGTCCAGAACAATTGCGCGGAGAGACCATCACGACCGCGACGGACGTCTACTCGCTGGGAGTCGTGCTGTACCAGTTGTTGACCGGGTCTTCCCCTTATGGCGACAAGACCAGCACGCCGCACGAGTTGGCCCGCGCGATATGCGAGCAGGAACCAGAGCGTCCCAGCACCGCAATTTCACGATCGGAGGTTCACACCGGGGACGGGCGCTCAGCAACGGCCGTCCAACCGCGGGAATGGTCGGGAGCGAAGCTTCGGCGGCGTCTGGCGGGCGACCTCGACAACATCGTGTTGAAGGCGATGCGCAAGGAGCCGCAGCGACGCTACGCATCGGTCGAGCAATTTGCGGAGGACATCCGCCGTCACTTAGAAGGGCTGCCCGTCACAGCCGCTCCCGATTCACTCGGATATCGAGCGGGTAAGTTCGTGCGTCGGCACAGCGTCGGCGTGGCCGCAACAGCGCTGATCGTACTCACGGTGCTCGCCGGTGTAGCTGCAACTGTGCGCGAGGCTCAGATTGCGCGGGCGCAGCGGACGCGGGCAGAAAAACGCTTCAACGATGTCCGCAAGCTCGCCAACTCGCTGATGTTCGACATTCATGATTCGGTAGCGAACCTCCCCGGCTCGACCCCAGCACGCAAGCTGATCGTACAGAATTCACTCGAATACCTTGACAGCCTGGCGCAGGAATCCAGCGGCGATCCCTCCCTGCAGCGGGAACTGGCCACTGCCTACGAAAAAGTGGGCGAGGTTCAGGGAGACATTGTTACGGCCAACCTGGGCGACACGGCGGGCACACTGGCGAGCTACAAGAAAGCGCTGGCGATCCGGCAGGCGGTTGCGCAGGCGAATCCAGCCAGCGTGGAAGACCACATCGCGCTGGCAGGAAGCCTGCGTCATTTGTGCCGCGTGCAGCTCGAATCGGTTGGGGATATGGCGGCGGCGCTGGAGAGTTGCCAGCAGGCGGTCGCCAGCGCATCGGCCGCGCTCCAGGCGGATCCAGGCAATCAGAAAGGCCGCGATGAACTCATTGAGGACTACACGGACCTGGGGGCGGTCCAGAGCGGCAATGGAACGGGCGGGAACCTGAATGATCCGGCGGCAGGATTGGAGAGCTATCGCAAGGCGCTCGAGGTGGCGGAACAGGCGGCCAAGGACGCGCCCTCGGACCTGGACCGGCAACGGCTGGTGGGCACGCTGGAAGGACAGACCGGTGACAGCCTGCTGGAGATCGGCGATCGCGCGGAAGCCCTGCGGCATTTCCAGCAAGCGCGCGCAATCTTTGAGAAGCTGGCGGGCAGCGACCGCATCGCCCGCCTCAACTCGGCGGTGGTCCTTCACTACATCGGAGACGTGTACGTCATTGACGAGAAGTTCTCCGAAGCGCACACGTACTACTCGAAAGAGCTGGAACTGGCGTCTGCGATGTCCGCAGCCGATCCGAAGAATGTCGCCGGCCGGATGCTGCTGGCGGGCGCCCACACCAACCTGGGGTACTGTCTGGTGCAAATGAACCGCGTGCGTGAAGGCATTGCGCACCTGAACCTTGCCCTCGCCCAGATGAATGAATTAATGAAGGCATCGGGCTCCCATCAACTCCAGACCGATCTCGCTCTGGCTGAAGTTTTCCTGGGACAGGGCTACGAGCACATCAACGACAGTGCCAGCGCGTTGCAGCACTACTCGCGCTCGCTCGAGATTTATTCCGCGATTACCAAAGGCGATCCCAAGGATGCTGGCACCCGCGTCAACCTAGCTCAACTCTATGACCGCCTCGGCGGGGTCTACGTCAAGTCAGGAAACACGACCAAGGCGGACGCCCAGTACCGGCAAGCACTGGAGATTGCCGACTCTCTGGTCTCTGCCTCCCCCAGGAATGTCGAGGCCCTTTATGCGCAGACGAATACCTACGCTGGGCTGGGAGATCTATCGATGGCGCTGGCCCAGACGGTCTCAAAGGGAGTTGAACGATCCAAGCACCTCGCCGATGCCCAGGATTGGTACACCAAGAGCTTGAGCACCTGGCAAAAAGTCCTCAATCCTTCTCGTATCAGTCCAAAAGGTTTCGAAGTGCACAGTCCGAGCGAGGTTGCTCGCCGTCTGTCCGAATGTAAAGCGGGGCTCGCGCCCGCTAACAAACAGCTCGTTAATAGCGCACCATGAACCAGCACCGGTGGCAGCGGGTCAAGCAGTTGCTGGACGAAGCAATTGCGTCCGACGCCGCGGAACGTCCGGCATTTCTTGCTCAAGCCTGTGACGGGGACGCCGAATTGCAGCGCGAGGTGGAATCCCTGCTTGCCTCCCATGAACAGGCGGGAACCGGATTCCTGAACACGCCGGCTGCCAATCTGAAGTCAGCCGCGGAGGCACCAGCCACAACTCGCGCCGGCCAGCGCATCGGCGTCTATCAGATCGGAGAGCAGATCGGTCACGGCGGCATGGGCGAGGTATACCGCGCCGACCGCGCCGACGGCCAGTACACCAAGGACGTCGCCATCAAGCTGGTGCGCGGAGGATACGATTCGCGCTTCGTGCTCGAGCGCTTCCGCAACGAGCGCCAGATCCTGGCCACACTCGACCATCCCAACATTGCTCGGCTGCTCGACGGCGGCACGACTGACGACGGCATTCCTTACCTGGTCATGGAGCTGATCGAGGGCACGCGGATCGACTCGTATTGTGACGATCACGAGCTTTCGATCACTGAGCGGCTGAAGTTGTTTCGGCAAGTGTGCGCGGCCGTGCAATACGCGCATCAACGGCTGGTGATTCATCGCGACATCAAGCCGAGTAACGTTCTGGTCACGAACGAGGGCGCACCGAAGCTGCTGGATTTCGGGATTGCGAAAATTCTGGATCCGACCGGAGATGGAGCGGAAACCACGCTGGCGCGCCCGATGACGCCCGAGTATGCCAGCCCGGAACAGATTCTCGGCAAGCCCATTACGACCGCCAGCGATGTGTACTCGCTGGGCGTGGTGCTCTACCAGCTGCTGACCGGCCGCTCCCCGTATCCGGCGGAGACGCGCAGCACGCACGAACTAGCCCGGGCCGTGTGCGAGAGCGATCCGGGACGGCCCAGCACGGTGGTGCTCAAGCCGCCACCGGCTCGCAGCGACGATCAGTCCGCGCCGCTCACGCCTGGGCAATCGAGCAGTTTGCGGGAAGGCTCTCCGGCCAAACTACGCCGTCGGCTCGCTGGAGATCTTGACGACATCGTTCTGATGGCGCTGCGCAAGGAGCCTGATCGGCGTTATGCCTCGGTGGAGCAATTTAGCGAAGACGTTCGGCGGCACCTGGAAGCATTGCCGGTCGTGGCGAGGAAGGGGTCGTGGAACTACCGGGCAAGCAAGTTCGTGCAGCGGCACAAGGCAGGAATGGCAGGAACGGCGATCATTCTGCTGGCGGTGGCCGCGGGCGTCGGCGCGACGGTTCGCGAAGCCGGCATTGCTAGAGCGAATGCGCAACGAGCGGAGAAACGGTTCAATGACGTCCGTAAGCTCGCAAACTCCCTCATCTTCGATATCCACGATTCGATCGAATATCTTCCCGGCGCCACCGCTGCCAAGAAACTGATTATCCAAAAATCGCTGGAGTATCTTGATAGTCTGGCCGGCGAAGCTGCAACGGATACGTCGCTTCAGCGCGAACTTGCCTACGCCTACCACAGAATCGGATTGATTCAGGGGTATGCCTACAACCAGAATCTAGGCGACCCCCGGGGAGGAATCGTCAGCCTGCGCAAGGGCCTGCAAATCCGTCAGAGGATCGCTGCCGCCAACCCAGGCAACGCGGACGACCAATACATGGTAGCCTCCAGCCTCCGCGTGATTGCGTTGGTCGAGGGACCCTCGTTGGGGGATACTGATCGCGCAATCGCCGACCTTCAGACGGCAATTTCCATTTCAGAACACGTTGTGGCTGTCGCTCCGAACAACATGAAAGCCGTGCAGGAGCTGGCCGCAGACCACTTTCGTTTGGGCGACATCCAGATGGGCAAAGGCGGCGTCAGTAACTCTCAAAACGGACTCGAAAACCATCGGCGGGCCTTACCGTTGTTTGAAAGAGTGGCACAAGCTAGCCCCGGAGACCCGTCCAAGCAATATCCGTTGGGCGCGGCGTGTCAGACTCTAGGAGAGGACTTGGTGACGCTCGGTGAATTCGAGCAGGGTCTTCATTATATGGAGCAGGCCCGCCAGATCATGGAACCTCCGGCCCACGATCCAAATAATGTGCTGTTTCGTCGTGGCTTGGCGAGTTCGTATGGCGACACCGCTGAGGCATGTCTTCGCGCCGGACGTCCCTCCGATGCCCTGAAGAACGACACGAAGAGATTCCAGATCATCGAACCGCTGGCCGCCGCCGATCCCAGCGACGTGGACATGCAGGCAAGACTGACCCTCGCGCGGGCAGACGTAGGATACGAACTTGTCGTGCTGCGGAGGTACGACGAGGGCATGAAACTCTTGCTCCAGTCGCTGGCCAATGCACGCAAGGCCGAACATGCGACACCGGGGATCCCCCAGCAAGAGGACACCAACGCTATCGTCCTACTCGCGGCAGCCGCGTTCCAGCGCGCCGGAAATGACACGCAGGCGCTCGCGTTCTATACCGAGGCGCTTCAGAGTTACAGCGCCCAGCTTGCTAGGGAAACAGGTAACGTGGATGCGGAGATAGACATCGCAATGTTACGCACAAAAATTGGCGGCCTTTACGTAAGGCAAGGCAATCTGGACCGCGCGGCCTCGGAATTGCAAAAGGCGCTGGCGATCAGCGAACCCCGCGTCGCAGCCACAAGCACGGACCTAGATGCTGTTTACACACTGGCGGAGACAGACCTGGCGCTCGGCAATCTTGCTATGTCCCAGGCGCGGCGGCTGCGCAATCCTCAGGAACACGGTCGCCAACTAAGACGGGCACAGGATCTGTATGAAAAGAGCCTTCGCCTGCGCCAGGCGATCGCGCACCCATCCTTCATGACCCCTAATGGGTTTGAAGTGACGCCGATTCAGGAAATCGTCCGCCGGTTGGTTGACTGCAAGGCCGGCTTTGGGCAACGGGGCGATTCATGAACCAGGACCGTTGGCAGAGAGTGAAGGAATTGCTGGACGCGGCCATCACTGTGCCCGCCACGGAACGCACTTGGTTCCTGAACCAGCTCAATGATCCCGAACTCCGCAGCGAGAACGATAGTTAAGAGAGGACGTTGAAAACTGGACGATCCGATGCAGGTCATAAGCAATTTGAATTGGACTGCGGGCACGTAGCACTCTTAGAGTCTACTTGTGCCCTATATGCCCGCAACACACCGGGATAGTAGTAGCATAGAGAGCGGTGAACCCTTCATTCCGCTTCTCGGGCCGAGAGCCCCAGCATCCTTTTTTATCCTGCGACAAGGTTACTTTAGGATGCCCTCGCTGACCGAATTTGCTTAGCCATTCGCCTGGTTTTGCGAAACCATGAACCGTCAAACCAGGGTTTTACGCAAATGGAGGTTGCAGGAATTGGATCGACATAAGGAAGCAGTTCAGGACTTGGATCAACCCACTACTTCGCGCGATGCCAGTCATGTACTAACACTGGAAGAAATCGCCAACCTGACGGCCGAAGGCGGCAAACCAGCGGAAACGCTGATGAACGTTGTCGCCCTGATCGCCAAACGGTTTGGAACCGATGTTTGCTCGGCGTATTTGCTCGAACCTGATCGCTCCACGCTGGTCCTGGCCGCTACCGTCGGACTTCGCCGCGAATGTATCGGGAATCTCCGGATGGCCGTCCATGAAGGACTCGCCGGGCTGGTCGCGGAACAGGTCCGACCGGTGGCGGTGGAGCAGGTGAAAACTCATCCTCGCTTCAAGTATTTCAGCGAGGCCGGGGAGGACGCATACCAGTCGTTCCTGGGGGTTCCGCTGATCGACCGGGGCGTCCTGCAGGGTGTGCTCGTGGTGCAAACGGTCGAGCCGAGGGTTTTCCCGGAGAAGGCTATCCGCCTGCTGAGCGAAGCCGCTGCCCAGGTGGCACCGGTGGTCAGCGAAGCCCGCACCCTGGACCGTTTCATCGCTCCCTCGCAGGAACGGCTCTGGGCGTTGGCCCGCAACCTGTGGTCGAGTTGGGATCACGATTCGGTTGACCTCTTTATGGATCTCGATCCGGCACGGTGGATCGAACTGAATCACAATCCGGTTTCGTTGCTGGCCGAGTTTCCTCTGAGAAGACTGGAGGCGCGCGCGGCCGAGCTTTCGCTGCACAGCCGCATCAACTACGCCTATCGTCGACTGCGCGAATATCAGCACGAGGAGCGAACCTGGGGCGCCCGGCACGCTGGCGTCCTGCGCACGCGGCCAGTCGCTTATTTCTCCGCTGAATTTGGCCTGCACGAGTCTCTCCCGGTGTACTCCGGCGGCCTGGGAGTTCTGGCGGGCGATCACATCAAGAGCGCTTCCGATCTCGATATCCCACTGGTGGGAGTGGGGCTGTTTTACGGCCAGGGATACTTCCGGCAGCGGCTCGATCTCGAGGGCTGGCAGCACGAGGAATATCTCGAAACTGACGTCAACCAACTGCCGATGGAAGCCGCCATCGGGAAAAATGGTCGGCCCGTGGTGGTGCAGGTCGACACCCGGCACGGTTCTATCTGCGCCAAAGTCTGGCGCGTGAAGGTGGGACGCTGTGATCTGTTCCTGCTCGACTCCGACGTGGAAGGCAATGATCCCGAGGATCGGGAGCTTACGTCGCGCTTGTATGGAGGCGACGGCGGTGTTCGAGTTCACCAGGAACTGCTGCTTGGCGTAGGCGGCCTGCGCGCTTTGAAGGCGATGGGCATTACGCCGGGCGTTCTGCACCTGAACGAGGGACACAGCGCATTTGTGGTGCTGGAAGCCGTCCGGCAGCGTATGGAAGAGGAGGGTCTCAGCTTCGAAAAAGCCGTGCCGCGTGTTTCCCGGGAAGTCGTCTTCACCACTCACACGCCCGTGCCGGCCGGTCACGATCGCTTCAATGCAGACCTGGTGGAAGAGCATCTCGGGCCTTTGCGTGAGTCACTCGGCCTTACGCGCGAAAGCTTTATGGCGCTCGGGAGAGAGAACCCCAACAACACTGAGGAATCGTTCTGCATGACCGTGCTGGGGCTCCGGCTCTCGCGGCGCGCCAATGCTGTGTCCTCGCTGCATGGAGAAGTTTCCCGTGCCATGTGGACCGGCCTCTCCCCGGGCAAGCACGAAGACTCCGTCCCAATTGGACACATCACCAACGGCGTGCACGTGCCCTCCTGGCTCGCTCCCCAGATGTTTCGCCTCTACGATCGCCACCTGGGGACGGGCTGGCACCTTCGCAGCAGCGAGGCAAAAATCTGGGATGGAATTGAGAACGTCGATGACGGTGAACTCTGGGAGACTCACCTGAACCTGAAGACACGGCTGGTGGAATTTGTGCGCCGCCGCGCCGTCAAGCAAGCGATGCGCCGCGATGAACCGGTTGTGGCCTTGCAGCGATTGGAACGCGTGCTCAGTCCGGATGCGCTCACCATCGGGTTTGCCCGGCGCTTTGCGACTTACAAGCGGGCCAACCTGTTTCTGGCGGACATCGAACGCCTGGCTTCCATGGTCAACGACCCGAAGCGCCCGGTGCAGTTCGTCTTTGCTGGCAAGGCTCATCCTCACGACGAGCCCGGCAAACGCGTCCTGCAGCAGATTGCCCGCCTGATGCGCGACTCGCAGTTTGCCGACAAATTCGTCTTCGTCGAAGACTACGACATCAACGTCGGCCGGTATTTCGTGCAGGGCGTCGATGTTTGGCTGAATAACCCGCGCCGTCCGCTCGAAGCCTCGGGCACCAGCGGTCAGAAGGTGGTGCTCAACGGCGGACTGAACCTCTCGGTGCTCGATGGCTGGTGGGCCGAGGCCTACGACGGCTTAAACGGCTTCGCCATCGGAAGCGGGAGAACGCATACCGACATGAACGTCCACGATAACCGTGACGGAGAAGATCTGCTGCGCGTGCTCCGCGAGGAAGTGATTCCTCTGTACTACCAGCGCGACCGCGACGGGCTCCCGCGTGGCTGGATCAAGCGCATGAAGCGCACCATCCGGACGCTCGGCTGGCGGTTTAACGCCGATCGCATGGTGATGGACTACACGCTCAAGTGCTACGTTCCGGCAGCGGGGGGAACGTCGAGTGACATGCGGCCGAATATGTAGATTCCTAGTAGCGCCGCCGCCCCGGCGGATTCGCAACCAAGGTACGGGGGAATGACAATCAGTGTCACTAATGCGAAAAATGCTTTCAAACGAGCGCAGGCTCCCACGCTTCCCTTGGTTTGCCCTCTGGTCGCTCTTTTGCGCGCCGGTCTTCTTCGCGCAGACCTGTCCGCACAGCAACATCTACAAGGCCCCACCTATAGAAGAAGTCCTACACGCCAATAGCGTCGAAGTCATTTTTCGGTCCGCAGCGATCACAGGAGATACCATCGTACCCGCCCTTCTGCGTCTCTCTAAGCCAGGTATGTCGGTTGACTCCATTCCCGGGGCGGCACAAGTAAGTCTGGCGCGCCTTGGCGACAAAAACTGCCTTAGAAAGCTCGAAGAGGAACTCAACAATCCGAATACATCATACTTAGCATATCCAAAGCTCGTTCGTGTCGGGACTAACGAAGCTGTGGCGATGCTTATGACTTACCTCCGTGCTCATGTGTCAGATCCCGCTCCTTCCTGGTCCGACTATCTCAACGATATGCGGGTCGAATTAGTTGTAGCCGTTTCAGAACACTTGCAAATAGGCCCCATCTTGCAAAATGGGAATTTTTCGAGTTCTCCTCCGGATTGGCTGACCTGGTGGCTTCAGAATGTGGGCAAGCCAATCACGCTTTCGATCAGTGGCGACTTCCGGGATCCTTATTTGAAATGTCTCGCCCGCAAGGTGGAATGGGGGTTTCCCGACGCAATTGTCGACATGGCCCGCACACGCGATTCTCAGGTGATACCTGTCCTGAGGCTCTTGGCGAGATGGGGCAATCCGAAGAGGCGGCCCTTTGTTTTGACGACCCTGCAAGGGCGCGCACAATTGGGCTTGGCGCAACTCGGAGACCCGGAGGAGTTGCAAACTATCAACAAGGAACTCGATCTTCCAGGCTTCGGCAGCGCCATCGAAGAACTTCGGCAATTGGGAGGGTCGGTTGCCGTAACGACCCTCATAGATGCTCTTGACAGCAGCAATTTTCTTTCAGAGTACAAAGGAACGCCGGGTTACCAGAGAGTAGTAAACGAACATAACCAGGCAATAGAAGATGCGTTGGCAACGATGGTCATATTTCCTCCCGAAACGACGATCACCCCGGAGACTGCGAAGAAATGGAAAGCTTGGTGGGAAAAGAACAAGGACACGGCCCAATTCGTAAAGCCACCGGTCGGGACCTACGAATAAGACATCGTTTTTGCCCAGCGCCATTGAGGGCATTGGCGCGTGGCACCAGGGAACCGCGACTCTCCGCAAATCCGGTCAAACGGAAATTTTCATCACAACGATCAAAATTCTGAATTGTACTTTCCAGCCACTCAGGCTATACCAAAGAATAGAGTTCTTAGGCTCGAATCCTATGTCTGGCACAGTTCCCCCGGTGACGAGGAGTGCTGTCGAACGACAGCGGGTTGAATCGAATCGCAAAACATGGAATGGTCATCCTCTAATGTGCACGGACTGCCCTCTGCCCAGGGCCTCTATGACCCTGCGCACGAGCACGATGCCTGCGGCATGGGCTTCGTCGCCAGCGTAAAAGGCGAGAAAAGCCACGACATCGTTCGCAAGGGCATCCAGGTTCTGATCAGCCTGACGCACCGCGGAGCCTGTGGATGCGACCCTGAAACCGGTGACGGGGCTGGTGTCCTCATCCAGATCCCGCATACATTTTTCGCGCGCGAATGTGCGAAGCTGGGGTTCGAATTGCCTGCGCCCGGCTCCTACGCGGTGGGAATGACGTTCTTGCCGGTGGAACGGCATCAACGGCTGCAGTGTGAGGGAATTCTTGAGCGCATCGCGCGCGAAGAAGGGTTAACGGTTCTGGGTTGGCGCGACACGCCGGTGGACGGCTCGGCCGTAGGACGGGTGGCGCGCGCTTCGCAACCGTACATTGAGCAGATTTTCGTTCGCTGCCGGCCTGACATGGACGAGGCTGCCTTTGAGCGCACGCTCTACATCGTCCGCAAGCGAGCGGAAGCGGAGATTGCCGCGTCGGACATGGAAGATCGGGGAATGTTTTACATCCCGTCGCTCTCCGCGCGCACCATCGTATATAAAGGCCTGCTGCTTGCTCCGCAGATCGAAAACTTCTATAAAGAACTGGCCGATCCCGACGTGACCAGCGCCCTGTGCCTGGTCCACCAGCGCTTTTCGACCAACACCTTCCCAAGCTGGCAACTCGCGCATCCGTACCGCTACATCGCGCATAACGGAGAAATCAACACGCTGCGCGGCAACGTGAACTGGATGTACGCGCGCCAGTCAGTGCTGAAATCGCCGTTGTTCGGCGACAACTTGAAAAAGGCCTACCCGATCATCGCGCCGGGCGGCAGCGACTCGGCGAGCTTCGACAATGCGGTCGAATTGCTGTTCCAGGCTGGGCGGGAGCTTCCTCACGTCTTGGCCATGCTGATCCCCGAAGCGTGGGCGGGAAATCCGCACATGGAGGCGGGAAAGCGTGACTTCTACGAATACCACGCGTCCTTGATGGAACCGTGGGATGGGCCTGCCGCGATCGCGTTTACCGATGGCCGCGTGATCGGCGCAACTCTCGACCGCAACGGCCTGCGCCCCGGCCGGTACGTTGTGACCCACGACGACCTCGTGGTCATGGCTTCCGAGACGGGTGTGCTCGACATCGCGCCTGAACAGATCAAGCGCAAAGGCCGCCTGCAACCGGGAAAGATGTTTCTGGTGGACACGGTGGCCGGCCGAATGATCTCCGACAAAGAGGTCAAAGAGCGGCTGGCCAGCGCTCAGCCCTATGGCGAGTGGCTCAAGCAGAACCAGATCAAGCTGGATCAGTTGCCCGAGCCTCCGCGCGTCCACCCAACCGACCACGACACGATCATTTGCCGCCAGCGCATGTTCGGCTACACCGACGAAGATGTACGAATGATCCTGGAACCCATGGCTAATCACGGCGAGGAACCGGTGGGCTCGATGGGGACGGATACTCCGCTGGCCTGCCTGTCCGATCGGCCGCAGCCATTGTTCAACTATTTCAAGCAGCTCTTTGCGCAAGTCACCAACCCTCCGATTGATCCGATCCGCGAAGCGCTGGTGATGTCGCTGATCAGCTACATCGGCACCGAGGGCAACATCCTCGATGAGACGCCGGGCAACTGCCACACGTTACGGCTCGAACATCCGATCCTGACCAACCGCGACCTTGAAAAACTTCGGCGCGTGTCGCGTGGCGGTCTGCTGGCCACTACGCTGCCCGCGCTCTTCCACGTGGACGACGAAGAGGAAGGGCTCCGGCGCGCGCTCGACGACCTCTGTCAGCGTGCCTCGCTGGCGGTCGAGGCCGGATACAGTCTCCTGATTCTCTCCGACCGTGGCGTTAACAAAGACTACGCTCCCATCCCTAGCCTGCTGGCATTGGCGGCGGTCCACAACGTCCTCATCCAGGAGGAGAAGCGGACCCAGGTCGCGCTCATCGTGGAATCGGGCGAGCCTCGGGAAGTCATGCATTTCGCGCTGCTGCTCGGCTACGGGGCCAGCGCCATCAATCCTCACCTCGCGATCGAGACGCTGGAAGACCTTTCCTGGCGCGGGAATTTGCCAGAACACTTAACCGCCGAGAAAGCGGTGAAGAACTACGTCAAAGCCATCAAAAAGGGTCTGCTGAAAACCTTCTCGAAGATGGGGATCTCAACGCTGCAAAGCTATCAGGGCGCCCAGGTCTTCGAAGCCATCGGCCTGAACAAAGAACTGGTGGACAAGTATTTCGTGGGGACAACCTCACGCCTCGATGGCGTCGGTCTCAAGGTTCTGGCGCGCGAGGCGCAGATGAAGCACGAGCACGCGTTTCGTCCCATCACCGAATTCGAGACGGAACTTGCGGTCGGGGGCAGCTACCATTTCCGAGCCAATGGCGAATATCACCTGCTGAACCCGCTGACGATCAGCAAGCTGCAACATGCGGTGCGCCAGTCGAGTTTCAAGACGTTTGAGGAATACTCCGAACTCATTGACAACCAGAGCCGCAACCTGGCTACATTGCGCAGCCTGATGCAGATCAAGAAGTCGGACACCCCGGTTCCGCTCGAAGAAGTGGAACCTGCGAAAGAGATCGTAAAGCGCTTCACGACCGGCGCGATGTCATTCGGCTCGATCAGCAAAGAAGCCCATGAAACGCTGGCCATTGCGATGAACCGCATCGGCGGGATGTCGAACACAGGTGAAGGCGGAGAAGACGAAGCGCGGTTCAAGCCCGATCCCAACGGCGATCTGCGGCGGAGCGCCGTCAAGCAGGTCGCCTCGGCCCGTTTCGGTGTCACCACGAATTACCTGGTGAACGCCGACGAACTTCAGATCAAGATGGCACAGGGCGCCAAGCCGGGCGAAGGCGGGCAACTCCCCGGACACAAAGTGGATGAGGTCATCGCGCGTCTGCGGCATTCGACTCCCGGCGTCGGCCTGATTTCGCCGCCACCGCATCACGACATCTATTCGATCGAAGACCTGGCGCAGCTGATCTACGACCTGAAGAACGTGAATCCGCAGGCTCGCATCGCCGTCAAACTGGTCGCCGAAGTGGGCGTTGGGACGGTGGCCGCTGGTGTCAGCAAGGCGCATGCCGACGTGGTTCTGATCAGCGGGGACAGCGGCGGCACCGGCGCATCTCCGTTGAGTTCGATCAAGCACGCCGGCATCCCGTGGGAACTGGGACTGGCGGAAACGCAGCAGGTGCTGCTGTTGAACGACCTCCGCAGCCGCATTCGCGTACAGACCGATGGCAAGCTTCAGACCGGGCGCGATGTGGTCATCGCAGCTCTGCTCGGCGCGGAAGAATTCGGATTTGCCACCACGCCGCTCGTCGCGATGGGCTGCATCATGATGCGCAAATGCCACCTGAATACCTGCTCGGTCGGCATTGCGACGCAGGATCCCGCGCTGCGCAAACTTTTTCAGGGACAGCCGGAACACGTCATCAATTTCTTTTTCTTCATCGCCGAGCAGGTGCGCCAGTACATGGCGCAGATGGGCTTCCGCAAAGTCGACGAGATGGTGGGGCGCGTCGAAATGCTCGACGTGCGTCCTGCGGTCGATCACTGGAAAGCGCGCGGCGTGGATTTGTCGGCCATTCTTTACGCTCCACCAGTGCCGGGCCGCGTCGCTCGCCACTGCGTGCATAAACAGGACCACGGCCTGCAGCAGGCGCTCGATCATCAAATCATCAAGTTCGCTCAGCCCGCGTTGGAAACCCGCACACCGGTCGAGATGAGTTTCCAAATCCGCAATGTGCATCGCACCGTAGGAGCGATGCTCAGCGGCGAAATTGCGCGCCGCTATGGTTCCGAGGGCCTGCCCGACGACACCATCCGCGTTCACTTGACTGGCTCAGCCGGCCAGAGCTTAGGAGCGTTCCTAGCCCGGGGCGTGACCCTCACCCTCGAAGGCGATACCAACGACTACGCCGGCAAGGGACTTTCCGGGGGCCGCCTGGTTGTGTATCCACCCAGGAACGCCGGGTTTGCCGCTGAAGAAAACATACTCATCGGCAACGTCGTGCTCTACGGCGCTACCAGTGGTGAAGCGTTCTTCAACGGAGTTGCGGGGGAACGATTTGCTGTGCGCAACTCCGGAGCTACGGCCGTGGTGGAAGGCGTTGGCGATCATGGCTGCGAGTACATGACCAAGGGCACAGTGGTTGTGCTCGGGACCTGCGGCCGCAATTTCGCCGCGGGCATGAGCGGTGGACTCGCGTACGTATTCGATGAGCACGGAGACTTCGCGGAGAAACGCTGTAACACTTCGGCGGTCGATCTCGAGCCTGTAATCGAATTGCAGGATGTGCAGATCGTGCGTGACCTGGTCACCCGTCACTGTGAATTGACCGGCAGCCAGCGCGCCCGCTGGATTCTCGACAACTGGTCTGAAGTGTTGCCGCGGTTTATCAAAGTTTTCCCGCACGAATACAAACGCGCGCTCGGCGTGGGCCGCCCCGCACCTGCGAAAATTCCAGAACCGGTCCCTGTCCCTGTCGCCGCGCTCGCCGAGCAGGTGCAGCATGGGTAAAAACACCGGCTTCATGGAATACCCGCGTGAGTTACCCGAGCGGCGCCCTATCCCCCAGCGCGTGAATGACTGGTTTGAAATCTACCAGGACTTCCCTGAGGAAAAGCTCCGCAACCAGGGCGCGCGCTGCATGGATTGCGGCGTGCCCTTTTGCCACACCGGCTGTCCGGTCAACAACATCATTCCCGACTGGAACGACCTGGTGTACCGCGGAAGGTGGAAAGAAGCGGTGCGGCAGTTGCACGCCACCAACAATTTCCCCGAGTTCACGGGACGAATCTGCCCGGCGCCCTGTGAAGCGGCTTGCGTGCTCGGTATCAATCAGCCGGCCGTGACGATCAAGAACATCGAGAAGAGCATCATCGAGCGCGGGTTTCAAGAGGGCTGGATCCGTCCCGAGCCACCCCGGCGCCGCACTGGCAAGAAAGTCGCGGTCGTTGGTTCCGGACCCGCTGGCCTCGCGGCCGCACAGCAACTCTGCCGCGCCGGTCACTTGGTCACCGTGTACGAAAAGGCCGACCGCATCGGCGGGTTGCTGCGCTATGGCATCCCGCAATTCAAGCTGGAAAAGAAAATCATCGATCGTCGACTTGAGCAGATGTCAGCCGAAGGCGTGCAATTCGTCACCAGCGCGCACGTTGGCAAGAACGTGGCCGTGGAAGACCTGCAAAACGAGTTTGACGCCATCGTTCTCGCGGGCGGCTCCGAGCAGCCCCGCGACTTGCAAGTCCCGGGCCGCGAACTGCGAGGCATCCATTTCGCCATGGAGTTCCTGCCGCAGCAGAACAAACGCTGTCTGGGCGACGAACTCGATCCGGCCTCCGACATTCTGGCCACCGGGAAGCGCGCGGTAATCATCGGCGGCGGCGACACCGGCGCCGACTGCCTGGGAACCTGCCATCGCCAAATGCCGAAGTCCGTGCACCAGTTCGAAATCATGCCGATGCCACCCGACGAACGGTCGCCGCAAACGCCCTGGCCGCTCTGGCCCATGCAGTTGCGCACCGAAGGAGCGCACGAAGAAGGTGGCGTTCGGGATTGGAGCATTGCGACCACGTCGTTCACCGGCGATGCGAACGGCAGCGTGGCCAAATTGCATGCCGTGCGAGTCGGACCTCCGCCAAAGTTTGAGGCCATCGCCGGCACCGAGTTCACCATCGACGCCGAGCTGGTGCTGATCGCCATGGGCTTCTTGGGGCCAGTTCGCAATGGCATGATCGAGCAACTCGGAGTCGCGATCGACCAGCGTGGAAACGTGGCTACCGATGACGACTCCATGACCTCGGTGCCCGGTGTCTTCGCCGCCGGCGACATGCGGCGTGGCCAGTCGCTGGTGGTGTGGGCCATTGACGAAGGCCGGAAAACAGCGGCTGCGGTCGATCGCTATCTGCAAGACATAACCCGGGGAAAGATCATTCTTTCGATGGCTGCGGCCTCGCCGCGAACAGTTGTATGAAGCGAGGTCCATTCGTGGGCTATAATCCGCACGAGCCATGGATTTCAGCCAGCTAGTCACATTCCTGGAAGTTGCTAAACTGGGTAGCTTCTCGCGCGCGGGACAAAAAGTGTTCCGCTCGCAGTCTGCCGTCAGCGCACAAATCCGGCAACTGGAGCAGGAATACGGTGACCGCCTTCTTGACCGGTCCGGCAAGGACGTCACGCTAACTCCTGCGGGCCGAGTGTTGCTCGCCTACGCCGAACGCCTGATTCAATTGCGCGACGAGTCCAAGCTCGCCGTCTCCGATCATGGCGGCGCCCCACGCGGCAAACTCGTCGTAGGGGCCAACGAAGCCACGTGTCTCTACGTTCTGCCCGACGTGTTTGCGAAGTACTGCAGCCTTCATCCCGAGGTTCAACTGAGCATCTACCGCAATTTCAGCTACAAGATTGTCGAGAAGCTCGAAAACGGCACCATCGACGTGGGCATTGTTACGCTTCCCGTCAAATCACCCAAACTGAAAACGACGGCGATCTTCCGCGACCAGTTGATGTGGATGGTGAGTCCGCAGAATCCTCTGGCCAAGCACGAAGTCATCTCGGTCAGCGAGGCTGCCAAGCAGCCAATGCTTTTGCCCAAAACCGGATACACGCGCCGGTTGATGGATAAACTGCTGCGCCCCCACGAATCGGACCTGCAGGTCCGTATGGAATTGCCGAGCGTGGGCATGATCAAGAGTTTTGTGGCCGCCGGGCTTGGAGTTTCGCTCGTCAGCGCCAGCTTCGCCCGCGACCAGGTTTTGGCCGGGCGCGTGAAACTGATTCCGCCGAAAGAAAAGGAATTATGGCGGGAACTGGGGCTGGCGTATCGCCGCGATCGAACCCTTACGCAGGCGGCCCGGACGTTCATTACTACTGTGCGCCAGCTGGCGGCGACATCCAGGTAACCTCTCGCGAACGTAGCGCCGCCGCGCCGAGGGCGGGTCGCCCTCGGGACAGCCGGCAAGTTGCCGGCGCTACATACTGCGGTCACCGCCGATTACAATCTCGCGGTCGGAGTACCAGGTTGCCCGCTTGACAGGGCGGCAGGGATGACTATGATATGAATAGTTATTCACTAGAATGGATATTTATGCGTTTGTGGGGACTCTCGAACAGTAAAGGCATCGCTGCCTGATGGCCAAACTCAAAGCAGCCGTGCTGGGTGCGACCGGATATTCCGGCCTCGAACTGGCACGCATCCTCGCCCGGCATCCCCGGCTCGACCCTCCCCTTCTTCTGCGGCGGAGCGCGGAAACGCGGGAACATAGTCACACGGCGGACGTGTTTCCCCATGCCGCTGGGAACGGCCACCTGCCCCTCGAGCCGTTTTCCTGGTCGAAATTGCATGAACATAAGACCGAGCTGCTGTTTCTGGCTACGCCGCATAGCACTTCGCGGGAACTCGTTCCGGAAGCGATCGCGCGTGGACTGCGCGTCGTCGATCTCAGTGGCGCATGGCGGCTCAAACAGGAGCAGCACCGCGCCGTATACGGCTTTCATGACGCCGATGCCGCAAAAGCTGCCGACCTCAATGAGCGCGCCGTGTACGGCCTGCCGGAGTTGAACGGCAATCGGATTCCCGACGCGGTCCTGGTGGCCAATCCCGGCTGCTATGCAACCTCGGTGATTCTCGCGCTCGCGCCACTGGTGTCGGCTGATTGGGTGGATCGTGAGCGGGGAATCATCTCCGATTCGAAGTCCGGAGTCTCCGGCGCTGGCAAAGAACCCACCTCGCGAACGCATTTCGTCTCAGTTGCCGACAATCTCTCCGCCTACTCCGTTTTCGGGCACCGTCACACCGGAGAAATTTTGGAACAGTTGGGACTGGATGCTCAACAATTGATCTTCACGCCGCATTTGTTGCCGATTCCGCGCGGAATTCTGTCCACGATTTACGTGTACCTCAAACGCGAGATGACGGCGGCTGAAGTGGAAGGTTGTTTCCGCAATTTCTATGCGGGCAAGCACTGGGTGCGCATATTCCCGGCATCGAGCCTGCCGCAGATCCAGTTTTCACTGCACACAAATTACTGCGACATCGGCTTTCACCTCGCGCACGACGGCCGCCGCCTGGTGCTCGTGTCCTGCCTCGATAACCTGCTCAAAGGCGCCGCGGGACAAGCGGTGCAGAACATGAATTTGATGTATGGATGGAAAGAAGAGGAGGGCCTGCAGTGAAAGTGGTCATCAAAATCGGAGGCGCAGCTTTGGAAGATAAAGCGACCCTCCACAAGTGCGCGCACGCGGTGGTTCAGTTGGCGCAAGATGGCCACAAAGTCGCCGTCGTGCACGGCGGTGGTACGGCCCTCACCCGCACCCTGAAACTCCTCGGCAAGAAAAGCGACTTCATCGACGGCCTGCGGATCACGGACGCTGAAACCCGCGATGTCGCCCTGATGGTGCTGGCCGGAATTGTGAACAAGAGTCTGGTCGCGGCGATCGCACTGGCTGGGCAGCCTGCGGTCGGCCTCTGCGGTGGAGACGGGGGAGTATTTCGCGCCCGCAAGAAACAGGACACCAAGCAGGATCTTGGATATGTTGGAGAAATCTGCTTTTCTGAGCCGCGCTGGATCCGAGCCATCTGGACCGAAGGCGGCATCCCGGTGCTTTCGTCCGTTGCACTTGGTGGAGACGGCGAGTACTACAACGTGAATGCGGACCAGATGGCGGCTGCGTGCGCGATTGCCTGCCAAGCGGACGCGCTGATTTTTCTCACCGACGTGCCGGGTGTAAAACAGGCCGATGGCACCGTGATGGCGCGCCTGAATACCAAAGAGATTGCCGGCTTGATTGAAGAGTCGACCGTCAGCGGAGGCATGCTGCCCAAGCTTGAGGCGTGCATGCAGGCGCTCAAACGTGGCGTGGGCCGGGTGCGCATCCTGCCTGCGGCACAAGCGGACAAGCTGCCCCTGTTCTACTTCACCAAGATCGAATGCGGCACGGAGGTATTGAGGGCATGAGCCTCGCTGCCGTCTTCCGTCAGGAATCGAAACTTCTGCTGCCGACCTATGAGCGCCAGCCCATTCTTTTTGTGCGCGGGCGCGGCGTGCACCTTTGGGATTCGAACGGCAAACGCTACTTGGATTTCCTGAGCGGAATCGGGGTGAATGCGCTCGGTCACGCGCATCCGGCCATTCAACGAGTCATTAAACGGCAGGCTGGGCGGCTGATTCACGTCTCCAATCTCTTTTTCCACGAGTATCAGGCTGAACTTGCACAACGCCTGACAAAAATCTCCGGGCTCGATCGCGCCTTCTTCTGCAACAGCGGCACGGAAGCGTGGGAAGGGGCGCTGAAGCTTGCGCGTGCTTTTGCGCGCATGAACAATCCCAACGGTGGTGTAGCGCGGACACTCTTGTCCGCGCCCGCAAGCAGTGCCGGCACTGCCGACACGCGGACAGGAGTATCCGCCCAACACAACGGCAACACGCCCAAATGGCGCATTCTCGCGCTGGACAATTCCTTTCACGGCCGCACATTTGGCGCCCTGGCCACTACCGGGCAGGAGAAGTATCGCACTCCGTTCGAGCCGCTCGTGCCCGGCGTGGACTTTGTGAAGTTCAACGATCTCGAAGATCTGAAGCGCAAGTGCGATGCGAGCGTCTGTGCCGTGTGTATCGAGACTATTCAAGGCGAAGGCGGGATTCGCCCGGTCAGCCGCGAATTTCTGGAGCTTGCCAGGCGCATGACGAAAGAAACCGGCGCTCTGCTGCTGCTTGACGAAATCCAGTCCGGGCTCGGCCGCACCGGACGCCACTTCGCTTACCAGCACTATGGCATCAAGCCGGATGTTGTGGCCGTAGCCAAGCCGCTGGCGTCCGGGCTTCCGTTGGGTGCCATTCTCACGACCGACGCCGTCGCCACCTGCTTCCATCCCGGCATGCATGGAACGACTTTCGGCGGAGGGCCACTGGCCTGTGCAGTCGCCATCGAATTTCTGCGCCTCGAGCAGCAGCTCCTCAGCCACGTCCGCGACCTGGGCAAGTACTTTCACGCGGAACTCGAAGGCCTGAAAGCGATGCATAGTTGCATCCGCGAAGTTCGCGGCCTCGGACTAATGCAATGTATTGAGCTAGACTCGATAGAATTGGCAAAGGCGGCCGTGCGGCAGCTTCTCGAGCAAGGCATCATCATTAACCGGACTCATGACACGGTGCTGCGCTTCTTGCCTCCGTACATTGTCGAAAGGAAGCACGTAGACCGGGTCATCTCGGCGTTGCATGCAGCCCTCGCGAAAAACCCGGTCCAGTCGCCTCGCTCGGAGCGTGCGCAGTCCGGGCGCAGACAAGCCCATGCGCACGCGTGACGCGAGGCTGCCAGATGCCGAGCAGATCCACAACCTCATCTCGGCTTACTCCGGCGACGGCACGCTCCTGCCCCGCTCGCTCGCCGAGATCTGCGAGAATGTCCGCGACTTTGTGGTGCTCGAGCACGACGGCAACATCATTGGCTGTGGCGCGCTGCATCTTTATGGCGTGCACCTGGCGGAGATCCGTTCCATCACCGTCGATCCCAACCGGCAGCGCGGCGGTGGCGGGAAACTCCTGGTGAAGGCTCTGCTGGCGCAAGCCAAGAAACATAAGGTCACTTGCGTGTGTCTGTTTACGCGCATCCCGGATTTTTTTGCACGCATGGGCTTCACGGTGGCATCGCACCAGGATCTTCCTGACAAGATCCACAAGGATTGCCACAAGTGCCCCCGGCTTTATTACTGTGACGAGGTTGCCATGGTCAAGGGAACCGTGCCCTCGTTTGCGATTCTGCCACCTCCAAAGAACTGGTTGAAGATACAAGGATGACAAAACTGCGCCGGACTCCAGAACCAGTTCGCATACCCCGCGGCTTCTCGTTCTCTGCCGTCACTGCGGGAATCAAAGTGAGTGGCCGGCCCGATCTCGCGCTCATCGAATCGAGCGCCAGCGGCAGTGCCGCCGCACTCTTCACGCGCAACCTGGTTGTCGCGGCGCCCCTGGAGGTCGGCCGTGCATCGCTCGTCTCCAGCGCAGGCCGCGTGCGCGCCGTCGTGGTCAACTCCGGAAACGCCAACTGCGCCACCGGACCCGCGGGGCGGCAAGCTTGCGAGCGCGTTTGCCGCCATGCTGCCCGATTGCTCGGCGTGCCAGCTGGGGAAGTCTTCCCTTCCTCGACGGGCATCATCGGCGTTCCGTTTCCGGCAGAAAAGGTCGTCGCCCAGTTGCCCGGTCTCATTGCCGCGCGAGCCGCAACCAAGTCCGCTGCACTCGCATTCGCGCATGCGATCATGACCACGGATACGCGCCCCAAGATTGCAGCGCAGCGGTTTCGTGCGGGATCAAGAGAAGTGACGATCTTCGGAGTTGCGAAGGGCGCCGGCATGATCCATCCGCAACTCGCGACTATGCTGGTCTACCTGCTGACCGATGCCGCCGCCACGCCACGCCAGTTGCAGCAGATTCTGCGCGACACCTGTGATCCGACTCTGAATTCGATGTCGATCGACGGGGACACCTCCACCAACGATACCGTTCTGCTCCTAGCCAACGGTCAGAGCGGCGTCCGGGTGTCGGAAGCTCGCGTGAGGAATAAGTTCAGCCAGGCCCTCAGTGCGGTGTGCCAGTCCTTGGCGGAGCAGATTGTCAGTGACGGCGAGGGAGTCCAGCACGTCATCCGCCTGTTCGTCGAACAGGCGAGCACTCGCGAAGAAGCACTCCTCGTAGCGCGCACGATCGCTCATTCCGCGCTTGTCAAAACAGCGTGGGCGGGAGCCGATCCGAATTGGGGACGCATCCTGGCTGCGGTCGGAAGGTGCGGCTTGCCCATCGATCCATCCCGCGTCCGGATTTTCATCGGCAACCAGATGGTCTGCCGTGACGGCGTCGCCCATCCCTTCAACGAACGTCGCGCCCATCAGAGTCTCGCTCAACCCGAATGCGACATCCGAGTGCAACTCCGCCGAGGCCAGACCAAAGTCCGCTTCCTGACGACCGATCTGACCGCCGAGTACGTGCGCATCAATGCCGAATATTCCACTTAGGGCGAATTCGCGATTGGTGTAGCGCAGCCAACGAACCCAGCCCAGGACGACTCTCTCAGGACAGCCGGCGGGACGCCGGCGCTACGATAACCAGCGCGAGGGCGAGTTAAACAAGGGGCTTGATGTGCTGGCGAATCCAGTCGAGGATTTGGGCAAAGCGGAATTCGTGCCGCTCCATCGAGCCGACGATGAACGCGTGTCCGTCCAAGCCTTCGATTTCGATGTAGAAGCCGTTGCGCCGCAGGAAGACATCGGCGGCGGTGAACGCGCTGCGCTTATTGCCGTCGAGGAAGCCGTGGTTGTTCGCGAGCGACTCCATCAGCGCGGCTGCTTCTTCTTCGATGGAATTGTAATAGCCGGTTTGCGGACGAAAAACGGCGGCCTCAACCGCGTCCTTGTCGCGGACACCATGGACACCGCCGAACAATTCGATCAATCGATGCTGCATCCGGTAGACTTCCGCTACCGTTAGGTAATCCGCCATTTACTTGGCGAGACGCTGCAACAAGTCGCGGTTGCGGCCAACCGACTGCTCGAAGGCATCCATCACCTCGGGGCGGACCAGGTGCTGGGACGGAACCACGTTGTGCAGGTAGAACCGGAGCGCCTGCTCGAGAACATGTCGCTTGGTTTGCCCATTCTGCTCGGCAACCGCAACGAACTCATCGTAGAGCTGGGCGTCGATCTCCGGAGTGAACTTTTTGGTCGTCGGGGCTATGGTCGCCACCTCCCTGCTCGACTCCCATCTTACCTCTTAACCATGATAAATCAATATAAATATTTATTTATCCATCTTATTGTAAATAAATGCACTATAGATTGGGTTTCGGGAGTAGTGCTGTTGGGGTTCGATTGACCTAAGAAATGGCAGTTCGGGCGATAGGCGCCCTGCTGACGCATGCGCCATAACGAGAAGCCGTCTTAGCACCGCTATTGCCCGTCGCTCTTCAATCCCTTACTGGCGACCTTCACGCCGCTGAGACCGTTGACGTACTTGGAAACGCCGCGATAGAGCGACTCAGCGATCCGCTGGCGATGCTCCGCGGTTTCCAGTTTTCGTTCGTCGGTGGGGTTCGACACAAACGAAATCTCCGCCAGAATCGAGGGCATATTCGCGCCAATCAGCACAATGAACGGAGCCTTCTTGATCCCACGGTTGCGGACGCCGGCGTTACTCAGCGACAGCCCACCATACAGCGACTCCTGCACATCGCTTGCGAATTCCCGCGATTCTTCGATCTTCTCTTTCAGCGCGATCTTCTTCACCAGATCCTGCAACTCGTAGATTGATTTCTCGGACACTGCGTTTTCGCGGGCGGCGACTTCCAGCGCTTCCGGCGACGATGTGAAATTCAAGTAGTAGGTCTCGACTCCGCGCGCGTCCTCATCGCGGCTGGAGTTGGCGTGAATGGAAATAAACAAGTCCGCCCGCTCGCGGTTCGCAATCGCCGTACGCGTCTCCAGCGGAATGAACGTATCGCCCCGCCGCGTGTAGATCACTTCCGCCCCCAGCCGTGACTCGAGCAATCGTCCAAGGCGTTTCGCGACGTCGAGTACCAGATCCTTCTCCAGCAGTCCATTCGGTCCGATCGTGCCCGTGTCGTGCCCGCCGTGGCCAGCGTCAATGACAATTTTGCCGATCTTCAACCCCAGCGCCCGAATCAACGATCGGTCACCGGCTGCGGTGGGGCGCGCTTCGTGAGCCTGCACATCGCTCGTATCGGACGCGGACTTCGCCGTCGATCCAGACTTGTGCCCCTTCCGGGGCCGGGACACCAGCTTCGACGGGGTACCGTCTTTTTCGCCTGCGGTCGCGCCGCGCTGCGCAGGAGCCACTTCCGGACGAAGTTTCTCCGGCTCGAGAGCTGCAACCGTGGCAGGAGCTTCGTCGTCTGCCGGGACGATTGTCTTGGGAATCCTGCGATCCGAACCTGGAACTGCCACCGTCGTCTTCACCACCCCGGTTGGTCTTGCGGGTCGATCTGCCGCTGCTTCCGATCGTGCAGGAAGGCTGGGTGGAAGGTCGATCTCCTCCGGCGTGATCTTTGATTTTGTCTTGACGACTTCCGCCGTCGTCTCACTTGTCTTCTTCGGCGACTCAGCCTCGTCCTTCGCCGTTCCGCCACGCGCCACAACTTCGGTGCGAGGGGCTTCGTCAGAATCCGCGTCAGAAGCCTCCGCTGACGCGGGCGTCTCCGCGCCGCCCTTCGCCATTACCGTCGCCCGATTTTGTTTTCCGTGGACGTCAATGACCAGGCGGTAAGGATTCGGCAGCAGGAACGCATCGTAGCGGGCAAGCTCATCCACTTCGAGAACCACCCTCGTCCGCCCCGGCTTAAACTCCGCGACGCGAATCTTCTTGAGAAAGCCATCGTCCACATCAAAGGTCTTTCCCACCAAAGTAGACGCGAGCTGCGTATCCCGCAGGTCGAAATAGATCCGGTCAGGATTCGTCAGGCGCTGCGAACCAAACTTCACTTCCTGCTCCACATCGATCGCGACGCGGGTGTAGTCCGGAGTCGACCAGTGGCGCACTCCCGTAACCCGCGGCAGTTGGCTGCGCCGCTCGCGCGCGGCGTTTGCCATTGTACCGTCACGCGTATCGGAGCGCTGCTGACGGACTGCCTCCTGCTCCGCACGCTCCATCTCCTCCGCATCCGCATCGATCTCCTGCACCGCCGACCGCGCGTCGTCCGCCAAACGATTGCGTGGATAGTGGTGCAGAAAATCCTCAAACGTCGCGCGCGCCTCTTCCGGATCGTCGAGGTCGTCTTTGTAAACCTCGCCAATCGTAAACAGTGCGTCGAAGCGATACTTGCTGCCGGGGTATTCCTTGCGCAGGAAGCGGTATTGCTCGATGGCGCCGCGCAGAATCTTGCTGTCGTCGAACTGCCGGCCCATCTCCACCATCAGTTCAGCGGTCGCGACCACGCTGGGATCGGCTTTGGAAGAAGTGGGCGCGCCGAAATAAACGCGCCGGTAAGCGTCGATCGCGCGCTGGTATTCGTGCCGCGTGCGCTCCGCCGAGGGCCGTCCGTTCAAAGCCTCGCGCATCCGTTCGGCGTTGGCGTACTGCTGGCGGGACCAGGCATCGCTGTGATGGACGCGCGCCCAGGCAGCAGTCAGCGGCAGCAGCACCATCAGCACAGCCGCGCCGATGCGAAAGACGTGTTGGCTACGAATTAGGGTCGTAGGGGCCTGGGTCTTCACTTCTTGCCGTGTCCGCTGCGCGCACGCTACCACGCGAGCCGCAGGCTATTCCGTATTACTGATGTATAGGATACCCCGCGCGTCGCGCTGCACACGTACTGGGTCGTGCACGGGGTTGCCGATCAGGCGCGAGCCTTCCCCGCCCGTATATAAGTCCGTGATTCTACGTACATAATTCTGCGTTTCCCGAAAGCGCGGAACTCCGGCGCTGCGCGCCACCGCACCCGAACCCGCGTTATATGCCGCCAGGCTCAGGCGAACGTCACCGCCATAGTTTTCCAGCAGTCTCTTTAGATGCCGGACCCCAGCGTCCACGTTTTGCGCCGGGTCAAAGGGATTCGAAACATTGAGCGAACGCGCGGTCGAGGGCATCAACTGCATCAGCCCCATTGCGCCTTTGCGCGAGACGGCGTTGGGGTTGAAGTTCGATTCCACCTTCACCACCGAGCGCACCAAGTTGGGATCGACATTGTGCCGCGCGGCCGCCTGCACGATCGCGGCATCGATATCCTGCTGCGTGAACGCGCGATTCAGAAGCTGGTGACTTTGCGAACGCTGGTCGAGATAGGTATTCACTTCCGACGCCGCCGACCTTGCCGCTTGTATCTTGGCGCCGCTGGTCGGCACCGGCTTCCAGCGATGCTCCGTCGAACTCCAGTACACCAGCGGAGACCGCGCCGGCACTGCAGCTCCTGCGCCGGAAGGTGCGGCAGCAACGCCTTCATTCACATAAATCTTGCGGCCCAATTCGTCGGTAGAGGTGGTAATGGACTCCCGCCCCGAGCCCGGTTCGGCGCACACTGCTGCCGTGGAAAGAAAGGAGGTCGCGACTGCCGTAGCCATCAGGGCGATTTTCAGGCGTTTGCGCATACGGGTCTCAGAGACACCACGGACACAATGTCACCAATGGTGCCCACCTAACCCGAACCTGACGGAGAATCCTACAGCCAGAGTATGGTGATTATAGGGTGAGCGGGGGGCCGGGGCAATCTCTCCGAGGGTCGTTGAACCACTGGAGTAATCTGGGTAAGTTACTGAAAGGACTTGGATTTTAAGGTAGCGCCGCCGCCCCGCAGGCACGGGTTTCCTCTGATTCCCCTGTGTTTTCTGTAGTTGATCCTCGGTCACTCGAACCTGCGCAAGCCGCCAGCAATCTACAATGACCTCTGCAACCATGAACTCCCAGGCTCTCCGCAAACTGTTCGACCAGGTCAGAAAGAAGCAACTCTCGCCCGACGAAGCCGTCGATCGCCTCCGCCACCTGCCCTTCGAAGACCTCGGTTTCGCCAAGGTCGACCACCACCGCGCTCTCCGCCAAGGCATGCCTGAAGTCATCTTCAGCCAGGGCAAAACCCCCAAACAGGTGGCCGCCATCTTCAGCCGCCTGGCTCAACATGGCGGAAACGTCCTCGCAACCAGGGCCACCGAAGACCAGTACGCCGCGGTAGTCGCGCAGATCGAGAAAGCCGAATACCGCCCGCTCGCCCGCGCCATCGTCCTCAAGCGCGACCGCAAGCGCTACGGCAAAGGCGTAATCGCGGTCGTCTCCGCCGGAACCAGCGATATCCCCGTCGCCGAAGAAGCGCTGGTCACAGCCGAACTCATGGGAAATTCGGTCCAACACATTTACGACGTGGGCGTAGCTGGCATCCATCGCCTGCTGACCCACCGCGACGCCCTGGCCAAGGCGCGCGTCATCGTCGTGTGCGCCGGGATGGAAGGCGCCCTGCCCAGCGTTGTCGGTGGCCTGGTCGGCGTCCCGGTGATTGCGGTTCCGACCAGCGTAGGATATGGCGCAGCGTTCGAGGGACTAGCAGCGCTACTGGGGATGATGAATTCCTGCGCTTCGAACGTTAGCGTGGTGAATATTGATAACGGGTTTGGGGCGGGATATGTGGCGTCTCTGATCAATAGAAGGTAGAGTCAGCGGCGTCCTCCCCAAAAGAACGCATTCCCCGGACTCACATCCCTTTGGGACGGCGCCGAGGTGCTGCCATCATCCGCCCCTTGCACATCCAGCAAGTCCAGAGAATCTCGTAGGATCTCAGGCGCGTCAGAGCGCGCCATATACGATTGCAGTTCCCCGATAGAATCTCTAACTTCAAAAACGTCAGATCTATCTTCCACGCACCACTTATCGTCTAATAACTTTGTTTGAGGAATTGGAACGTGTCGTTGCAGTAGCGATAGCCTCTGCAGTTCCCTGCGGATGGTAATGTTGTACTGAGAGCGAAATATGGGGTGCAGTTGAGCTGCCCCCTTCGGTTAGTCCGGGTAGGTGAGAGTACTCGGGTTTGAGTTTAGCTGCAAATTTACTCCGCAGCAGTCGAGGCTGTGCGAATGTGGAAAGCGCTTTTTGCTTTCCACATTTGCATAGCCTGTTGCGAATTCCTCCGGCGTCAGGTATCCCAACGAACTGTGTGGGCGCACCCGGTTGTAATCGATCCGCCAGCCTTCGATGGTCTGTCGTGCGTCGTCCAGGTTCAGGAACCAGTGCTCGTTCAGACATTCCTCGCGGAACTTTCCATGGAAGCTCTCGATGTAGCCGTTCTCCATCGGCCGGCCTGGCGTGATGAAGTGTAGAGTGACCTTGTTTTCATAGGCCCATTGATCGAGCGCCTTCGCAGTGAATTCCGTGCCATGGTCGATGACGATCCGCACAGGCAGTGCGCGATGTTGCCGGAGTTTCTCCAGCACACGGACCACGCGCAGCGACGGCAACGAGGTATCCACCTCGATCGCCAGCATCTCCCGCGTGTAGGCATCTTCGATGGAGAGCGTGCGTATCTTCCGGCCAGACGCTAATGCGTCCTGCAAAAAATCCATCGTCCAGGTCTCATTGGCCCGCATCGGCGCAGCTAGCAGCACCCGGGCTTGCGCGCAGATCCGCCGTCTCCGCTGGCGTCGGCGCACCATCAGTTTCTCTTCCACGTAGATCCGATAAACCCGTTTGCTGTTCACCATCCAGCCTTCCCGTTGCAACAGAACATGCAGCCGCCGATAGCCCCAGCGGCGCCGCTCTTCTGCCAGTTCGCGCAAGCGTATCTTCAAACGATCGTTCGCTTCCGCCAACCGCGGCCCTCGTGCTCTGTACCGCAACAGGGCCCGCCATACTCCCAGCCCCCCACAAGCATGCCGCTCCGAGCAATCCGTAGCTGCGCGAAATACCTTCACCGCGTCTCGCCTCGCCTGGGGGCCTACCACTTTTTTGATAGCACCGCCTTGAAACCGACGATGTCCAGCGCCTGCTCCGCCACCAACTGCTTGAGCTTGCGGTTCTCTTCTTCTAAATGACGCAGCCGCTGTGCCTCGCTCACTTCCAGGCCGCCATACTTCGCCTTCCAGCGGTAAAACGTCTGCTGACTCACGCCATGCTTACGGCACAACTCTGGCGTCGCCACTCCAGCTTCCGACTCCTTCAGGATCCCCACAATCTGCTCTTCCGTGTAACGGCTCTTGCGCATCTGAAGTCCTCCTCGTCAGGGCCTCATCGCCCCAATTTATCGGAGAACTCTCACTTCCGCTGGACTCAATCACAGGATGCAGCTCACAGTCTATCCCACAGGTTTGTAACAGTTCTGGAAAGCGACACTATTCTCTTTCGTTTTCTCTCAATTGCATCCATGGAAACAAATGCATATCGACGCCAGTCGCCTTCGCCGTGGACCCATGTGCCATATCTGGCTATGTGACCGGCCAACTCCGATCCCAACCAGCCATCTTGAAAGAGCGTTTCCTTCGAGACCCAGCACAAATCTAACGAGTTGGTCTTGAGCCGACGCCCCAGCCCCACGCAAAGAACGTCCAGATCCGAGTCTGGTGTCTCAAGTCCGGCAGCGTGTGAACCAAAAATGACAATTTCATCTGCTCCGCGGAGAAAAACGGGATCACGGCCCAGTTCCCGTACGCGGCTGAGAAGAAGTGCTCTCAAACATTCCTCCATAGGCTACCCTGCCTCTCTCTTTCTTGATCTCTTTAACCTCTCCGCCCGCTTCTTCAAACTTTCTATTATTCTTTTCAGATGTGCTCGAGCCTCAGCCATATCTTCTTCCGACGGATCACCTAAATACGTATCCACTAAATTATCGAATGTTTGTGCCCTATCAAACAGGTCCTCCGGTGAGTGGTCTCCGAAGATATGTTCTACCAGGTTACGCACTCGAAAATCTTTAGCTCTCAAAGGCGTTTGCAGAAATCCCTCATTGATAAGTGTTGTGAAGGCAGTTTTAAGTAGTCCCTCGTCATAGTCGGGGTCTTCCGGGTCGAATTCATCGACAACGGTTTCAAGGACTTCGATTGCTCGGTTCAAGAAATTGAGATCAATGTCTGTTTTGGTTGACACTCTTTTGTTCCTGTTTTGTGGTGCCCTTCGATATTGGCGTAGTTAACTCGCCAGTCTCGTCGCGCGACGCAGTAGAAGAATCACTCTGC
Organism: Terriglobia bacterium; assembly: GCA_020073565.1. Taxonomy (GTDB): domain Bacteria; phylum Acidobacteriota; class Terriglobia; order Terriglobales; family Acidobacteriaceae; genus Acidiflorens. The sequence goes on from JAIQEY010000019.1 coordinate 75,325, forward strand.
ATCTGAATGATTGTTTGACCTTTCGCCGGATCCGACTCCCTTGATGGACTCAGAAACGAAAGGACTGCTATTGCCAGACCCACCGCGATAAATTGGATGAGATAAAAGAAATGATCTGGGTCAGCGAGCCATGCTCGAACTGTTCCAACAGGATGTTCCCTTTGAGCGTCATGAAGGTGATAGGCAATGCCTGGGTAAAAGCCGACTACAGGATCAGCTTGCGCATAAAATCTCAACTCTTCCTTCAGTCGCCTTTCTAAGTGTAGGGCGCGTTCGCCAAAACTGCGGCTGAGTTCATTCTGCTTGCGTTCGACAGCGTAGAGGGCATAAATAAAGGGTACAAGCAGACAGAGTACGTATGGTGAGACCACTTTCGACGAGCCAGTCGCAACGATCGAAGCAATTACAAGCGTAACGGACCATCCCCTGATCGTGAACCGAAACGCTCCGATTTTATCGATCTTATCCTGAAGGATTTTATACTCAGAGTTCATCTGCTCTAGCAGTGTCTCGCGTAATTTGGTCGAGTCGGGTTTCGCCGATTGTTCAGGATTAGATGGACCTGGGGTGCTCAAAATGGACCTCGGGACTCCCTCTTAAACGTCGCATTAAGTATTGACCGCTGAGCGCTAATTGTCCACGGTCAAAGAAGGACTCGATGCTGCCGCGTGCCCCACCCTTGGTTTCTTGAAGGGTGGGATTCCGCAGTCGTTTCCAGGCTTGGATTTGCCGCTGAGTCCCGAGGCGACCTTTCCCCTTGAGGTGCATCGACGACCCCAGATTGAAAGCCCTATACGCTCGGTAGCCCCAGAGAGATCCGTTGTAATATGTGGCAGGAATCCCGGCACGGAGGGCGAATGAACCTGAATGAAATCGCTGCCTGCCTCAAGGGCTCCGCAGTACTGCCTCTGCAAATAATTCGTGAAATCGGCAGTTCTACTGCCGCCCTGTTCGCGGTGTTCAAAGGCAAGAACGGCCCTCGGCTTGAGTTGGCGGGAACCGGGACCCTGATATCCGACGGGCAGTCTCACTTCATTCTGACCGCAGCTCATGTGTGGCACAAGGCACTGAAGTCTGCCGTCGAGGTCGGGATCTCGATAACGGATGACATAGACCATCAGTTTTTAATGGACGTTAAGACAATCGTTCCTTTCGGCCCCGCGAAGACTAGTGGCTGGGACGAGTGGGGACCTGACATTATTTTTCTTCGAATACCTACCGAGCACTTGGGAACAATCAAAGCGTATAAATCCTTGTACGATCCAAAGATCGACGGAAATAGGGCAGCTAAAACGGACCGTATTGACCGTATTGAAGTTGATGTACTGATGGGGACCCCGCACGCTCTTGGGAAATTCACGAAGACCCATGCAGACGTTCAGATCGCGGGTTTTTTCACCGTGGGCGCCGCACGATACCATACTCGCGGCGGTTTCGACTATTTTGATTGCGTGATTGATAGCTCCTACCCGGAGGTACGCAAACTTGGTGGAGTCAGTGGTGGGGGATTGTGGGCGGTTCGGCTTTGCAACTCCCCAACGTCGGGCACGATCGAGTGGATTCGAACTCTTGAGGGGGTAGCGTTCTACCAATTACCTGACGAGAACGGCCGTCCAAGTATTCGTTGCCACGGCCCCGAAACCATTCGTGCCGCCATGCCTGCGAAATAGGCCTGGTGCCTGGTGGGGCTTCCGGCCTGAGAGGACTTCAAAAAAAAGTCCGCCACGTCGTGACGCAGGTCCTTGACGTCCCCCCAGCCCAGAGATAATGTATCTACAATATCTATAACTCAAAGGCGGTTTGAAAACCGCACCCTCGACCCGGAGCTCAGGCGTCGTTCGAGGAAACAGGGGCCAAATGAGGCCCTCGCCATGGAATTTCTGGCGTTAAGCTCTTTGAAATCTAGATTTTGCCAGCGATGGCAGAGGTTGACTGATTGATTCTAAAGGATCGCCAGTTTTGGTGCACTGTGTAAGTCCTTTGTTGTCTAGATTTTGCATGCAACTCATTTGGAATCTGGATTTTGGAGTGTCTTGACCACTTAACTCTATGATTCCAAAAGACCGGGGGGGAGGGGGGTACCCTCCGTACTAACTGGTTAATACACTCGGAGTAATGGGCAGGTCCTGCTTGGGATTTGGGGGTTCTTCCACGCAGTTTGACACCCCTCTCCAAGGCGGCCTATACTCCAGCCCCACGCAACGAATTTCCCTCCGGAGAGACTCCTATGTTGAAACCTTCGCTGCCTGTTTTCCTGATCACTACGTTCGCCCTTGGAACCCTCAGCTTTGCGGAAGGGCACAGGAAAGTCCATCAACCCAAACTGACTCCGCAAAACAGCAACACGACACAAGGACTGATTGCGGTCAGTCCGGTGAACCCGCGCGTGGTCTGGGCATCCGGTCGCGGTGGTACGTTTGTTCTGACCACCAATGGCGGAAAGACCTGGAAAGCCGGTGTGGTGCCGGGGGCCGAGGCACTGCAATTCCGCGATGTGCAGGGCGTAAGTGAGAAGGTCGCGTATCTGCAATCCATCGGCGGCAACCCGACGGATTTTCGCATTTACAAAACAGTCGATGGCGGCGCGACTTGGACCATGCAGTTCCAGAACCAGAATCCTGGTGCGTTCTACGATTGTTTCGCGTTCTGGACTCCGCGGCGCGGCATCTCGCACAGCGACTCGGTGAACGGAGTCTTCCCCGATCTCCGTATCAGCAACGGCAGGACTTGGCAGGACATCAGCAGCAATATGCCGCCGGCCTTGCCCGGTGAAGCGTCGTTCGCGGCCAGTGGCACGTGCGTCGCCACCCAGGGCGCGCGGAACGCCTGGATTGCGACCGGCGGCGCGACCGCGGCCAGAATCCTGGCCACACGAAACGCGGGCAACACCTGGAACGCGTATGACACTCCGCTCGTGAGCTCGCCCAGCGCAGGCGCCTTCACGGTGGCTTTCCGTGATCCGTGGCATGGCATCGTGGGCGGCGGTGATTTAGACCCAAGCGACCCCAATAACGCGGCCACGGCCACCTCGAACGATGGCGGTCAAACCTGGACCCTGACCAGCGCGCCTCCCGTGACCGGGGCAATTTTCGGGTTGAGCTACGTGGGTCGGGCCGGGACGGGCGGCGGTCCAGAGGGCGACGACGGACGCGCGGTAGTGATCACCGCCAATGCCGGAGGAGCCGCATGGACTCCCGATGAGGGCAACACCTGGTTCACACTGCCCGGCGTCACTGGCTATTGGGCGGTCGCTTTTGCCAGCCCAAAAGCGGGGTGGCTGGTGGGTGTGGGCGGCACCATTCTAAAGGTCAGCTTCTAGCAGGGATGCGCGTTGTTGCTCTCACGCTCTCACGTTTAAGTTGGGTCGCGAGTCTGAAGAGTGCTCCGTTTCGGAGGCAGTCTCCCCATTGGCGGGTTCGCTCTCCGAGGTACGACTTTGCGGAGGGACTTGATTGGCCGTCATTGTCTTGCGGAGTTCTCGCAGTGCATCTCCCGCCTCTGAAAGCTGGCCCGACTCCAGAGCCTTTCCGATTGTCTGGAGTTCCGCACTCACTTGCGCCGACGCCTGGGCGCCTAGCCGGTTGGTGGCGTGTGGAGTGGAAGGGTCTACCGACTTTTGCAATTGTGCGTAAGCATGTCGGGCAGCAGCCAGGTTATTGGACACGACAGCCTGCTCCAGTTTCTGCAAATACTCCCGAACATCCGGCTGAAAATAACTAAAGTGTGGTTCAGAGCCCAACTGAATCCCGGGTGCCGACATCGCCGCGTTCCTCCCTTCCAAGCTTTCCTTGCCGTGAAGCCCGTTCTTGGTTCGCCGATGGAGTCCTTTGGTTTACGTCGACTCCCCGCAGTCCTGAGTTATCGGAACTTCATTGTCGCCACATTAGAAATAGAAAGGTCCCTCGGAATACTTTCGTAAGATCAGAATGGTTACCATCGGTCGAGTCAGCCAGGGACTAGTAGGTGGTACCCCGTAAACACTTTCCGTAGAGACGCGGCTCGCCGCGTCTCCCGCCCGAACTCCAAGTTTTGTGGCAGAGTGAAAGAACGGAGTGAAAGAATAAAGTGGAATGCTGACCTCCCAGGACCCCCGGCTTGCCGGGCGCGTCGCCTTCACCTATCCGAATTTTGTCTCGTACACGCTCGCGCGCTTCTTCATCGTGCTCTCGCTGGAAATGCAATCGGTGGCCGTGGGATGGCAGGTGTACGAAATCACCCGGCGCCCGCTCGATCTCGGATACGTAGGGTTAGCGCAGTTCTTGCCGGGCATCGTCCTCTTCCTTTTCGCAGGCCATGCGGCTGACCTGTTTGACCGTCGCCGCCTGTTGATGTGGTGCTACGGTGGCTTCGCCGTCTGCTCGGCCCTGCTCCTGGTCATCAGCTGGGAAGCGCCGCGGTCGGTTCACCTGATTTACCTGGTTCTCGTTCTGCTGGGAGTGGTGCGTTCTCTCAACTGGCCCGCCAGCCGCGCGCTTCTACCTCTGTTAGTGCCGGAAGAGCATTTTGCGAACGCGGTCGCCTGGAACGCCAGCATTTTTCAGATTGCAAACATCGCGGGACCAGCCGCCGGTGGCATTGTCTATGCATTTTTTCGCGGCCCCGAGGCCGTGTACGCGCTGGCAGCCGTGGTCTCAATGCTTGCGATCGCGATGACCCTGCGCATCCAGCCGCGGCCCGCAGCTCGCTCGAAGGATCCCGTGAGCGTGCGTACCGTTCTGGCAGGCTTCCGCTTTATCTGGGAAAAGAAACTGATTCTGGGCTCCATCTCGCTCGACATGTTTGCGGTCCTGCTCGGTGGCGCGGTCGCTCTGCTCCCGATCTACGCGAAGGAGATTCTGCAGACTGGTCCATGGGGACTGGGCCTGCTGCGGAGCGCTCCCGGCGTCGGCGCCGCACTGATGGCGATCGTGGTTGCTCACTGGCCCATCCGGCGACGCGCTGGCTTGACCATGCTGTTATGCGTAGCTTGCTTTGGCGTGCTGACCATTGTGTTTGGGATCTCGCGCAGCCTGATCCTGTCGCTGGTTGCCCTGTTCTTGCTGGGCGCGAGCGACATGGTAAGCGTGATCATTCGCGCCACACTCGTGCAGGTGGCAACGCCCGACGAAATGCGCGGGCGCGTCAACGCCGTGGACATGTTGTTCATCGGAGTATCGAACGAACTCGGCGAGTTCGAGTCCGGACTCACCGCGCAGTGGTTCGGCACTGTACCCGCAGTGGTCTTGGGAGGCATCGGAACGCTGCTCATCATCGCAACGTGGGCGTGGCTGTTCCCGGACTTGCGCAATGCGGACCAATTAACCGTGGCGGAATTCGTGCCGGAGGAGGAGCTTAAGGGCAAGTGAGCGTCTGGAACCGACCGAGCGGTCGCCGATTCGACTGCTACAATTTTGGGGTTCGCCATTCTGCCTGAGATGCGGCCAGCCGCGTCTCTACAATGAGGTGTTCTAATGCCGGAAACTCTGCAGCTGTCCAGTCCCTCCCCGTTGACGACTCTCACGGAAGACGAAATCCTGTTTCGCGACAATGTACGTCAGTTTGCCGACGACAAGATTCGGCCGCTGGCGAAAGAGATGGACGAAAAGGCAGTGTTCGATCACGGTCTAATCGATCAGTTCTTCCAGCTGGGACTGATGGGCATTGAAATCCCCGAGCAATATGGCGGAGCCGGCGGCAAGTTCTTCGAGGCAATCCTGGCTGTAGAAGAATGCTCGCGAGCCGACGCTTCCGCGGGCGTGATCGTCGACGTGCAGAACACGCTGGTCGCGAATGCGATTCTGCGCTGGGCCAACGAGGATCAGAAGAAGCGCTATCTGCCGAAGATGGCCGCGGACTTGCTCGGCGCGTACGCGTTGAGCGAAGCCGGATCAGGCTCGGATGCCTTCGCGCTGCAGACCAAGGCCGAACTGAAAGGCGGTGACTACGTTCTGAACGGACGCAAGCTCTGGATCACGAACGGCAAAGAAGCCGGCCTCTTCATTCTGTTCGCGACCGTCGACGCTTCGAAGGGATACAAGGGGATCACCGCGTTTCTGATCGAAAAGAATTTTCCGGGATTCACGGTCGGCAAGAAAGAAGACAAGCTAGGAATTCGCGCCTCATCCACCTGCGAACTGATACTCGAAGATTGCCGCGTTCCGAAGGAGAATGTGCTCGGCGAAGTGGGTAAGGGATACAAGATCGCCATCGAAACGCTCAACGAAGGCCGCATCGGCATTGGCGCGCAGATGCTGGGCGTGGCGCGCGGCGCATGGGAATGTGCCGCGAAATATGCGCAGGAGCGCAAACAGTTTGGCAAGGCGATTTCCGAGTTTCAGGGAATTCAGTTTCAGATCGCGCAGATGGCCACCGAGATCGAAGCAGCACGCCTGATGGTCTACAACGCCGCCCGCATGAAAGATGCAGGTATCGACTTCGTGAAAGAAGCCGCCATGACCAAGCTCTTTACCTCGCAGGTGGCCGAGCGCGTGACGTCGCTCGCTATCGAAGTGTACGGCGGATACGGCTTCACCAAGGATTATCCAGTCGAGAAATACTGGCGAGATTCGAAGATCGGCAAAATCTACGAAGGCACGTCCAACATGCAGCTGGCGACGATTGCGAAGCTGGTGATGGGGAAATAGGAATTGCAGAGGTCAGAGCGCAGAAGAAAGAACCATCGCGGCGCAGCGGATTTTACTTCTGCAATCTGACCTCTAACTTCTGACCTTTTCGATGCCGCGATACTTGCCCTGAAAATAAAGCAGTGGCTCTCCCTCTCCGACGACAACGCCCTCGACTTCCGCGATGAAGATGGTGTGATCGCCCGCCTTCTCAGCCTTTTGCAGCCTGCATTCGAGATAGGCGAGGGCGCCACGGAGTACCGGCGTTCCCTGCACCGTACGATCGAAGTGCGCGCCTACCTCTTCCGCATGCTGATGGGCCTCGCTCGAGCGAGCGTAGTATTCCGCAATCGCCTGCTGATCGCTGCACAGCACGTTCACTCCGAAACGCTTGCGGGCGTGCAGATGAGCGTGCGTTCGCGCCCGGTAGTCGACGCAAACCAACACCAGCATGGGATCGAGCGATACGGAGGTAAACGCGTTCGCCGTCATGCCGTGCACTTCGCCCGCCTGGTCCACGGTGATCACCGTGACCCCGGTTGCGAAACATCCCATGGCTTGGCGGAAATCGCTGGATGTCAGACTCATGCCCGCAACAAATACTATCAAGTATCGGCCTCTAAACTTATCACCGGTTTAGCAAGTGCAACCCTCGCCAACTTGTAGCGACAGCGGGCGTCAGCTTCGATATCATCGTGGGAACGCCGAGCCTGACCCGTTCCTGGCATCGGAATATTGAAAATGAACCCGACCCTTCAGGATGGTTTCTCCGCTGGGACGCGAAATCTGGATGCCGGCGGCATGGAAGTAATCTCGCGCGATGCAGCGCTGCGGCTCCTCGACGCCGGCGGTCGCGAGTTGCCTTCGTTGCTGTCAGCAGCGCAGCGCGTCCGTGCGCGTCTCCATCCTGCCATCGTCACCTACTCGCGCAAGGTATTTGTTCCGCTGACGAATCTGTGCCGCGACTACTGCGGGTATTGCACCTTCCGGCGCGATCCCGGACAACCCGGAGCGCACACCATGACGCCGGATGAAGTCATGGAAGTCGTGCGCGCCGGCGAACGCATGGGCTGTACTGAGGCGCTTTTCAGCCTGGGCGATAAGCCAGAACTTTTGTTCCCGGAAATGCGCGACACCCTGCGGCATCTGGGCTATAAATCTACGCTGCACTATCTGGAAGCGATGTGCGAGATGGTGCTGCGGGAATCGAGCCTGTTGCCGCATCCGAACCCTGGACTGATGAGCGTGGAATGGCTGAGTCGGCTATCGCGGGTGGCTCCGAGCATGGGTCTGATGCTGGAAACGACCAGCACTCGGCTGCTCGCGAGGGGCGCCGCGCATGATAACGCGCCCGATAAAGTACCGGCCAAGCGTCTGCGCGTAATCGAAGACGCGGGACGGCAGAAAATTCCTTTCACCACCGGCATCCTGATCGGGATTGGCGAGACGCTGGAGGAACGAGTCGATTCCCTGATTGCGATCCGCGGCCTGCACGAGAAGTACGGTCACGTCCAGGAGGTGATCGTGCAGAACTTCCGCGCCAAACATGGGACCCCGATGGCATCCTGGCCGGAACTGGATCATCAAGACCTGCTGCGAACCCTGGCAGTCGCGCGCCTCTTGATGCCACGCATGAACATCCAGGCGCCACCGAATCTTTCGGATCCGCACTACGACGAACTATTGGACGGCGGCATTAATGATTGGGGTGGCGTTTCCCCTCTGACGCCGGACTACATCAACCCGGAGATGCCGTGGCCACATCTCGAAGAGTTGCGACGGCGAACCGAGACGAAAGGTTTCGAGTTGCGCCAGAGACTGCCGGTTTATCCTGAATTTGTGGAGCAGGCGGCGGCGCACAGCGAGTTGCTGGCCGAGCGCTTGGGGGGCTCGGCCGATCCACAGGGCTACGCAGGGAGGGCAGCGTGATCACCGTTCTCACGGGCGGTACGGGCGGCGCGAAGTTCGTGGATGGACTGCGCCAGATCGTCCCGCCAGAAGAACTCACCATCATTGTGAACACGGGGGACGACATGCTGTGGTGGGGTCTGTACGTCTCGCCCGACGTCGACTCCATTACCTACATGTTGGCCGGACGATTGAGCGAGGAACGCGGATGGGGTGTGAAAGGTGACACTTTTTTCTGCCTGCAGGCCATGGGGCAATTGGGACAGCCCATCTGGTTTCACGCCGGTGATCGCGATTTGGCCACCCACATCTTGCGTTCGAAGTTGCTGTCCGACGGCAAAACGCTGAGTGAGGTCACGGCCGAAATCGCGCGCAAGTTCGGGATCAAGGCGCGCATTTTGCCGATGAGCAACTCGCGAGTCGAGACGCGCGTTCTGACGCCCGTGGGAGACCTGAGTTTCGAGGAGTACTTTGTACAGCGCTGGTATCAGGATCCGGTGGAGTCGGTACGTTTCGCAGGCGCCTCGGACGCAGAGCCGGCGCCGGGAGTGATCGAGGCGATCCGGACGGCGGACATTGTGCTGCTGGCGCCAAGCAATCCCGTGACGAGTATTGGGCCGATTCTCGCAGTGCCGGGAATTCGCGCGGCTTTGCGTGAGAGCCGCGCTCGAATCGTGGCGGTGAGCCCGATCGTGGGCGGGGCGGCCGTCTCCGGACCCGCGGGAGCGCTGCTGGCGGCGCAGGGGTTCGCAGTATCGATTGCCGGCGTGGCCGATTTGTATCACGACTTTCTGGATGTGCTGGTGGCGGATTCACGCGACTCTCAGGCTGCGGAAAAATTGCGCAATGCCGGACTGCGCGTACATTGCGTGCCGTCCATTATGCGGACGAATGCAGACCGGATCGCACTAGCCCAAGCCGCGCTGGCAGCGGCTATGCAGCCTCCGGCCAGTGAAGCTGCCGCGGAGCTCTCATGATCCTGGTTCCGGTAAAAAACCTCGCGCATGCCAAGCAGCGCCTGTCTGCGGTTTTGAGCCCCGAGGAGCGGCTGGCATTGGCGCAGGCCATGTGCGAGGACGTGTTGCGGGAGCTGGCGCGCTGGCGAGGCCGCCCAGCCGTGGCTGTGGTGACCGGCGATCCCTTTGCGCGCGATCTGGCGACGCGTTTTGAGTTCGAGATAATCGCCGACGCTCTGAATCCTGGCGAAACGGGTGCGATTGAGATGGCCACGGCCGAGTGCCGGCGGCGCGGAGCGAACCATACGCTGGTCGTTCCGGCAGATATTCCGTTGATTGAAGCATCAGAACTGCAAAAGATCGCGGACTCCGCTCCTCCGGGCGGAGCGGTGCTGGTGCCGGACGCAGCCGGGCGCGGCACGAACGCGGCGTTGCGCGCGCCGGCCGATTTGTTTCCGCTGCGGTTTGGCAATGACAGTTTCCTGCCTCATCTGGCAGCGGCCAAGGCAACTGGAAAGCCCTGCGTGGTGCTCGAACTCCCGGGGATTGCCCGGGACGTCGATCGCCCCGAAGACTTGAACGAATTGTCCGCGGCGAATGGCGACCGGCGTTCGCAACTGCTTGTCCGAAGCTGGAACCTCGATCGCCGGGAGCAGATCTGCCATGACTAAGCGCGGCTGGACGGGGGAAATCCGCATCCTTCCTCTGGCCGTGGATGGAGAGATTCGCCCCGGAGATTCGTTGAGTGGAAGATTGCTGGCAGCGGCGAAGCGCGCGCAGTTGCGATTTCAGGATGGAGATATTCTGGTGGTGAAACACAAAGTCGTTTCGAAGGTGGAAGGCGCGCTGGTTGCACTGGACGAAGTTCGTCCTTCGGCATGGTCGCGAGCTTGGGGGCGCCGGTTCGGAGTCGATGCCCGGGTCACCGAACTGGCACTGCAGGAGAGCCGTCGCGTGGTACGGCAGAAGAGTAGAGTGCTGATCACCGAGACCCGACACGGCTTTGTCTGTGCCAATAGCGGTGTGGACGTGTCGAATGTCGATGGCGGGCGGCATGCGGTCTTGCTGCCCGAGGATCCCGACCGCTCCGCAGGCAGGTTGCGGGCCGAGATAAAGAAGAAACTCGGAGTCGAGATCGCGGTGGTTGTCAGTGATAGTTTTGGCCGTCCGTGGCGCGAGGGTCTCACAGAGGTTGCGATCGGGGTCGCCGGCATGCGTCCGCTGACTGACTACCGCGGACGTCGCGACCCGCACGGATATTCACTGCACGCCACCGTGGACGCGGTCGCCGACGAACTGGCTTGTGCGGCGGGTCTGGTGTGCGGCAAACTGGCAGGCACACCGGCGTGCATCATTCGTGGTTTTCCTTATCGCCGCGGAAACGGCAGCGGGCGAGAACTGATCCGGCCTGCGAAGTACGATCTTTTCCGTTAGGGGGACGCTGTGGCCTGGCACTCATCGGAACTAACCCAATTCGCTTCCCTCACATGGGAAGACGTTGCGCCCACAGCATCGACCCCAATTCGTGGCGCTCTCGAGCGAGTCCTGCAACGACAGGACGGGGCTTGCCTATCCGATGAAGAGCGCCGAGCTCTGGCGTACTCGGAAGGCGCCGACTTGGTGGCGCTGCTGGTCGCGGCCGACAGCTTGCGGCGTGAATTGGTTGGCAATATCGTCAGCTACGTCGTGAACCGCAACATGAATTTCACGAACATATGCTTCGTGGGGTGCAAGTTTTGCGCATTTAGCCGCGGTCCGCGCGAAGCAGACACCTATTTTCATTCGCTCGAAGATATGGGCCGCAAAGCGAAAGAAGCATGGGACCTGGGTGCGACCGAAGTCTGCATCCAGGGCGGCCTGCCGCGCGATCTGCCTTCGTTTTACTATCGCGACATTCTGCGAGCCGTGAAGAGCGCGACGCCGCGCATCCATATTCACGCGTTCTCGCCAATGGAGATCGTGTACGGCGTGGAACTGACCGGCATGCCTCTGCGCGATTATCTCATGATGCTGCGCGACAACGGATTGGACACGCTGCCGGGCACCGCGGCGGAGATTCTGGATGATGAAGTGCGCCACGTGCTGTCCCGCAATAAACTTTCGACGGCGCAGTGGCAGGAAGTGATCCGCACCGCGCACCAGTGCGGCATCCCAAGCACGTCCACTCTGATGTATGGACACATGGAAAGTCCCGACCACTGGGTACGGCAGCTGGCTCTGCTTCGGCAGATTCAGACCGAGACGGGCGGCTTCACCGAGTTCGTGCCCTTGGGCTTCGTGCACCAGAACACGCTTCTGTTTCAGCAGGGACTGGCGCGCTCGGGGCCGACGCTCGAGGAACATCTCAAGATCCATGCGCTGGCCAGAATCCTGCTCGCTGGCTCGATTCACAACATCCAGGTGTCATGGGTCAAGCTGAATCGCAAGCTCTCGCAACTTTGCCTGCAAGCCGGCGCGAACGACTACGGCGGCACGCTGATGGAAGAAAATATTTCGCGCGAGGCCGGAGCGACGGCCGGGCAGTACACGAGCCCGGAAGACTTTCAGGCGCTGATCCTGGAGATCGGACGCATTCCAGCTGAGCGCAACACGAAGTATTCGAGGATGCAGATTAAGTTACCGGTCGAGGCAGCTTCGTCCGAGTGGGCTCTGGATGCGGAGTTCGCATGAGCCGCACGATCGCAATGATCGGCGGCACCGGCCCGGCGGGCACGGGGCTGGCGTTGCGATGGGCGCGCGCGGGAGAGACCGTCATCATCGGATCGCGTGATGCGGCGCGGGCACAATCGGCTGCAGACGCGATTCGCCAGCGCGTTGGGCCAGAGGCGAAGATTACAGGGCTGGAGAATGGGGCGGCTTGCGCGGCGAGCGACCTGCTCGTGCTCACCGTTCCGTTCGAAGGACAGGCGGCACTTCTGAAGCAACTCAAGCCCGCGATGCGAGCCGGAAGCGTGCTGATTGATGCGACCGTTCCGCTCGCGGCGAGTGTCGGCGGACGCGCCAGCCGGACGATTGGCGTATGGCAAGGCTCGGCAGCACAACAGACTGCCGAACTTGTTCCCAGGGGTGTTTCGGTGGCGGCGGCCTTCCAGAATGTTTCGGCCGATGTGCTCAACGGCGGCGAAGACGTGGATTGCGATGTGATTGTGTGCAGCGATGATCCGCAAGCCACGCAAGTCGCGATGGAACTGGCGGTGAAGATTCCGCGTGTGCGCGCGATTGACGGGGGCAAACTGGAGAATGCGCGTATCGTCGAGCAGATCACTGCGCTGCTGATCGGGCTCAACATCCGGCACAAGGGGCACGGAGGCGTGCGGATCACGGGGTTGCCGGGAGCAGCATACCAATCGTTTTCGAAGTGATGTTCGACGACTTTTTCGAGGTGGACGTACTCCTCCTCAGCCACCGCCATGCCCACCACCACCAACCACGAAGCCGCGATCCAATTTGACCGCGTCTCGTTCCGCCTGAACGGACGAACGTTGCTTCAGGATCTCGACCTCTCGGTGAAACAAGGCGAGACCCTCGTTCTGCTGGGCCGGAGCGGCTCGGGGAAGACCACGACCCTGAGGCTGATCAACCGGTTGCTGCTGCCCACCGAAGGCGAGGTTCGGGTTCAGGGCGTACCCACGACGCAATGGGACGCCATCCGCCTGCGTCGAAGCATTGGGTATGTGATCCAGGACGGCGGGTTGTTCCCTCACTTCACCGTCGAGCGGAATATCGCGTTGGTCCCGCGGATTGAGAACTGGCCGCCGGAGCGGGTGCGAGCCCGCGTGCGGGAGTTGCTGGCCGCTGTCGGACTAAATGTGGAACTTGCCTCGCGGTATCCCGCGGAACTTTCCGGCGGACAGCGCCAGCGCGTCGGAGTGGCGCGCGCTCTGGCCGCCGATCCGCCGATTCTCATTCTCGACGAAGCCTTCGGCGCTCTCGATCCGATTACGCGCTCGGAAATGCAAAAAGAGTTTCGCGCGCTGCAACAGCGGATGCAAAAAGCAGTGATTTTCGTGACCCACGATCTGCGGGAGGCTCTTCTGCTGGCGGATCGCATTGCGTTGCTGGAAGATGGCCGCCGGATCGTGGACCTTCCGGCAGCCGGATTTGTCCGCTCGCAGCATCCGCTGGTGCGGGCCTACATGGAAGCCTTCTCTGCGTTACCGGACCCGAGGTGATCAGTATGGACTTCTGGCATTTCATGCTCGCGAATCGTCAACAGGTGCTGGACCTGACACTGGAGCACATCACGCTCGCGGCAGTGTCCACTCTGCTCGCGGCGCTGGTGGGAATTCCCCTAGGCATCCTGATTACGCGCGTTCCGCGGCTCAGCAAGCCGGTATTGGGCGGCGCGAATGTGATCCAGACGATTCCCAGCCTTGCCTTGTTCGGATTTCTCCTTCCCGCACCGTGGATCGGAGAACGCGCAGGGCGACTGGCCATTATTGCATTGGCACTTTACGCGCTGCTGCCCCTCATACGCAACACGTACGCCGGAATTCGGAACGTCGACCCGGCGGTGATAGAAGCTGGACGCGCCATGGGCCTAACCGATCGGCAGTTGCTTTTCCAGGTGGAGTTGCCGCTGGCCTCGGGTGTCATTGTCGCCGGGGTACGCATTGCAACGGTTGTGTCGATCGGACTAGCCACAATTGCAGCCTTCATCGGAGCGGGTGGACTGGGCGAATTTATTTTTCGCGGAGTGGCGATGGTAGACAACCGGGTGATCCTGGCGGGCGCAGTTCCCTCTGCGATCCTCGCTCTCGCGGCCGACTTTCTTCTGGGCACGCTGGAGCGCCGTCTGGGACTGCGGGTGAAGTCATAGAAAGGCGGACTGATGGCCCGGTACATCCGAGCGCGCACCAGAGTCATTCTGTGCGGCTTGCTCACGTTCGTTCTTCTCCTGCCGATGGCGGGCTGCCACGAGCACTCGGATCGGATCGTCGTCGGATCTAAGAATTTCACCGAGCAGCTGATCCTCGGAGAACTGTTCGCACAACTCATCGAGGCACGCACTCACCTACCGGTCGAACGCCGCTTCTATCTCGCCGGCACGTTCATCTGCCAGCAAGCGATCCTCGCAGGACGAATCGATATTTACCCCGAGTACACGGGCACGGCTCTCACCGCGGTTCTCAAAGAGCCGCCCGGCCGCGACAAGCAAGAGGTCTACCAGCGCGTGAAGCAGGGTTATGAAAAGCGCTTTGATCTGACGATCGGTCCGCCCCTCGGGTTCGATGACACTTTTGCGATGGTGATCCGCGGCGGGGACGCGCGGCGGTTGCAGCTGAAAACTCTGTCGCAGGCAGCTGCTTACACACCGCAGTGGCGGGCCGGATTTGGATATGAGTTCATGGAGCGGCCGGATGGCTACCACGGCCTGGCCGCCAGCTATGGCCTGCGATTCGCCGAGGCGCCACGCATCATGGATCTGGGACTGCTGACGCGGGCGCTGAAAGAGGGGCAGGTTGACCTGATCGCCGGGAACAATACGGACGGATTGATTCCAGCGTTGGATTTCTTCGTACTGGAAGATGATCACCACTATTTTCCGCCCTACGAGGCGGTGCCGGTGATGCGCAACACCATGCTGAAAGTCCATCCCGAGGTTGGAGCTGCGCTCGGAGAACTGGCGGGGACCATCTCCGACCAGGACATGCGGCGGTTGAACTATGCGGTCGATGGCCAGCACCGCGACGCGACGGTAGTTGTGCGAGAGTTTCTGCGCGAGCGTAAGTTATTGAATTAGAGGCTTTCCGCAACCGGCATCCCGCCGTTCTTCCAGCTTTTGCCCTGTAGTCCACCTCACAGGACTCCGTGACCCACGTCACACCATCGTGCGACAAGGAAAACTCATAATCTCTACTGAAACACGGGGCGGCCTCGCCCCCTGTTCGTGGGGGTATTCGTGGCAAAAGGACGTGTATCCATCGTTGTCGAGCGATGTAAGGCATGCGGGTTCTGCGTGGAGTTTTGTCCCACCAAGGTGCTCGCGCTTTCCTCGGCATTTAATTCCAAAGGCTATCATCCGCCGCATGTGGTGGAGCCCGAGAAGTGCAGCGGCTGCGACCTGTGCGGCATGTACTGTCCGGACTTCGCCATCTACGGCTATAAGACGCCCGCGCCCAAGGCGGAAGTGAAAGCGGAGGCGACCCATGAAGGCTGATCCGCGCGGTGTACTGACTGGCACCCATTTTCTTGACGGCGACCACGCCTGCTGTGAAGGAGCGCTGGCGGCCGGAGCGCGGTTTGCAGCCGGGTATCCGATCACGCCCTCAACCGAAGTGGTCGAGCGCTTTGCACAACGCGTTCCCACCGTCGGCGGCAGTTTCATCCAAATGGAAGACGAACTGGCCGCGTCAATTGCCCTGCAAGGCGGAGTGTGGGGCGGAGCGAAGGCCTTCACCGTGACGTCGGGCCCGGGCTTCTCGCTGATGATGGAGCATATCGGCTACGCGGCGATGACCGAAACACCCTGCGTGTTTGTCGACGTGCAGCGCGGCGGGCCTTCCACTGGCCTTCCCACGCTTCCCGCGCAAGGGGACATGATGCAGGCGCGTTGGGGATCGCACGGCGACTACGAGATCATCGCGCTGTGTCCAAACTCGCCGCAGGAATGCTTTGACTTGACGATCAAGGCCTTCAACTTCTCCGAGGAATATCGCGTGCCAGTGATGTTCATGATGGACGAAGTAGTCGGTCACATGACGGAGAAAGTCGTAATCCCCCCCGCCGACCAGATCGAGGTGGTGCCGCGAAGGCACACGCACAAATCGGTCGAGGAATACCTTCCCTACCAGACCAACGGCGACATGGTGCCGGAAATGGCGCACGCGGGCGAAGGCTACAAGTTCCATGTAACCGGGCTGACGCATGACGAACGTGGCTATCCGAACATGACTCCGCAGATGCAGCAGAAGCTTGTGACGCGTCTGCAAAAGAAGATCCGCGACGCCGAGGACCGCATCACGTTGTTCGAAGAAGAGGGGACCGAGAATGCCGACGTCACCGTGGTTTCCTACGGAATCACGTCCCGAGTCGCACAACGCGCGATTGAGATGGCGCGCGTGCGCGGACTGAAAGTCGGCAAGCTGCGGCTCATCACAGCGTGGCCGTTCCCGGAGAAGAAGATTCGTCAACTGGCCGAGCGCACAAAGGCGTTTGTAGTACCTGAGCTGAATCTCGGACAGATGGTCCGCGAAGTGGAGCGGTGCGCGGGCGGAAAAGCGAAAACCATCCTGGTGCCGCACGCTGGGGGCAGCGTGCATCACCCTGAAGACATCCTTGCCGCCATCCAGGAGGCCCTCCGATGAGCACCCTCATCCATCCCACCACCATCAACCCGGTCGAACCGTTCCTGCGCAGCGACCGCATGCCGCACATCTGGTGTCCGGGATGCGGCATCGGCACCACCGTCAACTGCTTCGCGCAGGCGTTGATCGAATCGAAGATTGATTTGAAATCGCTGGCACTTGTTTCGGGTATCGGTTGCACCGGTCGCGTCGCGGGCTACGTGAAGCTCGACTCGTTCCACACCACCCACGGGCGCGCGATTCCGTTTGCGACCGGCATGAAGCTGGCGAACCCCCATCTGAACGTCGTGGTGTACTCGGGCGACGGCGATTTGTCAGCGATTGGCGGCAACCACCTGATCCACGCCGCACGGCGGAACATCGATCTCAAGGTGATCTGCGTCAATAACCTGATCTACGCTATGACGGGCGGCCAGACGGCACCGACAACGCCGGGTCACGCGATCACTTCCACCTCTCCGTACGGAACTTTTGAACCGGCGTTCAACCTGCCCCACCTGGTGGAGGCAGCGGGTGCGGTTTACGTCGCGCGCTGGACGACTTACCACGTCCGCCAACTGGCGCGCTCCATCGGAGAAGCGTTCCACAAAAAGGGATTCAGCTTCATCGAAGTGATTTCCCCATGCCCGACGCTCTACCAGCGCCGCAACAAGCTGGGCGACGGGCTCGACACCATGAAGTACTACAAGGAAAAGAGCAAGACCAAGCACGGCGCACCGACCGCCGAAGTGGGCCTCACGATGCAAGGCGAAATCATCGTGGGCAAATTCGTGGACCGCGACCGCCCGGATTACAGCTCGCTCTTGAAGGCACAAATGCACGAAAGCCTCGGAGATCGCTACGTGGACTACGACGACGAACAAGGCTATGCGTGCGGCGACGGCGGTTGCGCGGAGGACTCATGCCACTAACAGAGATTCGCGTTGCAGGATTTGGCGGCCAGGGAGTCATTCTTTCGGCCATCGTGCTGGGCAAAGCGGCCTCGATTTACCAGGGCGAATTCGCGACCATGACGCAGAATTTCGGGCCGGAGGCGCGCGGAGGCGCATGCAGCGCGCAACTGATGCTTTCCGATCAGCCGGTGCTGTACCCATACGTGACTGAGCCGGACGTTCTGGTGGTGATGTCGCAGGAAGCGTACACGAAATTTGCTCCGGAATTGAAAGACGGTGGGACGCTGCTGATCGAGCGCGACCTGGTCCGCGTGAGCGAGATGCCCGCCCAGACTCGCATCTACAGCATTCCCGCGACACGGATTGCAGAGGAACTCGGCAAGCGCATGGTGCTGAACATTGTGATGGTCGGCTTTTTCGCCGCCGTCACGCAACTGCTCGAAGCCGACGCGGTCCGCAAGGCCATTGCAGACTCGGTGCCCTCGAGTTTCCGCGAGTTGAACCTGAAAGCGTTCGACAAAGGCTACGAGTACGGCCAAGCCGCCCTGGCCGCCGGACCGGAAAGGCCGGATCTGGAGCCTGACTCCGTGGTCTCGCAGGAAACGACGTAGCGCCGGCGTCCCGCCGGCAAAGTCAGTGTTCGAAGATATCGCAGTCCGGAATCGGGGCTACCTCCCGCACTGGGAGAGAAACGCAGCCGCGTATTTTGTCACTTTTCGCCTTGCGGACTCCCTTCCCAGGGCAGTACTCGAACGCATCCGTAGCGAAGCCCTGCGTGATGTTCGAACAATGGTGCAAGCACCCGATACCCTTGCCGCCGACAAAAACATACTTCTTGCTCACTTAACAGCGCAAAAAGTTGAACATCATCTCGATCTTGGGACGGGGGTCTGCCATCTCGCAAAATCGCACATCGCACAAGTGGTGGTCGAAGCCCTCAAGTACTTCCACGCGAGACGCTATCGGCTGCAAGCATGGTGCGTCATGCCCAATCATGTTCACATCCTATTCCAACTCTTTCCGCAAGAGAGGTTGTCCGGGGTTCTCCACTCATGGAAATCATTCACGGCGAAAAAATGCGGCAGCATCTTGGGACTTCGGGGGCTTTCTGGCAGAAGGAATACTACGACCACCTGGTGCGGAATGAAGGCGATCTCCGCCGAATCGCTCAATATATTCTCGAGAATCCAGCTAAGCCCGGCTTAAGGGACTGGCAGTGGGTGTGGGCTGATGAGTCGCTTAGCAGGCACGAGTAGCCGGCGGGACGCCGGCGCTACCTCTACTCCTCCACCGCCTGCGCGTTCAGTTCCTGCTCCGGTTCGCCTCCCGCCAAGCCCTGCGCCACAATCATCCGTCGAGCCTCGATCCGCAACGCGGGCAACTCGCGTCCAAACCAGATCGCACCCAACAGGCAGGCAACCCCGCCCACGGCCACGGTCACCGGCGCTCCCATGCGTTCGGCGAGCGCTCCGCCCAACAAGGCTCCGAAGGGCGCCATTCCCATGAACATCATCGAATAGAGGGCCATGACGCGCCCCCGCAACTGGTCCGGCACCATGGTTTGGATCAGCGTGTTGGTACTCGCCATCTGCAGCATTACGGAATAACCAACCGGCAGCAGAAGCAGTGTCGAAAGCCAGAACCAGCGCGACAGGGAAAACAGAATCAGTCCGACACCGAAGCCGGCGCAACTCCATGCCGCCAGACGCCCCAGGCCCTTCACACCTTCCCTCGACGCCAGAGTCAGGGCGCCGAACAACGCGCCCACACCGGTCGCGCCCATCAAAATGCCGAGCCCGCGCGCGCCTCCATGCAAGATCTTGTCTGCGAACACCGGCATCAGAACGGTATAAGGCATGCCTACCAGGCTGACCAGACCAATCAGCAGCAACAGTGCCCGGATCACTTTCACGCTATTGGCCCAGCGGAAGCCTTCGATGATATCGGCGAGGTGCGAACTGGAGTTGGAGCGCGCCGGGCACTCCACCTTCATCAGCAGCAGCCCGGCGATCACGGCGATGTAGCTGACGGCGTTCGCGGCAAAACACGACCCTTCGCCGATTTTCACCACCAGAATCCCAGCCACCGCCGGACCGACCACGCGAGCGCCATTAAAGATCGAAGAATTCAGCGCGATCGCGTTCATCAAGTGTTCCCGGCCGACCATGTCGATGAGGAAAGACTGCCGGGCGGGAATATCGAACGCGTTGACCACTCCCAGCAGCGCCGCCAGGACAAAGATGTGCCAGACTTCCACCCGCCCGCTCAACGTAAGCCAAGCCAGAATCGTCGCCAGAGCCATGGCGGCCGCTTGCGTCGCAATCACCAACCGCTTCCGATTGCTGCGGTCCGCCGTGGTACCACCGATGGGTGCAATCAGCAGCACAGGAATCTGGCTCGAAAAACCCACCGCTCCCAACAGCAGCGCAGACCCGGTCAGGCGATACACTAGCCACGCCTGCGCCACATTCTGCATCCACGTGCCGATCAGGGA
>JAIQEY010000020.1 GCA_020073565.1 Terriglobia bacterium
TATGCGATTGTTGGTCTGATTCCTCCCGATACTGGTAGGGTGCTGTACGACGACGAAGATATCACTAGCGTTCCCATGTACTTACGGGCGCGCCAGTACGGCATCAGCTACCTCCCGCAGGAAGCTTCGGTGTTTCGCAAACTTACAGTTGAGGAGAATATCCTCGCCGTACTGGAAGCCCAGCCCATCTCCTGGCACGAGCGCCGGGAGAAGGCCGAGAAGCTGATTGACGAGTTAGGATTGGAGCACATCCGGCAGAATCGCGGATATGCATTGTCGGGAGGCGAGCGCCGCCGGGTTGAAATCGCGCGGTCGCTCTGTATCAACCCGACTTTTATCCTGTTGGATGAGCCGTTTTCGGGAATTGACCCGATTGCTGTACTGGACTTGCAGAAGATCATTTCAGACCTGCGCGCCAGCGGCATCGGGATCCTGATCACCGATCACAATGTTCGCGAGACCTTGTCGGTGACGGACCGGGCGTACATCATCAATGAAGGGCGCATCTTCCGCTCCGGAACACCGGAGCAGTTGGGGAGCGACCCGGAAGTACGGCGGGTTTACTTGGGAGAAAGTTTCTCCCTGGTGTGAGGCGAGTAACAAGAAGCGATTGGCGAATCGCGAGCGATGCAAGTCTTTTTCTTGAGGCTTGATCACACCGAAGAAATTGAAAAAAGTTACCAAGGCTTGTCCGTCCTGTACTTTCGTGCCGATCGGATCGACCTTGGTGCATGAGAAGTTAAGTAGTGAATGACGAGTCGCGAGTTAAAGGTTCGACTCGCCACCCGCGACTCGCTACTCGCGACTCTTTAAAAACATGGTTCTTCTTCAACCCAGACTGAGCGTCAAACTATCACAGCGGCAGATCCTGACTCCGGGACTGGTGCAGATGGTCTCGGTGCTCGCGCTCAACAAGCTCGAGCTCAAGGACATGATCAACGCTGAGATGGTTGAGAATCCGGTTCTGGAAGAACTGGAAGACGCCGTCCCGTTGCTGGACGACGTGGGTCGCCAGGAGGAAGAGCGCGACCGGCAAGCGGCCTTGGCTTCAGGCACGGAAGAGAATCCCATCGCTGCGGTTGAGAAGAAAGATCCGTTTGAAGAGATCGATTTCGGTTCGTTTTTTCAGGAGTATCTCGATCCCGGCTACCGCAGCTCGGGCGAGATGGAAGAGATCGAGAAGCCTTCGTTTGAAAACTTCCTTTCCAAACCGGGGAATCTGAGCGACCACCTGCTCTGGCAGCTAGGCGCGATTTCGGTCCGGCCTCCCGTGCACGAAGCGGCGGAATTAATCATTGGCAATTTGAACGAAGAGGGATACCTGATTGCCAGCGACGAAGAGTTGCTGGGTATCACGGCGGTGGTACCTCCGGAGGTCGACGCCGAAGCGCAGGCCAAGATCGTGGGTGAGGCGAAGGCGCTGGGGATTGATGCGGTCGCGGTGGACCAGGATACCGATGCGGTTGAGGCGGAACTGGACGAGCAAAATGAAGCGGTGGGAGAAATAGCTTCGGATGTGATGCCGTCGCTGCTGGCGAGTGAGACCGTCACCCCCCAGGCGACAACCGTCCCGGTCTCAGCCACTCATGGCGCCGCCGTCCAGTCTGCGCCCGAGTTGCGAGTTGAGACGGCTATGCCGCCCGCTCCGGGCGCCTCGATTCCGGTGCAGGCCGTCAGTTTCAACGTGGCGGATTTGCACGAAGCCTTGGAAGTGGTTCGCCAGTTTGATCCTCCGGGCGTAGCCTGCCGGGACTTGCGCGAATGCCTCCTCCATCAGTTGCGATATCACCTGGGGCAGTTGCAGCAGCATAAGAATGGTGACGGTGCGACCGAGGAGGTGGTCAAGGATGCCATTGCGGTCGTCGATCAGCATTTGCGAGCGGTGACGCTGAAGCAGTTCAAGGAAATCGCGCGGGCCATCGGGCGTCCAGTGGAGGCGGTGCAGGCAGCGCTCGAATACGTGCGCACACTGGACCCTCGTCCGGGGCTGCAGTACAACAAAGTTCCCGCTCGGCTGATCGAACCTGATGTCGCGTTCATCAAGCACGGCGACGAATGGCTGGTCATCATGAATGACGAAGACCTGCCGCAACTCCGCTTGAACCCCTCCTACAAACGCCTGCTCACTCGCGACGGCAATGACCGCGACACGCGGAACTACGTCAAGGAGCGTTACAAGTCTGCCATCCAGCTCATCAAGAACATCGAACAGCGCAAGCAGACCATCATGAAAGTGTGCTACTCGATCGTGGCGCGCCAGGAGGACTTTCTCGAACGGGGCATCGACCAGCTCAAGCCGATGATGATCAAGGAAGTCGCGGAAGAAATCGGCGTGCACCCCTCGACCGTGAGCCGCGCGGTCGCCAACAAGTATGCCCACACTCCGCAGGGTGTGTTCGAGTTGCGCTATTTCTTTTCGGAGAGTGTGCAGGGACCGGAAGGCGGCAATACCTCGCTTTTGATCCTGAAACGCCGCGTCAAGAAGCTGATTGAGGAAGAAGATCCGTCCCGGCCCCTGACCGACGAGCAGATTACGCGCATCTTGCAGTCGCAGGGCATCCAGGTTACCCGCCGTACGGTGGCAAAGTATCGGGAAGACATGAAGATTCCGAGTACGCACCAGAGAAGAGTGAAGAAATAAATGAGGCCAGAGGTAAGAGGTCAGATTGCAGAAGTTAACCCAATGGCTTCACACTGGGTCTTAACTTCTGCAATCTGACCTTTCACCTCTGACCTTTTTTGCACCCTGACTTCCGCCTCACTGGAGGTTGTAATGAACGTGGAATTCACCGGCAGGCAGTACGAAATCACCCCCGCCATCCGCAAGGAAGTTGAAACCGGACTCAATAAAATCCGTAAAATTCTAGGCGATAAGTTCGAAACCAAAGTTATCCTGGCGGTCGAAAAGCACCGGCATAAAGCCGAGATCACGATCAGTCCGCGCAATGGCCCGATCGTCGGAGTGGCGCAGGCCACGGACATGCACTCGGCCGTCAATGAAGCGTTCGATCACCTGCACAAGCAGGCACTGAAATATAAAACGAAATGGTTGAGCAAGAAACGCAAGGCGGGAAAGAAGTTCAACGGGGAAGCCGCTGAGGAAAGCCTTGAGACCTCCGTCGGCCTTTCCGAAAGCGCCACCGTCTCCGTCACCGTGCACAAGTTCCCCTCGGTTGCCAAAACCACCGAAGTCCACCTCGTGCACGCGAAAGATTCAGTTGCGCTGCGTCCGATGACTCTCGAAGAAGCCATCAAAGAGGCCCACTTCCGCGACCGTGACGTCTTCGTGTTCCGCGATCCCAAAGGCAAGGTAATGGTCCTGCACCGCACCCGCGAAGGGAAGATGGAGCTGATCGAAGCCCCGTAATTAGCTGTCAGCTCTCAGCTGTCAGTAAAACCGATGCATTCGCTTATCCTGAAACTGACGCGGAAGTCTTTTCAGAAGTGTTATCTGTCTGCGGCGATGTTACTGCTGTGTGCAGGCTCGGGAAGAGCGCAGGCACAGCAGTCGTCATCGGTCCCTGAGAAGAATGCTGCTGATACGGTCGCCGCGCTGGTGCAACAAGCACGACAGCAGGCTAAGCTTCCAGAACTGAGTCGAATTGAAGACCCCCGTTTGCGCGAAGATGCATGTGTGCGTGCGAAGAGGGAATCTACGTCCTGGCAAGTGGGCTGTGGAGCCTCTGTCTCGGATGCGGCAGTGCTGTCGTGTTTTTCGTATTTGACCACCAATCCCAGCCAGCCAGTTCCGGAATTATTGTCGTGGGCGACGCAGCACGAACGACGAAATCCACGCCGGTTTGGGGTGGGAGTCTGCTTAGTGCACACCCCGCAAAGTCCGCAAGAACGGTATTGGATCGAGGTCGGCTCATATATGGGCGCGACGAAGTCCGTCTTCTGGCATGTTGGGTGGGCTTTAGCTCATCTGTGGTCGAGATAAGGCGACAAGGTGTTGGGTTCAGGTCCGGCCTTCTTGCGCGAACCGAGAAGGGCACGACACTTTGTCTGCGCGTTTCGAGGTGATCTCTTCACATCCCGTGGATGACCTGTTGCGCCCACTGCAACGCTTGCCACCATTGCGTGGCCACTTCCTCCTCGGAGAGTTTCAGCTGGCGGGCGAGTACGCTCGATTGCTCCCACTCGCCCGATTCCTGCGCCAGCATGAGCTGGTACAGCGGCCGAAGAGTGCCGCTCTGGCCGAGTAATGCCGCCTTGATTTCGCGCTCGATCGGAAGTTGCTCCAGCAGCACCTCCATCGCCATCTCAAGGATGGCGTCCATGACCGAGAGCAACCCCATTAGGAACAGGTCGTTGTTCGATTGCAGCCGCTTGGAGAGCAGTTCGCAGAACCTCGCCCGCGCTAATCCCATCAGCACCAGTTCGCTCGATTTCTGCTCGGCGGCGCCCACCATCACCACCAGCCGGATCCAGCGCCGCAGCTCCCGTTCTCCCAGGACGGCCATGGCGTGGCGGATCGACTTGATTTCCAGCGAGAATCCAAACAACGGGGAATTTAAATACCGCAGCAGGCGATAGCAGATCGAGGTTTCCTGTTTAATCATGCGCTCCAGTTCGCGCATGTCCAGTTCGGAGCGCGAGACCATTTCCAGCAGCCGCAGGTAGTGCAGGCGTCGGGCGGGCACTTCGCGTCCCATAACCAACTCCGGACGGCAGAAGAAATAGCCCTGGAAATAGACGAATCCCAGATCGCGAGCCTGCTGAAACTCGCGGGGTGTTTCAAGCTTTTCCGCCAGCATCCGGCACTTGGGCGAACCAAAGCGGCGGAGCATGGCCGCGCGCTCGACGGGTGTGGTCGCGCGGACGTCAATTTTGATGATGTCGGCCAGATCACACAGCGGCATTCGCGGATCATTGGGGGCGAAGTCATCGAGCGCAAGCAGGTAGCCGGCTTCTTTCAACCGCTGGCAGGCGGCAATCACGCGGTCTTCGGGTTCCACCGTCTCCAGAACCTCGACCACGGTCTGATTGAATGGCAGCAGAGTCACCAGATCTCTGAGCAGGACTTCGCGTGTGCAATTGACGAAGGCGTGGTGCCCGCCGCATAGGGTGTTCAATCCGAACAGCAACGTGCTGTCGAGCGTGCTGCGGCAAGCAAGTTCGGGATCGGCGTTAAAGAAGTCTTCCACCCCGTTGCGGAAAAGAAGTTCGTACCCGAACACCTTTTGTACGCGGTCAAAGATGGGCTGGCGGGCAACAAACCGCTGTCCGGGAAGCGCAAGCGACTTCGTTGCCAAGGCAGACTCGGCAGCAACCGGTTTCACTATTGAGATATCGGCGGGCCTGCCCGGAACTTAAGCTACGTGGCAATGATTCCGATTCCCGGCGGTTTTGGGAGGGGCATGGCTTCACAGGTGCGGAAAAACCTGAGATTCGTATCGGGGCATCACTTTAGCGATGCCGTAAGTCGTTAGCCTTGCAGTGGAACCTTATTGTTGCGTCGTGGTTTGAGCCGGCGATGTCAATGCGGCGGGGTTGGATGTGCAGGAGTGCGCTATGTGACTACAGTACTCGAATGTGCAAAACTACTAGCACTTCCCCCTTGCGCCGGAGACCATTTCATGAGTAACATCAAGGTGTTCCCAACGGCCACGCTTTCTGGCTGGCCTTTGCGCCCAAACAAACTCCAGGCGCTAAGACGGTTTAAGATTCGTTCTTGATCGCAATCCAGCCGATTTGGGTTTAGTTCTGCCGATAGCCATAGTGCCGCCAGCCGCACGGTACCACGCAGGCTGCAGGGGATAACGAAACAATCGGGCCTGTGATCCAGGCCGGGGATTAACGAAAATATGAATGCAGGACCCGGACATCCTTCCGCAGGTGGGGGGAAGCATAAACGGCGCCGTGGGCGGCGTCCGCCCAGACGAGGCGCGGGTGGCCCAATGGGACGTGACCGCCAGCCGCAGCACCTGGGCATCTACACCGCACCCATGGATCACAGCTACCGCGCCAACTTAAGCAGTGACAATGGCAACAAGGGATCGCGCCGCCCCGGCTTTGCCGGTCCCTATCCTCAAGCCGAGCCCGAACCTTTGCCTCCTCCCCATGAGGACGCCGCCTCCCGGATCTTTGCGTTCGTCGAGGACCTGTTCTTCCTCGCCAAGATTCAGGAAACCGGCCGCAAGATGAACGTGAAGGTCGAGTTTGTGAAGACCGAGAAAGACCTCAGCGACCGTATCAAGAGCAATGGTGAAGAAAAACCGTCCCTCATCATCTTCGATTTGAATAACGCCAACGCCAAGCCTCTGACCCTGATTCCAAAGCTGAAGAGCAAGTTGAAAAAGGGAACGTCGATCATCGGCTTTCTCTCGCACGTGCAGGGCGACCTGAAACAGAAGGCCCACGAAATCGGTTGTGACATGGTGTTGCCGCGCTCCGCATTCTCACAGAACCTGCCGCAGTTGTTGCGCCGGCACGGCGCGGTGGACGACGATAGTGTCGCAACGCAGTAAGAGCTGCTAGCTCCTGGCTACTAGCTTCTAGCGAGCCTGCACAGCGTTGGTGGTCGCCTGATTACAAGGAAGATTTAGCCAGAAGCTAGGAGCCAGCAGCTAGTAGCTTCCCTGATACAATTTCGGCGTGTTCCCTCGAACAATTTTGATGATCGCCTCGGTTTTCGCTGGCACGCTGGCGTTTGCCCAACCGCCTCAGGTGAAAGTGAACGTCCTCAACGTTTGCTCGCCTTCCGCTGACGACCAGAAAGAACTGTCGGCCGCGCTTGCCAAAGTTCCCGGCAAGCCCGTTTTCGGCTCGGACTACGAAGTCGCGCGCGGACATTCCACGCTCGACCCGGGCACCAGCATTCCCGGCATGCAACCGCTGCCGGCTGGCGCGGCCTCGGCCGCGAACTGGGTTCGCATCCGGCGCGAGTTCCCGGCTTCCGCCCTCTTTAGCAACGTTCAATACTCGTTCAGCGTCGATGCGACGAATATGGTGGAAACCCTGGTACTCCGGCTCCGCGAACCAAAGGATCTGATGGAAGTTTCGATCGAAGACAGCGCCTCGGCGGTGACCTCGGCGGCGGCCATGCTGACCACGAATACTCCGGTGTCGCGCGTCAAGCTGGAGCGTTTCGGAAAGGCGTCGGTGGTGCTGGCGCGGTGCTCGGGAGAAGGCGGCAATCCGGCCGCGGACCAAAGCGTGTTCGAGCACATCTTCCACGCGGCCTCGTCCCTTATGAACCAGTATCGCGAGGTGCTGGGCGCGCGCCGAATGGTGCCGCAGGAACTGGCACGACTGGGCGCCATCAAACCGGCCGCCGGAGGCAAGAAGAGTCCGTAGAGACGCGGCTTGCGTCTCCCGCGCGTTCGACACGTGCGCGATTGCAGTCTGAACCGAAATCCGTTTTCGAGAATCTATCTACTATCACTATGGACATTCGTAACGTTGTGATCATGGGGTCGGGGTGCGCCGGACATACTGCCGCTCTCTACAGTGCACGCGCCAATCTGAAGCCGCTGGTGCTGGAAGGGCATCACCCGGGCGGGCAGTTGTCGATGACCACGCTAGTCGAAAACTTTCCCGGTTTTCCTGAAGGCATTCAGGGGCCCGAGCTGATCGAGAATATGCGCAAGCAGGCCCATCGCTTCGGCGCCGAGTACCGCATGGGACACATGGTCAAGGCCGACCTAAGCAAGCGCCCGTTTGAGTTGAACGTGGGCAAAGAAACCATCCAGACGCGCACGCTCATCATTGCCAGCGGAGCCTCGGCGCGCTGGCTCGGTCTGCCGAATGAGCAGGCGCTGATCGGCCACGGAGTTTCATCCTGCGCCACCTGCGACGGCTTCTTTTTCTCGGGTAAAGAGATCGCCGTCATCGGAGGCGGCGATTCCGCCATGGAAGAAGCGACGTTCCTGACTCGCTTCGCGACCAAGGTGACGCTCATCCATCGCCGCGAACAGTTCCGCGCCTCGAAAATCATGCTCGATCGCGCGCGCGCAAATTCCAAAATCGCCTTCCTCACCGACACCGTTGTCGACGACGTGCTCGACGCGAGCAAAAAGGAAGTCACCGGCCTCCGTCTGCGCAATTTGAAGTCGGGAGAGAGTTGGGACTTCCCCACCAGCGCCATGTTTCTCGGCATCGGCCACATCCCGAACGCCGAGATGTTTAAAGGCCAGCTCGAAACCGACGCCGACGGCTACCTGGTCACGCAGAAGAATGTTCTCACCCGCGTCCCCGGCGTGTATGCCTGTGGCGACGTGCAGGACCGCCGCTACCGCCAAGCTATCACCGCCGCCGGCTCCGGCTGCATGGCCGCTCTGGAAGTGGAAAAGTATCTGGAAGAAGAAGGACACTGAGACGGCGGGATTTTGAATCCCGGCATGACCCCGTCGCGTCTGAATTGTCATCCACTAAGGGAGAGTGCGCATGCAATACACCCGTCTCGGCAATTCCGGCCTGATCGTTTCGCGCATGGCATACGGGGTTATGACGTTCGGCGTCGGTGCCGGCTCCAGCCATCCGATGGCGCATATCTGGAAGACTCCGCAGGCAGAGGCCGAGGCCCTGGTGGGACGCGCGCTCGACGTGGGGATCAACATCTTTGACACCGCTGATGCCTACACCGAGGGGCAAGCGGAGATCATGCTGGCGCAGGCATTGGGAGCGCGCCGCAAAGACGTCGTGATTTCGACCAAGGTCGGTTTCCGCACCGGCCCGGGAATGCTGCATACCGGCGGATCCTTTCAGCACGTCGTAGGCGCCGCAGAAGCTAGCCTGCGCCGCCTGAAGACCGACTACATCGATCTGCTCTCGATTCATCGTCTAGACCGGCACACTCCGCTCGAAGAAACCGCCCGCGCGCTCGAAAACCTCGTGCAGCGCGGCCTGGTGCGGTACGTCGGCTATTCCAACTTCAACGCATGGCAGTCGGCGAAACTGCTCGGCATCCAGCAGCACATGGGATATTCGCCGGTGATCGCCGCCCAGATGTATTACTCCCTGGTCGGCCGCGACCTGGAGCACGAGGTGGTGCCGTTCTGCAAAGATGCGGGCATTGGAATCGTGGTTTGGAGTCCGCTGGCGGGCGGTTTCCTCAGCGGCCGCTACACGCGCAAGGACCCGACCGGCGGCAAAGGCAGACTGGAAAAGTTTGATTTTATCCCCTTCGATAAAGAAAAGGGGTACGAGCTGATCGGTCGGATGCAAGCCATGGCGGCCGATCACAAAGCAACCGTGGCCCAGTTGGCGCTGGCGTGGCTGCTCTCCAAAGAGCACGTCGCCGTCATCATAATCGGCGCGAGCAACGTCAACCAGTTTGACGACAACCTGCATGCGCTAGAGGTGAATCTGACGCGTGGCGAATTGGACGAACTCGACCAGCTCACCAAGCCAGCGACGGTTTACCCCAACTGGTTCCAGGACAAGACCCAGGACACGGCCGTAACCAAGGCTTTGGCCAAGTGATTCGGCGGAGTTCGTTGGTGGACCCTAGGCGAGCACTCGCCGGCGCGAGGCCGCAGGCAGCGTTTCGCAAGCCGTGCGCAGCACCAGCCGTGGCGCGCGCGCACGGATCTTCATCAGGTAAGGCACGGTGCGTTTCGGATCGGCCTTGGCCATTTCCCGCAGCAGCCAGCCGAGCCCCTTCTGGACCATGTCATCTTGGTCGCCAAGCAGTTGGTTGGAAAGGCGAACGATTTCTGCAAACAGTTTCTTCTGCTCCGGTCGCAGAATCAACGCCACACACGCCGCGCGCCGACGCCAGCGGTTCTGCGACTTCGCCCAGCGAGAGACTTCCCGGCAGCGAGTGGGATCGGCATACACCATCGGCGCAAGCAGGTAATGCGCCAGCGCATCGTGATCCGCCCAACTGCTGACCCGGTCGAGCCAGGATGCGAAGAGCCGGAATTCTTTTTCGCCAAATTGTTTCGTCTGCTTCTCGAGCAGGAAGACCGCGAATACTTTCTCTTCGAGCATCTTGCCGGCGAAGAGCTTGTCAGCAACCTGGATAAGAAACTCCACACCTTGCTCGCGAACGATGGCGCGACGGAAGCGCACCGCCACCTTGCGGAGTTCGGCGGTGTACCAGCCGCGCGACTTCACCTCTTCCTTGAAAAACCACTGCACTTCTTCGGAGTGCGGTGCTGACCCGCCGTCCTTCAGCACTCGCCGTATGTGTGCCGCAATGTAGTTGGGAGTGAGTCTGCGTTTGGGCATGATTTGCCTGTGGAGGGACGGACATCCCGCCCGTCCGGTTCGCAACGGCCGGTCATGATAATGCAAGCGCCAAAGCAAATACAGTGATCTGCGGAACGATTTTTCTAGGGCGCGGGTACTGAACTATCTTTCCTTACCGTTTTGTCGTAGACCCACAGCAGTGCTGCCGTAACCAGGCCAACCGCCGTGACGCTCCACCAAATTCGTGCCGGCTGGTGCGCAACCTCTCCAAAGTGGTGAACCAGCGTCCCGCCAAACCAGCCCCCAATGAGCGATCCGATGCCGATCGGCAGAAAAGCAAAGCCCATGTAAGTCCCCTGCTGTCCCGCAGGCGCCAGCCGCGAAATGTATTCGTAGTAGCGTGGAGACTGAATGATCTCGCCCAGCGCCAGCACAAACAGCGAGAGCACCGCGCCCCAGATCGTCGGGCGCAGGGCGAGGATCATCCACGAAAGCGAAGTGATGACCGTGCCCAAAATCACGGCCTGGAATGCCGGGATCTTGCGGGTCAGGTAATTCACCGCCAGCGTGAGGCAGATCACGGTCAGGCCGTCGGTCACCAGAATGATCTCGACGTCGGCGTTCGAGTTGATATACCCGTGAATGTACCCGGGCAGGCTGATGTATTGCTGCCAGAACACGACCCAGTAGCCCGTGAAGATCACCAGGAACCACATAAACCGGCTGATCCCGGCAAGCACAAGCACCAGCATCCCTGCCCAAATCCACCAGGGCACGGCGTATCTGGGATAGATCAACAATCCGATGCGTAGCAACAAAGCGACCAGCAGCACGGGCAAAACCAGCCGGTAATTGCCGACCACGACACAGAAATTCCGCGCGACGGTTGCGATCGAAGGCGGCGGCGCGTCCCCTGGCTTGCGCGGTTCCCGGAAGAAGAGCAGCACGACAAAAAACATCGCGAAGACGCTGATGGCGGCCACGCGGTACACGTTCTCGACGCCCAGATGGCGATGGGCCCAGGAAGCAAAATAAGGCCCGGCGGCGCCGCCGATATTGACCATCGTGTAATAGATCGAGTAGCCGATCGAGCGCACATTTTCTTTCGAAGCGCGGGCCGTCGTGCCGACCACGCAAGGTTTCACTAACGAAATCCCGAGCGCTGGAAGAATCAG
Organism: Terriglobia bacterium; assembly: GCA_020073565.1. Taxonomy (GTDB): domain Bacteria; phylum Acidobacteriota; class Terriglobia; order Terriglobales; family Acidobacteriaceae; genus Acidiflorens. The sequence continues at coordinate 11,313 of JAIQEY010000020.1, forward strand.
AATGACACCCACGAACAACCCCAGCGGCACGGCATTGCGCACCGGCGCCAGCCAGGAAGCGCCGATCGAGCCGATTAGAAAATACGCAACGGCGAGAATGAGGTACGCGATCGAGAGCGCGCGGCGGAATCCTAGCCGGTCGGCTGCGGCCCCGCCAAATATAGCCAGAAACCAAACCATGCCGCCGAAGATACCGGTCAAAGTACCCGTCTGCTCGGTGGAAAAATTCAGTTTCTCCTGCAAGTAGAGTGCAAGCGAAGCAAACGCTCCGTAGTAGGAAAGACGCTCGAAGATTTCGCTGAGGTTGGCGATCCAGAAGGGCCGTTCAAACCCGGTGCGGATTTCCTGCAAACGTTCGGAAAAGGTCAAAGCCCGAACCTCCTAACCCACCGCGATAGAACAACAAGTTCTCCGACAACGAACAAGAAGCCGAAAATATGCTTGTTGTAGCGCGCGAGCCACAACGGAAGATAGATATCGAAATTATCTCCGCGGGCGTGGCTATAACGGGCGGCCAGGTCTGTCAGCGGACAACGTCCGTGATTCAGGCCCAACACGATGCACTCACCAAGGATCAATAGCGTCAGCCCGAGAGCCCATCGAAACTGCCCGGACCAACCAGCAAAGGGCACTGCCAGGATTGATGCCGCCATGATTGCCCAGATCGCCGTATGCAGCAGTTTAATCTGCCGCAGCTTCCGTGCTAAGACGTCCGATGATTGGTGGGTAACTGTCATCTTCGTGTCGAACGTGCAAGCTGTCGCTTGTGAAAGTGGATTTAGCCGAGGTCACATTTCCAGGCGTTTCTTCATCTCCTCGGCCGACAATCCAGCCACGCGAATCACTTTATTCCGGCTGCTCTGGCCGGACGCAATGGTAACGGAAGACCGCGGCACATTCAAAAGTTTGGCAAAGAACTCGATGCAGGCCGCGTTGGCCTTGCCGTCCACCGGCGGAGCCGTGAGCGCGACTTTCAGCGCATCGCCTACCTCGCCGGTGATGGCGTTCTTCTTGGCGCGGGGATGCACCTTGACCGCGAAGGTGACGCCGGACGGTGTGTCGTGAATGGCGACCATGGCTGCCTGTCAAAGCATCCGAGAGCGACCAACATCGGGCAGATCAGTCACGAGATCAATCTCTGGAGGCTCATAGGCTGCTACATCAATGAGATGGTTGAGGCAGATCAGCTTGTAGTGTCGAACGGGACTGAGATGGCCGCCCGTGTCTCTTGCGAGGTGCTCGAGAAAGTGGGATTTGGTGTAGTGGCGGAGCAACCCGCCTGTGTAAACCTCATCGTCGTATCCTTGTCCATTGGAGCCGACGAGCTCTTCGGTAACGAGGTAGGCTGCGTAGTGCTTCCAATACAATTTGAATATTTTGCAATTCTCGGTCGATTCGATAGGATGTGCACCCTTGAGAATCCCAGCCTCCCGCACCGCTGCAGGCAGTGAGCTATCAGCTTCCACATTCCTCGACTGATTCAGAATGGCCTCTTCCGCGACAAGGACAAGGGAATTATCTCTTGGCTCGGACAGCTCACGTAGATACAAGTATTTGACCTTGTCCAACAATGCGAGACTCTCATTGTCCTGAAGCACCGCTCCCTCCTTAACTCTATGGGCGATTTCTCTTCCCAAAGATCGCCGTCCCCACCCGTACGCACGTCGATCCCTCTTCAATCGCAACCTCGAAATCGTGCGACATGCCCATCGAGAGCACCTCCATTGAGACAGCAGGCAATCGCCGTGCGGCAATTCCATCGCGGATCTCCCGCAACTGCCGGAAGTAAGCCCGTGCGCCCTTCGGATCTTCGACATAAGGCGGCACAGTCATCAGCCCGCGGATCGTCAGATTCTTCCACTGCGGTGCTCCGATCAGAATCGGCTCCAACTCCTCCGACCCCGGCGCGATCCCACTCTTAGCTTCCTCACCGCCCACGTTGATCTCAATCAGAACCGGGAACGTTTTGGCCGCCGCCTCTGCCAAGCTGTTCAATTTATCCGCCAGCCGGACCGAGTCCACCGAATCGACAGCACTAAACAACTCCACCGCCTTCGCGGCCTTGTTCGATTGCAGATGCCCAATCAGGTGCCACTCGGCGTCCGCCAAATCACGCAAAGCGCCAGCCTTCCCAGCAAACTCCTGCACCCGGTTCTCGCCAAAGACGCGAATGCCAGCGCCATAGGCCTCGCGAATCAGTTCCGGTGGAAAGGTCTTGCTGACGGCCATCAGCAAGATGTCAGCAGGATTGCGTCCGGCGCGGCGCGCTGCTGTCACGATCCGCTCACGGATGCGCGCAATATTTTCAGCGATTGACACTGAAGAGATTTAACCACAGGGGACACAGGGGAGCATGGAGGAATGCAGAACGAAGAAGTCAGAATGCAGAAGTAGACCCTGTCCGAGCAAACGTAGGTTTCACTTCTGCAATCTGACCTCTAACCTCTGACCTCACATGATCGCCGTCGGCGGCGCCGGGTCCTCCGGGCGTCCGGCATTGTTGAGCGGCACGTAAATCATCACCAATGCCAGGACGACCAGCACGATAAATCCCGAAATGGTCGCCGGCTGGGCGAAGATCACGGGCAGCGGCTTGTTGAAGAAGTAGAACGCCGCCACCACCAATCCGAGGATCGCCTCGCCGGCAATCATGCCTGAGGCAGTCAGAATACCCGCATTTTCGACGCGCGCTTTCTGGGCATCGTTGAAGCCGCGCCGGTCGCGCGCCCGATCCGTCAGCCAGCGAATAACGCCTCCGACGAAGATTGCAAACGTAGTTTCCAGCGGCAGATACATGCCGACGGCGAACAACATCACACTCTTCACCTCCAGCATGATCATGGCGAAGCCCATGAGCACTCCCACCAGCACCAGCGGCCACGGCATATTGTGTCCCACGATGCCCTGGGCCAGAGAAGCCATCAACCCGGCTTGCGGCGCGGACAACTGGGGATCACCGAAACCAATGCCGCCGCGGTTGATATTGCCTTGATGCAGTACCAGCAGCGGAAAGTAAAGAGCAAGGCTGGCGACCGCGATTCCCAGGAAGTCGCCGATCTGCATTTTGGCAGGCGTTCCGCCCAGGATGTGACCGACCTTGAGGTCCTGCAGCATTTCGCCGGCGACGGCCGAGGAGACGCACACCACCGCCGCCACTCCCAGCACCGCCGCAATGCCGCTCATCCCGGACACTCCGATGGCGACCATCAAAAGAGCGGCAATAATCAGCGTGCAGAGCGTGAGTCCCGAGACAGGATTATTGGAGGAGCCGATCATGCCGACCAGGTTGCCCGAGACCGCCGCAAAGAAAAATCCAACTACGATCATTACCAGGGCGGCAGTAATGGCCCCGCTCAACACGCCCGAAAAACGGAAGTAGAGCAGGATCATGCAAAGAAACGCCACTCCCAGCCCTCCGAAAATAACCTTACCGTTCAGATCGCGCTCCGTGCGATTCGTGGCCGCGTGCGCGGCTGCCGATTTCTTCAGGTCCGACACGGCGCGCTTCATGCCGATGCCGAGACTCTTGCGCATCCGGAACAGCGTCCAGCCGGCACCGACCAGCATGCCGCCGACCGCGATCGGGCGGACGATGTTGTACCAGACCACTCCGGCGAGATTGCCTTCTGTTCCGGGCGCAAGATTTGCTTGCAGAGTCGGTCCCAGGAAGTAGATGATCAGCGGAACCAGCAGGCCCCACGCCACTACGCCTCCCGCAAAGTTCAGAGCCGCCAGGCGCGGGCCGATGATATATCCAACGCCCAGGTACGCGGGACTGATCGCTGGCGCCTGAAAGGTAGTTACTCCCCCAACGGCGACCACTGGAGCGCTGCTAGTCCGTCCCAACCGCACCACGCTGCTGCCGATCTGCCCGATGTGCACTACGAAAGCTTTGCTCGCATTGAACAACTGGAAGGCGCCCAGCAAGTAGATCAGGCCGCCGAACCCCATATTTGCGAACAGCAGCTTGGCGGCTCCCGCTCCCTGTTGTCCTGCTTTATGGATTTCCGACGCGGCCACGGACTCGGGAAAGGGCAGGTCAGGATCTTCCACCATCACGCGGCGAAGAAGGGTCACGAACAAAATGCCCAGCGATCCGCCCACGGCCATCAGGGCCACGGATTTCCAGTAGGCTTCGTGGAAGCCAAAAGAACTCCAGGCGCCCGAAATCAGAAAGGCCGGGATGGTGAAGACCGCGCCTGCAGCCACCGACTCCCCGATCGAACCAACAGTTCGGGCAATGTTCTCTTCCAACAGCGAGCCCTTCATCAGCCGCAGCACGGCCATGCCGATCACGGCTGCCGGGTAGGTGGCGGCAATTGTCATACCGGCGCGGAGGCCTAAATAAGCGTTCGCCGCGCCCAGAATCACAGTCATGACCAGACCGATCAGCACCGCCCGGAAAGTGAACTCCTTCATCTCCATCGTTTCCGGAACGTAGGGCCGGTGTTTCCGGACAGTTCCCGTGGAATTCACCGCAGAAGTACCCATAGAGTCCTCGTGGAAAACTGGAATTTCATTGCCGCATCACAGTAGCAGAACCGGCGCACCTTAGCATGTCAAAAGCCTGTTTTACAAGTGCGCCTGCCTCGTAGGCTTGTGTAGGGCGGACACTCCTGTCCGCCCCCACCGCCCGCGGTGAGTCGTCGCGGAAGGGACCGTACGGCTCGGTGCGTGATGGTTAAGTCCTTCCCCATCAGGAGTGGGAGTGTGCCATTTCATTCTCCACGCCCAAGGTCTACAATAAAGACTCTGGCCGCGGGAGGTGTTGCTGTGGCTCCTCTTGCTCCACCGTCGTGGGGACGGTTCTTTCAGGAATTTCACTGCCGGGACTGCGGCGGACAGAAAGCCTACCGCTCTCGCCCGCGTGGTTTCTTTGAAAAGCGTGTCCTTCCTCTGCTCATGCTGCAACCGGTTCGCTGCGAGCATTGCTTTCATCGCCTCTACGTTTTCCGCACTGTTCCGGCACTTGAGCGCGTTGGACTTCCTGGGAAGCTGCCGCTAAGGGGGCCATCTTCCGACTCTGCGCCTGGCCACCGCGTTGCATAAATTTCCTCGCCCCGTCTATACTTGCACTAAGTATCCCGGGCGGCAGCCCCACTGCTCGCCGGGTTGCGGGAGGTCGTCTTCAGCAGTACTGGGTTTCGAATACGGGCTGCCCAGGGCCAAGCAGCGGACCATCGGTTCGCCCGCTGGGCAGAGCGCGTTGCTGCCAGTGTCTTTTTTACGCTTTTTCCCGCCGACTGCCGTCTCTGTGGTTCCCCTCTGATTCGCGTTTCCCGCCTTCCCGTGTGTCAAGACTGCCTGAGCGCTCTCCATCCCCTCAAAGGATCGTTCTGCGCCGTTTGCGGAGAAGCTCTGCTCTCGCCCGTCTTCGCCGACCGCCCCGACGCCCTCTGCGGACTCTGCCAGCGCGCCCATCCTCCGTTCGAACGGGCGGTCGCCTACGGAAGCTACGACGGCGGTCTGCGCGACCTCATCCACCTGCTCAAGTATCAGCAGGTTCGTCCTGCTGCTCCAGTGCTCGGCCGTATGGTGGCCAACACTTTCAGCGGACTGGAAGCGTCGCTGCCGGAAGGAACCATTCAGGTCGTGCCGGTTCCGCTGCATCCAAGTAAGCAGGCCCAGCGCGGGTTCAACCAGGCGGAACTGATCGCGCGCGCCGTGCTCCAGCAGTTTGTTCGCCCGGAACGGTTCCAGCTTCGCACCGGAGTGCTGGTGCGCCAGCGCGAGACCGGATCGCAGATTGGACTGACTCGCCACCAGCGCCGCGAGAATCTGCGTGGCGCGTTCGCCGTGCTCAATCCAACGCAGATCGCGGGCCGCGACGTCCTGCTGGTGGACGACGTCGTCACCACCGGCAGCACCGCGTCCGAGTGTGCCCGCGTCCTGCGTCGCGCCGGAGCCGCCCGAGTCTGGGTAGTCACCGTCGCCCGCACGTTGAAGACGTTGGAAGAGTTCGCAATACGGGACGATTCTTGGAAGAAAGAGAGTACGGAGAACAAGGTCGTAGCGTGATGGCATGTCCCTAAGGATGCACAATTACGGCGGAAACGGCAGAGGTTACCTGTCGCCGGTGACGATCGCCTCCGGCCTACACCAGGAAACCGACGGCCACGCGCTGCATCAGCCCGTGCTGGTGCTAAATGCCTCCTACGAGCCGATCAACGTCTGCGCCGCGCGTCGCGCGATCGTCCTCGTGCTCAAAGGCATCGCCATGACCGAAGAAGAAAACGGACACTTCCTGCACGCCGCCCGCGTTGCCATGCGCGTGCCCTCAGTCATCCGCCTGCTCGAGTACCGTCGGATTCCGCACCAGTCGCGCGCCCTCTCGCGCAAGAACATCCTGCTGCGTGACCGCAACACCTGCCAGTACTGCAGCACCACCCTTCCGTCGAGCGAACTCACGCTCGACCACGTGATCCCGCGTTCTCGCGGCGGCCTCTCCACCTGGGAGAACCTGGTCGCCTGCTGCCATCCCTGCAATCGCCGCAAGGGCAACCAACTCCCGCACGAAGCCAACATGAAGCCCATGCGCGAGCCCCGCTCCTTCAACCTCCACACCAGCCGCCACATCATGCGCCTGATGGGACACTCGGATGATAAGTGGAGAAAGTATTTGTTCTATTGAGCCGAAGTCCCTTTTTCAGGGAGTGAGCAATAATGGCCGTAGTCGTAGTGAGGGATTGCGAGGGGGCGGACGACTTTCTAGATCAGTTATCTCCACGCGGTGAGATCTTTGGCGGTACGGAGTCAGGCGGCAGCCGCCCCGATCTCGGGGATGCGTGGATTTTTCGCGGTGTCTCAGACGATAGCTACTTGTTGATTCCATCAGCTCTGCGAAACGAAAACAGTTTCCTGAAGTTCGGTGGACAACGATGCACGGACAACGACTCACAGATCAGAGCTGAGATCGGAATCCTCCGACAGTTTTTTAATCTCGCAGACGCAAACGGTTTGCCACTCCCCGAAGACTCTCAGACACTACGGGGGAGTATCCAGCGCATGCTTTCAGAAGGCTATTTTCAGGAGCTCGACAAGGGCGAAGAAAGGTGGCCTCCTCGTGAACTCTGGTCGTTGCTTGGCATTGGCCAGCACTATGGAATACCGACCTGTCTTCTTGACTGGTCAAGGAGACCGCTGATTGCGGCGTATTTTGCCGCGCAAGAGGCCGCCCAGAAGCTATCAGAGATTAGAGATGTAAGCGCCGCAGAGGACAAGAAACTGTGCGTCTGGGCGTTCGCAGTTGATAGGTTCGCTTCTCGGTTTGATAAGGAGGATGCCTCATTTTTTGGGGAACAGCGTCCTCCCGCCGCGCCGATTGTCAAGGTGACAGCTCCGCACGCTCACAATCCGAATCTGCACGCGCAAGACGGCCTCTTCACTGTGGAGCTGCGAGATGTCAAGGACAAATTGAACGGGCCCATTGATAGGAAGCCCTTGGATGAGATTGTGGGTGAGCTACTGAGTGACCGCGACATGACTCTTTTCCATCGCATTCGACTTCCCTGGCTACATGCGCCCCATCTGATGTGGCGGTTGCGACAGGAAAATCTGAACAGGGCAACCGTCTTCCCCGGATACGCAGGTGTTGTACAAGCCCTGGAAGAAGAGGCCCGTTCCTATTAAGAACATACTGGCCCGCCTTTCCACCTGCTATTGCGGCTTCTGCGGTTCGTTCGGCGGCTGCTGCTTCTCCTCCGCCTTCTGGACTTCCTTTCCCTCGTACGTAATCTTCACCTTCGAACCGAATCTCTTGTAGTTCGTGTACTTCACAATCTCCCGAATCTTCACATCGCCAATCGAGAACTTCAGCGTATCCTCGGCGCGCGTGTAGGTGGGGAACCAGTACTGGCCGTCTATTTGTTCGCGCCACGTGGTGAACTTTGGGAACAGGTTCTCCTGGCCTTTCTTTTTCCGGATATCGGGTACGGTCTTGCCGAAGGTTTTCACGACCTGGAAATCGTGGTCGTCCACCCAAATGCGCCCCTGGAAATAGCGCTTCTTCCCCACGATCTGCTTGGGCGCAATATCGAAAACGTAAGTGTTCAGCTCGTCCTGCTTCTGCTGCCCGACGTACAGGATGTCATACTCCCCAATCTCATCCGAGGTCAGCACGAATGGCAGCCGGTTCTCGATGTCGTCGATATCTTCCTCGGTCATCGCGATACGTTGCAGCGTCGGTTGCGGCGCGAAGACCACGTTCTTGATCTTGTGTCCCTTGTCGTCGAAGGTCACATCGAACACTTGCTGGTAAGCGCCGTCCGGAGTGTCCCCATCCAGCGTCATCACCTTTACGTCCTGGCGGTAGGTGTACTGATCGCGTGCCTCTCTGAATTCTTTTTCTTTCGCCGCGAAACGTTTGATGATGTCTTCCGCCGTGATGCCCTTGGGGTCCGATTTATCCAGCGCCCCCTCCTGCGCCCGCGTCGCTTGGCACTGAAAGACGAAAGCAAGGGAACACAATGACAAGAACAAAGAAAGCGTCAGCGGAGCGCGTCGGGAGCGGAGTCTCATACCTGATAGTGTAACGGAGAATGGAGCGACGGGCGCCCTCGCCCGTCCGTTGCGAAACCAGAAATAATTAACGGCAGCCTCCACCCCCTAAGCCGCCGTGCATTCGGCTCATTCCAGGGGTGGAAGACTGCAGTTCTGCCTACCCAATAAGATGCGCGAACCGGCCAATCGGTAGCCGGATTTACTTTTCTTTACGGACAGGGCACCCGCCCCAGCCGCCCTGGAACTGGTTTCAAAAATTGGGTTTGGGAAGGGCACGGCTTCAGAGCCTGCCCTGAGCCGATGCCGAAGGGTGCCGCCGGCGACAAAAAATGAAAGCTTCAGCCCCTGTGGGGTGGCTTTCTTAACCCTCAAAGGTATTTTTGAAACCAGGAACCAGTTCTGGGCCTAGACGGACCAGGAAGGCAACGCTTGGTTCTCCACCCTTCAAATCCCGGCGGCCTGGTCGCCTACGTCTTGGCGTACTCCGGATACAAACGGCGCGCGCATTCCGGACAAATGCCGTGGCTGAAGTTGACGTCGGAGCGGTCACGAATGTACTTCTCGACCGGGTTCCATTCGCCGTGCTCATCGCGGATCTTTTTGCAGGAAGCGCAAATCGGGAGCAGCCCGCTCAGTACCTTCACCTGAGCGAGTGCTTCCTGGAGTTCCCGAATCAACCGCTCTCGCTCCTCGGCGCCTTGTTTGATCGGGGTGATGTCCACGCTAGCGCAAGTAATGCCCACGATATCGCCGGAGACATTGCGGAGCGGTTCGACGGTGAGATCGAAATGGTGAGGTTCGCCATGAAAAGTAACGATCGTTTCCACTCGGGTCCCCACTCCGCTCTCGAGGACGCCCTGCTTGATCGCACTGAGCCGCGCCCCTTCTTCACCTCCGACAATATCGGTGTCAGTGCGGCCCAGGTATTCCTGCTCTGCCCAGGACATGACCGGCGAGTTAATCCATGTGTAACGGAGTTCCCGGTCCTGATTGAACACAACGACGGGCGCACCTTTAAGGGCGACGCGGAAACGCTCTTCACTCTGCCGCAGTGTTTCCTCCGCTCGTTTGCGCTCCGTAATATCGCGAATGGTACTCGAAATCAGCGTTCCCTCGTCGCTCTGCATCGGAGCGAGACTGATCTCGACCGGGAATTCCGAACCATCTTTGCGGCGGCCATACAATTCGAGTCCCGCCCCCATGGTACGGGTCTGGGGAGAGATCGAGTACCGGGTTCGATCGCCGAGATGTTTCTCGCGGAAGCGCTCCGGGATGAGCGTCTCTACCCGCTGGCCGAGTACTTCGTCGCGCGAGTAGCCGAACAGCTTTTCCGTCTGCGCGTTGACCGCCACGATTTCACCCATTTGGTTAACGATGACCATGGGGTCCGGCGCGCTCTCGAGCAGACCGCGAAACTTCCGTTCCGCGACAGCGCGCGACGTTATCGCCAGATATAGAAACAACAACAAAAAGATGACATTCAGAGTCGCATAAAGTACTGTGCCTGTGTGCGTGCCATACCATCCCGCCTCCTGTCCCTTCAGACGAAGCCAGCCGGTAACGATCGGAGCGGCGATGGCCACCGGAAAAAGACGACGTACCAAAGTTCCGACCGGACCTTGCTGACTGAATATGACCATCACGCCGGCGCGAGGCCGGGCAAAGAGAAGACCGATGGAAAGAATCAGCAGAGTAGCAGCCGTATGGACGGCCATGTGCGCATAGCCGGCAATTCCGTGGAGTCCCCGCACGTCATATGCGTACCCCACACACGCTGCCAGTGAAATCGTGGCCACCAGTAGGGCGCACCATTGGCTGAGGCGCCAGTGACCGACTTGCACATCCAGGAAAACTAACGAAAGGCCGACCAGAATCAGGCACAGTGCTGTGTTCGGAGCCATTTGGACGGACAAGAAAGTGTTGCCGATCGGGAGTGGTTTGAAAAGAAGGTGTTCATCCAGATACGGAGGTAAGGCTCCGACCATGCGCCAGAGAGTGGCGGCCCCGAGGATGATCGTCAGCAGAGCCGCGCCCGTTCCAAGCCGTCGGACCCACCGGCGGTAAGACGCGTTCTCCAGAGCCAGCAGGGAAGCCCCGCTGAGAAGCAAGGCAACCGCCGTACTTCTAGCCATGCCTTTGCGATCACTGCCCGCGGTGACGAGGACCACAATCCCAAGTCTCCACGCCGCCAGCACCAGCAGTCCGACCAGGGTGCTGAACGTTGCAGCCACCCGCGAAAACCGCTTCAGGATGGTTTCGATGTTCGGCTGGGATGAGATTCCGGCTTGCAAGCGCATCGATCTTCTCCGTCGCCAGGCGCCTCGCTCAAGATCTGTCAAGCACCGAGCGGATGATCCTTGCCAGCTGCACTTTGTCAAAAGGCTTCTGCAACAGCGCGATCCCGGGCTCCAGAACGTTGTGCTGAGCCACCATGTTGTCCGTATAGCCCGTCATGTATACAACCTTCATTCCCGGGCGTGCACTGACGATCTGCTCCGCCACCTGCCGCCCACTCATCCCGGGCATGATCACATCCGTTAGCGTCAGGTGGATGGGCTCGGCAAACGTCTTCGCTACTTGAATTGCTCCTTTTGCATCGATGGCCTCTAGTACACGATACCCGTAGTCCTCAAGAAAGATCCGCGTAATCTCTCTCAGGTTCGGCTCATCCTCCACCACCAGGATGGTCTCTGTGCCACCCGCCACCACCTCGACTGCTTCTTCGACCCGGGTTTCGGCCAAGGCTTTCTCGGCGGGCAGGTAGACCTGAAATGCGGTTCCTTTGCCGATCGTACTGGAAACCGAGATGTTGCCTCCGCTCTGGGTAACAATGCCATAGACCGTGGCCAGACCCATGCCTGTACCTTTGCCGAGTTCCTTGGTTGTGAAGAACGGCTCGAAAACATGCTCCAGGGTTTCGGCGTCCATGCCATGCCCGGTATCGCTCACCGTCAACCGGACAGAGGGACCGGCGGGAAAGCCGGGGTGCTGGCGGGCATAGACCTCATCCAGCTCTACGTCGGCGGTTTCTATGAGCAACGTGCCACCGTGCGGCATGGCGTCGCGTGCATTCACCGCCAGGTTCATCAGGACTTGCTCAATCTGGACTGGATCCGCTTTGACCGCCGCCAGCGAGGGATGGAGCCGGGTCACCACTTCAATATCTTCGCCAATCACGCGCGAGAGCATCTTCTGTACGTCGGCCACAATTGCGTTCAGATCCAGGACTCTGGGCTGCAGAACCTGCTTTCGGCTGAAGGCCAGCAACTGATGGGTTAGTGACGCTGCTCGTTCTCCCGCCCGCCGGATTTGGTCGAGGCCATTCTTCACTCGTTCGGTCAGGCCCGATCCGGCGGAAAGGAGCTCGGTGTGCCCCAGAATGATGCCCACCAGATTGTTGAAATCGTGGGCGACGCCTCCCGCCAACCGGCCGATCGCTTCCAGTTCCTGCTTGGTGCGTAGCTGCTCCTCTAGTTGCAGCCGCTCCGTGACGTCACGTTGCACTCCCCAGATCCGGACCAGCTTCTCGTTTTCCACGATCCCGATCACGCTGTTGCGGAAAATCCGGGTGTTGCCGCTCGCATCCTGTTCACGCGATTCCGCGTCGGAGATCCGGTAGCCGTTGGCGATAAACGCCCCTATAGATGCGCGGTTCAACGGATCGTCCATCGACACGAATTCCGACATGCGCCGCCCGATCATTTCCGAGGCGGAATGAAAACCATACATTCGGGCCAGGGCGTCATTGCACTCCGCGTAGCGGCCGCTCCCGATCCCCAGAACGGCCTGTTCGTCCGCCGGCAGGTGAATAGAGATCGGCGGATCGTACTCTGTGCGATAGATGCCCTCCGAAATCTGTCCCACGAACACCCGGTACCGTTCCTCGCTGCGTCGCAGTGCCTCCTCCGCTTTCCTGCGCTCGGTGATGTCCGTCGCTACCCCAGTCGCTCCTGTCAGATGCCCGGCGCTATCTCGTGTCGAGGTCCACTGGGTCTCATAGACCAGTTGAAGTTGGGGCAGCTCAACCACAGTTGTGAACTCTTCCGCTGACAACGCGCGGCGGACATGATGAAGGATGTCCGGCTGATCCCGGTACAAATCAAAAACCGATCGGCCGACCACCTCCCCAGGCTTCAATCCCAGGGCCTGCAGCCCCCTCCCCACCGAGAGTGTGAAGAGACCCGCAGGGTCCACCGCAAACAAAACCACCGGGGCAGCATTCACGGTAGTCTGCAGACGCTGCTCGGTCCTGCGTAACTCTTCTTCTGCCTCTTTGCGTTCGGTGATGTCCAGAAGCAAGCCACGCATGACCAGGTTGCCGGTCTCCTGATGGCGAACGTAGGTGGCTTCATCACGGACCCAAACATCCTTGCCATCACGAGTCCGCAGGCGGTACTCCGTGCGATACCTGTCACCTTCTCGTGCCAGACCTTGTTCCTCGACCAGTACTCTCTCCAGATCGTCGGGATGCACTTGTTTGCGCCAGCGTTCCGGATCAGACATCCACTCCTCGGGAGTGAAAGCGAGGATAGGCTGGATTTGAGGGCTTACGTAGTACCAGCGTCCGTGGGGTCCACGCTCCGCCATATACGTAATGGCAGGCACCTGTTCGATGAGCTGGCGGTATTGTTCTTCCAGATGGGCTTTCTCGGGAGTTGTCATCAGCGCCTCCCTCGCAGACGCTAGCGGCTCACAGCTCGAGGACAATTGCCTTCGAGTTCCAGCCAGCCGCGGAACTCGCGTTTTGTATCAGGGCATCGCTTTAGCGATGCTGTAAGTCGCTCAGTAGTTCCCGCCCCTTCAGGGGCTGCCGTTGTCATCTCGATTCTTTAAACAGCCTGGTAGAGGTGATCTCTTCGAACACCGTATCCCGGCCCTATGCAGCCTCCGACGGCTGCCATGGGACTCCTGGGTCGGCCGGTCCCCGAATCCCTTTTTAACAGGGAGCCCGAACAGCTTTCAGTGATCCAATGCACAGCCTCAGGTGACCTTGAAACTTCGAGCCTTTGCTCACTCCGGCTTCGCCCGCCCGCTCATCCCTTTCGCCATCCCCCACTCCACCAACCCCGGAAACATCTGATAGAGCTTTACCACCAGAATCATCGTCCAGGGCACAATCACTTCCCGCTTCCGCTTGCGATAGCCGTGGTAGGTAGCGCGCGCCACCCGCTCGGCCGTGATCCCCTCGACCGATTGCGGCCGCACAGTCCAGCCCCGATCCGCAACCACATGTTCGGCAAAATCGGTGCGCACGTACCCCGGACAAACCGTCAGCACATGGATGTTGTCCCGCTTCAACTCCACGCGCGCGCCCTTCCCCAGCGCGTTCATCGCGAATTTGCTGGCCGAATACAAAGCCATGAACGGCACGGCAATATGTCCAGCAATACTCGAAATATTGATGATCGTCCCGCCGCCTTGTTCTCTCATCGGAGGAATGACCGCCTGCATGCCATGGATCGTCCCGAAGAAATTGGTCTCGAACAGGTCGCGGCAAGCGGACATCTCCACGTCGGCCACCGAGTCGCGGATCCCCACGCCGGCGTTGTTCACCCAGACGTCGACCCGATCGAAATGGTGCAGCGTGAGCCCGAGTGCCCGGTCCACCTCCTCGCGATGGCGAACGTCACAAGCGAGGGCGAGCGTCCGATCCGTGTGTCCCACCCGGTGCCGCGCCGCTTCCGCACGGCTCGCGTCCCGCGACAGCAGTACCACGCTCGCGCCTCTGTCCGCAAAGATCTTCGCGATCTCTTCCCCGATCCCCATCGAGGCGCCCGTCACCACCACCACTTTTCCTTCCATTTCCATGGCGATCCTTGTATCGCCTGGTGTGTCCTCAAGTCAACGGCTGATAGAATCAGGAGACGAGTATTCCCGATTGGCAGGGTCTCGTGACAGGGATGCCAATCAATGTCGTCACTTTGAAACCCTGAAACCTTGAAACTTTGAAACCTTCATTGCTACCCATCTTTCCTCTCGAACTCGTGCTGTTCCCGGGCGTTCCCCTGCCACTGCACATCTTCGAACCGCGATACAAAGAAATGATCGCCGAATGCCTGGATCTGAAAACACCCTTCGGCATTTTGCGGGCCTCATCGGAAGGAGTTGCCGACATCGGATGCACCGCCGAGATCCTTGAGGTGACAAAAAAATATGACGACGGAAGAATGGACATCCTCACCCGCGGCGTGGACCGCTTCGAGGTGCTCGAGGTCCACGAAGACCGTGCGTTCCTGCAGGCCGAAATCACTTTGATTCAGGACGAACCCGGCCGACCGCCCCGGCAAATGGTGGAACAAGCTGTGCGCCTGCACGCCGAGATCGCCAAATTGTCCGGAACCGAGGTCAGCGGCCCCGCAGAGGGCGCCAGCAATCTTTCGTTCCTGCTCGCCGGATCACTTCCCCTCGACCTCGATTTCAAACAGAAACTGCTCGTCACCTCATCCGAAGCCAAACGCCTGGAGGCGGTGGTCGGATACCTCGAAGCCATCCTCCCCGGTCTCCGTCGGGCGGCCAAGGCACGCTGGAATTAAAGCAGTCGTTCCGCCCGCCAAGCACTGCAAGCTCAATGACTTACTGAACGTTGTACTGCATCTTAAATATTGATATAAATGTATTTACAATGTTCCACGTGGAGCATTTCCCGCTTTTGCAAAAACGGCATAATCCTTTCCGCCTCGCCGCGCATCTCAAGTAGCAGCCAGCCAGCGGGGTATAATCCGCGTAAGGCAGTCAAGGTGGCGCCGGCGACTCGCCGGCAGAGGTTGTTGTGGGGGTCCCTATCATGAGTGTTGCCCGGACACTTGGCGAGTTGCGCCAGAGTTCTTTCTCGGAACAGCGCCTCGCTTCGCGGCGTGTGAAAGATGAACTGCGCGAGAATCTGATGGCGCGCTTGCGTAACCAGGGTGACAGTCCGATATTTCCGGGCATCGTGGGCTATGACGACACGGTCGTGCCCCAGATCGTGAACGCGATCCTGTCGCGCCACAACTTTATTCTGCTTGGCCTGCGCGGGCAGGCGAAGAGCCGCATCCTGCGCGCACTCGCCACGCTCCTCGATCCCCAGTTGCCCTATGTCGCGGGCTGCGAGATCCACGACAACCCCTACGCGCCCATCTGCAGCCGCTGCCGCGAGCTGGTCGCGAGAGAAGCAGACGCGACTCCGATTGCCTGGCTCACGCCCGAGCATCGCTACGTGGAAAAGTTGGCCACGCCCGACGTGACCATTGCTGACCTGATTGGCGACATCGATCCGATCAAAGCGGCGCGCGGCGGGCACGAACTGTCGAGCGAGTTCACGGTGCACTACGGGCTGCTGCCACGCGCCAACCGCGGCATCTTCGCCATCAATGAACTGCCCGACCTGGCGGGAAAGATTCAGGTCGGACTGTTCAATATTATGCAGGAAGGCGACGTGCAGATTAAGGGCTACCCGATCCGGTTGCCGCTCGATGTGGCAATCGTGTTCAGCGCGAACCCTGAGGACTACACGGCGCGCGGCAAGATCATTACGCCGTTGAAAGACCGCATCGGGTCTGAGATCCGCACGCATTATCCGGCGACGGTGGAAGAAGGCATTGCTATCACCGCGCAGGAAGCCTGGATTGAGCGCAACGGATCGCGGCTACATATTCCAAAGTATGTGCAGG
The DNA here is from genome assembly GCA_020073565.1 of Terriglobia bacterium. Lineage (GTDB taxonomy): Bacteria > Acidobacteriota > Terriglobia > Terriglobales > Acidobacteriaceae > Acidiflorens. The sequence continues at coordinate 27,461 of JAIQEY010000020.1, forward strand.
AAGTCATCGAGCGCATTGCGTTCACCGCGCGCGAAGACAAGAAAGTCGACAAACGTTCGGGTGTAAGCCAGCGGCTGCCAATCTCCGCGATGGAGAACGTCATTTCAAACGCGGAGCGGCGCGCGTTGACGCACCAGGAAACCCTGATCGTGCCGCGCATCAGCGATATCTACGCGGCGCTGCCAGCGATTACGGGCAAGCTCGAGCTGGAATACGAAGGCGAGATGAAGGGCGCGGATTACGTGAGCCGGGAACTGATCCGGACGGCGATAGCGAAGGCGTTCGACACCTATCTTCACGGTGTGAACACGAACCAGGTGGTGCAGTGGTTCGATCTGGGCGGCGAGATTCAACTCAGCGACAATGCCGGGGCGCGGGAAGTGCTGGCGGGGTTGAGCCAGATTCAGGGCCTGATGGACAAACTCGGCAAGTTAAACGTGAACACGAAAGACAGCGCCGAGATGCAGGTGTCAGCGGCGGAGTTCATCCTGGAGGGCCTGCACGCACACAAGAAGATCGGCCGCAGCGAAGAACGGGTGTTCACCGCCGGAGAGAAACCGATGAAGGTCGCTGAGAAGCCTTCGCTTGAGCGCGACGAGCCCGGGTTCGGACGGAAGCGCGGGTTTAATTAGTGGGCAGTCGTTAGTCGCTGGTCGTTAGTCGTTCGGGATTGGCTATTGGCCTCCGATTTCGGTGTTTACCAGTACGAACGAAAAACGACGCTTTGAAGAGGACAATCAGCAACAAATCTCAGGGGGTAGCGAACGACCAGCGACTAACGACCAACGACGGTTTTTTATGAAACGCATTCGCTACTCCAAATACGTTCCCGATCCGGCGGGCGAGATGAGCATGGAAGACCTGCTCAGCGCGCTGTCGGACTATCTGCTGCAGAGCGGATTCAATGACAACTTCTGGTACGAGATGCCGGAGGGTGAGCAGACGCTGGACGAGTTGCGGCGTGCTTTGGAGCAGGCTCTGTTGAACGGCGAGATGTTTGATGAGGAAATGCGCGACCGGTTGCAGCAGATGCAGATGGAGGGGCAACTTGAGGAGTTGATCGAGAAGCTGATCGAGCGGATGCAGCAAGAGGATTACATTTCGATCGATCAGCCGCACGACCCTTCCAAGCAGTCGAGCGTGGGTGGGCAGGTGGGGGACGCTCAGCAGCAGGCAAAGTTCGAGATCACCGACAAGAGCCTCGACTTCCTGGGATTCAAGGCTCTGCGCGATCTGCTGGGGTCGCTGGGCAAGTCGAGTTTCGGGCGTCACGACACCCGCGACATGGCGACCGGCATCGAGGCGAGTGGCGCGTCGAAGCAGTATGAATTCGGCGACACGCTGAATCTGGACATCACGGCCACACTTTCATCGGCAATTCAGCGCGATGGTCTCGAGTTGCCGCTGAACATTGAGTACCGCGACCTGCAGGTGCATCAGTGCGAGTACCAGTCGTCGTGTGCGACCGTGCTGATGCTGGATTGCTCGCACTCGATGATCCTGTACGGTGAAGATCGTTTCACGCCGGCGAAGAAAGTTGCAATGGCGCTTTCGCACCTGATCCGGACGCAGTATCCGGGGGATTCGCTGTCGCTGGTGCTGTTTCACGACTCGGCAGAAGAAGTCCCGCTGTCGCAGTTGGCGCGGGTAAAGGTTGGTCCGTACTACACCAACACGCGCGAAGGGCTACGCATGGCGCAACGTATCCTGCAGCGGCAGCGCAAGGACATGAAGCAGATCGTCATGATCACCGACGGCAAGCCTTCGGCGTTAACGCTTGAAGATGGGCGGATCTACAAGAACGCGTTCGGGCTCGACCCGCTGGTCGTCAGTCAGACGCTGGAAGAAGTGTCGAAGTGCAAGCGGGCGGGCGTGCTGATCAACACGTTTATGCTGGCGTCGGATTATGGCCTCGTGCAATTCGTGCAGAAGGTGACCCAGATGTGCCGCGGCAAGGCGTACTTCACTACTCCGTACACGCTGGGGCAGTATCTGCTGATGGATTACATGTCGCGGAAGACGAAGACGATTCACTAGGAAGTCAGATGGCAGAAGTCAGGTTGCAGAAATAAAGGCAAGAAGAGTTCTCAGTTCTCAGAAAAATCGAAACCTTCGATGCAGAGGCTGCGCCACGGAGACGTTATGAAACGTATTGCTGCTTTCATGTGGTTGGCTGCCTTGAGTGTTGCATGGTCGATACCGGCTCCGGCCCAACGCATTAGTGTCGAAGAAAATGCGCGCCAGTCCCGGGCGGCGGCCAAGCAGCAGCAAAAAATGTTAAAGAAATCGGCCAAGAAACAAAGGAAAGCAATGAAGAAATACCTGAAGGCGCAACGGAAGGCGGTCAAGAAGGCGAACCATCGCGCTCGATAGGCCGGGGGGGCAGTACCTGTTGATGGATTCCACGTCGCAGCAGTCTGGGCCATTCACTCGCTGTGAGCACCCGGTTCGCATGCCTCGCCGAGGTGAACCACCTATTTTGCAGAAATCGCTTGACTGCCACCCAAACCGGTGTAACATCCACGGCACACTTCCCCGGAGGATTGCTATGCGACGATTCCGTGGGGCCCTGTCTCGTTTCCTGCAAGGACCAATCAGACTTAAGTTTGTGGAACGAACGCTGGCGCTTGCGCTGGTGGCCTTGTTCTGCGGCATCCATTTCGCTTGCACCAGCTGCGGCGGGCCTGGGACCCCAGTGACCGGCGGCCAAGATCAGACAGGTGGAAACGAACAGTCCGAGACGGCGATCAGCGTGCAAGGCTACGGCGACAGCCATGTGATCACGGTGACCTACAACGACGGCACGGGGAACGCAGGCAAGATTGTTTACACGCCGACTCAGCGAACCGTGTACTCCGGCGCCAGTCTCATGGGCTGGTCGTATTCCACGGACAATGGCAGCCATTGGACCTATGGGGGCAAGGTTACGCCCGGCTCGGATTGGCCCATTCTGTGGGGCGATCCCGCGATCACGGCCTCTAAGACGAATCAAGCGATTGTGTTTCTGTCGAACCTGGCGGTGCCTGCGAGTAAGTATCCTGGAGCGGGAGGCATCGTCGCCACCAAGTTTTCCAATGGTTTCTATAATGCGATTGGAGGCGCGTGCATCGCGCGCTCCACCGACTTCGGAAAGAGCTTTACGAACTACCAGTGTGTACACCAGCCTTCGTATCACTTCTACGATGGCGGCAACATGGCGTCGGGCCCGTTCGGGGACATCTATGCCGCGTACGTGGACGTCAGCACCAGTCTAGTTGACATCTGGCGGAGTCCAAGCGACAGCGGAACGTTTAACCTGATGTCGAATCCTTTCCCGGGCATCTTCGCGACGACCCACCCGCGCTTGCGGGTGTGGACGGATGGAACGCTTTATGCGGCGGTACGGAGTTCGTCGGGCGACGTAGTGATCAACCGTTTTGTGAATGGAAACTGGGGACTGCCCAAAGCGGCTTGCCACCACGTGGAACAATACCCCACGATTACCCTGTCGGACCGAACTCTTCGTACTGGCCCCCAATTTTCTTTCGACGTGGGCGCGGCCAGTATCATCGGCAATGACGAGGTCCGGGTGGTTTGTACGACGCGCGACCCGCAAACGAGCCGGTTGTTCCTGGAAGCGTCGTTCTGTCCGCTGGACCTGTCGAACGGATGCCAGGATGCGCCGGGGTGGGCTACTTCCACGCAGAACAGCAGCGGCTATGATGGCGACCAATTCAATCCGCTGGTGGAAGCCTTTCCCGGCTTCATCAGCATTCCCCCGATCTGGAAGGTGTCGTTCCTGAGCCGTGAAGATGACCCGCATGGAAACAAAGTGGGCGTGCAGCAAGGAAATCTGGCAGTCCTGCCGGCGCCGGGTAAGCAGCGCGTCTTTCTGGAGTTCGACCTGGTTACTGCCCAAACGATCTGTCCCGACAATCGCGGATACTGGGGGGACTACGACGACCTGCGGATCTACGGGTTCACGGGTGGAAACACGCAGCTGATCCGGACGGAAACTGATTCCAGCAAGGGTTGCACAAAACAGTGGGACACCAACTCCGAACAGGTGCACGTGAGTTCGGCGACGACGGACTGACCGGGTAAGGACGCAGGAGGCGAATGTATGAAGCGGCAGAAGCTGTGGGCCATGCTGATCATCCTGATGGTCGCCGGACTGTTTGCCTGTTCCGGACGAGGAACGTCGAAAGCGCAAAAAGAGCCCAAGCGGGTTTTCAAAGAAGCCAACGACCTGGCGGAGAATGACGCGAAGAGGCCGCGCCTGGAACTCTCGCCTCCCGAGCCGAAGCTGGAAATGATTGCAAGTGAGGGAGAGTGTGCTCCGAAGTCGCAAAACGAATTGGCGGTGGCCTCCTGCTACAAGAATGTCGCTTGTCGGGGACAATGGGCGCGAGCGGAGAAGGGGGGGCCGGTCGAATGCTGGTGCTTCGCGAAGAAGGGTGGATGTGACGAGGGAACCATCTGCTGCGCTGCCAGCCGTGCATGCGAAAAGCCGGAGAACTGTTACGTGCCATAAACGAACCCGAGAGCTTGGTTGCTCGGGTGGTCTACACCTCGAGGGAAAGCAGAGCCCCTTTTCTTTCAGTGCATCTCGCCGCGTAATCTCGCTCTGCGTTGCAGCTGCGGACGAAGTCCATGTCCGCCAAAATTGCATTCATCACCAGTTCGTCTAGCGCCTTCCGCCTTTTGATCTCGAATTGAACTCGTCCGGCACGGATTCCGTGCTGTGCGGTCGCCTCATGCAACTCTTCCTGGTTTTTCGGGTTCAATATAGTTAGGGAGTCCGGTTGGGAGGAGACCTTGAGAGCATCGCAGTTGTTTAATGGAAACCGTCGTGCCTTGGCCGTCCGGGCCTGTTTTGCGGGGTTGGTGCTGATTTGCGCGTCGGCGCTGGCGGCCAGCGGCCAGAGCGGCGCCATGAGCCCTTATCAGGACGAAAGTGACGGCGTCAGCGCGGGCGGAAAGTGGATGGAATTCCATTCCGAAGACAAGATGACCGGCGCCAAGAAGGTCCGATTTGAACTACTGTCGGACAACTACCTGAGCGAGGATCCGGATTACAAGCCGCGGATCGAACTGGTCTGCAGCAACAACAAGTACGCCTATGCCGACTTCAATCCCGGCATCCGGCTGGGACCGCCGAACCGTCCCGGCTTCTGGGGACAGCCCCAGATGGAGGTCATGGTCCGGGTCGACGACGCGCACAGCTATCATGGCTGGAACTGGATTCGCGACCGGTTCCTCTCTATGGATAAGGGCACCACGCGCGAGTTGATCGGAGCTCACGTTTTCAAGGTGCAAATCCGGGGACGAAGGGGCCCCGAAATCGCGGAGTTCTCACCGGCCGGCCTTGATCTTGCCCGGGTGAAACAGGCCTGCGATTTGACTCCGAAAGCGCCCAGCAAGGACTAGGCACTGGTTTCAAAAATGCTTTTGAGGGTTAAGAGAGCCGGCCCTTCGGGGGCTGAAGCCTCATTTTCTTGCGGCTCTTGTGGCACCCTTCAGCCTCGCTCAGGGCAGGCTCTGAAGCCGTGCCCTTCCCGAAACCTTCTCGTTCTATCAACGTCAAAATCGAGTGCGTTATACTTTCGCACCGAAGGTGTGGGCCGGCTCTCTGATCGGTCCGAGCGAACTCTCATGTCAGACAAGATTGCCCTCGTCACCGGCGCTTCCAGCGGCTTCGGCCTCCTGACCTCGATTGAACTGGCGCGGAACGGATTCCGTGTTGTCGCGTCGATGCGCGATCTTGGCCGGCGACAGTTTCTCGACGCCGCAGCCACTACGGCCGGCATGGGCGACCAAATCGACATTCGCCAACTCGATGTCACCCAGTTCGACGCCATCCCCGGATTGGTCGATGGCGTGGTCCGCGACTACGGACGCCTCGACGTCCTGGTCAACAACGCGGGGTTTGCCGTGGCGGGATTTGCCGAAGATCTCAAGCTGGAGGAGATTCGCAGGCAGTTCGAGACCAACTTTTTTGGCGCGGTGGCCATGACGCAGGCGGTGCTGCCCATCATGCGGCGGCAGCGCTCGGGGCACGTCATTATGGTGTCGTCGATCGCCGGGCTGCACGGCTCGTTCTCGATCAGCAGTTATTCTGCGGCGAAGCATGCGCTCGAAGGTTGGAGTGAATCGCTTCGTTTGGAAGTCAACGCGCTAGGTATCAAGGTGGTGCTGGTTGAGCCGGGCTCGTTTCAGACCGACATCTGGACGCGCGGGGCCGTGATGGGAGAGCGATCGACCAAAGAGAGCTCGCCCAACTTCCAGCGCAGCTTGCGCATGCGCGATCGCGTGAACGAGATTCCTAAGGCCAATCCGATCGAAGTCGCGCGCCAGATCGCGGCTATTGCGCTCGACCCGAACCCTAAGTTGCGCTACCTGGTTGGCCGCGATGCCCGGATCCAACTCGCGTTGAAGCGCATTCTTCCCTGGAAGTGGCACGAGAAGGTGATCGCAAATTTCCTGAAGGTGGACTGAGGTCCTGCGACCTTTCGCGGGCAGGAATGCCCGTGCCACACGGGTCCTCCTTGGCCGGCTGCACTGGTAGACTTGTTTGGTGCTGGAGAGCAGCGGTGGCCAACCCGGTCGGCGCATTCTGGTTGTAGGCGCATCGGGGCAGGTTGGAACCCAAGTGCTTCGCATCTTGCCGGTCGGATCTGCAGTGCCAACGTCCCGTCGCGCGGAAAAGCCCGGCTGGATGGCGCTTGATCTGGCAACCGTTTCTGAGGCTGAGGCAGATGAACTGCTTGGCCGTTGCGAGATCGCGACGATCTATTGCGTCGGCGGAATGACTTACGTGGATGGGTGCGAGTCGACTCCTGAATTGGCTCGCCGGATCAATTGCGAGGGCCCGGCCATTCTGGCTGCGGCGGCTGCGAAACAAGGGGCGCGCTTCATTTATTTCTCCACCGACTACGTGTTTAACGGGCGCAGTGGGCCTTACGTTGAGGGCGCGCCGGCAGATCCGATTTGCGCTTACGGCAGGAGCAAGTGGCAGGGTGAACTCGCGGTGCAGGATGCCCATCCGGCAGCGCTGGTGATCCGCAGCACCACGGTCTACGGACCGGATCCGAACAGGCGGAATTTCCTCTACAGCCTGCGCAAGGGACTCGCGGGCACCCAACCGTTTCGCGTGCCATCGGATCAGATTGCTACTCCTACTTATAACGTTGACCTGGCGGCGGCTGTGGTGGCGCTGACCGAGAGTGGTGCGCGGGGCGTTTTCCACGTTGCCGGACCGGATGTGGTGTCGCGCCTGGAGTTTGCCCGGCGGGCGGCGGCGGTCATGGGGCTGGATGCGGCGAATCTGTCGGGAGTGTCGACCGCGGAACTTGCGCAGATCGCGGCTCGTCCGCTGCGGGGTGGGTTGCTGACTGGCAAGTTGGCTGCGTCCCTGCCCCGGCTTCGGATGCGGGGGATTGAAGACGGAGTTTCCGACTGGATGGGGACGACGACTTTCACTGAGAGTAACTCCTAACCACAGAGGGCACAGAGGACACAGCGGTCTCAACGCTGGCGACTCTTCAGAAACTCCGTCCTGGCGCACAAACTAGGGTAACTTTAGTCTGGACATCGACCGTGCTAATCTGCTGCTTAGTATTGCAGTTTCAGTAAGTTGCGAGCGACGCGCACGGGAATCTTGTGACAGCTCGTGTCCGACGCTTCCATTTGAGAACGGTGCCGATGCCCAAGCTCCCGATTTTTCGGTTGCGCAATTCGGAGCCTCTGAGCCGGCCCGAACTCCACTTCTACGGACTCGTCCTGTCCTTCAGCGGGCTGCAACTTGGGGTCGACAATCTCCGCTACGACGTGTTTCTCAGTCCCCGCGTCACCGAGGACCTTCGCCTCCATCTGGCGCGGTACATTCGCAGGTTTGGGGACGTCGAACCGCTGCTTGATATGGACGTGCCTACTGCCGCGAGGAACCCGTTCTTGCGTCCTACCGCCGAAGGGGCTACCCAGCTACGCAAGGCCGGTCCCGCCGATCTCAAGACGCTGCTGGTCTCACTGCACCTCGCGATCCTGAATCGGGCGAAGGCCGAGGACAATCCATCGGTCGATGTGCTGGGTCGACTGGCGGTGCTCAAGTTCATCCGCGCGGAACTGCAGGTTCAGTTTGCACGGATCCTCGAACAATGCCGCATGAAGACCAAGTCGCTCGAGGGTGTGCGGCAAGTGAAGATGCTGGAAACGCAGGAACTGGTGTCCTCGTTCCAGGTCCACAAGAAGATTATCCTCCGCAAGGCCGGGCAGGAATTGTTTCGACTTCTGCGGGATATTGAGAAAGAAACGCTGGCGCGCACTCGCCGATCGCTGCTGGGCGAATTGCCGGCCGACACGTATCGCCTGTTTCTGAATCCGCTGATCTTTACCGAAGACGGGCGCGACGACTACCTGTGCGCTGAGCACTATTACATGTTTGGCAACTTCGATAAGGATCCCGACCGTTTTGCGAACCTTCGATGGCTGGCTCTGGAGTTTCTGAAGCGGCTTGGTTATGGAGAGAGCGTACCCGAGGAGCACCTCGAACTTGCGCTCAACGTGCCGGAGAACGCCGCGGCGCTAGTGGGCACGGGCACCGACGAGGATGCCACTGCGGAAGGCCGTGGCCAGAAAGACCGCCTCGACTTGTGGACGCGTATGCTGCAACAGGAAGGGATCCTGGCCTCGGTGATCGCGTCTTACGAGACCGTTCCGTTGCTGGCCGAATACTCGCCGCGCGTCAACCCGCACCAATTGAAGAATGCCCTGCTCTCCCGGGAAGAGTCGGAACGCGTCAAGAAGATCATTGCCGAGCACCGCTTGTTTCCCGAGCGCTTCTTCAACGCCCTGGGGCGCGTGGCTTCGTGCCGGGGCGCCGACCGCACTCGGCTCACGGCGCGCCTTCTGCGCGATCTGCTCTGCTATCACCGCGATCTGCGCGGTCTGGAAGCGGTCAGCACAGGGTTCGACAGCATCAACCTGGTCACGGACGACAAGGTTCGCGAACTCTCAACTTTGAACGGCATGCTCTACGAGTTCTTGCCGCCCGAGGACCAGCGTCCGGCCGAGGAGCGAATTCTCCATCACGTGATCATCAAGGCGGACTTGCGCGACTCGTCCCGCCTCACTCGCTCGCTGATGGAAAAGAGCATGAATGCCGCCTCCTACTTCAGCCTCAATTTCTATGAGCCCGTGAACAAACTGCTCGCGAAATACGGGGCCACCAAAGTGTTTCTGGAAGGCGACGCCATCATCCTGGCGCTGCTGGAACGGGAAGGTGAAGCGATGCTCAGCGTCAGCCGGGCGTGCGTGCTGGCGGCAGAGATTCTGAGTTTGTTGCGCGGCTACAACGAACTGCTTGCGCGGGCTGGGTTGCCGCAGATGGAAGTCGGACTCGGCATCGCCTATCAGGACTCGGCTCCCCTCTACCTGATGGATGGCGAACACCGCATCATGATCTCGGACGCCATCAACGACAGCGATCGCTTATCGTCCTGCAACAAGCGTGTGCGCAAGAAGATCGCGCCCGATGCGAGCGTCTTTCAGGTTTACTCGGTGCAAATCGGAGGCAATGAGGGCCCAGACTCGGGGGTAGAAGAACTGCGGCTGAACTACAACGTAGGTGGAATCTGTCTGAGTGAACCCGCCTTCCGGAAGATGCAACAGGAAATCGCGCTCGCCCCGTGGTATGCCGACTTTGCCGGCCGGTGGATTGACGACCAACGCGAGTTTTTCGTGGGCACCGTTCCGCTTGCCAACGGGGCGTTTCGCCGGATCGCCATTCGCAAGAGCCGCATTGCCCAGGTCGATGTCCGCGATCTTTCCATTCTGCGCTGGACTGACCGCTATTATTACGAAGTGTGCGCCAACCCGGCGGTCGAGGCGGCGCTGCCGCGCGAAAAATCTGCCGCCGCTCATCACCCCGCCTGATTCTGTTGATGGAGCGATTGAGAGGGGTGTCGGCCCCGACCGGAAGAAACACAAGGTCCCTCGACTTGTGCTTAGTCGCTTCGCTCCTGCGCCCAGCGCTCGGGATGACAGATTTTAAGAGTTGTCAAAAATCCCGCCTTGATCGAAACGGAATCACTATTACCGCTTCCAGCGCCACCGGCTTTCCGGCTCGCAGTGCAGGCAGAAATTTCGACCTTGCCAGGGCACTCGTGGCGAACGGCTCCAGTCGCTCATCGGGGCTGTTCAGCACGCGAATGTCTCCCACCTGCCCATCGGAATGAATGACCGCGTACAGCGTGACCGAGCCATGGACATTCTCGCGGATCAACTCCAGCGGATATCCCGGATCCGATTTCTCGGCCATCACGGGCGCGAGCAGTTCACCCACCGGGCGGTTGTCTTTCAGTTCGGCAAAGCGGATCACCCAGCTCCCGGTGACCGAATTCAGGTTTGGCATGTTCAGGGTCATCGAATAGAAGCGCTTTGCACCAAACACCTGTCGATCGGCTTCGGTGACCTTGTCGTCGGCAACTGGAGTTGCGGGCCGCGCATTCGCGCCCACCCTCGGCGGGGTTGCTTTCGCCATCAACTGCGGGTCTTCGCCGCCATCGACGTCGGCTGAGCCCGTTCCATCCTTCTGAACCGGACCAACCGCGCGGGAATTCGCCGCACCTACGTGCAATCCGCTGGGAAGAGAGCTGTTGTTTTTCCCGCCGGCACCGTCTCCCCCGCCGTTGCCCTTGCTGCCTGATCCTCTCGACCCTGGATTCGATCCGGACAACCGCGGAGTCCCAGAAGCTCCCCGGTTTCCGTCGGGGCCAGCGGCAAACGCTCCCCGCCGGTTTCCTCCCGGGACTGGAACCGGACCGCTGGGCGTCGCGGGATGAATTCCCAGTGCGATCAGCCGTCCTGCCATGCTCGCTCCGCCGGCAGTTCCCACACTTGGCGGAGGCGCCACCGGCTCTCCGCTGCTGGGCAAACCGCCCATGCCACGCGCGGCCAAGGAATGCTGTGGAGCAACGGCTAATTGTGGAGCTGGAGCCACCACCGCACTTGGGCCGATGTTGATCTCCCCGACGTGCCCAACTGATCGAGTCAGCTCCGGAGGCGGTGCAATCACGGCCGCATCGGGCCCGGCGAAACTGCGGGTCTGGGTGCGCGACACTTCCGGTGGGGGCGCAACGATCTCCGACCGTAGCGAACTGCTTACGACCTGGTTGCGGATCGAGTCCACTTCCGGCGCAGGCGCGATCACGGCCGTTTCCGGGGCGATGATCCGAGTCATCGGGGCGCGAGTCGCATCCAGCGGAACCATGGGAGCGACCGGGCCGGTCGCGACAATGTTCGGCACCGGCACGTCATGAGAGAGTTTGAGATTCGGGGGTGCGACGATGGTCTGCCTCCGGTTATCTGCTTCGGGAGGCACAGAGAGGATCGGCTGTTTCGCGTACACCGGATCTCCCGCCTGTTCTTTCGGTGCATCCGATGTGCCGGTGTCCAGGGGAGGCAGGTACTCATCGGGCGTATAGGTGATCAGGGAAGAGCGGTCGAACGCGGCGCTTGCCAGGATATTCTGCTGCCTCAGCCACGCCAGCGAGAGCGCCCAGATCAGTGCCCCCGCGGCGACGTGCAGCAGGGCCGACTGGAGAAACTTTCCCCACGGCATGCGCTGCCGGACAAACACGTCGCGCCAGAGTCCGATTTCGGTTTCCCGGGAGTACCGAACCGGCCGCAAGGCCGCGCCCACGCTGCTCCAGAAGGCCCGTCCGCGGGGTTCCAGCTCAACTAGAAACTTTGGGGAAGTTCCCCTTGGGGTCTCCATCCATGGCTCCAATGCGTGCCTGCCAACTCCATCGGTGGCGTCCCCCGGCAGATGGGATCCGAAGCGCTGCGACGGGTTGCTCCGGACGGCAATGATCGTCCGATTATATCTGACCCGTCCCTCCAAAAATCCCGCAAATGCCCTTCCGGCGCATCTACAATGATCGGAAGGCAGAGGCAATCATGTCCATTTCTTTACGCTCTTGTGCCCTACAAGTTGCTTGTTTCGTTTTGCTTGCCCTTCTTCCGATGGTTGCGCAGCAGGAGAAAGCACCCACTCCGGTCGCAGGTTCCGAATACTCCGGCATGTACAGCTTTATGCGCGATGGGGAATTTGTGCAGGTTACCGTTGAAGACCAGGGCCGCGTCAGTGGGTTCGTTTCACGCTATGGCGACCTGGAAAGCGATCGCGGCGCCTTCCTCGACCAATTCTTCAAGCAGGGCAAGCTTGAGGGCAACAAACTCACCTTTACCACCGAGACCGTACACGGCATCTGGTTTGAATTTCGTGGAAGCGTCGAACGCGGCGAAGGTAAGAAGGCGGGCGATGAAGCGTACTATCTGCTCAAAGGGACTCTGACAGAATATTCCACCGATGACGCGAAGAAGACCTCGTCTCATTCCCGCGAAGTGGCACTCAAAAGCTTTCCGCAGGATGTGAACCCCACACACGCAGAACGAAAGTAGGCTGCCGGGTCAACCGGCCAGGAGTTGCCTGGGTGCTTCCACACCGCGGGCTGCCATCCGCTCGGTGCGAATCGGTGCGGTGGTGGCAACGCCTTGCTCCACGACCACCTTCATCGACCTGCTACACGCTCCGCAAAGCCAGTAGTGTTCAATCATTCGCTCAGTGCTCAGGCCGTCGGGGCTGGTGAGAAACCGCTCGACCGTGAAGATACGGCCGTCATAGAGGTAGCGGAAGGGCGCGCTGCAAGACGGGTTTAAACAACTGGAAAGCATGACAGCCTCCAAGGCTGAGATTTGTAAGGGTTGGTTTTGCCGGCCCCACACAGGGTTCCGCTATTAATTTGCGCCCGACGCGACTCTGGCCTGCTGACCTTCCAATTCCTGAATGCGCCGGATCTCCGCCATGAGCCAAGCCCGAACCGCCGCTTCCACTTCCACCTGGGTGTACTGCCGGCTCATGCTGTGAACCGTTTCACCATCCTGGTTCAGAGCGATGAAGTGGCAGGGATCCATCTCGTGCTGGAACTCTTCCGAGACAAACGGGTACAGCCAGCAATCCGAGCAGGGCGTCGAACGCTCCGGATCCAGCCGGTTCGGACACGAGGGCGAATCCAGGAAGATCGAAACCGGCCTCCAAGGCAGGGCTCCCCCATAGCCGCCTCGCTCCAAAAAGGCCAGCTCTTCCATCAGGAGGTTAAGGATCTCCAACCTGGATTTCGGCACAAACACCTCTTCACGCACCTAACAAAGCCCCCGTGATGCTGTCATTCTGGTACGATTGCGAACTTCTTTCGGTGATCACAAACACCGGCCAATGTGATAGACCTCACACCGCAGCATTGTGACTTCTGTCATCGGCACGGAATCAGTCGCATTGGGAAACGTCTTGGCCAGCGACCTTTTTTCGCTGCCGCGGAGTCGATCCGGAACAATTTTCTCTTTACACGCCATCTTTGCACTGTGGCATTTCGCACATCCCGTAAAACAAATGGCATTTCAAGGATTTAGGAAGCGGTCTCTGCCTTGGAGGATCAGTTGCAACTTGCTTGGTATCACACAATCCCCTCCCAAGGAGACTGCTATGAAGAAAATCCAAAATGTACTAAGTATTGCGTTGCCAGCGGCACTTGTAATTGCCGTGTTCTGTTATGTGGGGCAGACGGCAACCGCACAGAACCCAAGCCCTTCCAGGACTGTGTCGGCTCAGGAACGACCGACCCAGCAAGCGGACGAGCAGAAGGCAGCACCTGAACCGAAAACTTTCACTGGAAAGATCGTGAAATCCGGGGACTCACTTGTCCTTTCGGACACAGAAAGCAAGACGATGTACAAGCTGGACGACCAACAGAAGGCAAAGGAATTCGTCAACAAGGACGTGAAGGTGGTTGGCGTTTTAGATGACTCCACTGGCATGATTCGCGTAAGTTCGATCGAGCCAGCCTAACTGTTGTTTGAGCGAGGGACGGGGCTGCGGGCCCCCGTTCCTCGCTTCTTTTTTCAATCTTCCGAAACCGGTACCCCGCGCGCGTCTGTTTGCTAGTCGATCCCAGGGACATCACAAACTCGCAGCAGGGGAGCCCATGCATGCGGTTGTTCAGTGTTCGACTTATTGTTTCGCTGATTGTCGGCATCACGCTGGTTTCGCTTTCCTTCTCTTACTACCAGGTGGTTGCAGAAAAGCGCACCCTTCGTGGCGACATGGAGCGCCGGGCGGAGGTGCTGGGCGAGAGCCTCGGCGGCAATGTCGAAAAGACGTGGGGAGCGGGTTCGAACCAGGGAATGCAGCGCCTGGTGCAGCGCTTTGGAAATCGCGAGCATTTAATTGGAGTCGCAGTCTATAACCGGCAAAGTGAGGTCATCGCGATGACCCCAGAGCTGGGGAAGATGCTCCCCGACCCGCCGCCGGCCCTGACGCATGCCATCCAGAAGGATCACGAGGAGAGTTCGTTCGTTAAGTTGGGCAACACCCCGGTTCTAATTTTCGCGTTGCCTCTTCATCGCCAGGATGAATTGGTAGGCGGCCTGGCAATTGTGCATGATGCGAGCTTCATCCACACGCAGATGATCGGGGTGTGGCGAGACGCATTTGTACACGTGCTGGCGCAGGTCTTTCTCATCGTGCTGATTACCCTGCTGATTGTACGGTGGAGCATTGGTGGGCCGATTGCGCGGGCGGCGCAATGGATGAAGGGGCTGCGTACGGGAAGAATTTCCGCAAGCCAGGAAATGCCAAACCTCGACATGTTCCGACCCCTGGCGCGCGAGGTGGCCACCATGGCAGAGAGCCTGAGCCAGGCGCGCAACGCCGCCGAGAACGAAGCTCGGCTGCGGGAAGCAGGGGAGTCGATGTGGACGGCGGAGCGGCTTTCGCTACAGATCCGGACTCGGCTCGAGGGAGGCAGGCTGTTCGTCGTCTCCAATCGCGAGCCTTACATGCACCAGCGCAATGGAAAGGCGCTGAATGTGGTGGTGCCGGCCAGCGGTCTAGTGACGGCCCTCGAACCTGTCCTCACGGCCTGTGACGGAACATGGATCGCGCACGGCAGCGGAGATGCTGACCGGGAAGCAGTGGATGCGCAGGATCGCCTTCGAGTTCCGCCAGAGGATCCGCACTACACCCTGCGGCGCGTGTGGCTGGGCAAGGACGAGGAGCAGGGATACTACTATGGGCTGTCCAACGAGGGGCTTTGGCCGCTGTGCCATATCGCCCACACGCGCCCGATTTTCCGGGCGGGCGACTGGCAGCATTACGAAGAGGTCAACCGCAAATTCACTCGCGCTTTGTTGGAGGAGATCCAAGACACTCCCCGACCAGTGGTGCTGGTTCAGGATTACCATTTCGCGCTACTGCCGCGGTTGATCAAGGAGCAACGACCGGATGCGAGAGTCGCCATTTTCTGGCACATCCCGTGGCCGAACCCAGAGGCATTCGGCATCTGCCCGTGGCAACGCCAGGTGGTGGATGGGTTGCTGGGCGCGGATCTGGTTGGCTTTCACATTCAGTCGCACTGCAACAATTTTCTGCAGACGGCGGACCGCGTGGTGGAGTCACGCGTGGATTGGGAGCATTTTTCAGTGCTGCGCCAGGAACATCGCACCATGGTCCGGCCCTTCCCGATCAGCGTGGACTTCACCGGCGACGAACCCGGAGAAAACAATAATCACGGGTTCTACTACCTGGAGCGGCCCGCATTGCTGCGCAGCCTGGGTGTGGAAGCCAGTTTCATGGCCGTCGGAGTCGACCGGGTGGATTACACAAAAGGAATTCTGGAACGTTTTTTGGCGGTCGAGCGTTTCCTGGAGCAGCATCCCACCTATCAGGGCAAATTCACATTGGTGCAGATTGGAGCGCCCAGCCGCACGCATATCAAGCGTTATCACGACTTGCTGGCGGAAGTGGAGGCAGAGGCGGAGCGCATCAACTGGCGTTTTCAGGCTGGGAAGTGGAAGCCCATCGTTTTCCTGAAGCGGCAGCATAGCCACGATGAGATCGCACCCTACTATCGTGCCGCCGATCTTTGCCTGGTGACATCGCTGCACGATGGCATGAACCTGGTGGCTAAGGAATTTCTGGCTGCGCGCGGGGATGAGCGCGGCGTGCTGGTGCTGAGCCAGTTCACAGGAGCTGCGCGCGAACTGCGCGATGCCTTGCTGGTGAATCCTTATGACATCGAACAGACCGCCAGCGCCATTCGGGCTGCGCTCGAGATGGCGCCGGAGGAAAAGGAACTGCGCATGCAGCGGATGCGAAAGGTGATCCGCGAACACAACATCTATCGCTGGGCAGGAAATCTGATTACAGAGCTTTGCGAGGTACGGCTGGACAAGGAAGAGGATGTGACCCCGAATCTTGGGGTGAGCGTATCCGCGGCCTGATCCGGCAACACGGGAGAGAGGAGGTGAACGAAGCGTTGAAACCAGACGCGCAAACCGAAATCGACACATTTCTAAGAACCGTCGCAGAAGCGCAGCGCTCGCTCTTGCTGCTCGACTACGACGGTACACTGGCACCTTTTCGGAAGAATAGGGCGGCGGCGGTTCCCTATCCGGGTGTCGTTCCGGCGCTGCAGGCCATCATCGAGAACGGACGAACACGGGTTGTCATTATCTCGGGAAGAGATGCGCGCGATGTGGTCCGGCTGTTGAAAATCCAACCCGTGCCCGAGGTCTGGGGGCTGCATGGTTCGCAACGGTTGAAACCGGGAGGCAGCTCGGTAACCCTGCCGCTGGAGGAGCGTGCCATGGCGGCGCTTGGAGTAGCCGGCCGCTGGCTCGACTACCAACAACTGCGGCACACCGCGGAACCCAAGACTGGAAGCATCGCCGTACATTGGCGAGGACTGGCGAATGTTGAAGCGGAGGAGATTCGGAGCCGGGTTCTGATGGGTTGGTTGCCCATCGCCAAGGGCGCGGGTCTGAGTTTGCTGGAGTTTGACGGCGGCGTTGAAGTTCGCGCAACCCGCTTCAACAAGGGTGACACGGTGCGCGTCCTGGTGGGAGAGATGAAACCAGGCACACCGGTTGCGTATCTCGGAGATGACAACACCGACGAGCCAGCGTTTCGGACGGTGGATGGCTCGGGGTTGAGCGTGTTGGTACGCCAGCGGTCGCGACGGACGGCCGCGAAGTTATGGCTCAAGCCACCCGGCGAGATGCTGGACTTCATGGACCAGTGGCTGGCTGCATGCCGCGGACAAGAAGCTCTGGGCAGGGAGGCCGCTGTGGCGAGGACCGGATGATGGGTGCGGCAGCGTCAACTCTCCAGCGGATGCCAGCGAAGCCGTTTTACTTCAATACTTCGGCGCACCTGCTGCGGATCACCAGGTACAAGGCGAATACCCTTGCAGAACTGTTGGAAGCGTTGCGCGAGTGTCCGGAAGACTCAATCTTCCAGCACACCTTCCGGACACTGCAGGAGCACCACTTTCTTCGTGCCGGCTTTTCCAACGACTTCGCACACTGGGTGCTGGCGGCTTGCAACGAACCGAGCCTGGCAGAAGCGCTGGCGAGCGTGGACGTGCGCGAATTCACGTCGGTGTCGGAGTTGCGAGAGCGATTCATCCAGATCCTGGAAAGATATGTGCGCGAGAACGCGAAAACCTGCAACCATGCCGCGGATGAAACTTTTTATTTTTGTGCGTCTGACATTGTCGTAATACCTACCAGCTTTCAGGCTCACACCCTGCAGGAGTTTACCGAAGGGATCCGGCGCGTGAGCGTGCATTCCATCCATCATCATTTCATCGAGGCGCGTCTCCGGATCAAGCTGATGTCGAACGATTTTTCGCAATGGCTGCACGAGGACGCAGGCTTGACGGAGACAGCCCGCACGCTGAACCGGATCGACATTTACACGGCGACTCTGGAAAATGTCCGCGAGCAGATTGTGCGGATCGTGGAAAGGGCGCTGGCGTAACGGCCATCATCTATGGAACCAGTGCAGTCTCAACCCGCAACCAGCCCGACGCCGCCTGAGACGGACGTCAACCCCACCGCGCCCTCTCGCCCGGAACGGCGAAGCGCGCCTCGTACATGGGAAATGCCACCCGCACCCGTTCCCTCTCCTCACCTGGACGACTACCAGAGCATCGTAGGTGCGGCGGTCATTGACGAACTGCGCTTTCTGGCCCGCGACCTTAAGGGGAAGACGGTCAAGATGGTCAATTCCACTGCGGTCGGCGGCGGAGTTGCCGAGATGCTGAACCGTCTGGTACCGCTGCTCGGAGAACTAGAGGTGGCCACCCACTGGGACGTTATTACCGGTGGCAACGACTTTTTCGAAGTGACCAAGGCGTTTCACAATGCGCTGCACGGCAGCGCGTATGAACTCACGCGGCACGCGCAGGAAATCTTTCTGTCGTACAACGAGCAAAATCGGCAGCGCATGCAATTCAACGAGGACGTAGTGGTGATTCACGACCCCCAGCCGGCGCCGCTGATTCGCGCCCGACAGGATGGGCCGTCGCGTTGGGTCTGGCGATGCCACATCGACTTGTCGAATCCTCATCCGCAGGTGTGGGGATTTCTGCGCCCTTTCATTGAGCAATACGATGCGGCGATTGTCTCTTCGCAGTCATTTGCCCGCCAGTTATCGATCCCTCAATATTTGTTTTATCCGTGCATCGACCCGTTATCGGAGAAGAACAAGGAACTGGAGGATAGCTTTGTTCAGAAGGTCTGCGACGAGTTCGGGATTGATCGGTCGCGGCCGATCGTGACCCAGGTCTCTCGCTTCGACCGGCTTAAAGATCCGGTCGGCGTCGTGCAGGCTTTCAAACTCGCCAGAAAATATGTGGATTGCCAACTGGTGCTGGCGGGCGGAGGAGCGAGTGATGATCCCGAGGGCGCGATCGTCCTGGGCGAGGTCAGGGAGGCTGTGGGGAGCGATCCAGACGTCATTATTCTCGACCTGCCGCCGTGGTGCGCGCTGGAAATCAACGCGCTGCAACAAGCCTCGACCCTGGTGGTGCAGAAATCGCTCAAAGAAGGCTTCGGACTCACGGTGACCGAGGCGCTTTGGAAGGGCAAGCCAACCATTGCGGGCGCGGTTGGCGGGATTCCAAACCAGGTCATTCATAACCTGACGGGCGTGCTGGTGCACTCCGTGGAGGGATGCGCGTATCAGATCCGCTATTTGCTGACGCATCTGGAATTCGCCGCTCAGTTGGGGCGCAACGGACGCGAACACGTGAAGGAAAACTTTCTGATGACGACCAATGTCCAACGGTGGCTGCTGCTGCTGCAGATCCTGCTGCGGTCCGGGGCGGCCTGAAAGCGTAGCGCCCGCGGTGGGCTACGTGTTTGCGGATCACTGAAATTCGCGGCCGAGGCTGATAACATGCGGTGTTTCGCGAGGCCCGCATGACGCCCAAACTGCAACTGCTCGACTCCGCCACCATCGACAAAATCATTTCCGAAGCCTTTGAGTTGATTCAGCACCCCGGAGTCAAAATTGCACCGGTTGCCGCCGGCCTGCTTGCCTCGGCTGGCGTTCCTGTCTCCGGCGGCATCGCTCACATTTCCGAAGCCGTGGCACGTCGCGCACTTGAGTCCGCACCCAAGGAGTTTTCACTCTTCACCCGCGACGGCCAGCCCGCGGTGCACTACGGCGGAGACGACGTCCACTTCGATCCGGGCTCCTCGTGCCTGAACATTCTCGATCCTGAAACCGGATTGGCGCGCCTGGCGAAGGCCGCCGACCTTGTGCAATTGGTTGAGATCACCGAACTGCTTCCCGAATATGCCGCGCAGTCCACGGCCATGGTCTGCCATGACGTTCCCGAGGGGATCGGCGACTTCTATCGCTTGTTGCTCGTGTTGTGGTATTCGAACAAGCCCGTGATTACAGGTGCGTTCAGCGGGCCCACGTTGCAGGCGATGATCGACCTGCTCGCCGCCGACGCGGGTGGGCGCGAACAGCTCAAACGCAAGCCCCGCGCGGTATTTGACGTGTGTCCTTCGCCTCCGTTGAACTGGTCCGATTTCGCTTCCGAAAATATGGTGCAACTGGCGCGCGCCGGAGTGCCGGCTGAAATCGTCTCTATGCCGCTGGCGGGAGCGACGGCGCCGGTAACGCTGATCGGTTCCGTTGTGCAGCATGCGGCGGAATGTCTCAGTGGACTTACGATTCATCAGTTCGCTAGTCCGGGGGCGCCCATCGTGTGGGGCGGCGCGCCGGCGATCTTCGATATGTCGAGCGGCGGCACTCCCATGGGCGCGATCGAAACGGTCATGCTCGATCTGGCCTGCTCCCAGGTCGGAAAACATTTCGGACTACCGACGCACGGATATATGGTCGCGACCGAATCGAAGTGCGTCGATGCGCAGGCGGGCATGGAGAGCGCGACTTCGGCGGCGTTGGGTGCGCTGGCGGGGATCAACATGATCTCCGGCGCGGGCATGCTCGACTCGCTCGCGTGCCATAGTTTGGAGAAGCTGGTCATCGATGCGGAGGCGATCGCATCGGCCATGCGCCTGCGCCGCGGTCTGGAAACTTCATTCCCGAAGTTTGCGACGCATATGTTCGCGGAGATCGGGCTCACGGGGGATTTTCTAAAGTTGAAAGAAACGCGCGCTCTGTTCCGGAGCGAGCAGCACTTCCCATCGCCGGTGATTCATCGCGGGGAGATTGCCGAAGGCGCGATTCCCGACGACGCGTACGCGCGTGCACGCACGCGCGTACGCGAGCTGCTGGAGTCCTATCGAAGACCCGCTATCTCTCCCGACATCGAATGCGAGTTGATGAATGTAGCTCTACGAGTCGCGCACGATGCGGGGCTGAAGGAGTTGCCCGGAATCGAGCCCCGAGATCGCGTGGGGAGTGTTGCCGATGTATAGCGGGGTCCGCCTGCAGCTACCTTGAGGCAGCGGGTACAGACCACGTTTTTACTACTAGAACGCGCTGCCCCCGCCTCCGCCGAATCCTCCGCCGGAGAAGCCGCCTCCGCCTCCGCCACCGAAGCCAGAGCCGGTCGAACTGGAGCGGGGAGCTGAGACGAACACCTGGTGCATGTCGCTGGCCATGCTGTGCATCGAACTGGCAAAGAACAGGGGAGTGAAACCGGTGTAGCCATTCGGCGAAACATACCAGTTGGGGGGATTTTGGACGATGCCGGCGAAGGCTTGCGCCCACTGATGCTCGACACCGAGCGCCATCGCGTAGGGCAGGAACTTCTCGAAGGTATCGGGCGGCATGCGCTTGATGCGGTCGGCGTCTACACGGTTCATGAACTCCTGGAAGCCGAGCACCGCAACCTGGGTGCGAGCACCGAGCCGAGTTTTGGCGGTCATCTGGCGTGCGAAGAGCCACCAGATCACGGCGGAGACGAGAGCGCTCACGATCACGAGCGGAATGGAATTGAACAGGTTCATCCAGCCCAGAACCTGGATCGCCGCTACCAGCAGGCCGATCGCGACCGCAGCCACGATGCTGTATCCATTGGCTGATTCGGGATCGACCGAGTACATGCCCTTCGACTTGAGCGCAGCCATGATGTTCTGGCGCACGATCGGGATCGCGGTATAGAAACGGTTCTTCAGGCTCGAGAGGCGGGTCTCGGCAATTCCGCCGGCGAAGATGTTTTCGAGCATCACGCGCTCGTGCGGGGTCAGGTCGCTGCCCCACTGATCGGCGGGTTTCAGCAGGTGGAAGAGATAGTCCTTATGGTGGAAGATCAGGAAGGTATCGACTTTCTCTTCGATCTTGATATAGCCGCGGACGGCAAGATCGACAATGGTGGATGTAATGTCGCGCGGATCGATGGTGTCGTCAAGCAATGTTCCGGCTTCGGCGGGAGTTATTCCTTTGGGAGGTTCATACATGGGTGCGACCGAGACGCCGGGATCGGGATCGCGGCCTACCGCATGCCAGAGAGCGAACATCACGCCGAGAGTAAGCAGCGGCAGAAACAGGATCGGATTGCTGCCGAGGAACCATCCCAGCCTGGTCAGCGAACTGGGCGGTTTGAGCACGCCTTGCGGGATGTAGATGTCGATGGTCATGCCGCCGCGCATGGACAAGGGGTTGGTGGTTTCGAAGGTGACGTCGGCGCCGTGGACTTCGGCGATGGCTTCGCTCTGCTTTGAACCGTAGGCGCCGGTGAAGGCTTGCGCGCGCAGGCCACCCGCGGCGTTTTCGGGGAACGTGACGAAGGCGGCCGCGTGGTCGATCGGCACGGGCCAGTCGTTGCCGGTCACGTTCCAGTAGAACTCGTCGTACTGGTCGAAGAAGCGGACGCCGTTGCGGACGGTGTAGTCGATGTTCACGACGCGGGTGGTGTCGACCGCGCCGGGGATGTAGATCTTAAGGTCCCGGAAGTCTCCCGACTTGTGTGACTCGTACTTCAGCCTGGTTCCTTTTTCGTCGGTGATGCGGGTTACGTCGACGAAGAGGGTGTAGTTGGTTCCGTGCGGTCCGGGGTATTCGATTGGGATGGTGCGATGGATGCCATGCCACTCTCCGACGAAGACGAGCGTGAGCTCTTCGCTGATGTGCGCGGTGCCGTCTTTGCTGATCGAGATGGTGTCTTTGAAGTCGGACACTCGCCAGTTGCGGGCTTGGGCAGTGGCTCTACTCGGAGGCAATAGTGCCCCTAGCAGCAGGACGAGCAACATCTTTACCACTAAGGACACCCTTAGGCTGCGCTCAGGGCAGGCTCCGGTACACGAAGGACGGAATCGGGTGCGGCGCATTGTTAGAACTTCACGGCGACCGGTTCGCGATCGGTGGCCGCGGTCTCAAAGAACTGTTTCTGCTGGAAGCCGAACATTCCTGCGATCAGGTTGGTGGGGAAGGATTGAATTTTGGTGTTCAGGTCGCGCACGACTGCGTTGTAATAGCGGCGCGCGTTTTGAATGCCGTCTTCGGTCTGGCCCAGGGAATTCTGGAGTTGCGTGAATTCCTGTGATGCCTGCAATTGCGGATAGTTTTCTGCGACCGCGAACAGGCTCTTGAGTGCGCCGGTGAGTTGATTCTCGGCAGCGGCTTTGTCGGCGGGGCCGGTGGCTTGCATCGCCATGGAGCGGAACTTCGCGATGTTTTCGAACGTGCCCTTTTCGTGCGCCGCATAACCTTTGACGGTTTCGACCAGGTTGGGGATCAGGTCGTGGCGGCGTTTCAGCTGCACGTCAATGTCGGACCAGGCGGAATCCGACCGCACGCGCAATTGCACCAGGCCGTTGTACATCATGGCCAGGACAATGCCGATTACGACGAGAATGCCAATGAATGCCAAGCCCATGAGTTTCTCCTCGAAGCGGTTTCAAGGCGACGGTAGCACAGGGACGGGGCGGGCGCAACGGAAGCAGGAATTTTCGACTCCGGGCAGGTAACAGAAGACAGCTGCTAGCCACTAGCTGTTAGCCGGGAGAAGCTATCCCACAATTGTCCGTGGCTCGTGAAATCGGGCTCTGAGTGTAATCGCGTGTTGACAGTAGTGTGCCAGTTCCGGCAACGGTCTGGGGAACAAACCCGCAACCAGAGATGTCTAATATGAAAGTGCGTCTGCCCGGCTTTCTGAACGTTGCTCTTATGCTTCTGTCGGCCATCACTGCCGATACGAGCGATACTGCGCCACACCTTGTTTTCGGCACCTATCTCGGGGGCCGTGATAAAGAGTGCACCACAGGCATCGCCGTTGACCAGTCAGGAGATGCATACGTTGTAGGTCGAACCCCCTCACCCGATTTCCCGGTCACCCCAGGCGCATTCAGCACAACCACACAAGTCAACAACAACGACTGGACTGCATTTGTTAGCAAGATTAATGAGCACGGAGACCACCTGCTGTACTCTTCTTTTCTTGGAGGAAACTTCCGCTCGGGCGCGAATGCCATTGCCGTTGACTCGACAGGTCGAGCCTTTATCGTCGGATCAACTTGCTCCTCCAAGTTTCCGACCACGCCCTCCGCGATACTCCAGAAGCCAGCGGGAAGTGACAAGGCCGATGCCTGCGACGGTTTCTTGGCATGGCTGAATCCTGCGGGCTCGCAGTTGCAGTATGGAACGTTCCTCGGTGGAAGTCGTGAGGACGCCGCGTCTGCAGTTACGTTAGCTTCCGGTGGTGAAGTGGTCTACGTCGCCGGGTATACCTTTTCTCCGGATTTTCCAGTCACAACATTGGCGGCTCAAGCAAAGTTGAACGGGGTGAGCAACGGGTTCCTCTCTGCTCTGGATGTACGCTCGGGACAATTACTCTACAGCACTTATCTCGGGGGGAATGGTAACGACCGGGTTACCGCAATTGCCGTGGAACCCGGCGGGGCGGTCTACGTGTCCGGGATCACTGACTCTCAGAAATGGTCGAATGCGCAGCTCTTGCCTTTCGGTGCAACGGGCGGAACCGACGGTTTCGTTGTCAGAGTCGATCCAACAGGCAAGAAGCATCCGTTCGGCATTCGCATCGGCGGGCGGGGCGACGAGATACTAACCAGTATCGCTGTCGATTCGCGGGGAGACATCTACGTGGTCGGATCAACAGGTTCGCGGGATTTCCCCGTCGTAGGCGTTAATCGCGATCCGGTAGGCAGCGGCTTCATCACGAAGATCAACGGCCGCCGATTCGCCGAAAAGCAAACAGGAGTGATCTGGTCAAGGCGGCTAGGCGGTCACGGCGATGACGCTAATTTGTCTGTTTCCGCCGGAATGCCCCGTTCTGTCTTCCTATCCGGCAGAAGCGGATCGAAGGACTTTCCGACTACCAAGACAGCCATTTACCGCCACTTCGAAGGGGACAATGACTCGACCCTAATCCAGCTTCGCGCCTCTGACGGCCAACTGCGGTTCGCCTCTTTCATTGGTGGTACACGCCTACACGCAAGTTGGTACAACGACGAGGCGACAGGTGTCTTCGCGAATGCTAAGGGGGATGTCTACGTCACAGGTTGTACCCTCGATGATCGGTTTCCCGTGACCAACGGCGCTCTGCAGGCCCGACCCAGGGGCAATTCCGAACCGTTCGTGCTTCGAATGAAATTTCCACTATCAGAGTGAATGGACTGGTGCATCCTCAGCAGCCTCGGAGCTGAAACGTTACTCAGCTGTTGCAGAATCGCCATTGCACGAACAATGCTCGGGTGCCGGCGCTACTCGTGGGCGGCAATCTATGCTCTCGCCTTTCTTTTCGCCGACGCGGTGGTGATCACAACCACGCTGACCAGCACGAACAAGGTGCCGAGCAAAGTTCGCGGGCCCACCGTTTCTCCGCCCAGGAAATATCCCAGCGCGACTGCCACCACGGGGTTGACATAGGCATACGTCCCTACCTTTGTCGGAGACTCGTGGTGGATCAGCCATACGTAGGCGGTGAATGCCACGATCGATCCGGCCACAACCAGGTAAGCGAGCGCGATCCATGCTCCGCGCGAGACTGCCTGCGGATGAAATCCGTGGAACTCTCCCAGAGTGGCTGATACCAGTGTCAGGAATACGCCTCCGGTGAGCATCTGGGCGGCAGAGTTCATGGGCTTGGAAGCAGGCAGCGGCAACGTCCGCGTGAGAGCGGAGCCTGCCGACCAGCTGATGGCTGCGACCACCAGCGCGATGGCGCCTGCCGTATCGATCGGACCTTCACCGAGACTCAGCGAGCGGCTCACCAGCACAGCCACGCCGCCGAGTCCAACTGCGAGCGCGAATGCCAGCCGAACCGTGAGCCGCTGCGTTCCCAGGAAAAGAATCTCGGAGAGCGCCATGAAGACGGGAATGGTGGCCATCATGACGGCGGCGATTCCCGAGGATACGCGCCGTTCGGCCCAGAACAGCAGTCCGTAGTCGAGGACGAAAATCAACACCGCCAGTAGCGAAGCCGCCGTCCACTCACGACTCGTGGGCGAGGCCGTGCCTTTCGTTCGCATCCAGGCATACAAAATTGCTCCCGCCAGGACGAAACGTATTCCGGCGAGCAGAAAGGGCGGAACTTCTCGGACTCCTATGCGGATCGCCAGAAAGGTCGAGCCCCAGACGAAATAGATGATGCTGAATGCCAGTAACACTTTCCAGGTTGCTGGGCGGGTTGTTTGATCCACTGTGTGCTCCGCTGGACGTTGGACCGGCAACGCTATATCAAATAGATCACCGCAGAGGGTTTGGCGACGCAGGGTTCTAGCATGAGAAGTTAAATTCGAACGACGGACTTTTGTTTATGGTGACATTCCTGACGACTGGAACGGCGGTTGGAGAGGTAGGGGTCCTTCGACTCCACAGGAACTTCACTTCGTGAAGTTCTTGCTCCGCTCAGGATGACATGGGAGCCGGTGCTACTGTCTTGGGGCGTAGTAGCCGCGGCGGGCTCGCACTTGCAGGTCTTTCTTGAGCGCGGTGATTTCAATGGAGCGGAAGCGGCCATCGGCATCGAAGTTGCTGGGTTTGTAGGAGACGGCGTACTGGCTGCGAAGTTCGTCTTCGATGGCGGCGAAGGAGTGCGTGATGTCCTTCATCTTGAAGGGGAAGAAGGCGCGTCCGCCGGTGGCGGAGGCGAGGTCTTCGAGAACTTTGTCGCCGCGCAGGATCAACCCGCTGTCGTCGGTGGAAATCGCGTAAATCAGAACTTCAGCGCGCTGCGCCATTTCGATGGCTTGGGCGCGCGAGTACTCACTCTGGTTGTCTTCACCGTCGCTCAGGATGACGATGGCCTTCCGGATCGGATGATCGGAATGCTCGCTCAGAAGCTTCTCTCTGCAAGCCTTGTAAACGGCGTCGTAGAGCGCGGTTCCTCCGCCATCGCTGAGACGCTGCACTCCGGCTGCAAGCGCGGCGACGTCGTCGGTGAAATCCTGCGTGATCTTGCTCTGCTTGTTGAAGCCCGCGACGAAGGCCTTGTCGTAGCCGGGACGGATGATGTGCTGCAGAAATCCGGTGGCGGCTTCTTTTTCAAATGCAAACCGGCTTTGCACGGAGCCGCTGACATCGACCAGGAGTCCCATCTGGATGGGAAGGTCGGTTTCGCGCCGGAAGTTCAGGATTGACTGCACCGGCTTGTGATCGTCGAAAAACGAGAAATCGTTCTGGTTCAGATTGCGCACGAACTTGCCATGACGGTCGGTGGCGATGAAAAGTACGTTGACTTCGTCGACGCGCTTATGAATGGTGAGGACGGACTCCTCGGCGCCATCGCTGGTGAGCGCGGGAAGAGCGGTCGCGTACACCGAATTCTCAACGGCTGAGGTTGTACCAACGTATGAAGTGCTCTGGCCCAAACCTGCGGCGCACAACGCAAGAACCGCGGTTAATGCCCAACCGAATTTGTTTTGCTTCGTCATTCTTTCGCCTTGCTGGCCCATCCCAACACTTGCAGTCAGGTTCCAGATTATTCGATGCACGCCAGGGGCCGAAGACCGGGAAACCCCGCTGCAATCGACTGTAGGCTGTTTTCATAGCGAAGTCCAAGTTACAAAAGGAGTACGCAAGCAGTGCTGGATTTAACCATAAGGCAGTCAATGGGTTATAAACCCATTCTTGAAAGGGTTGACGGTCGACGACCCACTCCCATTTAGCCTGAATGGAAATCAGCGTGCACCTCCTCAAGTTCAAAGTTGAGTTTTGAGCTTTCGCAGGATAATTTTTCCATGATTGGGGAGGGTTCATGAAAAAACTGCTGACCGCGGTGGTGTTTCTCTTTGTCTTATCCGTGACGATGGCAGCGGCCGATAACGAACACGAAAACGACCGGGTCAAGGAAGCCGGGGAAGTGATGAAAGAGATCATCAATATTCCGGACGACATCCCGAAGGATCTGATGGATCGGGCGGAGTGCGTGATTGTGCTGCCTTCGGTGAAGAAGGTGGCGATCGGGATCGGCGGAAGCTACGGCCGAGGAGTGATGACTTGCCGGACCGGGCAGCATTTCACCGGGTCGTGGAGCGCTCCGGCGATGTACGCGCTGGAAGGCGGCAACATCGGATTTCAACTGGGCGGCGAGGCGACGGACTTTATTCTGCTGGTGATGAACCCGCGGGGCGCGGCGAGTTTGATGGGCAGCAAGGTGAAGCTGGGGGCGGACGCGGCTGCAGCCGCTGGACCGAAAGGGCGCGCGGCGGCCGCCGACACGGACGTGGCGATGCGGGCGGAGATTCTATCGTACTCACGGTCCCGCGGACTGTTTGCCGGGGTGTCGCTGGAAGGATCGACGTTGCGGCCGGATAATCGCGCGAATGAGAAACTTTATGGAAGGAAGTTGAGCGCAAAAGAAATTATCCGGCAGGGGAAGGCGGGGGCGCCGGCGTCGGCGCATGAGTTGCTGTCGCTGCTGAATTCGAAATTCCCCAAGAATCAATCGGAACCGAAGTCGTTGCAGTGAGGGACTCTTGCTCGTTTTATGAACCACCGAAAATGCGAGCTCTACAACCACCCGCAGTGATAACCTTAGTGCATTTTGGGGATACTGTCTGCGTTATTTCAGCCCGCAGACTTGCGCGGACAAGCCTGCCCTGAGCGAAGTCGAAGGGAGTGTCCGCGCTACACAGGTGGGGCGATGTTCTTCGAACAGTTCTATCTGACTTGTTTGGCGCATGCGTCGTACATGATTGGTTCGGGCGGCGAGGCGGCGGTGGTGGATCCGCAGCGCGATGTGGATCTGTATCTGAAACTTGCCGAGGAACAGAATCTCAAGATCCGGCACATTTTTGAAACCCATCTGCACGCGGATTTTGTCTCCGGGCACAAGGAACTGGCGGAGCGGACGGGAGCTCAGATTTATATCGGAGCCCAGGCTGGCGCCGCTTTTCCGCATGTGCCTCTCACCGATGGCTTCGAAGTGAGGATGGGGGCGATTCGGGTGCGCGCACTGGAAACGCCGGGGCACACGCCGGAGAGCGTTTGCTTTGTCGTGATCGATGAAGAGAAATCTTCGCAGCCCTGGGCGGTGCTTACGGGCGACACGCTTTTCATCGGTGATGTGGGCCGGCCGGATCTTTCGCGCACGCACACTCCACAACAGCTGGCAGGGCTACTTTATGACAGTCTGCATCAGAAGTTGCTCACCTTGCCGGATGCCACGCTGGTGTATCCGGCGCACGGGGCGGGCTCGCTCTGCGGGCGCAGCATGCGGGCGGAGCGATGGTCGACGATCGGAAGCGAGCGGTTGACGAACTCTGCGCTGCAGATCGCAAGCCGCGAGGAATTTGTCCGGCAGGTAACTGCGAATCTTCCGGCGCGGCCCGATTACTTTCTGGAGGATTCGGAGATTAACCGGTCGGGGGCGACGGCGTTGACGGAGTTGTTGCCGCTTACGCCGCTCACACCGGCGGCGTTGAAGGGGTTGCTCGACGAAGGTGCGAATGTGCTGGATGTGCGGCCGGGGGAACAGTTTGCTGCCGGGCATGTGCCGGGTTCGATCGGCATTGCGCTTTCGGGGCAGTTTGCTTCCTGGGCGGGTGGCCTGCTGGGAATTCATTCGAAGCCGGTTCTGGTTGCGGAGAGCGATGCGCAGGTTGACGAAGCGCGGATGCGGCTGGCGCGGGTGGGCATTGAAGAAGTCCGCGGATTTCTGGCCGGCGGCTTTACGGCTTGGCAGAGAGCAGGGCTGCCGATGTTGGTGACGCCGCAGATCTCGGTACAGGAACTGCGGGAGAAACTGCACGACGACAGCGTTGCAGTGCTCGATGTGCGCCGGGAAGGCGAATGGCAGACAGGGCACATCGCGCAGGCGGACTGGCGCGCGCTGGATACGTTTCCGCACGGGGTGCCAGCACTGGATAGGAGTCGGCCCGTCGCCGTCCATTGCAAGAGCGGGTACCGGAGCATGATCGCTTGCAGTTTGCTGGAGCGGGGCGGGCGTCGCGACGTCATCAATATTGCGGGCGGCTTTGATGCCTGGCGGGCCGCTGGACTTCCTGAAGTTGTGGAACAACCTACGCAGGCGTGATGCCCTCGCTCACCAGCAATCTGATCCTGTTGACGCTCATGTTGAGTACTGCTTCGGCCCAGGTTTCGCCTGCGGCAATCGATGCCTTGTTCTCGAAATTTGAAAACGCACGCGAGCCGGGGTGCGCGGTGCTGGTCATCAAGGACGGCCAGGCAGTCATTTGGAAGGGATACGGCGTTGCGGATCTTCGCACGCACGAAAAGATTGGGCCGGAGACCAACTTCCGGCTGGCATCGGTAACAAAGCAGTTCACAGCCATGGCGGTGATGCTGCTGGTGCATGATGGCAAGCTGCGGTATGACGAGCGCCTGACCGACATCTTCCCGGGATTCCCGGCGTATGGGAAGGCGATCACGGTGCGGCAGATGCTGACCCACACGTCGGGGCTGATCGATTACGAAGACGTCATGGCGAAACAGTCCGCCGGAATTGCGGATGAAAAGATTCCGCAGATCCATGATGCCGGTGTGCTCGACTTGTTGAAGCAACAGACAAGTACGAGGTTTGCGCCGGGCACGCGCTGGGAGTACAGCAACTCGGGCTACGTGCTGCTGGCCATGGTGGTGGCCAAACGGTCGGGGATGAGCTTCGGCGATTTTCTGCGTGAGCGGATCTTCACGCCTGCGGCGATGATGCACACGCTCGTGTACGAGAAGGGAAAGAACGAAGTGGCGCATCGCGCGTATGGACACACTCTGGACGCGGGCGCTTGGCGCCAGACCGATCAGAGTTCGACCTCGGCGACCCTGGGGGATGGGGGAGTCTATACGTCGCTCGACGACTTGGAAAAGTGGGATCGGGCGCTGGCGGAGCACACGCTATTGAGCGCGAAAGAAATGGAGCCGGCACTGACTTCGGCGACCGAAGCCAATGGCGCTCCTCTGCGCAAACTGGATGGAAGCCTCGCGCCTCTTTATGGATTTGGATGGTTTCTGGATTCGTATCGCGGGCATCGGCGGTATTGGCACTATGGTGAGACGGTCGGATTTCGCACGGCCATTGAGCGGTTTCCGAATGACAAGTTGACGGTGATTGTGCTGGCGAATCGCGCGGAGGCGGATGCTCCGTCGTTGGCGGAGAGTGTGGTGGATTTGTATTTCGGGAAGCGCTAGGTTCCTGACCGTAGCGCCGCCGACGCTACAGTTTAGATCTATTCTGCGGCCGCAGCTTGGGCCTGAGACTCGTTCGTTCTGGCAGGAACGCGAGGCAGGGACGCCATCAGGCGGCGGGTGTAGGGGTGTTGGGGAGCAGCGAAAATCTGGGCCGTGGGGCCGCTCTCGACGATTTCACCTTCGTGAAGAATGGCGATGCGCTGGCAGATTTCGGCGACCGAGGGCAGGTCGTGTGAGATGTAGAGAATCGACATGCCGGTCTCGTGGTTGAGGCGCGCGAAGAGTTGCAGGATTTCTGATTGGGTGATGACGTCGAGCGCGCTGGTGGCTTCGTCAGCGATCAGCAGGGCGGGCCGGTGCATCACCGCCATCGCGATCAAAACGCGTTGGGCTTGTCCGACACTCAGTTGCGAGGCATGCTTGCGCAGGAAGTCTTCGTCGGCGGGAAGGCTGACGCTGGTCATGGCTGCTCGAATGGCGGCGTCGCAATCTGCGGATGTGCCGTTGGCGTGGGCGCGCCAAGCTTCTTTCAGCTGCGTGCGAATCCGCAACGCCGGATTCAGCGAGGAGATCGGACTCTGTAGGACCAGACTCATGGAGCGCCCGCGGATTCCGCGTAGATCGCGCTCTTTCATGGTGACTAGGTCGGCGCCATGAAACAGGATGCTGCCTTCTACCGTGGCGCGCTGGCGGCCGAGTAATCCGAGGATCGCGAGTGCCAGGGTGCTCTTGCCGGAACCGCTCTGACCGACGAGACCCATGATTTCGCCGGACGCGATTTCGAGCGCGACTCCGCGCAGGACTGGTGGCTTGCCCGGATATCGGACTGTCACCTGCGCGGAAAGCAGACTACCATGATTCATCGGCTGGCTCGTGTGTTGGCGTTCAGCGTAAGGCGCTCGGCATTCCAGAACGTTTGCGGATGCAGGATGACCGGATTCGCTCCCTCGATCGAAGTGGAGACGGCCGAGAGCGCGTTCTGGTTGACAAGATAGATGAAGGGCGCCTGCTGGTAGACGATCTCCTGCACGCGATCAAAACTCTGCTTGCGCTTCGTCGGATCAGAGGCGGAGGCCTGCGCCCGCATCAACTTGTCAATTTCGGCTTCCCACGCGGTTTCGGGCGATTTCTGCTGCGGATTCCAGGCATGATTCTCGGCTGAACTTAACCAGATATTCATCTGGCCATTGGGATCGAGATCGACGTTGCGAAAGCCGAGGATGGCCGCTTCATAGTTGAATTTCTGCGAAATACGCTCGAGCAGCGAGGGGAAATCGAGCGTGACCACGTTGACCTTGATACCGATCTTGCCGAGATCCTCCTGAATCAGGACAGCCATGCGCTCGCGCGGCTTGCTGCTCGCATTGGTGACGATGGAGAACTCGACCGCATTGCCTTCCTTATCCCTCAGCGTTCCGTCTTGTAAATGAAATCCGTCGGCCTCGAGACGCTTCAAGGCGGCGTCAGGATTGTGCGCTTCGGGACGAAGGCGGCTGTTGAACCAGAACTTGTTGGCGGGCGAAACCGGACCGACGGCGGGCTTAGCGTGGCCGTTGTAGACGATGCGGCTCAAATCATCGCGATTGATGGCTGCGGAGACGGCGCGCCGAAAATTGGTGGAGCGGAACCAGGCGCGCTTGTAGGGCGGAATGGGCGCGCTGGCGACCTGGTTGAACCACATGAACTCGGCGTCGAGGGAGGCTCCGGCGTCGTGCACAAGCTGCGGCGAAGTGGAGGCGAGTTTGTCGAAATAGTCGCTGTCGAGGACGTTGATCAGGTCGAGTTCTCCGCGTTTGAAGCGCAACATTTCAACGTCACGATTGGACTGGATGTCGAGATGGATCGAGTCGAGGTACGGCAGGCGATGTCCGTGGGCGTCTTTCTTCCAGTAGTTCGGGTTGCGCTTGAGCAGGACACTGGAGCCGGCCTTGTACTCGTCGATTATGAACGGGCCCAGCACTGCACCTTCTTTCTTGGGTGAGTGGGCGGACATGATAGCGACTTGATCGAAGAGCGCGTCGAGTCCGACGAGTGGGGCGGGGAAAATGACGGTGATCTGGTCGGGACCGAGTTTCATGGTGGTGACGGCGCCGGTGCCGGATCGAAAAGCGTCGCCGGTGGAGGAATGCAGATTCGGGTCCATCAGGCGCTGCATGGTGTAGGCCACGTCGGCGGTGGAGAACGGGGTGCCGTCGGAGAACAGAACTCGGTGGCGGAGCTTGAAGGTGATCTGCGTGCCGTCTCTTGAGACCTTCCAGGATTCGGCGAGCTCGGGCTCCAGTTGCTGGGTCTTGCGATTCGCGCGGATCAGCACGCCGCCGGTTAGATAACGGATGGCGAGCGAGGAATCGTCGTCGACCAGGAGCGGGTCGAAGGTCTTGGGCTCATTGCGCAGACAGAAACGGAGTTCTCCTCCGCCTTGGGCGTAGGCGGCGGGGAGGAGGAGCGCGAGGCAGAGAAGAAGTACGGACAATGATTTCACAAATCCTCCTGCGGGCAGGGAGTGTCTTGCGTTTTTGGTGAGGTAGGGGTCCTTCGACTCCGCAGCAACTTCACTGCGTGAAGTTGCTGTTCCGCTCAGGATGACAGAGGTGGTGGCGTTTGAAATAACGCGGCGGCCGTTCATGCGGTCAGCTCCTCATTCGATAAAAGTTGTTGAAACGATGTCAGGACGATGATCAGTAAGACAAGCGGAACCAGACGCCACGGTTCTTCGCGGAACGAAATCAAGCCTTCGAGTTCGCGCAGAAGACTTCCCCAGGATGGCAGGGGCTCGGCAACGCCGAGGCCGAGGATCCCGAGGTTCGCTTCGCTCAGAATGAAAACGGGAATCGAGATCCAGAACTGGGCGTAAAGAACCGGCTTCAGGTTCGGGAGCACATGAACGAAGAAGAGCCTTGGGCCGTGCAGACCTGAGGCCCGAGCTTGCAAGACGAAGTCCGAGTTACGCAGAGAGTCGGCGCTGGTGGAAAGCACTCGAGCAGAAGCGGCCCAGCCCAGTAATCCGAGGATGAAAAAAGTAATCAGGACCGAGAGCAACGGAGAAACGTTGAGGGGCAAGAGCGCACGCACCGTGATTAGAAGAAAAAGCCAGGGCAGAGAGAGAAAGAGGTCGGTGAAGCTGGTGGCGATGCGCAACCAGATTCCGCCGAGGTATCCGGCGAGTCCGCCGACCAGCGCGGCCAGGAGCGTTGAAACGAGCGCGGCGGCCGGCGCCAGCAACAGCGAGATGCGGGTGCCGTAGAGAACGCGGGCGAAGCGGTCGCGGCCAATTTCGTCCGTCCCGAGCAGGTGTTGACGCGAGGGTGGGGACCCGGGAAGTTCCCGGAATTGTTTGGCATAGCCCGCGGGCGCCAGCCAATCGGCGGCCAGAGACACTGCGCACACGGCGAGTAAGACGACACACGCCAGCTTGCGGGCTGCGCTCATGCCTCCCGGGGCCTCAGCATATGAATCATTACATCGGCCCCGGAATTGGCCAACAAGGTTACCAGCGTAACCAGAACCGTGATGTTCACAAGTAGAGGCAGGTCGCGGGCGAGAGCGGCTTGCCAGGCAAGTTGCCCGATTCCGGGCAGGCCGCAGAGACTCTCGATCGGAATGCTTGCTCCCAGGGCAATGCTGACGGTGATGCCGGCGAGAGCGATCATCTGGGGCGCGACTACCGGGAGTACGTGCCAAAGCATTATGCGGATCTCTCCCAAACCTTTGGCGCGGGCAGCGGTGATGTGGGGCAGGGCGTAGGACTTCGCGAGCAGGTTGCGGGCGTAGCGATAAATCTTGGGGAACACGATCAGAGCAATGGCAAGGTAGCCGGGCGCGTTGAGGATCACGGAAAGCAAGGCGAGCACGGCGGCGGGAATGCAGAGAAAAGCGCCACTCAAAGTTGTGCCGAACAGGTCGTAGGCGGTTCGCCTCCAGAGGCACGCGCTGAACGCGAGAGTGGCCGCAAGCAGCCAACCCAGCAGGAGTCCGATGCCGGCGACGCGCAGGGTCACGGGCCAGCGCTCCCGCAGGAGATTTTGCACGGGCTGTCCGAGGGCATGCGAAGTGCCGAGGTCGCCGTGCAGGGCGCCATGAAGATAGGCGGCGTAGAAGCGGACGATGTTGTGTTCGCCGGCGCGAGCTTCGCGGAGAGCGCGAACACTGTCGGCGTTGAGCGAGGGATCGAATGCGCGTTCGTCGGTATCGAAGCCCGGCGCCAGCCGCACCAGGGTGGCGGAAAGGAGTCCGCCTAGTAGGACGATTCCGGCGATGGTCGCGAGGTGCCGCGCGATTCTCCACAGCAACATGGGGATGTCCTAGTTCACGGCCGTGCCGGGTCCCAGCTGGGACGGTGTTAGCGGGCTGCGATCGAGTTCCGAGTGGCGACGTTGTTTCATCGAGTACATGCGGCGGTCGGCTTGGGCGAGCAAACGCTCGACATCGAAGCCATCCTCAGGACTAAATGCGACGCCCACGCTGAGCGACACGAGTTCGTATCCGCTAATTTTCCTGCCCGATTCGATGGCAAGCTGATTCAGACGCCTAGCTTTCTCGTTGGCGGCTTCGGGTTGCAGACCGGGAGCGACGACGACGAACTCGTCCCCGCCTATGCGAGCCACGTAGTCGTAATCGCGGCAGATCTCCTTGAGGCGAGCAGCAAAATCACGCAGCAGATTGTCGCCTTCCAGGTGGCCAAAGGCGTCGTTGATCTGCTTGAAGTGGTCCATGTCGCAGACCATCACGCCCAGGGTGGCGCCGGTGCGACGGCAGCGCGCCAATTCGCGCGACAGATGGACGAACAATGAGCGGCCGTTGGGTAGGCCGGTGAGATAGTCGGTGGTGGCGGAGTTTTCTGCTTGCTGGTACTTGAGAGCGTTTTCCACCGAGAGCGCGACCTTGGAACTGATGGCGAGCAGAATGCGCAGATGGTCAGCGGTGAAAGCGTCCCGATCCGAGCGGTACATGGCGAGCACACCGACCACGCCATTGAACCCTTCGAGTGGCACCGCGAGCGCAGATCGCTGAGTGATGAATTGCTCAGGATCGCTCACATAGCCGGATTCCACTTCCGGGTTGCCGTTGACGATGGGCTTGCGGTTCTCGGCGACCCAGCCACAAAGGCCTTCCCCGATCCGAATATTCAGAGTCGAGAGCAGGCGAAAGTTGTCGCCACTGACGAGCTCGGGCACGAGGTACCCGTTCTTCACGAGAAAAACGGCCATGGAATCGTAGGGAATCAGCTTCCGCAGCCGCATGGAAAGCACGGACAAGGTTTCGCCCAGGCTGAGCGAGTTGCCCAGGTCCTGGCTGAGTTCAAGCATGGTTTGCGCTTCCTGACGCGCCGAGGCAATCGAGGAGAGGAAGCCGGCATCGGTCGCAGAAGACGGGCCAGGGCCAAATTGCTCAAAGCCCGCAGCGGGCTCCACATTTCTCTCGACCCGCGCCTGGGAGAGGCCCTGCAGTTCGGTTCCAGACGAATGGGCCATGGTTTCCAGTTCGATGTAGCGGCGCTTGAGCACCTCAATAACCGCGGGATCGAAAGACGAGCCGGACATCGCGGCCACGCTTTCCATGGCGGCATCGAGTGGCAGCGCGTTCCGGTACTGGCGGTGCGAGGCGAGCGCGTCCAGACAATCGACCGCGGCGAGCACACGGGCTCCTCTGGGGATCTGCTCACCCTTCAGTCCCTCGGGATAGCCTGATCCATCCCAGCGTTCGTGGTGCGCGCGCACGATCGGTGCGACGGGATAGGGGAAAGCGACCCGCTCGAGGATTTCGGCGCCCACCAGCGGGTGGATCTTCATCTTGTCAAATTCTTCGGGAGTGAGCCGTCCCGGCTTGTTGATGATGTGCTCGGGAACCGCCAGCTTGCCAATGTCATGCAGCAGAGCAGCCGCTCGCAGGGCTTCGATTTCTTCCTCGGAGAAGCCCAGTTCCTTCGCGATTTCCACCGCGTACACGCGTACGCGCTGCAGGTGCCTGTGGGTGGTGTGGTCCTTGGCCTCGATCGCCAAGGCGAGGGCTTCAATCGTTCGCAGGTGGAGCGAGGCGACGTTCTCGGCGTGGCGTTTCTCGATCTCGACATGTTTCTTTTCATCTTCGAGCCGTCCGAGGTAGAGCCGGTACGAGCGATAAACCCAATAAATCACGGGCAGAACCAGCAGCGAGGTCTGCCATCCGGCGTGCCGATTGATGAAATCCACCAGAAACACCACGGCCGCGCCTACCAGGTAATAGGGAAACGTCCAGAAGTAGCATTCCGACCAGATCTTCCGGGGCGACTTGCCTTCTGTCAGCGAAATGATGACCGAAACAGGCAGAGTGTTGGCCAGGAAAAACACCAGAGCTGTGATCACCAGCAGCAGCGGTGCTCCCTGGCCGAGGGGCCTCTCCAAACGGTGATAGACAAAGTACGAGAGCGCGATGGCATTCGCCATCATGCTGAACACGTTGAAAAAGATCTTGGCTGGAACCAGTTTCTGCCGCGCGCCCCAGAGGCATTGCGCGAGGCTCGCCGTGCAACCAATGATCAAAGTCTCGGGCAGGTTCAATTCCCGGACGCCGAGGAGAATAAACAGGAAGTTGACCGACATGGTGCCGTCAATGCCGGGCAACTGAATCTTCAACCCGGAAGCAAGAACAGCGATGAGCAGGTAGCAGATGAATTGTGCCAGGCTGACGCTCTGCCAGTGCCATAGGGCATACGTCAGCGTCGACAGGCCAAGCGCTGCCGTGGTTCCAATGAACAGTGTCGCCCGTCTGGACATAAGCGCCGGACCGCACCTTGCTTACTCGACGTGCAACGACCGCCACTCTGACGGTTGCCTCCACGTCGGTCATGTCGCTCAATCTGCGGTAGTTATGCGTCGCCAACCTGGGCTCCGCATTCACGTATCGCCAAATCGCGCCGGACAGTCCGGTAACAAGGTGCAGTGTGCCGTTCTACCGGATGTTATTGCAGGCTCAGGATGCCACCTAGTTACCGAAGTACCCACTCCGAAGCACGCTCGGGCTGCGCGAGTTCAAAATTCACTTACATCCTTTGCGGGGGTAGGCTCTAGCTGTCGCCGTTGATGAGCGTGCTGACGGAATCGCTTGTACTGGCGCCGGCGGCGGCAAGCGTGTTTCCGCCCCAGACGGCGAAGAACCCGTTGTTTGCGTTGTTGCCCCAAGGCGCCGATCCGCCCCACACGGCGAAACTGGCCCACGGGCTCGATGCGCCCCAGACCGCAAAATTATTGCCCACAAAAGCATTGCCACCCCAGACTGCGAAACTGCTCCAGTTCGTCGATCCGCCCCAAACCGCAAAGGCATCCGTCACGAAATACACGCTCTCGGTTGCTGGGTCGAACTGAACTGTCGGCGATTTCGCAGGTCCCGTGCTGAGATCGGTGCTGGCGAGAGCGGCTTGGACGTCCAGATATCCGGCTCCCACGGTGAACACGTCGTACTGATTCGTGTACGTGACGCCCGTTGCAGGATCGGTGTAGCTGCTGTATTGCGGGAAAGTCTTGTAGGCCGTCTTCATCAACCGGGCCTTGACTTGGTCTGGCGTCAGGTTGGAATTTTGCTGCAGCAGCAGGGCGACGGCGCCACTTACCGCGGGCGCCGCCATGCTGGTGCCGCTGAGTGCAAAGTACGGGGATGCCGCAGAGGAGCCGCCGGTTACGTAATAACTCATCGGAATCGCGTTTTGCGGATAGGTGGTTGCGAGCATTGAGCCTGCATTTTCGATGATGGACACGACGCGGTTTCCCGGCGCCACCAGGTCCGGCTTGGCGATGTGGTCGATAGCAGTCGGCCCCTTCGAACTGTAGGTGGCAATCTGGTCATCGGCGCGCGTCGGAGTTCCCATCGATTTCATCGCGCCCACGGTGATCGCGTACGGATCGTTGCCCGGAGAGGTGATGGTGCTGTATCCGTTCGTGCCGGCCGAGTTGTCTCGGCCTTCGTTGCCTGCGGCCACGACCACCACGATGCCCGCCCGATACGCGGCTTCCACTGCCTGGCAGAGCGGGTCCAAGGTGTAGCTTTCGTACACCGGACGGCCCAGCGAGAGGTTGATGACCCGGATGTTGTACCTGCTCTTGAGCTGAATGGCCGTGTCGATGGCCGCAATCACCGAGCTGTCGGTACCCGTTCCGTTGCTGTCTAGTACGCGCAGGTTGATCAACTGGGCGCTGGGTGCGATGCCCTTGAACGTCAGAATATCGCTCGACTCGGTGGAGTTGTAGCCGCTGCCGCCAATGATGCCCGCCACGTGCGTGCCGTGACCGTAACCATCGACCACGCCGAGGCCATCGTTGACCCACGACTGGCTGTAGACAATCCGGCTGGATCCTGTACCGGATTTGTTCAAGTCGGATTTCTTAACCGAACTGTTTTTCTTGTCGACCATGCCGCTGTCAATGACAGCCACTCCGATACCGCTGCCATCCAGACCCAGGTTCCAGGCGTAGGGAGCATTGATGGCCGGAGCCGTGTTCGTGAGATGGCCGGCAACCGGCCGGTCCGGTGAGATGAACTTCACCGACGGATTGTCTGACAGGCTATCCGCTTGGTTGGCCGGCAACGAGGCCTGCAAGCCGTTGACTAGGCGCAGTTGCCGATTGGACTTGCCTCCGTGTTTCGCAATTCTGCCCTGGTCGGCTTCGGTCGGCGGCGCGTTGAACTGCACAATGACCTCGACCTGGTTGTTGCCGGTCTGGTCCTGCAGTTCGGGCGCGAGCTTGTTGTTACGAGCGGCGGCAGGTGTCAGTAATGTGAGAATGACGGCGAGCACAACGATCGTCTTCGCAGGGGAGACTTTCAGAGTCCGGGGCATAAGTTGTCAGTCCGTTTAGTGCAAACAGGCCACCAATGTGCCATGGTCTTAAGTGATTGGAACGAATCAACCCTGTCGACTTTTTGCACAGGCGAATCAGGACATATTGGCCTGCTGGGGTGGCGGCGGGACAGACTGGCGCATCCTTGCGAAGGTTACTTTGGTTTGCGGTCCGGTTCTATGGGTCTAACCAGGCGGTTTCAGGTTGTGTCAGCATCATTATTTGAATGTGTTTTCCGGCGCCAATCAGCGATCGTTGGTGTCTCCATAGTTCGCCGCCGGCGGGTGCGGAGAAATACCCGGCCTAGACCACGAATGTCGAACTCATCCAAGACTCAAGCTATGGAGAATGCTCCAAAATCCGCCCGTGACCGAAGCGGTCAGCGACGAGCCGCGGCGGATTGGGTCACTCTTCAACCCAGTATTCTGGATCAACTGCATGATGCCGTACTCACGATCGACCTGCAGGGAAAAATCACCGGCTGCAACCAGGGTGTAAGCGTCTACGGCTATGCCCCCGAAGAACTTGTCGGCAGGAATGTCGCGCTGCTCTACCCCACGGAACAGCAGGCTGTGCTTGCCAACGATGTTTTTCCGGCCGTGCTGGAAAAGGGGCGCTATGAGGGAGAATTTCGCGGCCGGTCGAAGTCTGGCCGGGACGTTCATATCCACCTGTGCGTGACGCTGCTGTGCGATCCCGATTCGGTTCCGGTCGGCATGGTTGCTTTCTCCATCGACATGACCGAGAAGAAGGCTTTGGGGTCTGCTCCTCCGAATCGAGTTCGGCCGGCGGTCGGCGGGAATGGCGATGCGCTCCCACTGGCTCGCCGTGAAATCGATGGTACGCAATTTCTGATTGCCAGCCCGTTGATGCACAAATTCATGGGTATGGTGGACCGGGTGGCCGGCCATGCCGAGACCGTGCTCGTGACCGGTGAGACGGGCACTGGCAAGGAGTTCGTGGCGCGCACGATTCATGTATCTTCGCATCGCTACAAAAAGCCGCTGATCGACATCAACTGTGCCGCCCTGCCCGAGCATCTGGTGGAGAGCGAACTGTTTGGTTACGAGAAGGGCGCGTTCAGTGGCGCCGATTCGTCCAAGCCCGGTCTGTTTGAGCTGGCCGACAAGAGCACTATCTTCCTGGATGAAATCGGGGAGTTGCAGCCGCAGATCCAGGTAAAACTGCTGCGCGTTCTAGATGGCGCGCCGTATTACCGTCTGGGCGGTCACCGGAAAATTAACGTCGATGTTCGGGTCGTAGCCGCCACCAACCAGGACTTAGAACTGGCGGTGCAGGAAGGACGATTTCGGAAGGACCTGTTCCACCGGCTGAGCCAGTTCCAGCTGCGGGTGCCGCCCCTGCGCGAACGCCCGGAGGACATCTCTGCGCTCGCTCAGCACTTCCTGTCGCTGAAGGCGCCCGGAAAAAACTTTTCTTCCGATGCTCTCGCGGCAATGCGGGCGCACTCCTGGCCGGGAAACATCCGCGAATTGCGCAATCTGGTCGCGAAACTCGCCATGGCGGCGACCGACCGGCAGATCGCAGCCGCGGCGGTGCTGGAAGAACTGCCGGGCGAGCAAGCGGGAGAAAATCAAACCAAGGTTGCCGTGCCTCTCGGCAACCTGGAGAACATGGAAGAGCAGATGATCATCCGGGCGCTGGAAAAAACCGGCGGTCATCGCGCGCAAGCGGCCGACGAACTCGGGATTTCGCGCCGTACTCTCAGCCGTAAACTTCGGGAATATGGGATCGATGTGCCCGCCGGCGACAGCTCCCGGATGCTCGGATCCTTCAGTGAAGAGCGCCAGAAATTCTTTCGCGCCAAGGTTAGTTTGCCGGTGACTCTGAAGAGCGCCCAAGGGAAACAGTTGCAGGTCACGGCGGTCAACCTGAGTACGGGTGGCATGGGACTGGACGAAGTGATCGATCCCGTCGCGTTCGCCGGACTGCTCGATGTGAGCTTCCTGTTGCCGGAGAGCGAAACCGTTATCCATGCCAAAGGCCGCTTGGCCTGGGCCGATGTTGGAGGAAGAGCGGGCTTGCGGTTTGTGGTGGTCGAACCCCGTCTCTTTTCGGAATTGCAGCACTGGACGAACCGAAAAATGAAGGATGAGGGGTGGGACCTCCCCTCCTGATCAAGCCGTTGCTGCAGAAGATGCGGAGGCGGGAGCGCACGGAGACAAGTTGGACCGGTCCACGCGCAGCAAAATTCATTCGACAAGCAGTCTTTCGTTAGCCGCGGCTGCCCACAATCTCAAGCCGCTGGATCGCTTCCTCTGCCAAGGAACCCCTCTCGAAGCGGCGACGTATCCTGCGTGCTATCCAAAAGGTCGCGCACTTTTTGGGCGAGCGTTTCCTGCGTGAAAGGTTTTTGGAGGAAGGCGGTCCCAGGGTCCGGGACTATGCTGTGCATGATTTCGTCGGCATCGCCAGACACGTAGAGTACTCTGATGGCGGGCCTCTTCTCGAGCAGAAACTTGGCCAACGCCACGCCGCTCATTTTGGGCAGACCAAGATCGGTCATCAGCAAAGAGATTTCGGCTTCGCATTGGTCGGCAATCTGAAGGGCGCGCTCGCCGTTCTCTGCCTCCAGAACGGAGTAACCGCACCCCTCCAGAAGTTCACGAGTTACAGCGCGCAGCGAGTTGGCGTCATCCACGAGCAGAATGGTTTCTGAGCCACTCGCGATTCGCTGCGGTACGGGCTCATCCGGAATTTGTTGCTTAACCTCGAACACGGCCCCATTGTATATGGATCTCGCCCGTTCGCCAGTGATAGCGCCTCCGCCCTTTGCTGGGCCGTCAGGGCAAGACTCTGGCAACTCTGCTCCGCCGCCTCAATTGGCGGCCGTGTAGCGGCTATGCGATACTATGACCCGAGCCGAGGAACAGTCGGGAAGTGCGCAGAACGGCGCAACTGACAGCTAGCACCGTGATTTTGAGCCGGCCACTTGCGGTGTTGGAAGCATTGCAACTAACTTCGTCGACTATCACTTACCATCCTTAGCCGGGATGGCGGAACTGGCAGACGCAGCGGACTCAAAATCCGCCGGTACTTAGTACCTTGGGGGTTCAACTCCCCCTCCCGGCACCAACGATTGATAACACTCCACTTAGGTTACCGTGGTACTGTGCGGGTACTATTTTCTGGTAGCCGCTCCAATAGACGCCCGTTATGGTGAGTTGAACGCTCCCCCTCGCAGGCGTCAATGGCGAACCGCGCAGTCAACATCTTCTATAGTGTCCGGCACAACGGACAGCATCATCGGCTCAAGCCTGTCATCGGCAAGAACAACAAGATCAAACCGCAATGGGCCGTCCTCAAGGGAACGGAGACCCATCTACCGGGCGGCTCCTACACCATCGGCTGGTACGAGGGACCGCGCCGTGTGTGGCGTGACTGTGGCGTCAATCCTCAAGATGCCGTCGCAGCGGCAGAGAGGCAGCGTCTCTTCCTCGAGGCGGCTCGGGTGGGCTTACCAATACAGAAGGAGGAAGGCTTTCGTCTCAGCCTCTCTGCGGCAATCCACAACTATCTCGCGGAGTATAAGCTCAGCCGTACTGACGAGTCGTACGATCTGGTGAACCACACGCTCACAGAGTTCCAGACTTCGTGTCGCCGCATTCATCTACACGAAATCACCCGGCTCGATCTCCTCAAGTTTGCGGACTGGCTCCAGCGCGTAAAGAAAAACAAGCCGCGCACAGCCAACAACAAATTCATGCGGGTTCACCAATTCCTGAAAGCCAACGGCATTGAGTTGGTGACGATGAAGGACGCCCCGAAGTTCATCGAGTCGCGGCCCGAAGTCTATGACGACGATCAGCTGGAGAAATTCTTCGCGGCGTGCTCTCGCGATCAGCTTCCGATCTTCAAGACGCTTCTGATGGCTGGATTGAGAATGCAGGAAGCGATGTATCTCCAGTGGAAGGATGTCGACTTTGTTCACCGGACCATCGCGGTAACGGCGAAAGAGGAATACGGCTTCATCCCGAAGGCGTATCACGAGCGCGTCATCAGCGTTCCGGCTCAGTTGAGGGACTGCTTGGAAGGATTCAAACCGAAGTCCGCTGGGCCGACGACTCTGGTGTTCCCGACGAAATCGGGAAAGCCCAACGACAAAATGCTACAGGCGTGTAAACGGATTGCCCGCCGCGCCGAACTCAGCTGCGGGGTCTGCGATACGTGCGTCGGGCCGCAGAAGGAATGCCGCGACTGGTTCCTCCACAAGTTCCGGGCGACGTTCGCGACCCAACTACTTCAGGGCGGCATGGACATTGAGTCGGTGCGTGAGCAGATGGGTCACAAGGACGTAGAGAGCATCAGTCGCTACCTCGCTCCACTCAAAGGGAAGGCGATGCAGAAGAAGGTCGATGACGTCTGGAAGAAACCCGGTGCCAGAATCGGTCAGATCGTGATCAAGGACGGGAAAATCACGGTGGGGACGGAGTTCGAGGAGTAGCGGCTAACGGGTGGGGCGACAAGAATCCTTGCGCCCAGCGCAGGAAATCTGCCGGGCGAAATTCGTTCTGCTTCCTACCGCAGACGGATCGTCTAGCGTTTCTTGTAAGGATCCGCTTTGAATTTCACGTGGACGGGAACCTTCGTTGGAACCTTGGCCTCGAAATCCACTGGTGTCCCGTCTTTCTTAGTGAAGCTGATTTCCTTTTCCTGCTTCACCACTTTGTGAGCGTCAAACTCAACTGTCTTTTTACCCATGTGAAGTTACCTTCCTTTGGGTGTCGCGAAGCGCGACACCGTAACTATTAGATGTTGGCCGCTCTAACGACGACTCTTCATGGCCTCGAACACCCATGACAGGTCATTAGCGACTTTTTCTGGTTTGTTATCGATCAGGCATTGCGTGCTGAGCCAGTATTTGCCCTCATCGTTCACACTAATGGTGATCGTTCCATCCTTTCGGGTTGTCATCATCCGTCGCGTTGACCCGTCGGGGAACGTCTTTCCTAGGGCATAGGCTTCTTGGCAATATCGGTCGTCAATGTGGTCATCGTA
The DNA here is from genome assembly GCA_020073565.1 of Terriglobia bacterium. Lineage (GTDB taxonomy): Bacteria > Acidobacteriota > Terriglobia > Terriglobales > Acidobacteriaceae > Acidiflorens. Next base: position 72,200 of record JAIQEY010000020.1, read on the forward strand.
GTTGTGAATCGAAACGATGTTCAGGATCGGCTTTCCCATCGCGGCGTACAGTGCTTCCGAAAAACCGGACTCATGGCCGTGGTGCGAAGTGATATAGAAATACGCGCCCTTCACCGCCTCTCTGAAGCGAGGCTGCTTCAGCAAGGCTTCCCATCCGGCAGTTTCCATGTCGCCGCCGAATACGAACTTCTCCTGAAACTGCGTCCCTTTGAACGTGGCAACCGTTACGATGCTCGAATTGTTGATGAACTTGCTTTCATCAATCGCTTTCGCTTCCTCGGGTGACAGCATGAACGATTCGATGGTCATACCCCACTCCGGCCAAGCCACGGGCACGGCGTTGTAGGTGTTTTGCCAGTCACGGTACAGGTCGAGGTGGTCGTAGTCGGCTTCGGCAGTCTTAACCTCTTCCCAGTCGTACTTCTGCCGGAGCAGGAGCGCGGGCGGGCACTTTTCTTTGACGGTCTCCACGTCCCCAATGTGATCATCGTGGGGATGAGTAACGATCAGTTTTGTCAGTGAGTGGCCGCTCCAAGGCACGATGGTGGGAAGCTCTTTCTCCACGAGGTACAAAGCGGGTGAGAACTTTCCAGTACAGCCGCAATCAATGAGCACGCCATAGTTTGTGGGCGTCCGTATAAACGCGGACGCCCCATGTTCAACATCGAAGACAACCACCTTCATTCCCATAACATCACCTCTCCTATTTAGCTGCTGTCGCAGCGGTTTTGACCTCAGGAACCATTGCCAAGTAAGCGTGAAACACGGGAGTCTCGGACAGCACTCGGAATCTCGCCATCCGTACCCAGAAAATGCTTGCCACTAGAAACAGAAGACCCACTCCGCAGAAGAGAAAGCCGACGTGGTAAGCAACAGAGAAGTGAAGGTCACGAGCGATTCGGACAAGTGGAGCCACAGCGAAAATGGTAACCACGATCATGCCCCGCGCCAGATCGGAATTAGCGACGAACAGGTCGCGCTTCGCGAAAGCGCCTTGGATTCGCGTCAGGCAGAAGTCGAAGGCAACATCAACGCTCTCGACGGCGTGGCCTAATTCCTTTTCGATTTGGGAGCGAACCTGCGTTCCGGTTTCGGCCTTCCATAGGTGGTCGCGCCCGTGCTTGAAGCAGCGTTTGCCCTTCAGTTTCTTGATGACGATGTCGTTTAGTTCCTGAAGCAGTGGACCCAGAGCGAAGGCAAACAAGAGCAGAACCGTGAAGCTGCTGGCGCTGATTTGGGCGATGCCCTGTGAGAAAGACGACCAGCCGCGCAGAGCGATCCAGAACTCCAAGAAGACGAGCACACCGGGAATGATGACGGCTAGAAGGTCGTATACCTCGACCTTGAATTTTGAAAAATCCATAGGTCACCCCAAAGTAAAAGCGGGCCGGACTGCGTTCTAAATTGGCTAGGGTGGGTCGAGCAGGTGTGGAGCGTTACTTGTGACGAAGTACGCGCATCAACTGACTACACGAAAGCCGATACACCTCAGACTACCAAAATCTCCAAATGGTGTCAAATTAGGCTATGAGCAGGACTCGCTCAACACTACCTGTAGGGGTATCTGAGCAACTAGGCCCAATTTGGGCCGGGATTGCTGTCGTGGCGAACAAAAGGCGAATATGATACGATGCCGTCATGGATGAAGGGCGTAAGCGCGTATTGGCGATCATGGCGAGCATTCTTGTCACTCGGCATCTTAAGACGCCCGAGGACCTCCGCGACAGCCGCCCGAGTCCGCGGACTGAGTCGCTGGTTGCCAGCGCGGTGCAGTGGGCGGAGCGGATCATGCGGAGGATTGACGGCGCATTTCCGGGTCGTGAATAATCGCACTCAATGAATCAATTCTTCGATCCAAGCGGCGAGGAACCTCCGGTCGTTCATCCCCGGCGTCACGAACTCGCTGTTGAGATTCTAAAGCTCCTGACACCCGCTCTGGGTCTGTTGTTGTTCGTGTTGGGACTTAGCGCCAAGTATCCGTGGCTCTCGAAGCCGTGGGTCACTGACACGCTCGTAATACTTGGCATTTTGGTCGTAGCGTGGTTCGCTAAACCGCGCATCGTCGCGTGGTGGCAGAAGAGGGCGCAACGCAGCCGAGAGCGCCAGTTCATCGCAAACAATGATGCGCGGCTCCGAGAATTTGTAGACCAGTTCGCGGAGTTCATCTCCGACAACAACACCCGTTCCTTGCTCTACATGGCGCGCTCAAGCTACCCACAAATGACGGAGCTTGAACCACTACTCACGGGCTACATCGGCAGTTGGTTCCACTCATACCGCGAGCAACTTGCCTTCCCCACGCACGAATTGCAGCAGTTTTTGGCACGATGCAGGGAGTTCACCAACCTCGTGTCGCAATTCAATACAAGCTACGCGCTACGCGCAGAGCGTCTGATCGCTGCCGCTAAGGCGCTACCCGAGCAAAGCGCCGCTCAACTGGAAGCATTCCGAGAGGACTACAACGACTTTCTGCGGAACTTAGAGCGTTGGGCGAAGGGAATCGCCGCATACTTACAATCGCTTGGTGTAACCGATCAACCTGCCCAGTGGAGGCTTGCGCCAACGATCTACTTTGAGAAGCCCAAGTCATTTCGCCAAACGCAGCCATCGTCGAAGTAGTATCCCCCGGCAAAGAAATACATCCGCTTTTTTCAGGCTGCTCATAATCCCAGATCGAGCGCACGGACACTGGAAGGACTTTTAAGATGCAGCAGCGGCTTGCCGAATATTGTCGAGCACCGCGAGCAATTGCGTTACTTGCGCTGAGTCGAACACCCCCTCCACGCCACGCGGACTGTAATCCGTAAAGGGCGACTCATAGAGTTGCGAAGCACGCATCCAGCCACTCTGTGTCAGGTAATCGATCACCAGATTGACGAACTGAATCTGATTTGCTGTTAGAGTCTTCCCGGCAAGGAAACCGTCGAAGGCACGTTTGGCGGCTTCTCGATCCAAGCCGATCATCTCGCGAACAAACAACCCTAACCCGCTACCCGAACGCACTTTGCTCAACTCATCCGGTGTCCCCGCCCCCGCTTCGACCAGAATTTTCTCCAACGCGTCGAGGTCAGCTTTACTCAGCGGCTCATTCCAGCGCAGCTTGCGAATCACGGGGTCGTTCTCGTGCGCCCTGAGAAATTGCTGCGTCTTGTCGCGGAAGCGTTCTTCGTCATGTCCGGTGGCGAATCCCGGCAAATCGATCTCTCTCTCCTCGCCTATCAAGTCCGCAAAGTCGGTGTAGATGTTCTGACGCTTCGTCTTCTCGATGAACTTGACCAGACTCCGCAGGCGCTTGCGAACATCTTCCAGCATCGAGGCCGTTATGTCCTGCCAGAACTCATCGGTTTGTACTTCGATAATCAGTTCCAACTCTGCCCGCACCATCGGGATGGCCGCTTTTTCCTCCAACGCGCCAGCAATCTGGCGAACATCCTCACTCCATCGCGTAAATGACCGTTCGTGGCGCAATAGACCAAGCTGGAGGCGCAACATCAGCAAGTCGAATTGCTTCGCCTCTAGGTCTTCGTCCACCAGTTCCGACGGCAACCCAGCTATGTCACCTACCAGTTCATTCTTCTCGTCAACGCCGAGGGTTTCCCATGCCGTGGCATCCGCGTATTTTTCCACCAACCTGCGCTTGGGCCGGACGATGAAGTTGTTCACGTTCATCTGCGCCACTTCCTGGCGCAGACGCTCCGCGACTTCGCCGCGCAGACCTGTAGCTACTGTCGGGTCGTGCTTGTCCAGTTCCCCAATCAGTTCCACGCGCCCGGCAAAGAGTTTCTTGCTCAGGGACTCGTTCGTTGCCCCCGACGTCGTCCCCAAGTTCTGGCTGAAGAACTCTAGGTTTTGGCAGTAGTCGAAAATCCAAAACTCCCGCTTGTGCCGCCCCGGACCGAACAAGTCTGGCCGAAGCCGTGTTCCGCGACCCACCATCTGCCAGAACTTCGTCCTTGACCGCACCATTTTGAAGAACACGAGATTCACGATTTCCGGAATATCAATGCCCGTGTCCAGCATGTCGACAGAGATTGCGATATGTGGTGCGCGGGCCGGGCTGGAAAAGTCGTCGATCAACGACTGCGCGTATTCGACCTGAAAATCAATGACTCGCGCAAAGACGCCTTTTTGGTGTGGATAATTCTTGTCAAAGCGGTCGGCGATGAATTGTGCGTGGGCATGGTTCTTGGCGAAGATGATTGTCTTGCCCAAGCGGTCTCCGTCGGCAACTTTTTCGCCCGATCTCATCAGCTGCTCTAAGACCTTGTCAACGGTGTCTTCATTGAACAGCCATCGGTTCAACGCTTCCGGCTCCACGGTTCTCGGGATAGCGCCGTCTTCGTCCCACTCAATCGCGTCCCAACGCTCTTTTTCCTCGTCGCTTAGCTGGTCGTAATTCATTCCCTCCCGCTGGAATCTCAGCGGCACGGAAACCGCTCGCGGCGGGACGAGAAACTTGTCTCGCACCGCTTCCTCCAATCCATAAGCGTCCGTGGGAACGCCGTCTTCCAACTCGAAAAGACTGTAGGTGTTGTGGTCCACTTCGTCTGTGGGGGTTGCCGTCAGCCCGACTAGGAAGGAATCGAAGTACTCGAAAATGGCGCGGTACTTCTGATACACCGAGCGATGGGCTTCATCGATAACGACCAGATCGAAGTGCCCCGGCCCAAACTTCCGCCTCCCGTCTTTGGTTTCATCAATCAGGCGCAGCATAGTCGGATAAGTGGAAACCAGCACTCTCGCTTCCCCGATTTGCTCGGGATTCTCCATCGCGTTTACCGCTGATGCCGAAGGCAGGAAGCGTGTGAAGACGCGCGTTGTCTGCTTCACCAGAGCGACGCGGTCGGCCAGAAACAGGACGCGCTTTACCCAGTTGCAGCGCATCATCAGATCGCACAACGCAACAACCGTGCGGGTCTTGCCTGCGCCCGTTGCCATCACGACCAGAGCCTTGCGGTCGTGGTCTTTCTCAAAGGCTTCGCCAATGCGCCGGATTGCCCGTTCCTGATAGAACCGCTCCACGATACCCTTATTGATTTCGGTCGCACCCAGCGACGTTCGAGTGGTTCGCCGCTGTATCAGCCGCTCTAGCTCGTCCTTCGCGTAGAAACCTTGCACCGAGCGCGGAGGATAGTTCTGGTCGTCCCAAATCCAGTGCTCGTATCCGTTGCTGTAGAAAACAATGGGGCGCTGGCCGAACTGCTTCTCCAGACAATCGGCGTAGAGCTTCGCTTGCTGCTGGCCCACGCGGGCATCGCGCTTGGTGCGCTTCGCTTCAACCAGCCCGAGGGGCTTGCCGTCATCGCCCCAGAGAACATAATCAACAAAACCTTCGCCCTTCTCGTTGGGCATTCCAGTAACCGGGTACTCGCGATCCTGCTTCTTATCTAACGGCCATCCGGCTTCTTTGAGGAGCAAGTCGATGAAGTAGTCTCTGGTTTCGGCCTCGGAGTAGTTATGGGTATCCGGCGTTTCCGCGTTCTGTTTCTTGATGGCGGCGATCTCGGAGCGTAGACGCTCCAGTTCGGCATCGAGAGCGGCCTTACCCGTCAGCAGTTCGGTGAGTTTGGTGTCTTTTTCCGCAAGCTGAGATTCGAGTTGTTGAAGCTGGGCCAGCGTTTGCGGCGGAACGGGCGATGTCTTGGGCAGCAGGAGCGGATCAAACGTCAGGTCATCCGCTGGCTTGCCGGCCTTGCCATAGGTGCGTGCCAACCAGAAACAGATATGAAACAACTCGCGCACAGCGGTCATCGAATCCAGTTGCTGCAACGGCCTGTGGCTGTGTGCGGCCAGATTCCCCAAATCCTTGATCAGCTTTGCCTTGATGAAGATTCTCTGCCCAACTGAGGCCTTGAAGCTCGGCTCGTGGATGAGCGCGCTGAGATTATCCTGATAGGGCAGCTTGAGCGCCGAGTCGCTCTTGTAGAGCCATGCCACAGCTAGCTCCAGCGTCCGTCGGGCATAGAAACAAGCCGTACGTGGGTCGGGCACGACCAGCGCCTCAGCCTTCTGCCCTTCGGCAAAAAGCTGCGGCCATTCGGATTGGAGGAAGCCGAAATTACTCATCAAGGGGCCTGCAATCCAGTCTTCACGCTGTCGTCCAGCTTTCGATGGAGTAGCGAGATCAAAGAAAAATAGTCCGCCGCGTCGTCCTCGCCTTGCCAAAGCAGTTTTGGCTCATAAGCAACGGATTGCGAATGGCTGCGAAGCACCCTTTTAGAAGCAGCGCAAACCCTTTATGCTCAGACTTTGCAGTCTCAGTCTGCAGCGAGTTGATCGCCAGTATTGGTCGCTCAATCGCAAATACCCGATCCACCAACGCAGCGCCATCTAGTTGGACACCTGAGAGGTCGCGTATTCGTTGAGCGAGGCCCTTGACCGCTTCAAAAACAGCGTGGAAGTAATTGTCCTGCATGAGCTCAGTCCTGCAGTACTTTAGAACTTCGGCATGTATACGTCGTCCATGGAACTTCGCTCGGATGGTTCGAACTCTCGCTTCGGCTTGGTCAAGAGTTCGGGCGGTCTCACACCGTCGGAACTGTCCGTCCGGTTCGTAGTCCATGCCGGAAAACGCAAGTATTGTATTGAGTTCTTGCCGCCGTGCTTCGAACTGCTCGCTTCGCCCGACAAAACGAGCGGGAATTAAGAACGACTGGATAAAATCAATTATTGAGTTCGCACACTCGGTCCTTTTCTGGCAATCGAGGAAAACCCAATATAGCCGTCGCCACTTGGTGGATTCTCCCGAGTTATCGACCAACCCTCGGTCGTGCAGGACCCGCGAAATGTCCGTTCCTGATCCACATTCGCCGAGCAGCCGAGCAAGTGCCTCAATCTGCCCCTCTGGAAATGGCGGAACGGCGCTCATGTCAGAGCTCACCTCGGAAGGCTCGGAATTGAAGTCCCGCCGACAGCGTGTCCATCTTATCTAACCAAGCACGGTGAGCGGTTCTTAGTTTCTCGATGGCAACGACGCGGCGGACAAATTCCTTTTGGAGCGTTAGCGCAGGCAAAAGCACGCGCAGTTTCTTGAAGTCGTTGAGGTGCAGATGGCGGATTGCGATGCCTTTAGTCCCCGCCCGGATTTGCGATTGAATCCAGTCCGTTCGGAACTGACCTGCAAGGAATAGCTGGTCAACGATGTCGTGCTTGATTTTCAACAAGGCGACGCTCACGAAAATGCTAAAGTTTCGATCCGTTTCAACTGGGCAGGCAACCCCAATCGTGCCGTCTTTGCTTACCAAGATGTCCCCGCGCTCTGGGTGAACGTGCCTTGTGAGAATTGCATGCTCATCTTCGCTGATGAACTTAGTCCCTTCAAAATTTAGCGTACCCGTAGCCATATTTCTGACAGTGATAAATGGCACACCTGCGGCTGTATAGCTAGGGGTTTTGTGAGTCCCGTCAACGAGCTTCACGCATAGTTCCCCAAGCGCAACCATTTTGCAGTGGCTTCTATTCTCGCGAGGATCTCCGAAGAGGTCGAGGAAGATGGATTGGGTGAGGGCATCGAGTTCAGAGAGAGCGGCGCGGCGCTTCGCCCGCAACGCCTCCGTCCGATCTAGCAGGTCTGAAATCCGCCGCTGATCAACCAGAGAAGGAAGCGGGAGTTTCGATTCGAAGATGATGCGGTCAGAGACTGCGGGATAGCTTGCGCCGGTTGCCTTTCTAACCATGTCCCCTATAAATACGGGCGATTTGACCCAGTTGAACAGGTAGCCCGAATGGAGCACGGCGGAGCGCGCCCGCAAAACGCAAAACCCAGTTGATGCGGTCGCACCGTCCAGTTCCTCAGGAACTTTCGCCACACCGTTTAGATTAGGACGCACAGTCGAAACGAGAACATCGCCCTTCGCGACAAGCTGCCGGGCACGGCTGGGAGCTTCGGCACCAACAAGTTTTTGCGTTCCGCGGATCAACTTGGCTTCTTGATCCACGGCACTGAGATCGATGTAATCGAAGACTTCATCTGAAGCTGCTTTCGCTGGATTCCAAGTGTCGGCGGGCTCAACCAGATCGCCGAGCATCGCCGTTTTCCAATGGTTCATCCCAATATTCCTTCCAACTCCTTCATCCCCTGCTGGATCTCCGCCTCCAGCTTGGCAAGTTCGGCAAGAATCTCCTTCGGCGCACGATGAGTGACCTCTTCATGCACGACCTCTTTATAGCGATTGAGGCTAAGGTCATAGCCCTGCTCAACCAGATCGGCCTTCGGCACGCAAAAACTCTGGGCGCTCCGTGGGCGCTTGCGTTCGCTGCCTTCGCGTTGTTGCCAGCGCGCAAGGATGTCCGGCAGATTGTTCTTGGAATGCTCTTCGGCGGTGAGTGCGGCCTTTGGCATCGCGCCCAGTTTGTCCTCGTTCAGCAACGGTGTGCGCTTGTCGTCGAGCGACATGCCGTCCGCTTCCACATCGTAAAACCACACCTGATCGGTGCCGCCAGAGTTCGTTTTCGTGAAGAGCAGGATCGCCGTTGAGACTCCGGCATAGGGCTTGAACACGCCGCTGGGCAGAGAGATCACTGCATCGAGCTTCTGATCCTCGATGAGCATCTTGCGCAGACTCTTGTGGGCGTTGCTTGATCCGAAGAGAACGCCATCCGGCACGATAACGGCGGCTCGTCCGCCCGGCTTGAGCAATCGCAGAAACAGCGCCAGAAAAAGCAGTTCGGTCTTCTTGGTCTTGACCACCTGCTGCAAGTCCTTGGCGCAGCTTTCATAGTCGAGCGACCCGGCGAACGGCGGATTCGCCATGACCAGCGTATATTTTTCATCCTCGCCCGCGTGATCTTGTGAGAGCGAATCGCGATAAACCACGTCCGGGTTTTCCACGCCGTGAAGCAGCATGTTCATGCTGCCGATGCGCAACATGGTGTTGTCGAAGTCAAAACCATGGAACAGGTCACGGTGGAAATGTTGCCGGAGCTTGGCGTTGGTCATCACTTCGGGATTCCGCTCGCGCAGCGATTCGCCCACGGCCACCAGGAAGCCGCAGGTTCCGCAGGCGGGGTCGCAAACGATGTCGGAAGGCTTGGGCTCAACCATCTCCACCATGAGCCGGATAATGTGGCGCGGCGTACGAAACTGGCCGTTCTGCCCGGCGCTCGCAATCTTCCCCAGCATGTATTCGTAGAGATCGCCCTTGGTGTCCCGGTCTTCCATCGGAACTTTGTCGATCATGTCCACGACCTTCGCCAAAAGCGCGGGCGTGGGAATGGTGAAGCGAGCGCCCTCCATGTGCTTGGAGTAGGTCGTGCCATTGCCGCCCAGAGTTCGGAGCCAAGGGAAGACGTGCTCGCTGACCACCGCATACATGTCGCGCGGATCGGTGTTCTTGAAGCGGTTCCATCGGTAATCCTGAAAAGAACGCTTCTTGTTGTCCTTACCCTCGGGGAAGAACCGCTTCTGCATCGGCTTCTTTTCGCGATTAGCCTTCAGTTCCTCGGCAATTTCCTGCTCGTCCAGCCGCTTGAGAAAGAGAAGGTAGGTAATCTGCTCAATAACTTCGAGCGGGTTGGAGATACCGCCCGACCAGAAAGCATTCCAGATTTGATCGATTTGACTGCGAATTTCGCCGGTAAGCATAGATGAGGTTCGGGAACCCAGAATACTACCTCAATCGGCTATCGCCATACCATATTCGGAGTCTCACTCGGTCGGTTCGACAAGATACTGGCAGATGCAAAGTGGGAAGCAGCAAACGACAGGCAGGAGATGAGCGGCGATGTTTCAGGGCAGCGCGAGTTAGTTGGGAAAGCGGGGAGCGGGAATCTTGCGATTCCTGGAAGGCCGCATTCGCTGGAAGCGGGCGAGGCCGCTTCCAGCTGGCAGTTAAGAAAATATCACGTTACTTAACTGCCCCGCGCTCACCGTAAGGTGCGACCTCGCAACGTCAAATGACGGCCCCGGCTCGGAGGTTTATTTAACACGCCCCAGAAGGCGTGTGCGAACGGTGACGTAAGAAACGCCTACGATCTTCGCAATCTCTCGGAGACTTGCTCCCCCTTTTCGCAGTCGGGTCATTTCATCAAGGCTGACGATCCGGCTAGGACGACCCAGAGTCTTCCCCTTGAGCTTCGCGTTCCGCAACCCGGCCCGGACACGCTCTTGAATCAGCGAGCGTTCAAACTCTGCCATTGCCCCGATGATTTGAAACATGAGCCGCCCCGACGGTGTGGAGAGGTCCAAATTATCACGCAGGCTGACGAAGGCCACCCCATAAGAATCGAGATCGGCAAGTGCGTTGACGAGGTGCTTGAGCGAGCGCCCGAATCTGTCCACCTTCCAGCACAGCACCACGTCTAAACGTCGCAGATGGACGTCGGACATAAGGCGATTGAGTTCCGGTCGCGACTCCTTCGAGCCTGAGATGCCCGAGTCAACGTATTCGCCATAGATTTCCCATCCACGCCGGGAAGCGTACTCTCGCAATTCGACCAGCTGCATTTCTGGACTCTGTCCTATGAGCGTGCTCACTCTCGCGTAGATTCCTACTCGCATGCTTGGTAACCTCGGGCCTTGTTGGCTTCGCATTCCCAGCGGTTGTTCTGCTCGTTCACGACGATTTCCTTGCGTGCGATTCTCAGGACGTGCCTGTTCCCCAGCGCAACGTGAACTTCTTTGCCGTCAATCTGCTCGACCACCGCGATCCCGTGACCGAGCACCGCCACGCGGTCACCCGGCTTCAAGGTGCGCTCTTGTTGGCGGCGGACGTAATGCTCTTTGCGCCTGTTAATCAGATAATCCAGTCCCGCCGCGTCGAAGCCTGAGCCGTGCTTCCACAGCACAAGTCTCTCGGAATCGTGCAGTAAGAAGATGTCCGTGCCAAATTCGGCCAGAGTTGTGAGCCGAGAGTTGATCTCCGATAGCGAGAACGGGATTGCGTCGGCTGCAAGGAACAGGGTCTTAGGATAGGCGAACTGGGCGCGCCAACCACGCTCGTGCTCTACGACCGTACCCCACAGGAATACTTCGCCGTGAACGCTGAGCTTTCTGTAGCCGCACTGGCGCAGGTGATCCATTGTCCTCGCCGCGTAGACACCACAAGTGCAACTGAAGGACGGCAACTCGGCAGGATTGTGTGTGGCTTTAGAAAGACCCGCGATGGAACCACGCACATCGGCCCTACATACGGCAGAGAGCGGCTGATGGGCAACCCACTTCTCGCCGTTGAGCGATCTTAGACCTGTGGCGTCCCATTGCCAGACGCGGTATCCCACGACAGGCGAGATGAAGTCGGGAACGGTCATTGTGAGACTGGCGCCTCGGCTGGCTCAGGCTCTGCCTCGCGAAAAGGTTCCGGCTCTGCTGGCGGTTGTTGCGCTGGAAGATCAAGCGGTTCCACAACGATAGTTCGGAGCGGCTTGCCGATTTGCATATTCTGCTCCTCCTCCTCGCCTAGCCTCTCTCCTCGGCTGCTGCGTAGTTTCCGAGTATGAAAACCGTCGCTGTTCTGCCTCCAGTCAAGAGCCAACTCCGAGCCGCCCTGCTTAGCCTCGCCGCATATAAAGAGATTCCCACTCCGCAACTCATCGCAGCGGCGCGTGCCCTGCCGGGCGGGACCAAGGTTCATTGCCCGGACCGCCTCACAGCGATTGTTCTCCTGTTAGGAACCCGGCTTGTCGATCTGGACTAGGGCAAGATTTTCCGACCGATGATGTTCGTCGTCTCTACAGTCCCATCGCTGCGACGGATACTGATGTTCTGCATCACAGGATTGCCCCGGTCATACAGCGTGTTCGCGGTGATTCGGTCACCGTTGTCCGTCAAGCCTGTGGTGATCTCGCCCGTCAATTCACCCTGATTGTTGAAAGCCTTCATCTCACGCCTCCTTGATCATGTGCTCTTTGAAAAGCTGATGAATCTCCCGCAATTGCTCTCTGACTTCAAACTCCTCGTACCGGGACACGCCGTGTTTCTTGCAAAACCGCCGGAAGGCACGATCCGTCAACTGCGACCAGTGCCCCGCCTCTATGAGTACCGCGCAGCGATCACACACAGCCCACGCTCCAATGGACTCGTGCTGGAAGACCGCATGCTTTGTGCGCGGAATGATGAAGTTCCGACAGGCATAAAGCCGAGCCGTGGGAGATGCGCCGCAACAAAAGTCGCACATCTCCCGCCCCGGCAGCGGCTGAATCGCGAACACCTGCCGAGCCATTTGCTATCGCCCCGATTGCTTCGCGGCCAAAGCGGCCTGAAACTTCTCGGCGGGTACTCCTGCTTCCGACCGCTGCGCCCAAGTGAGTTTGGGTCCGTTGGGGCCGTAGACCTTGATGAAGTCCTGCTTGCTGGGTCTGCCCGCGAGTGTGAACAAGCGGATGCCCTCGGCACGGCTTTTCCCAGCCTCCTTCGCGGACTTGACCTTCACTGGTGTGCGGCCCTTCCCCATCACACCCGTCTTACGGGCAGCGGGCTTACGCTTCTGCGGTGCATCCTTCTTGCTTCGCGGCATGGTTCGCCTCCTCTGTGGAATCTACGGAACTTGGTGGGGCGTCCGGCTAGCGCAATCGGTACAGCCGGGGTCAACTCCCGTTGGGTTCTAGGGCGAACGATAAATGTTCTCTTCGAGAAGTAAAGTGGAGAGAATTTCGGATCGTGGATTTGGTAGAGAGAAGCTAGAGCTTTACGAGGTCATCCCAGCAATCGCGTTCGGCCATTTCAAAGTCGCGCATCGACGGAACCCAGTGCGGCCGACCTTCCGCCGTCATTTCGATTCTGCGCTCATCGATCCAGTCCATGATGTGAAACTGATTGGCCCAGCAGGCGTGGTAGGCGGGTTGCAGCCGGCAGAATTTGAGGTACGCGAGGAAGGTCGCGAGGTTGTTTTCGCGCTGCCTTCTCTGATTCATCACGAATCTCCCGGCTCCCCGACCATGCGTTCAGTAGTAGGTATTAAAGCCGACTTGCGACTGGACTATGTTGGTGACTCGTCGACGACCGCGAGATTGAGCGGCGTTAGAGTTCCTCATCTGTTCCGAACGCCCTGTCAACTGCGGAGAGATCATCGGCCTCATCGTTGGGCTGTTCCGGCATGGGAGCGCAGTCGTAACCTTCCCAGTGCGCTCGCTCGCCACCGCAACGAGAGCAACGCTCCACTTCGTTCTCGATTGTCCAGACGTGACCATTCTCGTCTTCGTTCTCTGCGGGGCCGGACCGATGTTCTGCTTCGGCGTCCAACCAATACAGAACGGATTCGACGGTCGGGAAATCCTTGACCCATTTGTCGTGCTGATGGAAGGTACAAATCTGCTGATCGAGGCGATTCGATGCGCGCAGGAAATTCTGTAGGTCAAGCGTCTTCCAGTGACCAGCCTTCACATTCCAGTAGTCGGAAACCCGGAACGCCCACCACATGAGAAGAGCGAGGCGGGCGGGCGGAATATCTCCCTTGTACGACTGGAGTTGGGTACGGTTCAACTCTCGAACGGAATCATCGAGGCCAGCGGCCACTTGGAAGGTTGTAACGAGAAGTTCGAAGTCACTCAAGTCTCCCCAGAACGGATCAGAGGGTTTCCGAAGTCCTGTGGGTTTTCCAGAGGTTTGTCGAGGGGGTTGCTCTGTCTCCGTTCTCTCTCCTGTATTCGTCTGCTCACTGCTTCCGTATGCATATGGGTTAGCTGTATTTGTATTGATACTTTTACTTATAGGGTTGTTGGGAGAAGTGATGTCGTTGACTCCATTGGCCTCTCTGGTTTGGGTCGTTGGTTGGCGGGTGGTCAACGGGTGGTCAGCGGTTGGTTGACCGTTGGCTGACGGGTGGTCAACGGGCGTCTGCTCCTCGTCTGTTGGAATGAGAAAACCCACTTCGATCAAACGCCCAATCGCCTTCACCGCCTTGGCACGTTCCCGATAACTAACTTCCAGCTGGTTGGAAATCCACGTCGGGTCATTCTTGATGTTGCGACCCAGCCGCCCGCGCAGACGACGGCAAGCGTCGATCATGTAGCGCTGGACGATTGTGAGTGCGGCGTAGAGAGAATCTGATTCCTTGTCCACGAAGTCGAGGATGTAGGTTCGGCGGCGTCCCTCCAAAGACCGACCATGAGAGTCTGTTGTGGACTGGAACTTCGACCAGTTGCGGATGGTGAGGAACTTCTTCGGTTCGTTAGCCACGGGACACCGCCTCGCCGCAACGAGGGCACACCCCTTCGTTGTTCGGCTGGTCGTGATAGATAAAATTACCAACCTTGCTCACGCAGCGTTCGGCCTTCTGCTCGCGGGCTTGCTGCGACTTCTGAACCATGACGCCAGAAGCGTAGCGGATCATGAAGTCCTGATCCATCTCACGGTTGTCTTGGGAGAGCAACTTCTGATATTTATCGCCTGTCTTCTCGATGCCCTTGACGACGAAGTCGAACGGGTAGCGGTTCAGCCAAATGTTGAACTGTGACGGGTTGGGAACGGAGTGTTCGGGCAGCAAGCTGGTCCAGAGGAGACGTAGAGCCTCATGTTCCTTGGTGCGGTTCTGGAGAGATTGCAGGAGTGATTCCGGTGTGGTCATCTTCAGGTGCCTCTCAGATTAAAGTCGAACAGACTTCGTTCGCTACTCGATGCTCCGCAGCCGCGACACTTGCAGGCATTAGCGAGATTCCGCCAGCCACTTCAACAACGCCTCCACAATCTCGGGTTTGTCACGCTGGCAGTTCGGGTGCGCCTTGTAGCTATTGGCAACCAAAATCTCGGTGCCTTCCATGATGTGCTTCCCACAGACGACGCAGCGGTTATCGTCCGATCCAAGCCCGTAGCTGCCTCTGTGCGGAGACATTAACGATCCGGTTCTTGGCGGCAAGTCTCGTTCATGTGATCCCAACATTTCTTGCTGTCCTTAGACCGACACCAGACACGAAGCACACCATTCCTCTGCATCCCCACGTGTCCGGTCTCTTCGTTGAGTAGCTTGCCGCAGCACTCACACGCCTGACCTTCCGGCGGAACTGTGAGCAACCCCGACAGTATTCCGACCATCTGCGCCGTTCCTTTTGCCTCTTTGTGATCCATTCACTCCTCCGGGTCGTTGAATCGCTTTCCCGTCAGCCGTTCGACTTCTTCCACGACGTCTTCCCATTGCTCGTCATCGTCTACAACCTCATCAATGAGATAAACGAGCAACTCCAGCTGCTGATTCGCGCTCAAGTTGTCCTTGACGAACGTGCCCATCCATTTCTTTGTCTTAGCCATGACTCCTCCCGGCTCAGTATCCCGCCACCGCGTTGGGCGCGGTAGGTTCCCGAGGTAATGGTCGGAATCGTCAGAATCTCATCTCCGCAACCTCTTTCTCCAGCGGTGTCATCTTCCTTGTTGCCATCTTTCTCCTCCTTGATTGGAAAGACGGCCCGGTTGCCCGAGCCGTTCGCGACTTTGACCACGAGCGTTCCCTCCGTGATTAGCAGCGTCCTTGTGGA
This sequence comes from Terriglobia bacterium, assembly GCA_020073565.1. Classification (GTDB taxonomy): domain Bacteria; phylum Acidobacteriota; class Terriglobia; order Terriglobales; family Acidobacteriaceae; genus Acidiflorens. The sequence continues at coordinate 87,602 of JAIQEY010000020.1, forward strand.
ATCTCTTCCACGTTCAACGCTACCGCGATGGCGAAGGAATCTTCGAGCAGGTCGGCGATCTCGTCAGACGCTGCTTCCTGTTTTCCATCCATCACCAAGTCAACAGCAAAGTGAAGTCGTTCGTGGAAACTGAGCAACTTCTCTTTGAGCAAATCACGGCTCATAAGCATGGGGACAAAGTCTCCTTTCCGGGACGAGAAACTGCCCCGCGTCAGTATCGCGGCCCGCGCCGGGGGAGGGTAGGTAACGGATGTAATGGGTGATTTCCGGGTACTGTCGGGTACTACTTTTAGTGGAAATCTGTGGTCAGATCGGTGGCTTTCGTGTGGCGGTGTGGATTCGGAAGTGATTGATCTACTATAGGATTACCATCAAGACTGGTAAAATCGTGGTCCGTGGGGTGTAATTTCCCCCTCCCGGCACCAATTGTTAAAACCTTACGATTCATGCGATTGTCAGACAGTGGCAGGTTCGTCAGGATTCTCTTCGTTGGGCTCACTATGCCCGAGACTATGCCCGTCGCGAAATTCTAGCCTTCCAAGAGCCTCTGCGATGTCCGGTTGGGACACAATCGCGTACCGCTCGAAAACACTCCTTGTACGCCAGCCTCCAATTTTCATAATCACACCTTCTGCTACTCCAGGCCTTCGCAAGTTCCGTGCTGCCGTCCTGCGAAGGTCGTGGAAGAGCAATCCTGGAACGCCAGCCTCTTTACATACCTTCGCCCATGTTCTCGGCTAGTCTCGGGAAAGCTGGAATACGATTCACTTTCGGCGGAGTTGTTCGGTGTCCAAGGTGAAACATCCGTTTGAGCGCTGCCAATTCTCTTGGCATCACCGCTGTGTGTGCTGCTTCGTTCTGCGGTCGCTGGTGTTTTTTACCGGAGGTCCTGCCAGATCGCCTCGGGGAGAGTTGAGTGATCAACACAGGACATTCTCCGGGGACAGTCGCGATTTTGGGCAACGTAATTTCAATCGCTTGCTGCGAAATGGGGTCGGCGAACCAACACTCACCCCTGCGGGGGTCATTCAGCTGAGGGGTTAGCTATACGAATGGGAAAAGTAATACACCCCCGCCCAGGACCCTTGTCGAGTCCCCTTACAAGGTGTTCAACCCGGATCGGGGTAAGAACGAATGGGGCCGGACCGGGGCTTCGCAGGGCTAGGAGCGGGAAGGGCGGGGGCTAGGCGGGCGGCTCACATGTTGAGGTTAGGAGCATCGGCCTTCCGGCGGTCGATCACCGAAGTGCTTCAGGAAAGTGGGGGCCAGGGCGGGGGCACTGTAGGGCGGTGGGGTGAGCGGAAGCCGATCGCAGAGGCACGCTGGCACATGTTCGAAGCTCCAAGAAGGGAACCCCAACCTAGATTCCCATTTTGGTCTGACTAGCATGGCCGGTTTCTTTTTCTTCACCTCGTTCCCGATAAAGCGGAACTATACTGGTTTTGATCTCGCTTCCCCGAAGAGCAACCTCCAGCGCGGGATTGCAGCACCCCTAGAGGCGAGAGCCCCGTCCCTTGGGGCTAGTCAATCTCTTGGAAGCGCGTGATCGCGCTCGTTTCCCCCATCCAGCGTGCTCCGCGCGAGCACTTTCCAGCAACTTCTCGGGACGAGCGAAATCAGTTGGGACGCAGCTGCTTCCCCGTAATTCTTTGCTTTTCACAAAGGCCAGGACTCGATGGAAGGGCGCAAACCATCTGAGGAGGAGGTTGTCATGTGGTCTCTCACGCAAAAGTTTTCTGCCATGTGCGCATTCGCCGTCGTTGCTGTGCTGGTTGCAGTCCATCCGCTGCGGGCACAGACTGTCACCACCACGATCGGAACCGGCAATTCTCCCCGCGCCGTGGCCGTGAACCCGGTGACCAACAAAATCTACGTGGCGAATCTCAACAGCAACAGTGTCACGGTCATTGACGGAGCCACCAACTCGACCACCACAGTCAGCGCCGGCAACGGCCCCACTGCCGTCGGCGTGAATCCGGTGACCAACAAAATTTACGTGGCGAATCTCAACAGCAATGACATCACGGTGATTGACGGAGCGACCAACTCGACCACTACAGTCAGCGCCGGCACCACCCCCATCTTTGTAGCCATCAATCCGGACACCAATAAGATCTACGTAGTCAATTACGATAGTTCCGACGTCACGGTGGTGGACGGAGCGACCAACTCTACCATCGGAGTTGTGGTCGGGATCCAGCCTACAGCTGTGGCTGTGAACCCGGTGACCAACAAAATCTACGTGGCCAACTATGGCAGCAACAGCGTCACGATGATTGACGGTGCGAACAACTCGACCACCACGGCGCTTCTATGCGGCCCCGCGACTAATCCCATCGCCGTGGCCGTGAACCCTGTGACTGGCGAAACCTACGAGGCCAATTACGGCAGTCACAACGTCTGCGTAATTCAAGGAAACAGCAGCACCCCGGTTGGCGGCGGGCTTAACCCGTACGCGCTAGCCGTCAACCCGCTGACCAACACAATCTACTTGGCCAATTACGGCGGCAACGTCACGGTGATTGACGGAGCGAACAACTCGACCGCCACGGTCAGCGCCGGGACCAACCCCACTGCCCTCGGCGTGAACCCTGTGACCAACAAAATCTACGTGGCCAATGGGGGCAGCAGCAACGTCACGGTGATCGACGGAGTGAACAACTCCACCACCACGGTCAGCGTCGGGACCAACCCAAGGGCCGTGGCGGTCAACCCGGTGACCAACAAAATCTACGTGGCCAACTACAGCAGCAATAATGTCACAGTGATTGACGGAGCGACCAACTCGTCCGCCTGGATCCGCGTCGGGACCTACTCCAGCGCCGAGGCCGTGAACCCGGCGACCAACAAAATCTACGTGGCCAATGCGGGCAGCAACGACGTCACGGTGATCGACGGAGCGAACAACTCGACCACCACGGTCAGTGCCGGGACCAACCCCACTGCCGTCGGCGTGGACCCGGTGACCAACAAAATCTACGTGGCCAACTACAGCAGCAACAACGTCACGGTGATTGATGGAAGTACGGACGTGGCCACCACGGTCGGCGCCGGGACCAATCCCTTTGCCGTGGCAGTGAACCCAGTGACAAATAAAATCTATGTGGCCAACCAAATTAACAACATCACAGTGATTGACGGAACCACCAATTCCACCGCCACGGTCCCCGTTTGCAGCACCCTCTACAACGGCGTCTACTCCCTAGCCGTCAATCCGGTGACCAACAAAATCTACGTGGGTTGTAATGGGTACCCCACCAACAGCGTCAACGTGATCGACGGCGCGAGCAATACCATCCAGCAGATTGTGACTGTGGGACTCTCTCCGGTGGCTATGGCGGTAAATCCGATTGGCAACAAGATCTACGTAGCCAACCATGCCAGTAACAGCGTCACAGTGATTGACGGAACTACCAACTCGACCACCACGGTGAGTGCCGGCAACCAACCCATCGTTGTGGCGGTGAACCCGATCACCAACAAGATCTACGTGGGCAATTACATAAGCAAGGACGTTACGGTGATTGATGGAGCAACCAACTCGACCGCCACAATCAGCATAGGCGGGAACTCGGAATTGGAAGACTTGGCCGTCAACCCGGTAACCAACAAGATCTATGCGGTCAACTTCGATTTCTCCAACAGCCTCACGGTGATTGACGGAGCGACGAACACGGCCAGGAAGGTCAACGTCACTAATGGGGTCATGCACGTAGCTGTGAACTCCGCGACCAACAAAATCTACTTGCTGACGTACAGCAGCTCCAGTTCAGTTTACGTGGGTGACGAGCAGCAAGTACAGGCCATTCTCCTAGACGCAGACATCACGCCGCTTGCTGACGATGTGAGTGGCAGCCTGACGCCAGCATTCAATTTCATAGTGGACAGCAAGTTTGCGCCTTTCCCGCCCACGCCCGATAACCTCCTATACCAGGTGGATACATGGCAGGGACCGTGGACCGCAGCCACGGCCCAAGGGTATGGAGCTTTCAGCGGCACGACGACCGCGTTACAGCCGGGAGTCCATATCCTGTATGCATACGCGACCGACGGCCAGGATGCTACGTCGACGATGGGGTCGGGCGGAGGCGGCGGCGCCGGAGCGGGGCCGCTGATCAGTAACATCGCCGCTTACGTGTTCCTCGTTTCACCGCCCTCTGCCTCGCTTTCGGCCAGCAGCCTCAGCTTCGGCAACCAGGTGATGAACACGACAAGCGCCACGCAAAAGGTGACGCTCACCAATAACGGCGGTGGGCCGCTCACCATCGTCGGAATCGCCGCAGGCGGCGACTACAGCGCCTTCGACAACTGTCCGCCCACACTCAACGCAGGCCAGAACTGCACCATCGAGGTCAGCTTCACGCCTGGCATCCTGGGAGCGGATAACGGCACCCTAACGGTGACGGACGACAACCTGGGCGTGGAAGGAACCACCCAAACCGTAAACCTGACAGGGACGGGTGTACTGGCGCCCCCCACAGCCACCCTGTCGCCGACGAGTCTCAACTTTGGAAATCAACTGGTGGGCACGCAGAGCGCCCCACAGCTGGTGACGCTCACCAACAGCGGCGGCCAGACCCTCACCATATCGTCGATTCAGGTGACTTCCAATTTTCTTCAGAGCAACAACTGCGGCGCGAGCCTAGGGGGAGGGTCGAGCTGTACTATCAATGTCGCCTTTGCGCCTCTTGGCACCGGAGACAAGATTGGGGCGATCTTGATCGCCGACAACGCAGCGGGCAGCCCCCAGGCGGTGGTGCTCAGCGGTACCGGGACGACCTCGGCCACGGCCACGGTGACGCCCACCACTTTGTCGTTTGCCAATCAAGTCATCAACACCACCAGCGCTCCCAAGTCGGTGACATTGACCAACACCGGTTCAGGCTCGCTAACCATTAGCAACATCACCGCGAGCGCGAGCTTCGCGATTTCTTCGAAGACGTGCGGAGCGACTCTGGCAGCGGGCGCGAAGTGCAAGGTGAGCGTTACCTTTACCCCCACTGTATTGGGCAAGCTGACCGGAACGCTCACGTTCACCGACAACGCTGCCAACAGCCCACAGACAGTGGCGCTGACGGGCACGGGTGTTTTGCCGGCGACGCTCACCCCAGCTAGCGCTACTTACGTGGCACAGACGGTGGGCATGACCAGTCCCCCGAAGACGTTTACCCTCACTAACAACCAGACTGTAAACCTGAACAGCATCGCGATCTCCACGACCGGGGATTTCGCAGTGTCGGCGACGACCTGCACCACGAGCTTGGCGACTAAGGGCAAATGCACGATCAGCGTGACTTTTGCGCCGAAGGCAACGGGCAAGAGGACGGGGACGCTGAGCGTGAGCGATGACGCCAACAACAGCCCGCAGACCTCGCATCTAACCGGCACCGGCAAGTAAGATCAGTCGGTGCCACGAACCACCCCGCAGCGATGCGAGGCGTTTTGTTATCGTCCGTACGGTTGCCAGTCGCAAGCAGCGGGGACGGACCGCCGAAAAACATCTGTTCTTGGCGGGAGAGAATCCGCGGAATCCCGCGTTGTCTGCCAAGGAGTTACGGGCTCGGTTGGAGAGGGGTTTTGGCGGAGAGGGCAATGTGATTGAACAAGTTGCCCTAGAGTGCCATCCCCTTCCTCTGACGAGCCATTCCCTCGGTAACGCCGGCGCCCTACTCTGGCGAGGACGGGAATGCGCGACACGTGAGGTGTATCTAGCGAACGTTTCCGTGCTGCGCTTCCCGTCACCAGCCATGCCCGCGCAAGACACCAAACTCGTTATCCGCTGCCCGTACTGCACCCTGGGGCTTAACTTCAAACCGATGACTGCACAAAAGGACGGGATATTCATCTGTGACCAATGTGGGCATGCCGTGCGTCCTGGAGAGACCGCCCCTATGTGCTCCTGTTGCCAATGCCTCAGGCTGAAACGACGGTTCGGGTAGGTTAGAAGAAGCGAGATGATTCCGATTCGGTTCTATTGATACGTTAATGCGGCCTTTCCCCAAACCAGATCTAGACCAAGCCGGCAGTTCCGTCCTACAAATTCTATCGGCGTAGTGCCGGACTCCTTTCCAGCCTCGACCGGGACGAGCACGGCCTCCCAGGAGCCTTGCGCGTCAGCTTTGGCCTGAGTTCGCAGTTCGTTCTTCTTGCACTTGCACGAGATCGCAACCTCCTCGTCGGCTGCAAATCCTGTCCCGCGAACGCCGAAGGCTTGCCCCAAGATCACCTGCTCTACGGCGACATGGCAAGGCCCATTGGCCACTTCAATAGGAAACGGGATCATCTTTGCTGATGCCACAACTTGTTGGTCATCCGAGAGCAGAGCTGCTCTTGCCGCTTCACCCTTCGACATGCCCACGAACGACAGGGTAAACGGCTGTTTGTCGGACGATTGGAGCACTGTGCCAGCGCTGTCGAATTGCACATTCGAATCGAGGCGTATCGGGTCCTTGTTCGAGGGCCAGACCCAAAGATCGTATTTCTTCTCTGGCGACATCCTAGTGACGACCAACCGGAAGACTATTCCGGTAACTTCCCCGACCTTCATCCGCTCGGACTCCTTCATCTTTAGGGAAGTGCCTGGTGTGGGCGAGTTCCAAGCATCTTTGAGTTTTCTTAGGTCTTGGCCGGGGGGCGGCACCGTAACTTGTGACCAGGTGGAAAGGGTGACGCATAGCGAAAACAGGATAGCGGCGCGAAACTTCATGGCAGCCTCCGCGCCGAATTGTACGCCGTCGCAAGACAAGAGAGAGTTAATTTGGGTAAACACAAGCGGGTTGGACGTTCCGTTCAGCTTGCCAAACGCGGAGTTCGCTGGAGGCCTACCATCAGAGGTCGGTTGCACGAAATGCCACTGGCGAAAAATTCTTATCTCACCAACAACTCCTGAACAGTCTCTCGGCTTAGCAACGACGGTCTAAGCCCTCTTTTGTGCCTTCCGCCACTTGGCCCATCGCGCTTTCTGGGCTGCGACAATCCTTTTACGGGCCGCTGGTGACATCGTGTGCCCTTTGCGAGCACTGATTGAAACAACCTTGTGCCCCTTGCTCCTTGCCCACCGAGCCCGTTGGGCGGTGGCGATGCGGGCGCGACCTGCGGCAGAGATTGTTCTCCTTGTTCGATGGTTGCTAGTCCCGTTTAGTACTGAGAGTGCGTGATTAAGGTGTTCGAGTTGAGTACTGAGACGGGTGCGTTCCTGCTCTAACTCTTTGAGAACCGAGGTGAGATTAGTCATGCGACGATTCTAGCAGGTGACTATTGGAATATCGCCAATCATAGGAACCGTTTCCATCTTAGCCCGAACCTTGTCGCCGCCATGCGTCGTCAATCCTGCGCATGATTCGTTCCGCCGACTGAACGGCTGCGGCCACGAGCGATTCAGCCTTCGGGCTGGAGCGGCTGTCAAACAGATCGTCCGTGGTTTTCTGCGTGCAGGGGGAATTAGGCGGCAGCTGCTCACCTGCCTCAGGACAGGTCCTGCAAGCCGTATCGCTCAATCCTGTGTGATTTAACTGGCCTGAAAGGCTTGAGGGTATCCAAGGCTTCTTGGAGCGCGGCATTTTCCTTCCACGGAAAAAACACAGGAAGTGTAGTGCACCCCTCGAAACTAGACACAAGGGGCCATGTTTGAAGTAAGGGTTTGGGCAAGGAACTGAGCACGGGATTCGTGCGGTGTTCTGCCCCGGAGTCCGCGATGCGGACGATCGTGATTGTACTCCTCGATCCAGCGAGCAATGCTCAGCTGGGCCTGGTCGAAGGTCTGATATTCGTTGAGCCACACCTCCTCTTCTTTCAAGCTGCGATGGAACCGTTCGAT
>JAIQEY010000081.1 GCA_020073565.1 Terriglobia bacterium
ATCCACAGCGGTTTGTCACGAACCGCGCTTTCCCTCACGCCCTGCCACCCTCCCCAGGCCTCCGTTCTGCCCTTTGCCCCGTTCCGGCTTGTTTTTTCCCGCTGCCGCTCTAGTGAAGAAAAAAACAAGCCGGAAACGGCGCGAAAGGGAAAAACAATGAAGTTAGAAGACATCAAGAACAAAACCAGAGACGCAGTCGATTACCTCGTGCAGTCGCTGGAGTCCGGGCACAGCGAAGTGCTCACCCAATACCTCGGCGCTATGGCCCGATTCCATACCTACTCCTTCGGCAATGTGATGCTGATTGCCAGACAAAAACCCGACGCCAGCAATGTGGCCGGAATTCGCACGTGGAACTCGCTTGGCCGCTTCGTCAAACGCGGCGAAAAGGGCATTCTCATTCTGGCTCCCATGGTCGGCAAGAAGCGCACCCAGAACGAAGGTGCGGAGCCGACCGAGGATGCCAAGAGCACCGAGTCCACCCTGTTTGGATTCCGCGCTGTCTACGTGTTCGACATCAACCAGACCGAAGGCAAGGAGCTTCCCTCGCTCACCGAAGTGCAGGGCGACGTGAGTGGCTACCGCGAACGGCTGGCCCGGTTTGTCGCATCGCAAGGCATCGAGCTGAATTATTCCGAGCGGATTGGCCCCGCCAAGGGCCTGTCGCACGGCGGAAAAATCACCCTGCTGCTTGGCATGCAGCCCGCCGAGGAATTTTCCACGCTCGTTCATGAGATCGGCCACGAGATGCTCCATCGCGGCAACCGTCGCACCCTCACCACCAAACAGGTTCGCGAAACCGAAGCCGAAGCCGTGGCCTTTGTGGTTTGCCAGTCCGTCGGCCTGAAGACGGGAACCGCATCCGCTGACTACATCCAGCTTTGGCACGGAGACGCCAATCTCCTCCGCGAAAGTCTGGAAGCCGTTCAACAGACCGCTGCCGTGATCCTCGGGGGCATTGCCCCCGAGCCCCCGGCGGTACTCGCCGCAGCCGCATAAACCGAAAAGCAACCGGACCTTTGGCGTTCGCGCGCGACGTGTGCGCCCATGTCCCCCAACCACAAGAAAACGACAAGGAGAAAAGACGATGCACAGTACGCAAAATGCAGTGACCAACCACGAATATCGCAGCGTTCCCATCACCGCGCTGGCCGAGTCCGCCACCAATCCCCGTAAGCGATTTAATGCCACGAGCCTCGAAGAACTCGCCGCCAGCTTCAAGACGCAAGGGATTCTGGCCCCCCTTCTGGTACGCGAACTGGAGGAAAGCAAGTACGAGGTTATCGCCGGGGCACGTCGTCTCAGAGCGGCGAGACTGGCGGAACTCGAAAAACTTCCCGTCCGCGTAGTCAAGCTGACCGATGCCGAGGCTATCGAGGCACAGTGCGTTGAGTTATCTTTGGTCCGCAAGGTTTTTCTTTGTTAAAGAGCGAGTCAGAGCGTCGTTTACATGTAAACGACGTGATTCTTTGCGGTTTTTGGCTGAGGAGGCTCCTCATTCAAGTTGGTTTCCCGACCGTCGAAAACTCGTGTGTAAACATCGATATAGCGATACATGGCCTGTTGGCAAGAACTAAGTTCAGTGGGTACTGAGGGAGAAGTAGTTGGAGATGCGTGGCTTCATCTCGGCAGTGGAGAACCTATTACAGCCTGTGCCAGCACAGTTCACTCCTCGCGCAGCAGTACCCAAGGATCAAGCGACAGCGCACGCCTTGCTGGAACCCAGGTGGCCACTAGGCCCACTAATCCCATAGCTACAACAACACCAGCCAGCACCAGCGGATCGCTAGGCGTTGCCTCATACACAACAAAAGCCAGGACTCGGCTCGCCAGAATTCCTAGAACCAATCCTGCCGCGGACCCAAATGCCAGTAGTTTGAAAGCGCGTCCCAATGCTGCTTGTAGCACTTCCTTGCGCTGCGCGCCTAGGGCAGTACGAATTCCCAACTCCCGCAGCCGCTTGCTGACCGAGTACGCGGCCATTCCGAAGATGCCGGTTACAGCCAGCATCGCGCCCATCCCGCCCATCACACCCAGCACTATGGTGGCCATTTGGGAGGGAAACAGAACTGTAGCCATTTCGTCGTACCGAGTTTCAATGTCAACAGGCAGCCCTGCATCCAATTGGTGCAGCGTGCGCCTTATGGCTGGTCCCACTTGCTGCGGATCACGGCTCGCGCGCACCACCAGCCATGCTGCTCCGGAGGGCCATTGCAGGATGGGGAGAAACATCGCCGCATGTGGATCTTCGGTTAGAGTGTTGTATTTTCCGTCTTCGGCAATACCCGCCACCTGCACCCGAGTTCCATCCGGCATTTTGTAATAACCGCCGATCGCATTGTCTACCGAACCGAAGATTCTGCGCGCAAGTTCCCGGTTCACCACTGCAACTCGTGGCGAATTTTTGTCGTCATGCCAGGTGAAAGCCCGGCCGGACAGCAACGTGGTGCCCTCCGCATGAAAGTATTCGGGAGATATGTGGTACACGTAGGCGTTAGCGGCGGCATTCGAGGGCCGCAGCTCTGTCGTTCCATCATTAAAAACATTCGAGCTGTTCGTGTCACTTAAGAGTAGCGGATCGCTTAGTCCGACCGACTCTACGCCAGGGATCGTCGCGACGGCATCGATCATGCGCTTTTGCATTGGAGGCACTCGATCGCCGGTGTAACCTGCCAAGTGCAGATCAGCACTTACCAGCATGGCGTTCTTCGGTTCAAAACCGAAATGGGCGTGCAGAGAGCGCGCCAGGCCACGGACGGCAACCATCGACGAAGTGACCAGCACCGCGCAGATAGCAATTTGAACTGCGAGCAACACGTCTCGGGCAGTGATCCGCCGCCCAACTCTCGCGGACGATCCGGACTTGACGACCTCATACGGATTCGTGCGCAGCACCTGGCCCACGGGGACTGCGCCAAAAAAGAATCCGCTGACGAGGCTAAGAAGCAAAGCGATTCCGTAAACAGTCGCGTCCGGGTTCACGGGCGCATGCATGGGAAAATTTCCAAATGGCTGCCATTCACTCAACCAGCGCAACAACGCTACGCTGGCCGATAGTCCGACTGCGCCGCCGACCAGCGAAATCAGAACGGCTTCGCTAAACAGACCGCGAAGAATGCGGTTGCGGCTCGATCCCAGCGCCAGTCGCAGAGCAATTTCACGGGAACGGTCAGCAGCGCGCGCACCAAAGAGGCTGCCTAGGTTGGCGCAGGCGGCCAGCAGGATCAATCCCGCGAGCAGCATCAATCCCGCAAAAAATGCCTGAAACGGACCGGTAAACTGATCGCCCAAGAGAGTTGGGCGCGCCAATGAAAAGCTCATTTGGCGTTCGTCTTGGGGATAACTCTTTTCCAGATACGAGCCAATTGAATTCAGATCCGCAGTGGCCTGTGCCGGAGTGATGCCCACCTTCAAGTGCCCCATAACCATGAGAATCGAGCGGTTTCCGCGATCGCTCAGGTAATCGCCCCCATCCACCTGCTCGCAGTTCACCAGCGGCACAAAGAAATTGGGAGAGTAGAACACGAGTGTCCCGCGAAATTCCGGCGGTGCTACGCCAAGAATGGTGAAGGGATGCTTGTTCACCTGAACCGTACGGCCCACCACGCGATTGTCATCGTGAAAATGGCTGTGCCAATATGTGTAACTGAGCACGATGTAAGGGGCGCTGTTCGGACCATGCTCATCGGAGGCGTGAAAGAAACGGCCGAGATAAGGCTTAATCCGCAATGCGTCAAAGTAGTTCCCGCTAGCCTCCACGCCCCAGATCGGGGATGGACCTGCACCCGTGTCCAGCGCTGCCTGGGGGATGCTATAAGCTGCGAGATCATCAAAGGTGCGATTGCGTTCGCGCAAGTCGAGGTAGTCGGGATACGAGTGACTTGTTTCCTTGTTCGATGTGCGCTCTAGCGCATAGAGGCTCTCGGTTTGCGGCACATTCAGCGGGCGCAAAATCAGTCCGTTCAGAACACTGAAAACCACAGCATTCGCGCCAATGGCCATTCCCAGTGTCAAAACGGCGGCAACGGTAAATCCCGGAGACTTGCGCAACTGGCGCAAAGAGTAGCGAAAATCTTGAGCTAGCCCACTCATCGCACGACCTCCACCTGGGATTCAAAACAAGCACCCCAGAAACACTTCCGATCAAAATAGCAATTCTCCTACCATCCGCGGCGGTCTGTAAACTATAGATCGATAAGGCGGTGCACGCTGAAGCTGGGAAGCGCCAGCCACACCGGATGTCCGCTAATGATAGGCTGTGACCGGAAGCGGACAGCTTCAGGGGACGAGAGCCCCTCTCTTCACGCCTGGATTGCCGCTGCAGGGTCAGGTCTGAGCGATTACACCGTAGGCACGCTCCAGCAGTTCGCTGAGTTCGCGGTTTCTCTCCTCAAGAGCTTTGATCCTGAGGCGCAGGGTTGCCACGACGTTCTGCCTGGACAGCCGTTCACGATCACGGATCAATGAAGAAGTGATCGTCAGGCCGTCACTCTTTCGAGAGCGCATGATCCGCTCCCGCAGTTCGTGCCGACCATACAGCCATGCCGTGGAAACCCGCGCCTCCAACGATACGGCGCGAAAGGTTATTTTCTGATCAGCAGCCTCCATGCGGTGCAAAGCCGTCGTTGCGCGTGCCAGCGCACTGTCGCTACGCAGTCGTGCACTGCGTTTGAGTCCATCAGTGTTTCTACGCATGTGCTTGCTCCAGGGAGGAGATGATGTTGACCAGGTTGTTTCGCTTCTGTTCATTCATTTCGGCCTGCCGGGTCCAGCCGTTCGTGGTTGCTTTTTCAATCACGCGCTCCGTGTCGCACAACTCCGCCTTATGCACGTCGAGGAAGCTGGCGTCCGTGCGGAAGTGAGCGCAATTCAGACACGCATTCGGGTGAGGACATGGCCCGGCAACGACCGGAATGGCACAGTAGCCGTTTGGGAGGGCTTGAGCGAGCACGTTGCGCGTGAACCAGCGCAGATCACCTGTGTCGAGCAGCCCTTCTTCCGGCACCACTTTGCCGGTCACATCAACCAACGTTCCTTGCAGATACTCGGAGAGTTTCTCCCGCATGGTGGTGTCATGGATGTGTGCGTAACGGTTCGTCATCTCCGGCCCGAGATGGCCCAGATAGCGCTGAATGAAGTGGTGGGGAACACCAAGGTTTATCATTCGCGTCCCGACGGTGTGGCGAAACTGATGTGACTGGAAGCGGAAGAGATTGCCGTTGGCGTCGCGGATTTGATGGTCGTAAGCCAGGCGGTTGATTCGTTGCGCGAAGCTTTGTTGCTTGCGCACGCCGCCCTTCGAGTTAGGGAACAGCAAAGTCGTTGATCGTCCGGCGGCCCGCACTACTTGCAGTTGTTCCTGTACGACGCGGGCGATCTCCTGTGAAACCGGGATCGTGTGTTCTCGTTTCATCTTGCCCTGCATGTACCGCAGATAGAACGTGCCACGGGCATCTTGTGTCAAGCAGTCCAGTGGCAGTTGCAGGAGTTCACTGATGCGCATTCCGCATTCCTGAAGAATGAAAATCATCTGCATCCACGGAGCCTTCAGACTGCCCAGATGCGAGTTCAGTTGGTCTAAAACCACAGCCGGGATATAGCGAGGCTGCGGCTTAGGTGGGCGCGGTATTTCTTCATCAAAGATCATTCGCTCGGATGCAATCGGAAGCCAGCGTTCGCGTGCCGCCGTTTCGAGGAAGTTCCGGAGATTGAGCAAGTGACTCTTCCGGACCGAGATGCAGACCCGCGTGGGTAGGTAGCTCAGATATTCGATCAGCAGCTTGCGTGTGATGGCCTTGGCTGTGCCCCTTGGTTGCTCGCTCATAAGGAATTCCGAGAAGCACGTCAGCGACTGCAATCGCGTGCGGCAGGTTCCTTCCGCGTAGATCGGCAGACAGTACCGTATGTAAGCCTTGACTGTTTTTCGTAACCACGGTTGTCGGATGCGGTGGAAACTCAATGTAGCGTTGGAGAGCGAGAGACTGATTGGGACCGCCATCCGCTGCAGGTCCCACACATCTTTTTCGTGCTCGGGACGGTCATCGTATGCGCTTCTCAGGATGAAATAGATCTGCCGAAGCGTACTGATATATTGGCTGTCGCGCGAACTGACGCACGGCTGTTGCTCCCGATCCATGCGGAATGTGGTGCCCTGGCGGTACATGCCGCATTGTTTCAGATACGTCGTGTACAGCCCTCGCCATTCGTCGAAGGCTCGGCTCATCAGGGATGCCGGCAGTGGGTCAACACTGTTCAGCCACTTCATCATGCGGTGAACTCTGCCCAGCTCCTGGGTGTTTCTCCAATCGCCATCGGAGAACTTCTTCCAGCACGCATACTTGAGTTCGCCGTTGATGGTCGCAGATTTGCAGCCGAAGCGTAGACGGCGCTGCTTCGTTTTTTCAGAAAGTCGAGTTTGCAGCGGGCTGGTACGCATGTCCCAGACGTCTTCTTTCCAGAACTCTGAAAGCTGGCCAAGCAAAGATTGCTGTCGTTCACGACTCCAAGTAATCGTTGTCACCTTGCACGCTCCTTTTGATAGTGTGCAAACATTTTCCCCAGATCTCCGCTCGACAGATGCGCATAGATGTTCACGGTGGTCTGGATCTGCGCGTGCCCGAGACGCCGCTGGACATATGCGGGGTCCCAGCCGGCCCGCAACAGATCTGTCGCGTGCGTGTGGCGGAACATGTGCGGCGTGGCGTGCAGGCCGGTTCTAGAGCCGAGTTTGCGGAACAGATCGATCACCGTGGAGTAGGTCATCGGTGCCCCGATGCGCCCGCCCCACCAGTTCACGAAAACGTAGTCGTGAGTGGCCTCTTGGTATTCGTGTACCAGGTAGTCCGCATACAGTTCCATCAGCTCTTTCGAGACATGCACGGTATAGGGAGAGCGCGATTTGGCCAGGGCGCCATTGCTGTTTGCGCGAGGGATAATGTCGATCTCTCCATCGTAAGAACGGATGTCGGCATGGCGTAACCCGAGCATTTGACCGACGCGCATCCCGCTCTCATACAACAAGCTCACGAGGAGACGGTCCCGCCTCCGCGCACACGCATTCAGTAATGCCTGGACTTCTTGCGTTGAGAACACCCGTGGCAGGCGTCGAATCGCACGCACCTGCATAACCGCGCGACCCAAGGGGCGGTTCCGGCTAAGGTGGTGCAAGAACGGCTTGTATGAACTCTTTGCTCCGAACCGCCGCGACCGGCTGATGTCTGTCTCAACACCAAGCCGGTCCTGATATTCGTAGAAGGAGCTAACCGCGGCTAGGATTGTGTTGATCGTTGTGTCGGACCGCGACTTGCTGTTAGCTGAACTGACTCGACGCAACCACGTCACGAACTTGGCCAGTTCGGTCAGGCTAAGCGTCGTCCAGTCTCGGTTCTCTTCATATAGGAACTTTGAGAATGCCTGGAGATGGTGGGCATAGGCTCGCACGGTGTTTGGCGACCGCCCCAGGTGATGCAGGTACCACAAGTATTGGTTCGGAGCGATGAGTGGCTGATGTTCTGCGTCGAACAACACCCAGCAACGCTCCCGCGTATCGGGCACAATGATTCGTTGTACTTTGACCATTGATCCTCCTGAATTGGGCGCCCAGTCCGCATTGGCGCAGTTTCGCTACGCTCAACTCCGCCAACGCGGACTGGTTTCACGTCATGGAATCAACTACAGATAACGATTCTGCATCGTGCAGGACTCCACCGTCGTGTACGTCGTGGAATGCTCTTTCAGGACTAAAGATAAGTGGAGAACCTGCAACGCGAAGACATCCACCCGTTGGAGGAGGCTCTGGGTTTCAAGTCCCTCTTGGAACTTGGGGAACCTGCCTACACCATCGCCACCATCGCCTCCCGTGCTGGCAAGAGTGAGGCGTACGTCTACGGTCGCATTCGGCTCGCGGACCTCATCCCTCCCGTGGCCGAGGCGTTCCTGAAAGACCAGATCACCATCGGCCACGCTTTGCTGATCGCCAAGCTCCCGGCTTCGCAACAGCAGGAGGCATTCTCGGCTGCCTTCCGGGGCTTGTGGACCAGCGAGGGCAACAACCAAGTCCTGATTCCGGTGCGGGAGTTGGCCGCATGGATTGAATCGAACATCTTGCTGCAACTGGCGTCTGCGCCCTTTGACAAGCAGGATGAGGCCCTCGTTCCCGAGGCAGGTTCGTGCGCCAACTGTCCCAAGCGAACAGGTTTCAACAAACTGCTTTTCCCGGACGTGCGTAAGGATTCCTGCACTTCGCCCGACTGTTTCCGAGCCAAGATCGACGCTTCTGTGAAGAAGACTCTGGAAACCAAGCCGCAGCTTATCCAGATTTCGGCGGCGTGGAATTCGCGCGAGGGCGCTCCCTTGGGACGGAATCAGTATGTGGAGTTGGAAATCAAGAAGCCGAAGGCAAACGGTGCAAGCACCAAGCTCCCCGCGAACCAGAAGCCGTGCGACAAGATGGCTGAGGCCATCGTGATGGACGGCGGCAAGCGCGGACAGGTCGTCAAGGTTTGTGCCGATCCCGCCTGCCGCACTCACCACCCCAACACGCCTTCTCCCCAGCAAGCCGAGCGGGAGCGGGCCGAGGAACGGAAGCGGATCGAAAAGGAAAAACTGGCCATTACGACTCGCCACCGTGTCTTGGCCACGATCCTTCAACGCGTATCGGCTCCGTTAAAGAAGGCCGACTTGCTGGCGGTCGCCCACTACCTGATCGGCCACCTTTCCTACAGCCAGGTCCCGGCTCTGGCGAAGCGGCACAAGGTAGAGGCAAAGAAGGATTCCGCGTCCGCGCAGGAGCTTTTGGCGAAGCATGTGGGCACCTACGACGAGGCCGAACTTTGCAAACTCCTCCTCGAAATCAGCCTGCTGGATTCGGCTTATCAGCGATCCACCACTAGCCGCGATGACGTTTTGATGGACGCCGCCAAACGCTACCGGGTAGATGCTGAGAAACTGCAAAAGGCCGTGGCAGAGGAACTTACGGCGAAACGGGAGAAAAAGACCAAGGCGGGAGCCAATCCGAAGAGCCGCAAGACGGCCTAGGCCTATCCTTATTAGATACCCGGCGGAGCGCGAGTTCGCACTCCGCCATTTTTTATGGAATTGGACTCCCGCGCAGCGGTGTCAACGGTCCCCAACCCCGACCGTTGAAGCTTTCTTTGGCAACTCACAACCGGGACCGATTGGGCTCACGCCCGGAGGCCCATTAGCTTCCCGTCCCGACCCAGTCTGTCGAACCCAATCCTCCGGAACCTCCGTCTGGAGCCGCTTTCGGATCGGATGGTTTCTAGTTTTATTTCGTCTTTCGCGGAACCTTTTCGAACCGGCCGGGTTCCAAACCCATAACCACTCGTCGCTTCACATGCAAATGGCAGGACGAAACACCTGGTGTTACCCAACTCGTGAACGGGGTTTGGAGCAGTGTTTCCCAGCGTTGAAATACGTCACTTGCTTGCAGTCATTGCCTTGGCTGAAGAGCTGAACTTCCGGCGCGCCGCGGACCGACTGCATATCACCCAGCCTGCGCTCAGCAAACAGATTACGGACCTCGAAGCCGAGCATCAGTTCCACCTGTTCACTCGCAATAAGCGACGGGTTGTGGAACTCACAGATGCCGGGCGTCTCTTCGTCGAAGAGGCCCGCTCTGCGCTCTCGCACACAGAGCGGGCCGTGCATCTCGCTCGTGCTGCCCATAACAGGTCCGATACGATCTTGACGATTGGGCGCTCACCCTATGCCAATCACGACTGGGTTTCCGCGTTGCTTGCGATCCGTCTTCCTTTATACCCAAGGCTCGAAATTCGACTCAAGACACAGTTTGCAAGGGAGTCGGTCCATAGCGTCCTTGTCGGCGAAGTCAACCTCGCCCTGGTGACAGCGCCACCGCTGGATGCCCAGATCACGGCTGTGCCGTTTGCTCCGGCGCCGCTTTACGCGGTACTTCCAGAGGATCATCCCGCCGCTCACAAAGAGAGTCTGCTGCTTCAGGACCTGGCCAAGGATGAGTGGATTCTGTTTCCGAAACGCTTTGATCCAGTCGTGTTTGATGCAATCATGGGCGCCGCACAATCCGGGTCCATCGTGCCCAGGTATGCTCACGATGTCATTGCGCCACAGCAGGCAGTGGAATTGGTATCGGAGCACTTAGGTGTCGCTATTCTTACGCAGCCTTCCACGACCGGCTTTCATGCTGATGGGGTAGTCGTAAAACCGCTTTCCGATCCGTCGTTGTGCTTCAACACATGTGTGATCCTGAGAGCCGATAACACCTCGCGGCTCGTAGAGGAATATGTGCGCATGTTCCTTCGCCGATATTCCTCCCAGCGATTGCCACCGAACCAGGCGAAATTGTCGATCTCAGCCTAAGTCTTACGCTTGAAAACGCCACTCCCGCCGTCGCGGACTTGAAGCACAGCAGCGTCGGAACCGATAATTCGCCATGTTTAAGACACTACCGTAAGACGATTCCGGCCCTCTTCATTTGGGATGCCAACGGCCTGCCGAACTGCTGATCCGCGATCTTGAGGCCAACTCCCGTGCTCACGCGCTCGCGTGGGCCACTAGATCCAACATGGAAACCGCTAAAGATTATGCGGTCGCTTCAAAGTCGTCGTTTTATACGTGAGGTCTAGGCTGTGCGGCACAACCATTTCCGAGCCAGCATCGGCTGTGACGCGCGTAGCTTTCAGTTTGTATTTCACAGTGATTGCTCCTTTACTTACTATCCGATGTGACCGCGCCCTGTGTTCGTTCGAGGTCGCTGAGCTTTTTTTGCTGATCAGGGTTAAGAATTCTGTAAATTTTGGATTGCATGCGGGCGTTCGCGACGATCAGCCTTGCCAGCAAACCTGCTTCCGTATCGGCCAGAGCTTTGATTTGCTTCTCATTCCCGCGTTCATTGCCGATTGAAAGCAGCTTCTCTCGTGTAGTTCGAAGCTGGGTCATCAAAGGCTCGAGACTATGTTGCTCCCGCATCATTACTTGCTGGATAGCTCCAACTTGGGAGGACGTCAAACTGAGATACGTAGCCAAAGAGGGATTGAGTTGAAGGGATGAGAACGGCAACGCCACCATTGCGACTTCGCTTTCTTGCGTCGAATCCGGTTTCGCTTCAACATCAGGAATTCTCGCCGAGTCCTGTTCTTCGATTCCACGCCACAGACTGACCAGTTCAAACTGCATGTGGGTGATCTGATATTGCTCGGCACTCATTTCTCGTGCCTGCTCGCTGCTGACTTCGCTGATGCGCACAACGGCCTCATAACGGCTGGTATCGCACTGAGGCGCAATGATCGGATCTGTACCCATAGTCTTACAGTGGGAAATTCGCCGCTGTCGGTCGGATGAATTTGGTTTTCTCAATCAGCCCGGCCAGGTCGAGATTCAGAGCGACCTCTTCTACGACTATCGCACCAACGTCGAAAACTATCCCGGGTGGCAAGCGTGGATGCGTGAGAAGCAGCCGCGCCTGCTGGTGATTTGGGGCAAGTATGAGTCATCGTTTGACTCCGCGGAGCCGGAATCCTACCGGCGAGATGTGCCCAATCCTGAGGTCCATATTGTCGATGGTGGTCATTTCGCGCTGGACACGGCAGCGGATGAAATTGCCGCTCTTATCGGTCCGTTCATGAAGACGCAGAAATGAACCTTGGCCTCTGCCTTGTCGCGTCATTGGTCTAATAAACTGGAAATCGCGACCGGTCATGTTCCTGGACTGCTGACACCGATCAGACAGACAAAGTGGGTTCGGAAAGGCATCTTTGAATCGGTTCTGATCCGGATGAGGAATGACGCGACGCTGTGACGCAATTGTGAAAACCGAATCGTCGTCGGTCGTCATCGACGAGTCGTCCTCGGACGTCCCGGTGAGATGAAAGAACGCTGGCCTTCACAGCAGCCGGTCGGAGATGATCTTCGACAAACATGTTGGCGACACGCGGCTGTTTGCCGTTTAGGCGGGTTGAGGGAAACACCCAGTCACCGGGTTGGGAATACGTCGTCTTAGGTTTCCAGAAGAGCATGAATTCGGCGAGCAACGGATGGAGTGAATTGCTGAATGCGTTACATCTGCGGTTTAAGAAATATTCCCTAGAGAAACAGTTCTCCTCGCATGACCTGAACTGCGTGACCGCCGACGCGCACAGTGGTAATACGGCCGCCGTCTTTCGCCGCACGCACAAACAAATGACTGGGGCGCTTGATTTCCACGCCCTGTTCTATATGAACTGTTTGGTCGGGCTGCGCGAACCCGTACTTCACCATCCACGCCGCCGTGCAGCCGGCTGCCGATCCCGTTGCCGGATCTTCGCCGATCGTGTAAATAGATCTAGCCCTCAGACCTATTTCCGGATCGTGTGTCTCCCGGCACACGTAGTAGAAGTCGCATTTGGGATTCTGGCGATCCAGGTACTCGTAAACCTTGCTGAGATTCGGGAGCAACGATTCAAGAGTTCCCAACCTCCGTATAGGGACGATCGCAAATGGAAGCCCGGTCGAAATTGTCTGGATCGGCCAACCGTCCTCTATGTCGTCGGGCTTCAGATCGAGAGCAGTGGCAACGGCTGCGCGATCGTGCACAGGTCCGAATTCGGGATCTACCTGGTGCATTTCACCAAATGCGCCGTCGCTGCCATCTTCACGGAATGTGACTGGCACCTTGCCGATCTTCAGGTCCAACGCAATCTCAGCCGTTTTCCTTGCAACAGTAGTGTTCGATTGGACCGGCGAATCTCGCAATACCATTGCGGTACCAAGTGTTGGGTGTCCACCGAATGGGATCTCTTCATCGGGTACGAAAATTCGAACTTTGACTCCTTCCTTCTGCTCGATTGAGTGATCGCGAGGAAAGACGAAGGCTGTCTCCTGCAGGTTCGTTTCGCGCGCTAGAGCCTGCATCTCAATGTCGCTGAGTCCACGAGCATCTGTGAAAACGGCCAATGGGTTTCCCTCAAGACGTTTCGCGGTGAAGACATCTATCTGTACGTACTGGAAACGGCGCAACCCCTCGCTTGTCGCTCCCTTTGATTCTGCTCTGCTGGCGCTCAGCACGTGGGACGATAGCATCATTGACCCGGCGACCGTACACATGCTGGCAACGAACGCCCGTCGTCCATTGTTAAGTGGGACACCTCTTGGGCTCGCATCTCGCTTCATACTCGAGGAAACCCTCCTGCATTTACCGACATTCAATCGGACAGCGCCTCACACCAGTTCAGCGGTAATCTCTTTCGCAGCCTTGATTCCGGACGTGATCGCGCCTTGCATCCACCCTGGCCAGCCAGATGCATGCTCTCCGGCGAAGCAAATGCGCCCCTCGCGCCGGCACACGTCCGGGTACCAATTCTGTTGCCCGACGTGATACACGACGTAGCCACCGCGCTGCCACGGGTCGTTCGTCCACGATTTTGTGATGATCGTCTCGAGATGCGGCTGCAGACCCGGATGCACCTCGTCCATGTCGTGAATCACGCGGTCCCATCGGTCGCCTTCGCTTAATTGATCCAGTTCCGCCGCGTAACTCTCGTACGCAAAAGCTTGAAGTACGCCCCGGCGTCCCGGCTTGCCGTGCGTCGAATGCCAAATCTCAAAGCCCTTGTCCGATGATCCAAATCCATTGAGGCCTTCAGACTCCCAGTACCGGGTCGAAACCTGATATGTGTTCCTCTCAGCCGGCCCATAGTAGAGGTTGTCGATCACCTTGCGCTTTTCGGGCGACCATTCGGGAGTGATAGGGATCTTTCTCAAAACTCCAAACGGAATTGTGCACACTACTGCTTCTGCCTCAACGTGGTCGAGCATACCTGCACGGCGATAGGCAATCTGCACTGAATTCTCTCTACGTTCAATCTGCTCGACTGCACAACCGTATCGGATAACATCACTCAGCTTCGCTGCAAAAGCACGCGGGAGCTGGTCGTTGCCCCCTTTGATCTTGGAGAGGTCGTGATGATTGACCGAATCGCGAATGAAATCAAGGGCGGCGTCGTCTTCGAAACCGAGGAGCATGTAACGGATGGCTTCGTCGGATGCACCCTTCTGCCGCAGAAGGTCGGCCATCGTGATGTCGGCGAGTTTGGCAATACTCGATGGCCAGTCGCGGCGGATCTCTCCTCCGATCTTCTTCGTCAAGTCGCCATAATAGTGATCGTCCAGATTTAGCAGTCCGATCTTGCGCTCATGGGGCGTGAAGGCCGCACCCGAAATGTCGGCATCCCCGTTTGGCGGGATCTTGAAGCGCCTGCCATTCAGGAGCGCTATCTGTGAAGCTTCAGTCGGGTAAAACGGCTCAAGCTCCAAGCCGAAATATTTCACCCACTCCCTCGTGACATTGTGGGTGCGGGGAATGCGGCCGGCGCCTGCTTCGGCGTAAAGACCATCGGACAGGCCTTCGCGGATGGTATGCACTCTGCCGCCAGGACGAAGCTGGGCCTCAAGGATGGTAACGTTGTGCCCTGCCCGCCGAAGCTCCCACGCAGCCGAAAGTCCCGCAAGCCCCGCCCCGAGCACAGTCACCTTCTTTCGGTTGCTCTGAGGCGAAAGCGATGACTTGGGCAGAGCCCAGCTCAGATCGCGCGAGAACGATATTCCGGCGGCTGTCCAGGCTGAAAGTCTCAGGAACGCGCGGCGACTGTGCTTCGTGGTGCGCAAAGTTGGCTTGCCATCGGACTGGTTTGCCATTGAGTTTCCACTATCTGAGACTTTGATCATAATCATGGTCGAACTAAGGTTGTCTGGAGCGCCACCGTCACCCAGCGGCAGTTCTGCTTCACATACACTCGGGTAAACCGGGTACCATAGCGTTCTGGGATATTGTGTTTTCGTGCTTCGATCACGCACGGTTTCTTTTCTCGGTCGCCGCACGGAGGAATATGGTCTGCCCGACCGACAGTCGACCGGTGCGAGTAACCGCGCCGTAGATTCCCGCGGTGTTTTGATGCGCACGAACGACCGCCTTCATCACTTCTGGCGCCGGACTTGCCGAGTCGGGATCGAGGTTCACCATCGAACAGCGTTCGTCGCGCATCGTGACGGCGATGGCTGGAGCATCGTCCCCCCCGCCGAATGACAGCACACCGCCCACCCACTCGTCCTCCTGGAAGGGAGCCGATCGCAGTAAACGAACCAGAACATTCGGGCGAAATCGTCGTACGTCCAAGCTCCGCCCTGCGAGGCGTCCGATTTCGCCCACCGTCTCGGAGGCGATCACCGAAATGCTCGCTTCATCGAAGATGCCATGCCTCAACTGCATCATCTCGACGAGACCCCCGTGCCGACGCCCGATCTCCTTGGCCAAATCC
The DNA here is from genome assembly GCA_020073565.1 of Terriglobia bacterium. GTDB lineage: Bacteria > Acidobacteriota > Terriglobia > Terriglobales > Acidobacteriaceae > Acidiflorens. The sequence goes on from JAIQEY010000081.1 coordinate 15,291, forward strand.
TCCCCGAAGACGGGCATCTCTTCGCCGTCGGGGGTGCGGATATGCGAAGGTAGAAGAACGTCTCTCTGAGCGCCACCTTCACGGCGGTGCGGGGCAAACAGGAGCAGGTCGGGAAGCTTGCTTGCCGTCAGCCACGGCATCCCGCTGCGGTCATCCGTCCGCCGGAATGCGAGGCGTCTGTCACCCTCGAGGCCATACCAGCCTAGCTTGGCGACCTCAAGTCGTTCACCGCCCAAGGACTTCACGGGATACCGGAATATCGCCTCCACGTGTCCGATTTCTGTTACCATGCTCGATCCGTCAATTACTTAACCTGTCAGGGTGGCACAGTCTTCTGACCGCTCTAGTGAACCAGTGAGGTCGGACCAAAGGCTCAATTTTCGCAACGAGCGCGAAGAACAGGGACCCGCGTTCTCTTCCAAATTTCTGGCCCCCCCCCAATGTCGCCAATCCTAGGAAACCAAGCTCGGAAAGTCCTGAAACAGAGCTGAATCATTTCTGAATTGTTCCTTTTTGGAGGGTTGTTGCTTGTCGTACACTCGCTTTTGTCTGATCAGCTTCAGTTTCCAGACCTTGTGCGTCAACAGACAGATGTCTCCTATCCTCAAATTCGGTCGTTTCCATCTGGACCGGCAGAATTTTGAGCTGCGCCGCGACGGTCAGCCGGTGAAGCTGGATCGGACACCCTTGGAGCTACTTTTATTTCTGGCGGAGCACTCCGGCAAGCTTGTGACCCGAGACGAAGCGGTCGAGCATGTCTGGGGCAAAGGCGTATTCATCGAAGCAGAATCGTCGCTCTATACCGCCATCCGGAAGATTCGCCAAGCTCTTGGGGACGACGCTGGGGAGTCCCAATTCATTCAGACCGTCTCACGCAAGGGATATCGCTTCATCGCGACGGTTGAAGAGATGCGGAGTGCTTCCCCTGGACCCACGGTTGCTCGTAAAAGGCGGCTCCAATCGATCGCTGCGGGGGCTGGTGGGGCGATCGCCGCAATCGTGATCGCACTCTTCCTATGGCAGTTTCGGCATCCCGCCGTCTCCCGCGTTGGTTCTACAAGCGCAAAGGCAATCGCGGTGCTGCCGTTCCAAAATGCGGGCTCCGACAAGGAGACAGATTTTCTACGGCTCGCCTTGCCCGATGAAATTGCGACGACGCTGAGCTACGTGCCGTCGTTCTCGATTCGTCCATTTGCCACAACCAGCAAGTACAACTTGCCGAATTTCGACTTGCAGCAGGCTGGTCGGGAGATGGGGGTGACCACCATTGTCACTGGACACTACCTCACGGAAGGTAACCAGTTGGAGGTCACACTGGAAGCGGTCGATGTCGCGAATAACCGCAGTGTTTGGCGAGACACAGTCAGTGTGGCAGCGTCGGACAAGATAGCGATGCGGGAACAAATCACGTCGAGAGTTCGCCAAAGACTTGTCCCAGTGCTTGGGGGATCATCCGCCGGGCAGCAGGGGACTCGACCCAAGAGCGAGGAAGCCTATGACTTGTATTTACGCAGCGTCGGGGTGCCGCATGATGTCAGTCCTAACAGGGCCTCGATCGCGATGCTGGAACGTGCCGTGGGTATTGACACCTCCTACGCACCTGCTTGGGAGGCCTTGGGAATGCGCTATTACTTCGAAGCCGACTATGGCGAAGGTGGGCAACCAATGCTCAAGCGTTCAGACTCGGCTATGGAGCGAGCACTGGCGCTTGATGCGAACCTGATCGGTGCGTCCGTCCAATTGATCAACAACCGCACAGAGCGAGGCGAGCTTCGGAATGCGTACGCGGAAGCTTCGGCTCTAATCAAGCGCAGACCGGACAGCGCTTACGCACATTTCGCCCTGGCATACGTTCTGCGCTACGCCGGGTTGTTGGCCGAATCGGCACACGAATGCGACACTGCGCTTACACTGGACCGGAGCGACTACCGCTTCCGGTCATGCTCGTTAGCCTTCATGCAACTAGGTCAGCCACAAAGGGCCATGGAGTTTGTCCGACTCGATGCAGGCTCGGAATTTGCTGCAAGACAAACTGCTCTTATTCTATTGGGCCAAGGTAAAGTGGACAAAGCACGCCAGACGATTCAAAGAGCGTCGGACAGACCTCAGATGGGTCGTGATTTGCTTCAGGTCTGTCTTGATCCAAAGCAAGCATCCCAACTGGACGGAGTCGCTCGGCAGACGGAAGCTGCTTCGGTTGCGGAAGGCGACGTGGAGGGTTGGTATATCGCCGGAACCATGCTGTCGTATTGTGGGCGAAAGGATGCCGCCTTGCGTTTGCTGAGAAGAGCCGTTGGCCAAAACTATTGTGCCTATGATGCCCTGCACACGGACCCGCTACTTGTAGAACTACGGAGGAGCCCGGAGTTCAGCGGATTGGTCTCGGCAGCAAAAGAGTGTCAGAACAGGTTTTTCGCAGCGCGATCCGCATTGAAAGACGCCAGTGCAATCCGCGCGAATGCTGACAGCCTTGATTACTGCCGGAAGACTGACCAACGGAACCGGACACTATTTATCAATGCTGGGCGTGGCAAGCAATTTGCTGAAGTCAAGTGATTGACGAACAATTCGCCGCGAACGGCGTACTCGGGAGTTGGCGTGCTCGATCAATTCATTGTCGCGGGCGGCCATTTCTCGACAAACAACCTAACCTGCATCATTGTCAAATGGATTCTGCGCATACAACTCGCGACGAAACAACGACGGCCGAAAGCATCCAGCCTTTGCCACG
>JAIQEY010000082.1 GCA_020073565.1 Terriglobia bacterium
ACCGTTCGTGAAGTCGAACAAGAACGACTATTGCGACGCGGAAGCGATTGCCGAAGCGGTGGAGCGCGAGAACATGCGTTTCGTGCCCATCAAGACGGAGGATCAACTCGACCTGCAAGCTCGGCTTCGGGTGCGCGAGCGGCTCGTCTCACGCCGCACCAGCGTCACCAATCAGATTCGGGCTTTTCTGTTGGAGCGCGGAATCAGTTTTCGGGCATACCCGCTATCACGATCGCAGCAGAGAACTCGCCCATCGTTGGAAATTGGGAAGGAACTCTCGATCCGGGCGCCCAGCCTAAAAAGCGACTTCTGGTGCACATTTCCGCGGCGCAGGACGGAACTTTAAGTGGCACGGTCGACTACCCTGACCAAGACATTTCCGGCATCCCGATCACCGCCATCACCTACAAAGAACCTACTCTGCACTTCGAAAGCAACCAAATCCAAGGTTCATATGATGGCACCATGAATAGAGCCAAATCAGAGATCACGGGCTCCTGGAAGCAAGGCGGAGCGAGCCTGAGTCTCATCCTCAAGCGGACGCCTTAGAGCCGCACGGTTTTTAGGTCCACAGGAGGTAAGCCCAAGCTACTGGGTATCCCAATCCGAGCATCAGCGTTAATTCTAAAAGCCCCAACAATGATGCGCGATGCTTATTCATGGGCGAACTCCCTTCTTGCGAGACTACCACTTCAGACAAACTTTCGCCGTGGTAGAGCGCCCTCCCTAGAGGTTGCCTTGATTTATCCGACCGACCCTGAGAAGGGATCGCCCCTTCAGCCCGATCAATTAGTGTAAGGTCGGCGTCCTTCCACAGCGCGAGGAATTCCTGATAAGCGGCGCGGGCCTTCTCGGTGCTCTTGGCGAGATGGTAGGCGCGGGCGAGACCCAGATGAGCGAGCGACGCCATTTCGCTCTTGTTGAACAAACTTCATCAGGAGGCCCGCCATGCTCTCACTAGAATCATGACTGCGCTCTATAGAACACGTAAAAGAACACAGCCACGGTGAAGCAAGCAAACGCATCGATGAACGACGAGAACAGCAGTACCGCAGGAACCACGCCCCGCAGGAAATTGAGGACGGTGAAGGCGAACGTCCACACTAAGAGAGCCGTTATCAGAATCGTTCCGATCAGTGCCAGCAATGCCGCATTTTTGAGTGTCATGGTCGGAGTATGAACGTTGCCAGTGTCATCCGCAACCCCCGGCTGCTGCCTTGGGCTGAACATGGTTCACGATTCAGGTCCTACTCGGAAGCAGATATACCCTAGACGAATTACGAGGGTGCTGCTGGACAGGAAATCCATTGTTGTTGTAGTCAGATGACCCCATCGCAGAGTGACCAGAACGAGCCTATGGTGTCGGGCCCGGTCGCACTCGGGTGTGTGTATTGGCAGCTCGTAACACCTCTCGCACAGAACGCACAACTAGCTCAGGATTTTCGAGCGGAATTCCATGGCCGCTATTTTCATCGACGAACGCAAAGCTGTTCGTAGAGAGCGTCTCCATGTCCTTGAGTTGCAGAGCTCGGGCAGGCTCGTGGGCGTTGCCTTCGCCCTTGCCTGCCGCCAGTACGATTAGGGGAATGTTTCCGAGCGGATGCGGATGGTTCTTGCGAGACTCATGAATCTGCTGGAACTCTTCGGATAGCCACTCCTCCTGCCCGCCTTTCGTCGAGGATATGGGTTTGGAATTCATGTCCGCAAATCGCCACAAGCTCAAATCGGGTGACAGTTTATTCCATGGATAGGTCGGCGGCGTTCTGCTTTCCTGCAACTTCCGAGCTTTCCCCTCGTCAAACCGCTTCTGCTCATCAGCGGTCAGCGGAACCGGCTTGATTTTATCGTTTGCACGGCAGGGATCGGCTTGCCGGTGAAGAGTTCGCGGAATGGTTTATCTCCAAACGCTATGTCCTCGTGGGTCGCGTCAACAAAAACCATTCCGCTGACTTCCTCTGGATACTCGTCGGCGTACAAGCGGTCGATCATTCCACCCAACGACCACCCAACGAGAATATACGGCGGACCGATGTGGGCGGCCTGTAGGAGCCTGTGTAACTCGTAAACCTGCTGATGCATGCTCTGAGGTCCCGGTCCGGCATCGCTCCAGCCCTCGTACGCACGGTCATAGCTACATACACGCGCAAAGTGTGCGACCTCGTGTTGCACCAAAGTCCAGACCACGGAGTTTCCCGTCGCTCCGTATTCCAGCAGAACGGTCGGCAAGTCCGCGCCCGTACAGTTCAAGTGAAGTCGGTATCCCCCGACATCGATGAGCTTTCCGGGAGGATTGGGTGGAGGTGTCTGGGCGAAGATGGACGAACTCAGAGGCGATCAGCCAGCGAGGGTGCAATAGGTGTCAAAGGGCAACGCGTGGGGCTACTACACTTCCTACTACACCGCCACGTTGCAAGGCTAGAGCGGCAGTGTGCAAGTTGTTAGAAAGACTGGAGGCGCGGGTCGGAATCGAACCGACGTATAAAGGTTTTGCAGACCTCTCCCTTACCACTTGGGTACCGCGCCTGCTGAATTCAAGGTAGAGCCTCGCACAAAGTTTGTCCACAGAGCGGCCAACTGGAAGGCGGGAACGCGGGCACTCGTGTTGGAATTACTCTCGAGTACCAACTGTCATTCGTGGCCGGCCGTGATGCGATACCGTTTGCCCTCGGGGTGCAGGAATCGTTTCAACTCCTTGGGATCGCCCCGGAGCTGCGGACCAGCGGTTCCGGCGCTGATCGTGACTTGGGCCGACATAACGGTGGCGAAGCCGGTGGGCAGCTGAGAACGGTACGGGCTGGCTTGCATGTTCGCGATGCCATCCACTTCGGTGATGATCACGAAAAGGTATGTATTCCCCGCAGTGAGCGGGGGCAGCGTCATGGAAGTTTGCGCGGTGCTGTAATTGCCGGCGACCAAGAGCTCGAACCCGCTCGGCCTCGGGATCACCTGGTACACATAAACCGTGTAGCCGTACGGAGAAGTACCGGCCGGCGCGGACCAGTTCAGCTTTGCGACTGTACTGTTTACGCTCGTGGTCGTAAACAGGTTCGAGCCGTCGATTGTGGGATCCACGACCGGCCCAGCCAACGGAGCGAGGCTGGGACTCGAGGGAGAAACTGTCATGCCGTAGTTGAGGGCAATCGGAAAAGTTAATGAACCTACCTGGAAGGGTGTGGTAACCGACTGGCAGAACGCGAGCACTCGCATCCAGTCGGATGGGAACGGGTCGCCATATTGGAGCGTCCCAAAATTCTGGTCGGCGAGAATGGGTGGATCGACGGCAACCGGCAAAAAGAACGGCTGACTGGGACAGGCGCTACCTGGGTAAGTAAGCCCGCTCGGTGAATCCGGTTGAACCATGTAGACATGAGAACCGAAAGGCGGTGCGAAGAGTTGTGGTTTTGCATTCACGCCGATCACGTAGGGTTCCGGAGCAATCGACAACCATGAACCCGTCGGCGTTACCGTCCCTGGCGCCACATTCTGAAACAGAGATGCCCATTTCGAACCGGGGATGCTGAGATCCACCGAAGCCTGTGGACTGGGCGCCAGCGTTCCGCTAATCGTGTTCGTCGTCCCACTCGTGAGCGCCAAGTTCGACAGAGTCAATTCGGGCCCGAGTACCAGGTTGTTCAGCGAGCTTAGCGAGACAGGCTCGTACTGCACCAGAAATGCCGTGTTCACATTTGCCCAGTCAAACATGCTGCTCACGATGGCCGACGCCGAGAGAGTCGTCACACCCGGTTGCGGAGTGAAGGAGATCGGCGCAAAAGGCGGATTATCAGTGATGAAGGCCACGATGCCCGGCGTCGAAGAAGGATCCAATCCGCTCAGGTTGAAGTCAAAGGTTGTGTCCTCGGGAGCGCTCAACAGGCCGGTCTGAGCGCCCACGCTATCCCGGCCGAGATCGAACGTGCTGCTGTTAGTCCAGAAGCCCGTCGGTGGAAGCGGGGAGCCAGGCCCAGTACCCTGGATAAGCCAGTAATATCCGCCAGGCACCTGCCCAATGTTGTAAACGCCGGGCGAAGCTGCCGTGCCGGACAAAAGTTCGAGGGAACCATCCGGCTGTGGAACGAGCGCCGACGGGACAAAGATCGGAGGGCCGGGGATCTGCACGGCCCCTGACGGCGTCCAATCTGTATTGACCCAATTGACTGTCACCGTGCCTGTGGGAGTGACTGTCCACGACTGGGTTGCGCTTCCTCCCGAAGAAGAGGTGGCTTTGGCCGTGAAGCTGTTGGAGATTCGCGATTCCGCAGCGGTCGGCGCCCAGTTGATTGTGTTTCCAGTTAGCGTCGCGCCCGCCGGCGCCGAGATCAACGAGAACGTCACCGTCCCACCGGAAGGGTCCGTTGCCGCCAGCCCATAGTTGTAACTCGTGTCCTGCGAGGCAGCGGTAACCGGTGTGCTCGTGAAGACCGGGTTCTGCACGGCTGAATGGGAGCCCCCGCAGGCAACCAGAGAACTCAACGATAGTGCTACTAGAAAAAGTCTCAGAGCGGGCATGTTTGACTCCCCATCCTGAAAATTTGGGAAGTGTATTTTACTCTGGAGAGGCACTTGCAACAGTGACTCGCATGAATTGACGCGCCCATTCTCTCTCGACTCTTGACTCTCCCTCTGACCTGTGCGCTTCAGGATTCTGCCGCACTGATCCGAGTTCCCAATTCTATCGAGACTGTGTTACAACAACGGCCTATGAGTGAGGATGTGCGGGAAAAGCACGCGTTAGGACGAGACGCGAGCCCGAGGTCTTCCCTGCCCCCGCCGGCCAGGCCTGATGTTGCTAACTTCTGCCCGAACTGCGGAACCGAGTTGCTTGGCCACAGTTGCAAGCTGGTCTGCAAGAAGTGCGGTTTCTATTTGAGCTGCTCGGATTTCTACTAGCATCCCTTAACACGAAGGCGATGATAACCCGCCTACTGGTTGTCGCGGGTTACGGGATTCCACTGGCGGTCGCTGTTCGCGGTGTACCAGGTTCTCCAGGCGGCGGGATCGTGGGGCAAAGTCTGTCCAGTGATGTCGCGCAGCGCCTGAAATACCCACTTGTGGGTCTCGGGATCGAGCGCAGTATCGTCGGCAAAGTCGAGCAACTGCGGCACAGCTGCCCGCCGCTGCCTTTCGTTGAGCATGCCGGATTGCGCCAGCCCGCACGCGGCCCGCTCGCGGATCATGGGCGACGGGTCATCATGAAACACCTGCAGCAAGGGAGCGACAGTTTCGTTGGTGCCTAAGTACGCCAGTCCCTCGACCGCCCAATAGCGGATGTTCACGTTGGAATCGTGAATCGAACCCAGCAGGATCTGCAATGCCCGTTCCGGCTGGACTCCGCGATTGCCGAGCAGCGCGATGTCCCAGAGAGCGTTGGCGCGCGGCCCTTGCTCTCCGGTGTGCGCGTCCGGCTCAAGGCGATCCACCGTCGCCGAACTCTTTTCCAGGTCGCGGCACGCGAGATCGATCTCGATGGCGGCGGCCCGTACGCGCAGATCGTCGGAGTTAAGGGCCGTCATGAACAGCGAGTTCAATGATTGGTCGAGCTTGATCTTTCCCCGCCAACGGTCCACGCGCGTGGCGATCTGATCGTTGGCCCCGCGGTAGTGATTGATCGACCGCTCCAGCAGCAACTGCGCCTGGCTCTGCGCTGGCATCTCGTCCAGAGCTTCGATTTCATGTTCTGACAAAACGTTGGCCGATGCCGGTTCCGGCTTCCCCTGCAGGCTGAGGAGTTGTGCGATCTCTTCCCAAGCCGCGCGCGCCGTGCCCCTCCCCATGAAGAGCACTCCCAGTACGATGCCGACGACGACCGCGGCAATCGCTCGCCAACGACCGCCCCGAGTGGCCGTTGGCTCAGGAGAAAACGGGTCTGTATCCGGCTGGAGTGGCGATGGTTGGAGGCGTGGATCGAGGTCGGTGTTCACCAGAGAAGTATATGAAGACCGCGAGGAGGCGGGAAAGATTACCGCGGGCGGCTCCCAGGTAACCGGCGGAGGTCGGTAGCTGACGTCTGGGCTAACAACAAGAGGCGGCTGCTCGATTCACCTGCTCGTAATGCGCGAACTCCCTCTCCCATCTACAATGCTAGGGTTCTGTTTGATCTCTATCGATTGCGAGGTGTCTGGAATGCAACGCAAAGCCAGTGCGGTTTGGAAGGGTGGCCTAAAAGACGGCAAAGGGACGGTTTCGTCCACCAGCGGCGTTTTGTCGAATACGCCATACTCGTTTACGACGCGATTCGAAAACACTCCGGGAACGAACCCGGAGGAACTGATCGCGGCAGCGCATGCCGCGTGCTTTTCCATGGCGCTATCGGCGCAGCTCGGAGAAGCAAAACTGACTCCGGAAAGCATCAGCACGTCGGCGACCCTCACGATGGACAAGCTCGATTCCGGCTGGACCATAACAGCGGTGCACCTGGATGTGGTGGCGAAGGTGCCGGGCGCGAGCACGGAAGCGTTCAACACGGCAGCTCAGAACGCGAAGGCGGGCTGCCCGGTGTCGAAGGTGCTGAACGCGAAGATCACGATGGACGCAAAGCTGGGAAATTAGGCTCTTGGCTTTGGGCTCTAGGCTCTAGGGTTGAAGGCGGCAGAATCCGATTCTTCTAGAGCCCAGGGCCTAACGCCCAAAGCCTAGCTTTGCGAACGCAGAATTTCGCGTAACTTTCGGTTGAGGCGCACCGCTTCCTGGGAAGACTGATCGATGAGTTCGACCCAGCGAACCATGTTCTCGGGCGGGTTCGCCTGAGACAGCAGATAGGTCGCTTGGACGATGGTCTCGAGCGCGTTGCTTAAGTCGTGCGCAAGCACGCGGAGATCCTTCACCAAGTCCTGCGAGAGTTTGTTTTCCTCGGCCATAATTTGCGTCCAGCCAGCGAGTTCCATGCAACCGTGCGGCTGCATGATGAATCGCGCGTTCAATTGACAGTCAGCGGCCAGCCAGTAGATAGTAGTGTAGTCCCCTTTCAGAAAGGGCTCGCTGCCGTTTTCTTCTTTTGCGGATATGGCGGAATTGGCAGACGCGCTAGGTTCAGGTCCTAGTGACCGCAAGGTCGTGGAGGTTCGAGTCCTCTTATCCGCACCAAAAGTTGCTTTTAGCTTCTGGCTCCTAGCTTGTCTGTTGTGGCTCGCCTCAGTTTGCCCTCGGAAACATTCTCAGTAGTGATGCTGGCGGGCGGACAAGAGTGTCCGCCCTACACGAGCTATGCTCCGGCGGAGAGGCGGTGAGTGCTCCGGCTTTGGGCGATGCCGTACTGACGGATCTTATACAGCAAGGCCTTGTAGCTGATCTTCAGCAGCGCCGCAGCTTGCTTGCGATTCCAGTTCGTCTCTTCCAGTGCGCGGGCGATGGCTTCGGCCTCGGCTTCATCCTTGGCGCTGCGCGCCAGCGACTTCAAACCGCCCGGAGACTTGGCGCCTGCCACCGCCGCCCTTTCGGCTGCATCGTGGTGCAAACCGCCGCCGCCATCCGGTTTGGGCTGCAGCTCAGCTACGGCTAGAGTTTCGTCTCCGAGAACAAGATAGCGCTTCACGAAGTTACTTAACTCCCGCAGGTTTCCCGGCCAGGGATGATTGAGACACGCCTCCATCAGTGGTGGGGACAGAGGCAGGGGCGGCCGCGCGTACAGTTCCGACATGCGCGACATGAAATGCTTGAGCAGGATGGGAATTTCTTCCTTGCGTTCGCGCAGCGGCGGCAGCGAAAGCATGAAGGCGTTCAAACGGTAGTAAAGATCTTCGCGCAGGCGTTTGGTTGCAAGCGCTTCCGGAATATTGATGTTGGTCGCAGCCAGGATACGAACGTCGACCTTGACCACCGAGCGGCTGCCTAGGCGCGAAAACTGCTGGTCCTGAAGGACGTGGAGCAGTTTAGCTTGGAGCAGCGGTGGCATTTCGCCGATCTCGTCGAGCAAAATCGTGCCCTTGTTGCAGAGTTCGAATTTGCCGGGTTTGGCATGCGTGGCGCCGGTGAACGCTCCCGCTTCATAGCCGAACAGTTCGCTTTCGAGCAGGTCGGCCGGAACCGCTGCGCAATTCACCTTGAGGAATGTGCGGTGCGCCCGCGGAGAGAGCTTGTGAATTAGGCGAGCCAGCACTTCCTTACCAGTACCGCTCTCGCCGAGCAAGAGGACCGGAATGTCGACGTTGGCGACGAGCGCGGACTGGGCGCGGATTTTTTTCATCGCCGGGCTGGCAGCCACGAAGAACACGTCATCACAAAGCTCTTCCACTTCGCCGGCATAGGCATGGTTGGCAGCACCGCCAATGCACTGGCCGATGACCGCGTCGAGTTCCGCTTTCTGAAAGGGCTTGGTCAGGTAATCGTGAGCGCCGAGGCGCATCGCCTGCACAACCTTGCGCGTGTCGTTCACGCACGAGAGCATGATCACCTTCATCCCAGGCTTCATCTGCCGGAGTTGCTCCAGCGTCTGAAGTCCATCGATGCCCGGCATGAGCAGATCGAGAAGAACCAGGTCGGGTTGCAGTCCTTTCTGGACGCGCTCGAGCGCCTCTTCGCCGGTGCTGGCGGTTTCGACCTTGTGGTCGTCCACTTCCAGCAGCGTGCGGATGTAGCGCAGCATTCCCGGTTCGTCATCCACCAGCAGGATGTTGGCGGCTTCACTCATTGACTCGGCCCTCGTGTCGTGCTGCTCAAAATCGGTTTCAGCGGAAGCAGGAAAGAAAACTTGCAGCCGGCTCCCGGTTCGCTTTCGACCCAGATCTTCCCGCCCATGCTCTGTAACAGCCGGCGGGCAATGGCCAATCCGAGCCCCATCCCTTCCGCCGCTTCGGTGCCTGGGAGGCGGAAGAAATCGTCGAAAATCTCGATGTGAAATTCAGGCGGAATACCCGGTCCAGTATCCGAAACGCTGACCTTGACCGCGTTGGGCGCGCTCAGGGCCTGACGGCGGCGCTCGCCGCTGGCCACCGGTTTGGTTGCGCTCCGGCGCTCCCACATGTACGGTTCCGCATGCAACCAGACGGTACCGCCCTGCGGGGTGTACTTGGATGCGTTCTCCAGAAGGTTGGAGATAACACGCTGAATTTTGGCTCCGTCAAAAGCAAAGGGCGTCAGCTTGTCGTTCGCCAAAAAATACAGGGCGAGGCCGCGCTCCTGAAAGCGTCCCGACCAGAGCCGGCAGACTTCGGAGAGACATGCGTTCATGTCTCCGTGTTCGAACTGCATGCGCAGTTCTCCAGTCTCAAGCACGCTGAAGGTCAGGAAATCCTGGATGAAATGTTGCAGGCGCTGGCCGCTCGAAAACATGTCCTGCATCACTTCTCGTTGACGCTCGTTCAGCGGCCCGAGTTTCCGACTCTGCAACAGTTCGATGTAGCCGTTCAGGATGGACAAGGGCGTCTTGAGATCGTGGGCGGCGGAAGCAAGGGCGTTGGTGGTCCGCCGAAAGCGATCGCGCAGCTGTTCCAGTTCTTGCGCGATATCTCCTGCCGAAACAGGCGCAGAGACACGCCCCCTCGCCTCCGTAGGCAAGTCTTCCCGTGAGCCAGGGGCAGGCTGGGCTAGGCTTTTGTCAGGAGTCGCAGCCATGCAAGACCTTAGAAAAGGACAATGTGGGGAGGAAATTCGCTACCGTCAGAACGATGTAAATTCATCGTAAAGTACCCGCACCCCAGTGTCAATGACAAACGAGCCTCCGGTGTCCCGGAAGGGAAAAATGTTGCACTTTTTTACGATGACTAAGAGTCAATCAACAATCCTGCAGATGGGAGGATACTTGAGTAATCTCCGTGCTAGTCGCGAGGTTCGCGGCGCTCACGAGACCCTGGGAGTTGTCAGAAGGTTTGGCCCATGAGATGCGACGTTACCCTGTTTTCAACCCCCTTTAGGATAGGCAGGAACGGTGAATCACAGTCTCTCGAGGAAGGATAAGCGGAAGTGGCCGAGATTGAATCTTGCGATCCCGGTTTTTGTCCGAACTCGCGGGGGAGATGGCAAGGATTCCCTGGAGTTTGCCACTGCCATCAATATATCCCCGGGGGGGGCATTGGTTGTTGCCCGCCGGTCGCTGGCAAAGTCGGCATCGCTCTCCCTGGAGATCCCGAGCGCTCCCATCGCTGCGGTCCGCGGCATGCCTCGTTCCGCCCGAGCTATTCGTGCTAAGGCCGTGTGGGTCAACCATTTGGAAGATTATCATCTGCTGGGATTGAAATTCGCCCGGCCGCTTGGCACCGACGCGGTGGCTACTCCGCGGATGCGTTTGAGGAAAGCGAGTTCTGCGGTGTGAAAACTTTTTCCCTACCCTAACCCCTCTCTGGATGGTACTTCTGTGCCATTTGCTGGCTCGCTCCGAGCGAGCATAGTTCCGGGTAACGTCCCGCAGAAATGAGAGTTAGAGCATCCCCTACCAGCTCCGGCCGGCCCGCCTCGAGTTTGGTGCTCGGGGTGCACTTTTAGTGCACGCGGTTGAGGTTTCACCGGCTATGGGGCCCTTAGTCTTATGACAACACTTTCCGTAAGTTCGCTAGCTCAGTCCCTCGGCGAATTCCCCCCTGAAAACATCATCTTTGGTCACTCGGACGTCATGCAGGCGGTTCGTTCTCAGCTGGCAAAAGTAGCGGCTGCGAATGTGCCAGTCCTGATCAATGGCGAGAGCGGAACGGGTAAGGACATCATCGCGCGGATGATTCACGGGCTCTCACCGTGGAAGAGTGGGCCTTATGTGAAAGTGAATTGTCCAGCCATTCCCGGGACCCTGCTCGAGAGTGAACTATTCGGATACGAAAAGGGGGCCTTCACCGGCGCTTTTGGTGCGAAGCCAGGCCGCGTCGAGATGGCTCACCGCGGAACTCTGTTCCTGGATGAGATTTCCGAACTTGACCTGTCTCTGCAATCGAAGCTTCTGCAACTCCTGCAGGATGGGCAATTCTGCCGGATCGGCGCGCAGGAAGACAAGAAGGTCGAGGTGCGCGTGGTCTGCGCGACCAACCGTCACCTGGAATCGGAGATCGAGGCAGGCACGTTCCGCCAGGATCTGTTCTACCGCATCAACGTCGTGAATCTGCACATGCCGGCGCTGCGGGAGCGGCGGGGCGACATCGAAGATCTCGCCAACTATTTCCTGGAATACTACAACCGCAAGTTCAACTGCCGTGCGCGGCCTCTGTCGAATGAAGTGCTGGGGGTGCTGCAGAAGTATCATTGGCCGGGCAACATCCGCGAGTTGGAGAACCTGATCAAGCGCTATGTGATTCTCGGCAACGAAGAAGTGATCACCAACGATCTGGTGGCTCGCGAACCGGACTTCTTCAATCCCGAGATTTCTCTGGACGGCCCGATTTCGCTGAAGAAATTGACGCGGCAAGCGGTGCGCGAACTGGAGCGCAAAGTCATCCTGAAGGTGCTGCAACAGCATCATTGGAATCGCAAGCAGGCGGCGCGCACGCTGAGCATCAGTTATCGCGCGCTGCTGTACAAGATACGGGATGCGGGCTTGCCGTCGAACCGGGCGCTGCGCCTGCAACAGGAAGAACGGGCCAACTCAAACGGGAACGGGAAGATCGAGGCGACCGCCGACTAATCAGTCAGCCAGCCTCTGCTCCAAGTCGCGGAGGCTGGCACTCCACTCGTTGAGCCCCTCTGCTTCAAGCCACAGATCCTTGAGTTCAGAATTGGTTCGCACTTTGCTGACGGCTCGGCTCGCCAATTCCTTCAACTCGGAGGTAGAGCCGCCCTGGGTCTTGCCCACCCACTCTTCGATCTCGCGCGGCATCGTCTGAGAAGGCGCGCCCTTCAACGCGGCGATTACTTCCGCGGCTGCGATGGCGACCCCGCTCTCGGGCGCTTCGATATAGTCGCGCTCGTCAGCGACACGCGCCAGAATCTGTTTGAGGTCATCGATCCCGAGCGATTTCAGTTGCCCAAGAAAATCCTGTGCGTCATCGTTCTCGAAGCTTCCCGTTCCCCAACCGCCCATGAGCCCTCCAGGATTTTGTGTATCACGTGACCTGGCTGGTTTGTATCGTTATTCCAACGAAAAGGAAGAGGAACGGTCATGCCCAGAACGTGCGGTCCAGCGTGCGGTACTGGATGGCCTCGGCGATGTGCTTGGGCTCCAACTGGGGAACCGCCTCCAGGTCGGCAATGGTGCGCGCAACTTTCAGGATGCGGTCGTGGGCACGGGCGCTGAGCCCCTGCTGCGTCATGGCGCGTTCCAGGAGCCGCTCACAATCGGCTGACAATTCGCAGAACGTGCGGATGTACCGGGACGACATTTGTGCGTTGCAGAAGACCTTTTCGCGGCCCGAAGAAAAGCGCGCGAGTTGGACCTGCCGAGCCCGGATGACACGCTCCAGAATCTTTGACGAACTCTCCGGTTCGGTCGTGCTGCGCATTTCCTTGTAGTTCACTCCGGGCACGTCGATGTGAATGTCAATGCGATCCAATAGCGGCCCCGAGATCTTCGAGATATAGCGCTGAATCATGGGGGGCGTACAGTGGCATTCCCGGGTGCGGTCGTTGTGAAACCCGCAAGGACACGGATTCATGGCCGCGGCCAGCATGAAGCGCGCGGGGAACGTCAACGACATGGCGGCACGGGCGATGCAAACGGTGCCCTCTTCCAGCGGCTGACGCATGACTTCGAGTACGTTGCGCGGGAACTCGGGAAATTCGTCGAGAAAAAGTACTCCATTGTGTGCCAGGGACACCTCGCCCGGGCGAGGGATGGCTCCGCCCCCGATCAAACCGGCGTCGCTGATGGTGTGATGGGGGGAGCGGAAGGGCCGCATGCCGACCAACCCGGCGCGGGCATCAAGTACCCCAGCCACGCTGTGAATCTTGGTGGTCTCCAGCGCCTCTTCGAACGTGAAGGGCGGCAGAATCGTCGGCATCCGCTTCGCCAGCATAGTCTTCCCGGAACCCGGGGGACCAATCATCAGGATGTTGTGCCCCCCTGCGCACGCTACTTCGAGAGCGCGCTTCGCGGTCTGCTGGCCACGAACATCCTTGAAATCGACGCAGAAGTGTTGCGCTTCACTCAACAGTTGGTTGCTGTCGACCTCCAGCCGCGAGATGCCATTGCCGGCATTGATGAAGTGAATGACGTCAAGCAGCGACTTCACCGGGTAAATCTCGACGCCGGCCACCATAGCGGCCTCCCGAGCGTTGACCTCGGGCACGATCATGCGCTTCACTTTTTTCCCCCGTGCTTCAATTGCAATGGGCAGAGCGCCCCGGACTCCGCGCAAGCTTCCGTCCAGGGAAAGCTCGCCTACAAACAAGGCGTCGGGGATTTCCTTCTTGTTCAGCCCGCCATAAGCGCCCAGGATGCCCAGAGCCATGGGCAGGTCGAACCCGGAGCCTTCCTTGCGGATGTCCGCGGGAGCAAGGTTAATCGTGATGTCGGTGGGAGGAATGTCATAGCCGCAATTTTTCAGGGCGGCGCGGACCCGGTCCCGGCTCTCGCGTACTGCGGCATCCGGCAAGCCGACGGTGTGAAAGTGATCTTCATTCTGCTTGATGCCCGAGACGTCGACTTCCACCTCGATGATGCTGGCATCGACACCGTAAACGGCAGCGCTCAGAGTCTTATAGAGCATAGGGAATAGCTGGGCACACGGAGAGCAGAGTAGGTTGGGAGACCCTGAGCATCATGCTAGTGGGTCTGCAAACCGACGGCGGTGATTTGAGTCACCCGTTACCGTGATGGAACGCTCTATCCTGAACGCAAGAGTTCAGTGCTAGGCTAAGGGCAACCAACACAAATGCAGCCCTAGTTCTTCAGACAGTGTTTCGAGCCTATGAGGCCCAGAATGTCCGACGACGATTCCGCCAACCGTCCCGATCGAGGGCCAAGCGGCCTGGACCATGAAGAAAGCCGGTTGTGGCGATGGGCGCTCGGTCTGCTCGTGTTGATGGCGGCGGCGGTGGCAGCGCTCTCCTGGGAACAACTGAAGGACCTGCCGTACAAGCTGTGGGCGATTCCGGCCGGGCTGTTTGTGCTATCCGTTCTGTTTGCGAGCTACGCCTTTGGACGCAAGCGTGAAGTCACCGAACTCAAGCAGATGCTGCGGGGCTTTCAGGATCGGGCCGGGGCGGCTCCGTCGGAAGAACAGTTGGACCAGCTCAGCCAGATGATTTTGCGCTCGCAACGCAACTTCAAGGAACTGATCGATTCGCTCGACGACGTGGCGCTCGCCATTTCTCTGGATGGCACTCTGCGTACAGTGAACCGTCGCGTCACGGAGGTACTAGGCGCACCCTACTCCCAGTTGGTGGGTCACAAGTTGGAAGAATTTCTGGCTGCGCCCGTGCATGCGGAGGGTGCCGGAACACTGACCCGTTTCCTGGAGCGACGGCACTGGACAGGCGTGGTCGAGGTTCAGCTGAAAAACGGCGCCCGCTCCCAGTACTACGACTGTGTGGTCAATGCCATCGTCAAAGGCGATGAGATCACCGGCGCCAGCGTGCTGGCCCGCGACGTCACCGGGCATCGAGACAAGGAGCGGCGTTTCACACAACTGTTCGAAAGCCTGCAGGAAGGTGTGTACATCAGCACTCCAGATGGCAAGCTGCTCGACGTAAATCCGGCGCTGGTGGCAATGCTCGGATACAGCAGCAAAGACGAACTGTTTAGCCTTCCTCCCGACGGGTTGAATGCGGACGACGATCCGGCGCCGGTTCTGGGACGAACCGGGAGCCAGAGCGGCAGCACTCGCACCCGCGAGGTACGGCTCAAGAAAAAAGATGGCAGCATTGCCGTCTGCGTGGATACCTCGACCGGGGTGATGGACGCAGGACGGATCGTCCGCTATCAGGGAACGCTGGTGGATGTCACCGAAAAGCGGGCGATGGAGCGGCAACTGCGGCGGCAGGAAGAATTCCGCCGGCACCTGCTGGAAAGTTTCCCGGACCTGATTCTCGTTCTCGACCTGCAGGAGCAGTACACATTTGTGAGCGTCCGCATCCGCGACCTTCTGGGCTATGGCCCCGAACAGCTCATGGGAAAGAAGATCGAGGAAACGAAAGACCCTTCCCCCGAGCTGGTCAACCTCTACCGCACGGTCGCCAGCGGCAAGAGTGCGCTCGCCTCCTGCGAATATGGCGCGCAGCACCAGGACGGCAGCTGGCGCAGCATGCTGGGCATGGCGAGCCCGCTGCTGGATGCCGAGGGGAAACCGGCGGGCGTGATCATCTCTGTCCGCGACATCACCGTCGAGAAGAAGCTGGAGCAACAGATTATTCAGAGCGAGCGTCTGGCCGCCATGGGACAAATGATCGGCGGCTTCGCCCACGAACTCAACAATCCCCTGACCAGCATCCTGGGCATGGCGGACCTGCTGCAGGAATCCGAGACCACGGAGCCGACGCGAAAGCAGATTGGAATTCTGCACCAGCAGGCCAGGCGCGCGGCTGAGATCGTACAGAACCTGCAATTTTTTGCGCGACCGCCCGCTCCCGGGCGCAGCCAGGTGAACTTGAGCGAACTCGTCCAGCGCACTGTGCACCTGCAAGCGTATCCGCTGCGCAAAAGCAACATCACTGTGGACTTTCTGCCGGAGCTCACGATGCCCGCGGTGATCGCCGATCCCAATCAGCTGATGCAGGTGTTTCTGAATCTGCTGCTGAACGCGGAGCAGGCCATTCGTGAGAACCGCCAGAAGGGCACGATTCGCGTGCGCATGGGACGAAACCCCGATTCAGTGTGGATTATTTTTCAGGACGACGGCCCCGGCATCACTCCCGAGAACCTGCCGCACATCTTCGATCCGTTCTTCACCACCAGGCGGCCCGGCCGCGGAACCGGTCTTGGACTGAGCATCTGCAAGACCGTGTTGCGCGAGCACGGAGGCAACATCGAAGCCGCCAATGCCCCGGGCGGAGGTGCGATCTTCACCATCACCCTGCCGGTGAGGACTGGGGAGGAAGCGGCGCCGGAAGCGAAGTAAGAGGTTTTCGCTCACAACGCGGTTCTGAGCGCAAAGGCCTGCTTGCGTCAACAATCCATTTTCCTTGAGTCTCTTGACCAGACTTGTACCTGTTGAACACCGGGTGCTTCTCGAAAATGACGCGAGTCAACTGGGTTGGAATTCCAAATGGAAAATTCTGCTTCCATTATGCACGTGGTATTCTTGTTGAGTATCCACCCCCGCGATCTCCCTTTCTGTTCGCGAGATTGGAGGGAGGAATGAGAAACGGAAACAGCCACTTTGATAGTGTCTGCATCAAATCCACTGGTTCTTACGTTCCGTCCAAGATTCTGACAAACGAAGAAGTCCTGGCAAACTTGCCAACCGCTCCGGAGTGGGTCTTCGAAAAGTTGGGGATTCGCGAGCGGCACATCGCTGAACCAGACGAATACACGTCGGACCTTGCTGCCCGTGCCGGGCTGGACGCAATCGCTTCGGCGGGGCTTGAACCAAACGATATTGAGTTGATCATCGTTTCCACGGCGACACCCGACCGCAAGATGCCCTCGTCGGCATGCATTGCGCAGACCAAGATGGGCATTCGCAACCGCTGCGCCGCGTTCGATGTAGCAGCGGTGTGTGCCGGGTTTGTTTACGGCATCACGATTGCCGGCCAATTCATCCAGAACGGTACGTACGAGCGTGCGCTGGTGATCGGCGCCGATACCTTCTCCAAGGTCACGGACTGGAACCACCGCGACTGCGTCGTTTTTGGAGACGGTGCCGGTGCCGTGGTACTCGAGCGGAAGGATCGGGAGAATGGGCTCTTTTCAAGCATTCTCCTCGCCGATGGCGAGGGAATGGATAAGTTCACAGTCTACCCTGGAGACCTCCACTTCTCAATGGTCGGAAAAGCGGTTTTCGACAAGGCGACAACCGCGGTGCCCGAGTGTATTCTGGAGATTCTCCGCATAAACGGGATGGGACTCGAAGACGTCTCGATGATCGTTCCGCACCAGGCCACGTCTGGCGTCCTTAAGCGCATTGCCGCAGTACTCGAGATCCCTTTTTCCCGAATCCAGACGAACCTGGAGTTGTACGCGAACACCGCTGGAGCCACAGTTCCGCTGCTCTTGGACCAAGTAAACCGACGCGGTCTCCTCCACGAAGGCGATCTTCTCTTGCTCGTGTCCATCGGCGCAGGCTGGACCTGGGGCGCAAGCTTATATCGATGGTGAGTTCTGATCTACCGTCACCAAAATGGATTGTGAAAGGTTCAGCATGACCCAGTCCCAAGAAGGTATAAGCTTAACGCATTGATTTGATTTTCATATGTGCGCTGCCATCGACGCCTATTGGCGCTTCGGTAAGGGTTGCGTAGTGTTACGGCAGTTCCCTTGGTAAGAGCTTTCCGAGAGAAGTGTAGCGAGACGGTTCGCCGTCACTCCGCCTCTGCTACACTCAGTTGTTTTGCTCGCGCGCCTAGACGCACTAACCCAACCGGATTTGAGGCAATCATGGACATCAGGACTGTAGGAGTAATCGGCGCCGGTACGATGGGCAATGGCATCGCCCACGTCTTCGCCAAAGGCGGATACAACGTCGTGCTGGTCGACGTGGACCAGAGCTTCGTCGACCGAGGTCTGCAAACCATCAGCAAGAACCTGGAACGCGAGGTCGCTAAGAACAAATTGACGTTTGAGCAGCGCGACCTATCGCTGGCGCGCATCGCGGGCACAACTGATCGCAAGCGGTTGGCCGACTGCGATTTCGTCGTGGAGGCGGCCAGCGAGCGTTTTGAGGTCAAGGCCGACCTCTTCCACGATCTCGACGCGATGTGCCGGCCCGAGGTCATCCTCTCGTCAAACACTTCCTCCATTTCGATCACCAAGCTGGCAGCGGTGACCAGGCGGCCCGACAAAGTCATCGGGATGCACTTCTTTAATCCCGTGCCGGTGATGAAGCTGGTCGAGGTGATCCGTGGACTGGCAACCTCGGACGAGACTTTTGCGATTGTGAAAGCTCTCGCCGAGAAGCTGGAGAAAACTCCAGTCGAGGTGAATGACGCGCCGGGCTTTGTCTCGAACCGCGTACTGATGCCGCTGCTGAA
>JAIQEY010000021.1 GCA_020073565.1 Terriglobia bacterium
TCGAGCTCTCGCTCGCAAACTACCATCGAACCAGTCCAGCTTGTGCTTCGGTTCGCTCTACCACCGATTCCTACGGTCTTCCTCATCACATCAACACCATTGAATTTGCATAGACGCTTCCTCACCGGCGGCTTCCTTCAAACAGCTGTATCGGACGCGCCCCGCACGTCTCCAGAAATCTGCCTGCCACTCCATATGGGGCGCGTCCGATACAGCACTAGCGTTTCTGTTCGAACTTCAGGAATGGGCGCTGGATGTTGGACTTGGCCAGTTCCGTGACCTGCAGCCGCTCCACTTCCTTCCGGCGTGATTGCACCTGGCTGGAACGCGTTCCCGCCGAAAAGCGCGCGATAAAATCGTTGAGCTGGGCAATCTTCTTTTCGCGCTGCGCGTTCTGACCTTCAATCTGCGAGCGAATCTGCGTCTTCGCGACCACCATGTCATCGTACGTGCCCGTATAAGTAATGATGGTCTCGTAGTCGATGTCGGCGATGTGCGTACAGATTCCGTTCAGGAAATGGCGGTCGTGCGAAGTCACGATCAGCACGCCTTCATAGTCGTTCAGGAAACTCTTCAACCAGTGGATCGAATCGAGATCGAGGTGGTTGGTAGGCTCGTCAAGCAGCAGAGCCTGCGGATGTCCGAACAGAGCCTGGGCCAGCAGGACGCGAACTTTCTGTCCACCCTGCAACTCACCCATCTTTCGCTCATGGCATTCCTGCGGAATATCGAGCCCCTGGAGCAGAATGGCCGCATCGGCTTCCGCGGTGTAGCCGTCTTCTTCGCCGACAACGCCTTCCAGTTCGCCGAGCTTCATGCCATCGGCGTCGGTCATCTCCGCCTTGGCGTAAATTTCATCGCGCTCCACGAGCGCCGCCCAAAGCCGCTTGTTGCCCATGATCACCGTATCGAGCACACGATATTGATCGTAGGCAAATTGATCCTGACTCAGAACGCCCAGCTTGCGAGGGCGGACGACACTTCCCTTTTGAGGCTCCAGTTCGCCCGTAAGGAGATTCATGAAGGTAGACTTGCCCGCGCCGTTCGGGCCCGTGAGGCCGTAGCGCTTCCCCGGCGTAAAACTGGTGGACACTTCGTCAAACAGTACTTTGGCGCCGTAGCGCATCGACACATTGCTTACTGAAATCATGTTGTTTTATGGAACTGCGGGAAATTGTCCAATTAAGGAGGGGGTCGCAGCTACTCTTATTACAATATCACGAGACTCAGGTGGCGCAGAATCCCGCATGAGCGGTCGCAACACGGTCGTAACCAGGCCGTGATAGGCTTTCACACCTCAAGGTTTCCCATTCTTCTCTTCCAGTTCCGCCCACCTGGCATACAAAGCATCCAGGCTCGTCTGCGCCTCTTCCAATCCAGCCTGCGCACTAAGCAGACGATGCGCGTCGGTCGCGATGGCCGGGTCTCCCAGTTCCGCTTGCCGCGCCTGCAAGAGTTGCTCAGCCTCCGCGATGCGTTGTTCCATGCCTGCATACTCGCGTGCTTCCATGTAGGAGAGCTTCTTTCTTACCGGTGCTGCCGGCTTCGGCGGGGTCGGTACATTCGCGGCCGTCTTTGTCACCGATTCCCGCTCACGTGATGCCTGCGAAGCCTCCCATTGCGAATAGTCGGCAAAGCTTGCAGCGGCGCCCTTTCCGTCCAGACCTAGAACGACGGTCGATACGCGGTCGAGCATGTAGCGATCATGCGTGACCAGCACCAGAGAGCCCGGAAATTCGAGCAGACTTTCCTCGAGAATCTCGAGCGTGGGGATGTCGAGATCGTTGGTCGGCTCGTCGAGCAGCAGGACGTCCGCTGGCTGGAGCATCAGTTGAGCAATCAGTACCCGCGCCCGCTCACCACCAGACAGGCGACTGACTGGCTGATTAAGTTGTTCGCCGGTGAAGAGAAATCTCGCGGCCCATCCCGCCACATGAATCACCCGATCCCGGTAGATGACCGAATCGCCTTCCGGCGCCAGTGCCCTGCGCAGAGTGATGTCGGGATCGAGCGCCCGCGTTTGGTCGAAGTACACGATGCGCAGCCACTCCGCGCGGCGAATCGCTCCGCCGCTGGGAGATAAATCTCCGCGCAGCAGTCGCAGAAGGGTCGTCTTGCCGCTGCCATTCGGCCCCACCAGTCCCACGCGCATTCCGGCGGTTAACACAAAATTCAGCCGTGCGAAAAGTGTGCGATCCCCGAAGCTGTAGGCGGTCTCCTCCAATTCAATCAGTCGCTTCGTCTTTCTCTCCGTGGCCGAAAAATCGATCTGCGTCGTGTTCGTTCGCGTCCGCACATTCAGGTCAGCCAGTTCCCCCATCAACTCTCCCGCGCGGTCGATCCGCGCTTTCGACTTGGTCGTCCGCGCCTTCGCACCACGGCGGAGCCATTCGATCTCCCGATGAACCAGGTTCTCCAGCGCTTCCTGCCGCCGGGACTGAGCGTGCAGGAATTCCTCTTTCTTTTCGAGAAACTCGGTATATGTTCCGTGGACGCGCAACAAACCATCGGGATAGCTGCGGCTGATCTCCACCATGTCGGTGGCGATATTTTCAAGAAAATACCGATCGTGGCTGACGATTACACTCGCGAACGGCCCCTGCACAAGCAGCGCTTCCAACCATTCGATCCCCGGCAGATCAAGGTGATTAGTAGGTTCGTCAAGCAACAGAATGTCCGGCCCTTGCACCAGGGCTTCTACAATAGCCAGGCGCTTCTGCCAACCGCCAGACAATTCGGCGGCAAGCGCATCGAAATTCTCGAAGCTGGCGCGCCCCAGCGTCTCAGCAAAACGGGTGCCGTGCTCCGACGCAGGCGCCGCGCAGCGCTCCAATGCCCGCTCGACGACAGAGCGCACCGTATCCCCCGCCTGGAACTGGGAATCCTGCTCGACGTAAGTCAGGCGGACTCGCTTTCGGACTGCGACTTCCCCGGAATCGGGCTCGACCTCGCCGGCAAGAATCCGCAGGAGCGTGGATTTTCCCGAGCCGTTTGGGCCGATAAGCCCGATCCGGTCATTTCCAAAAATGGTGAAGGAGAGGTTCAGAAACAGCGGGCTAGCCCCGAAAGCTTTCGACAACCCCTGGGCATTGATGATCGGTGGCACGTCGTCCGGCTCTAACTCTTCCCGCCGCTCTGAACGATCGTCGGACCGCTGTTCTTAGCCTGCCTCTTGTTTCCGTGCGAGCGTTTGCCGGATCCTGGGCGCGAAGCAATGATATCTGCGATGCTGGTACTCTCCAGTATCTTCGCCGCCGCATCGCGCACGTCCAGAAACACCTGGTAGAGCGCGCGATGGTCGGGATCGGTGACGATCAGGCCTCGGAGCTGCTCAGCATCGCCAAATGGAGCCAGCGGCCCGTCCAGCAAGCGAATGATTTCACTGAGGTGGATTTCCGACGGCGGACGCCGCAAGCGATAGCCGCCTTTGGCGCCTCGCACGCTTTCTACAATGCGGGCGTTCTTGAGCTCCAGCAGAATCAGCTCAAGAAATTTCTCCGGCAGGTCACTATCAGCGGCGATATCCCGAATCTTGACGGTTTCGCTTCCGTACTGGCGTCCCAGGGTCATCATCGCCTGCAACGCATAGAGTCCCTTTTGCGAAATCTTCAATCTCGTATCCCCTCAGAGAACCCGACCACGGCCAAGCAACTCGACTCCTATCCCGATCGACAAGAGGTATTGCCGTCACGCTGTACTCTATTGTGGCTGGGTCAGCTTTGCAACCGGTTCGCCGGGCAGGGGCCGGATCTCTTCTTTTGACTAAGGACGAGAATTTCTTGGCGAGGAAATAGGAGGAAATAGAAAGGCCGCCCTCACTCGGGCGGCCTGGTGTCTGCGCTTTTCTATGCTTCCTGGCGGCTGCCTTCCATTTGCAGCGCGCGTGGAAACAACACATTGTTCTCCAGATGGATGTGTTGATGCAGATCCTTCTCGAAGTTCTCCAAGGCTGTGTACAGCGCCTGGAAGCTGGCGCAAGCATCCGCTGGAGGCGTGTAACCCTCGCTCGTTTCGCGCAGCGCTCTGAGTGCCGCACCCGCATCATCGTGCTCGTGCTCCATCATGCGCACGGGATTCGCGACCGTCCCAAACGGCGGTGGAAGAATCGGATCATGCTGCACGACTGCCTCTTCCATGCGCTCGATATAAGGAAATAGAATGTTCTCCTCCTTCATCAGATGCGTTATCAGCTCCTGTCCCAACCCGTGGAATACGCTGCGGATGTGGGCCAACTCCGGATGATTCACACCATGCTTGGAGTAAACTTTCTCCATCAACCGCTCGACTTCAGGAATCTGCGTCCGCACGTACACGTGGTGGGTGCTGACAATATGCGAGATCAGTTCCGCTAATGAGCCCGACCGGAGTTCACGGTCGCTCGGACGCACCGGTTCCGCCAGCGCCACCTCCAGCGATTTCAGCACCTCGTCCAGATTCAGGTTCGCTGCCGCACACGCTTCGTCCAACGGGCGGTTTCCCCCACAACAGAAATCAATTCCCATCTTCTCAAAAACCGGAATTGTCTGGGGCGTCTCAATCGCGTAGTCTCGAACGTTCTTGGTGATAGTCACAGTCATCAGGGTCTCCTCGCAGCTCACTTGCCGCCTTCATTGTGACTATAGGAGAAAGGGTGATCGCTGCCGATGACTTTTGTCACGCCAGAGAGAGAACGTAGGGAGTACCCAAGAAACACGAAGAACTGAGGTTTCCTCTGTGCCCCCTGTGCCCTCCGTGGTACCTGGTTCGGAGGAATGCCTACTCGGAGCCGTCGAGTTCCGCCTGCAGCGCCTTCAGATTGGGAATGACGATCCGCCGCCCGTCCATCTGGATGAGTTTCTCCGACTGGAAACGGCTGAGATTGCGGGAGACGAGTTCTCGCACGGTCCCGATCTGCGAAGCCAGTTCCTGGTTGCTGGCCGGCAACGTGATCTCAATACCCTCGCTCAGGCGCTGGCCTTCCTTCTGTGCCATCCGCACGAGAAACGCGGCCAGCCGGTGTCGGACCGTGGTGAAGGACAGTTCTTCGATGATCCCGACCAGCTTCCTTAACCGCGCGCCAACTACCCTCAGCACCTTGAGCGCAACCTGGGGGTGTGTCATGCACAGCGCGTGAAAATCCTGTTTGCTGATGAACAGCAATGTCGAGTCTTCGACCGCGGAAACCGATGCCGGATAGTTGCCTCCATCGAAAACCGGCAATTCCGCGATCGATCCGCCCGGACCATCAATGCTCAGGACTTGCTCGCGTCCGCCGGCCGAGGTCTTGAAAATTCGCACGTGTCCGGATTCAACCACATACATTCCGGCACAGGGATCTCCTTCGCTAAATACGATTTCGCCTCCGGTGAACTTCCGTGGCACGGCGCGCTGGGCAAGAAAAGTCATTTCTGCTTCCGAAAGGCCCGTGAACAAGCCAGCCTGGGCTAGTGTTTTCGCTGCGTTCGTTCCTTGCTCTTTCACTCTGTCATTCTACCGAAGCCTTGCGATCCGTCCGCAAATAACGGGAGGGGCCGGATGTACCATCCGGCCCCTCCCGGGTGAAACGCGTTCACGCAACCTACTTGGCCGAAGCAAGCAACGTCACATCGCTTTCAGCGGCGTTCTGGGCCCGCAATTCCTTCTCTGCCTTGCCCATCGGGAATCCGAAACCGCGCCTGTCTCCCTGGCGCCGGATGCCGGACAGGAAATACCGGTCTCCGTACCGATGAAACACCAGCGCGGCCGCCGCGGAAACAGTGGACGACTCGGTGGCATTCGGGAGGACAAACGCGTCGTGACCTCCGCTGCTGACCAGCAAATAGGTGATCCCATCCCCTCGTGCCTCGACGGAGCATTCGCCCGCCGGCAGGATGTGACCGTTCACGATGAACTCGAAGGGCACCTGCGCCTGGATCACCCGGCGACTCTGTGCGCTGACGAACCCCGGCACAACAAGTAGTGTCAGGACGAGAAGGGTGGCTGCTTGTTTTTTCATGATCTCTCTCCTTTTGGATTTGGAGCTCCCGGGGAAAGTTCGCTCCCACATTCGATCGCGATCTTGAACCTCCGCAAAGCAAAACACCATAGAGAGCGTCTGAAGTTATCTCAATTCTTATAGAGCGCCAAGTGGTTGGAATGGCCGCGGTTATCCAGAGGCGGGCCCGGAGTTGTCACCTCGACCTTGACACGTTCCTATAACCAGGGTCACAATCTCTATAGTTTTTTCTTCCCCGCCGGCGGTCCGCCAGCAATCTCTTCCTACATGCGGCTGCCAAGAACCCAAGGAATTAGCGGCCGACCCTGGAAAATCTGGCTTGGTTCAGAGGTGGGAACGAGTGCTGTCACGAATGTTAAGATTCGGGGAATTCACGCTTGATGCGGATCGCTACCAATTGCAGCGTAGCGGGTTTCCCGCAAAGTTAGAGGATCTGCCTCTGCGACTGCTGATGTTGCTGGTAAGCCGGAGAGGCGAGATCGTTAGCCGGCGTGAAATCCAGGAAGAACTGTGGGGCCCGGACGTTTTCATCGACATTGAGCAGGGTATCAACACGGCAATTCGCAAGGTCCGCCAAGTCCTGCGAGATCATCCGGAGAAGCCCCGTTATCTTCAGACGGTGGTCGGCAAGGGATATCGTTTTATCGCAGTCGACGTAGTCGAAGGAGGGGCGGGCGAAACCGGTGGCACAAGAGATGCGATGCCGAAGCCGGCGCTCGATAGCGAAGCCTTCACCCTTGAAGAACTCGGCCGAGCGATTCTGAGCGCGGCAGGGTTGGAGAAACTTCTCCCCAGACAGACCCCGTTTGGGTCCGATGCTCTTGCGAAGAAACCCGACCAGCCGGAGTGAACAACTCCTGGCACGCCTCAGCTTCGAAGGCTGCCTGAACACCAGGTGAGAATTCTCGACTTTGTTTATAATCCGTCCATGAAACCGACCCGCTTGTTTCCCCTCGCATTCCTGCTCGTCATCGCTCTCACCTCAGCCCGCGCGGCCAAGACTGTGGTCAAGCTCGCGGATGCCCAAGGCAAGAGCGTCGGCACCGTCTCGCTCTCCCCACATAAGAAGGGAGTGCAGATCAAAGCCAACCTTGAGAATCTTCCGTCCGGCGAGCACGCCATCCACTTTCACCGCGAACCGAAGTGCGATGCCCCCGACTTCAAGTCTGCAGGTCCGCACTTCAATCCCGACTTAAAGAAACATGGATTGCAAAACCCGGAAGGCCATCACAACGGCGACAACCCCAACATCACCGTCGACGCCAAGGGAAAAGCAAAATTCTCAATCGTGAATAACGACGTCACTCTTGGCCACGACAGCCACTCGCTCTTCAGCAACGGCGGAACCTCACTCGTCATTCACGCGAAAGCTGACGATCAGAAGACAGATCCGGCCGGCAACGCGGGCGACCGCATCGCCTGCGGCGTGATCACACAGTAAGTAGCGCCGGCGTCCCGCCGGCAAAAATGAAACGCCGGGCGTTCCCGCCCGGCATTTCACATCTCCTCGTCTCCAGAAAGCCTACTTCTTAGCCGGCAGGTAGAGCACTGGCACACTCTGCTTGATGACCATCTCATTCAACGAGACCAGGTCTTTCGACATCAGTTCGTGGTACTGCGCCAGCAGTGGTTGCGCTTGCTTCTGCAGTTCCTCAAAGACCTCATACTGCTGTTTCGTGGGAGGGTTATCACCTGCGTCAACGCTGAACAACAACGAATGCAGCCGCTCGTCGATCAGCACCGGAAAGTTCAGATTCGCCTCCGAACTCTTCGCGTTGACCTGTAGAAGTTGCGACTCGATATCCAGACTCTTCTTGTCGAACTCCTTCGCTGTCGACACGATCGGAGCGAAATGTGCATCTTCGCCAAACCTCTTGTCGAGCCCGTGAAGCTGCGACCGCACGTCCCGGATCGTCCCAACCGCCTCGTGAATCTCCGAAACCTCGGCCGCAATCTGGCTTGCCAGTTCGTTCTGCTTGTGTAGATCCTCGGGCGAGATCTTCACTCGCGGATCGACTTTCAACTCCAGCGGCGCGCTGTACGACTTCCCGTCCGCCGTCAGCCGCACCTGGTAAGCGCCGGGCTCAAGCATCGGTCCGCGATTGCGGAACTCCGCGCCCGGCTCGCCCGCCAGCGGTGTCGAGCCCTGCATGCGCAAGTCCCACGTAAAACGATTGACCCCTGCCTCCGCCGGAATCCTCTCCTCGGGCGGCGTCAGGTCGGGCCATTCCGGCGGAGTGTCTGCTTCTTTCTTCTCTTCGTTCGAGTAGCGCCGCACAACCTTTCCAGACGCATCCAGGAATTCCAGCGTCACCACTCCCTTAGGCGCCGCCGGGAGATAGTAGTAAATGATCGCGCCGTTGGGCGGATTCTCGCCGACCGGTTGCCGCCTCTCGAAGAATTGCGGCCAACGCATGCGATACGTCAGCCGCGGTTTATACAGCACCGGCTCGACGGCAGCCTGCGCGCTCGTCGCTCGCAATGGAGTCAAATCATCGAGAATCCAGAACGAACGGCCGTGCGTGGCCACCACCAGGTCATCATTCTTTAAGATCAAATCGTGAATCGGCGTATTCGGCAGGTTCAATTGCAACGATTGCCAGCTCCCGCCGCCATCAAACGAGACGTAGATCCCGGTCTCGGTGCCCGCATACAGCAGATTCTTCCGCGCTGGATCCTCCCGCACCACGTGCGTGTAAGCTCCATCCGGAATGCCATTGGTGATCTTCGTCCACGTCTTTCCGAAGTCTGTCGTCTTGTAGATACAAGGCTTCAGGTCGTCCAACTTGTGCGTATCCACCGCCGCATATGCGGTCCCCGCATCGTGCGGAGAAGCTTCAATCAAGCTGACCAGGCTCCACTCCGGAATGCCCTTCGGCGTGACGTTCGCCCAGTTCTTCCCGCCATCGCGCGTGACGTGAATCAGCCCGTCATCGGTGCCCGCCCACAGCAGATCCTTCTGCACCGGCGATTCGGCGATCGTAAACACCGTGTCGTAGTATTCGACGGTAGTGTTGTCCTTGGTCAGCGGTCCACCCGACGAAACCTGCTTGCTCTTATCATTGCGCGTAAGGTCCGTACTGATGGCTGCCCAGTTTCGTCCCTGGTCGGTCGACTTAAACACGCGCTCCGCGGTCGTATAAATGACGCTGGCGTCGTGTGGCGAAATCACAATCGGATGCGTCCAGCCCAGCCGGTACTTCAGGTCGCCAGCGCCGTGGCCCGAACTTTCCATCGGCCACACCGTGATGTCCTGCAGTTGGTTGCTGTGCCGGTCGAGCCGAGTGATCTGCCCTTCGCCTGAGCCTGCATAAATCGTATTCGCGTCCCGTGGATCGGGTGCGATGTATCCGCTTTCGCCGCCGCCCGCATCGAACCAGTGCTGGCGCCCCACATAACCGTCATCGGTCCGGCTCGCGATGCCCACCGTTGAGTTGTCCTGTTGCGCGCCATACACGTTGTAGAGAAATTCGTTGTCGGCTGCCACGTGATAGAACTGCGCAGTCGGCTGGTTGTATTCCGTCGACCAGCTCTTCCCGCCATCTACTGAGATCGTCGCGCCGCCATCGTTGCCATTGATCATGCGATTCGGATTCTGCGGGTCGATCCAGAATCCGTGATGATCGCCATGCGGCGCCGGCAGCAGGTTCAAAGTCTTACCGCCATCCGAGGAGCGGAAGGCGCCCGTATTGAGCATGTAAACTGTGTCCGCGCTGCGAGGATCGGCAAAGATGTGCGTGAAGTACCAGGCGCGCTGCGTCAAACGTTGATCGTCGTTGACCCGCGACCAAGTCTCTCCGCCATCGTCCGACCGGTACAACCCGCTCTCTTTTGACTCGATCAGCGCGTACACGCGATTCGAATCCGCACCCGAAACACTCACCCCGATGCGTCCCAAAATACCGGCAGGTAGTCCCTTGCCCTCCAGGTGCTTCCAGGAATTCCCGCCGTCGTTCGAGCGGTACAATCCGCTCCCCGGCCCGCCACTCTCCAAACTCCACGGTGTCCGCTGCACCTGGTAGAGCGCGACAAACATCACGTTCGGATTGTGCGGATCAACCGACAGATCGATCGCCCCGGTTTTGTCGTCTTTGTACAGGATCTTCTCCCAGGTATTGCCGCCATCGGTCGTGCGGAACAGACCACGATCCAGATTCGGCCCATAGGCGTGCCCGAGCGCCGCAACCAACACATGGTCCGGGTTTTGCGGATCGATCCACACCCGCGCAATGTGCTGCGTGTTGTTCAGCCCGATGTGCAGCCACGTCTTCCCGCCGTCGGTAGTCTTGTAAACTCCGTCGCCATACGAGATGTTCCCACGGATGCACGACTCGCCTGTCCCTACGTAGATCACGTTGGGATTCGATTCGGCCACCGCAATCGCGCCGATCGACGAGATCACGCTCTTGTCGGAGATGGGCTGCCAGTTCACCCCGCCGTCCGTCGTGCGCCAGACTCCGCCCGCCACGCCCCCGAAGTAGTACGTAAACGGATTGCCCGGAATGCCCGTGACCGCCAGCACACGCCCGCCCCGGTACGGACCGATGCCCCGCCACTTCATCCCCTTGAACTGCGCTTCGTTGTACGGTTGCGCCGCCGCGCAAACCGCCAGTACCACGGTCAGGACACACCACACCACCAAACGGCGAGCTTTCATAGAAGACCCCCTGGAAATGAGAACGCTAATAGTAACTCCACGGCCCTGCGCTGTCATGCCGAGCAAGGAGTGTGCACGATTCTAAATTCATGAACCACAAAGGACACGAAGTCACACAAAGGTTTGAATCCCTGAGGATTTCCTTCGTGTTCCTTCCTGTCCTTGGTGGTTAATCAGAGCCTCCTACTCCCTGAGACCCAAGACCGGAATACAAGAACTCCAGCGCTGCCGGAAACCGCGCCGCCCAAGCCGACTCGCTGTGCGGCGCGCCTTCCTCGATCTGAATCTTCAGTCGCCGCTCGTCCAATCCCGCCGCGCGCAAAATGTTTCCCAATTCGCGCGCATCGTTCACGGCTCTCCGGTCTTTCTCCGCCTGACCCACTTCCTGAGTGCCCATCCCCAGATAGACACGGAACGGCCAATCGCGAAACTGCCGGCACTCTTCCAGAATTCTGCAGTTCGCCACGAACAGTGATGGGCTCTCAATCAACAATCGCCCGAACACTCCGGGCATCGCCAGTTGCGTATACAGCGTGATCAGCCCGCCCAGCGACGATCCACCCAGACCCGTATTCTCCGGTCCCTTGGCCACCGAATAGTATTTTTCGATCAGCGGCATCACTTCGCGCCGAAGAAAGTCCGGATAATGCTTCCCTTGCGGTCCAACCACCTTCGGATCGGCGGACCGGTACGGGATGTATTCCCTCAACCGGTTTGTTCCCGTGTTATCGATGCCCACAATAATGACCGGCGCAATTTTCTTCTCGGCAATGAGCCGGCTCGCGGTTTCCCCCACTTGCCAATGCACACTGGCAAAAGCAGTCGTGGGCTCAAACAGGTTCTGCCCGTCATTCAAATAGAGCACCGGATACCGAGTCTCGCCCCAGCCGTCATAATCCGGCGGCAGCCAGACCCGGACCGCCCGCGTATTCCGGAATATCCAGCTCTTCAACTCATGCAGCCACAAACTGCCCCGGGCGACGGGAGGCGGGGCGGTCTGAGCAGGAGGACTCTTCAGTTTTGGATTGGATTTTTGCGCCGTCACTATCCACCCGTGACATGCGAACGGCAGTGGGGTTTCCTGAGACCTGAGACCTGTGAGCTGTGACCTCTCAAGCCCAACTCCTAACCCACACCAGCAACGACGTCACCGCGATGCTCGCAATCAACGCCAGCGAACTCAAGCACAAGATGCACCACACCCCCAGCACCCGCCCCTCGATGTACGTCAGATAGAGCGCAAATGCCAGCCCCGCCAGCGCGCCGCCCAAAAGCAGCGCGGGCGTGTCCCGCCGCTCGCGATACAGTGTCGCCAGTCCCGTCAGCGCCGCGTATCCCAGCATCCCAATGAGCGCCACTGGAATACCGAGGATCGACGAGTATTCGCTGCGATTCACGATGTCGCAATTGAACGACTCGCCAATGTCGCAGTATTCGGTCTTGGATTTTGCGTAATGATGCTGCAGCGAAACCGAAGAGACCACGATCCCGCATACCGCCAGAATCGCCACCACGCTCATCAGACGCCGTGTCTTCTCATTCACGGAAGCGCGCACCCCGTCCGATCACTCAACTCTTCGAGCGAGAACACCCGTTCCACCCGCTCCCCGGTCGGCGGGAACTGCCACGTCGGAAAATGTTTGATACCTTCGTCCTTACAAACGGGATTCTGGCCCTTGAGATCGCCTTTGACGCCGCACTCGACATACGGCGCGTATTCAAACGAGACGCCAAATTTCTCCTTCTGCTCCACGCAGTGCGGACACCACCACGCGCCATACATCTTCACGCCCCGATCGCCCAGGCAGCGCGCGAACGCATCGTACTTGTGCTGGCTGCGGTGGCCCAGATAGTAGGCCAGCCCGAACGCCGCCACGATCAGAACGGCATACAGTGCCGTCCGCCCCCAGTTCCGGCCTGGTCCAACGTCCCCTGACTTTTCTTTCTGCTTTTCTCTTCTCTTTTGTGACATGACGTTTTCTTATACCATGACCCTCAGCGCCGACGGCAACACGTCAATGCGCTCACAGTGCAGCGTGAGCACCTCTCCATCCACCATCAGGTCCACGGGTTCTTCCAGTCGAAATTCCACCTGCCGCGTCGCGTGCCGCTCGGCCAGAGCATGCCGAGTATGCGTGCCGTCATAAAGTCTGGGCAAATTCCGGATCAGCCCCAGTCGCCCGATCGACCCCCACCGCACATATTCAATCAATCCATCGTCGGTAACCGCATCCGGCGCAATCATCATCGTGCCGCCCGTGAACTTGCTGTTGTTGAATGTCAGAAACAGACAACGCCGTGCGTCAAATTCGCCCTGCCCGTCCACCCGCATCGGAAACGGACGCCGGTTCAGCCGCGCCAGACACAAAAAGATCGACAACAAATATCCGAACTGTCCCAACCCCTGAAACCGACGGTGCCGCAACATCGCCACATCGGCAGCAAAACCCACACTCAGCAGGTTAATGTAATGAATCACACCATCGCTGTGCACCAACCGGAAAACATCGCAAGCCCGTGAACGTCGCGCCTCGATCGCCCGCATTGCGTGTTCCAGACCATGATCAGGGGCATTCCGTTCGCTGAAATCGCGCAAAAAAGAATTGCCCGTCCCCAGCGGAAGAAACCCGAGCGTCGGGATGCGCTCGTCTTCGTCACCCAGAACTCCCTGAGACCTGCCCCCTGAGACTTCAACCCCGCTCTCCGGAAACAGCCCGTTCACAATTTCGTAAGAGGTCCCATCCCCACCGACTGCCAGAAACTTCCGGCATCCGCGCCGGTACGCCTCGCGCGCGATCTGCGTAGCGTCCCCCGCGGCATTTGTTTCGGCGGCCTCGATCACAATCCCCGCTGCCCGCAGCCGTGCGAGCGCCGCGCCCACCATGGGTCGGCACCGCCCGCCTCCCGCCGCCGGATTAATAATGGCCAGAAAAGTCTCGTTCAAGTCACACACCACACTCGCACCGCAGGAACTTACGCATCTCTGTCATCCCGACCGCAGCGCGCAGGAGCAAAGCGACTAGGCGCAAGTGGAGAGCCTGCCCTGAGCTTCCCGAAGGGGACCTTGTGTTCCTCCGCGTCTGGCAAGAATCACTCTAGATCTCCACCACGCTATCCCGCCCCGCACCCTTCCCAATCTGCTCCGCCAACTCCCCTCGCTTGATCTTCAGCGACGCCGTGCGAGGAAAATCCTTCTCCCACACCAGGTACCCGCCCACGCGCTTGAAGTCTGGCAGCCGCCGGTTCCGTGCCACAATCTCCTCGCGCAACCGGTCGTCGAACTGCTGATTCGGTTCCAACCGAACCAACAGCATCAGCATTTCTTTCCCCAGCGACTTTTGCGGCCACACGTAATTCGCGGCAAAAATACAGTATTCCTTCACCGGCAGGCCATCGAACACCGCCTCAATATCCTCGGGATAAATGTTCTTCCCGCCCTCGGTGACGATCATGTTCTTCTTGCGCCCAAACAACTGCAAGTGGCCGTGCTCTTCGAAGCACCCCTGATCGCCCGTCAGCAGCCAGCCTTCGACAATCGTCTGCGCGGTCAACTCCGGATCATCCAGGTAGTGCGACATCACCGCCCGGCTATGCACCGCTACTTCGCCAATCCCGTCTCCATCCGGACTCAGAATCCGCACTTCGCTCCCCGGCAGCGGCTTCCCCACCGTATCAGCGCGAAATGGCTTCAGATCGTTGAGCGTCACCGCCGTGCAAGCCTCCGTCAGCCCGTACCCGCAAGTCACCGGAATTCCCAAATCGTAAAAGAACTGTAGAGTCGAAGGATCCGTAAATGCACCGCCAACAATCAAAGCCAGCAGTTCCCCGCCAAACGCTTTGTGCACCTGCGGCAGGAGCTTCCGACTCAGGTGCACCCGCGGACGCTTCTTCGTCAGCATCTTGTTCAGCGCAATCAGCCGGTCAAGCATCCACCGCTTTTTCGGCCTCAATTCGTCAAACTTCGCCCGCAGCCCGCGCTCCAGATTCTTCAGCACCATCGGCACCAGACTCACATAGGTGATGCGGTATCGCACGAATGCATCCCGCACAAACTCGGGGCGCAGCGTTCGCAGATGCACCACACACGCGCCGCACACAAATGGGCCGATGAACCCCACCATGAAGTCGATCGCATGATTCGTCGGCAGTATGCTCAAATACCGCACGCCCGGCCAGAACGGATACCACGCCGTCAGCGACGTGCATTGCTCGAGATAACTGTCGTGGGTCAGCACACATCCCTTCGGACGCCCGCCTGTGCCCGACGAATACACAATGCAAGCCGTATCCTCGCGCTGGCGCGCTACAAACTGCGGCTCACCTTTGCGGCGGAACTCCTCCCACCGATACGCGCCGCGCAGCTCCGCACCCACCGGAGCCTCCGTCACCAGCACAATCTCCGTCGTCAGCTTCGCAAACTCCGGCGACTGCGTGATCCCGCGCCACAAGTAATATTCGACCACCAGAAACCGCGCTTTCGAGTGCGCCAGCAACTGCAAGTGCTCCGCCGCCGTCAACTTGTAATCGAGCGGAACCAGCACTCCGCCACAGAAGAAAATCGAGTACGCCGAAATCAGCCACTTCGACTGATTCGTCATGATGATCGCCGCCCGGTCCCCCGCCTTGAAGTCAGCATCTTCAAGCGCCCGGCTCAAAGGCCGTGCCATCTCTTTGAAGTCGGAGTAAGTCAGCCGCACTTTCTCGCGATCGCGATCGGCTTCGATCAGGCAGGTTTCATTCGGCCAGCGCTCCAGCGCATCCTTGAGCGCTGCACCTAGGCTGGTGTATTGACGGAGATCAAGCATTCGCAGGTGGTTAACTCACCACAGAGACACAGAGAAACAATTGAGTTTATCAGAGAGTAACACCAGCACGGGACGACCGAAGCAGCGCAGCCAACACCAAATGATCCAAGATTCTTCTCTGTGCCTCTGTGGTGAATCGGTCTTACAGCCGCGCCTGGATTCTGCTCGCCAGCGTTCGGAAATCCGACACGCCTTGCAGTTCGTAATCCGGCAGTTCGATCTGGAAGTGATGCTCGAGGCGCGTAAGCAGGTCGAGCGCCTGCAAGCTGTCAATGCCCAGCGTCTTGAAAAAATCGTCGTCGGGAGTGAGTTTTTCCCGCGGCACCTTGAAATGCGAAGCGGCCAGATTCAGGATTTCGTCGAGTGTGTGATCGGTGGTAGCCATGGACATAGAAGCGTCGCCTCTCAAATTACCAATTACAGATTACCAATTACAAATTTACGGCAGGTACGGCTGTGGCCCCTCACTCTCCACAAACTTGCGCAGCCCTTCTTCGACGGCCGGACGGCCGAACAGGTCGCAAAAAATCTCGATCTCGCGTTTCAACTCTTCGTACGGAATCGGCTTCATGAATTCCTTCGCCTCCGTGGTTGTGCGCCGGTCGAATTTTGCAACCTGGCTGGCGGTGGCACGCGCGACTCTCAGCGCCTCTCCTTCGGCGGCAATCTGGCTGACCAGCCCGATTTGCTGCGCCTTCATTACGTTGAAGCTGCGCCCGGTAAGCAGCAGGTCGCGCACCACCGCATTCCCCAAGTCTCGCTTCAGACGCGGAATCCCGCCGAATCCTGGAATCAGCCCCAGCCGCAGTTCCGGGAAGCAAAACCGCGCCATCCGGTCCGCAATGATGATGTCCGAAACCAGCGCCAGCTCAAACCCGCCGCCGAACGTGACCCCATGCACGGCCGCAATCGTCGTCAGCGGCGCCGCATCCAAAGCGTTCATCACCCGGTGAATGCGCTCCAGGAACTCGCGTACCCCACGCACCGCGGCGCCCTTCTCCATCCCTTGCGAGCGTTCATACAGTTCTCGCAAGTCGGCGCCAGCTGAAAACCCCGCCTTCAGCGTCGAATGAAGAATCATCGCATGCGCTTCCCGCGCCAGTTCCGGCAGGGCCGCCGCCAACTTCTCCAGTTCCTCCAACGTCTCCGAGCCAATTTCATTGCAGGGATCCCGGTGCAGCGCGACTTCGATCGCGCCGTTCACGATCTGCCACGAGAGCGTCTTCCCTTTGAACTCGCTCATGCAGTCTGCGCCGTCCGGTACATCGCGTCAATCTCGCTTCGAAACCGCTGGGCAATCAAGTCCCGCTTCAACTTCCCGTTCGCGGTCAGCAAACCGCTGTCGATGGTAAAAGCCTCATCCACCACATGAAAGGCGCGCACCTGTTTGTAGTGCGGCAGTTCTGGATTGGCCGCATCGAGCGCCGCCTGCACCTTCTCGCTTCTGACCTTGCCGGTGACCAGCGCGGTCAGAAACCCGCGCGCATTGCCGACCACCACCACCTGGCTTGCCTCGGGCACGTGCTGGAGAATCTTGTCTTCGATCGGTTCCGGCGCAATGTTATGACCTGACGCCAGAATAATCAGGTTCTTGATCCGTCCCACGATCTTCCAGTTGCCTGCCGCGTCTACTTCACCCTGATCGCCGGTGCGAAACCAGCCATCCCGCAAGACCTTGGCGGTTTCCTCCGGACGATTCCAGTAGCCCGGAAAAATATTCGGTCCGCGCACAATGATCTCTTCGTTTTCGGCAACCTTCATCTCGATTCCCGAAATCGCAGGCCCCGCGCGCCCCGGCACCACCGCGCCGTCGGGATCATCCATCGTACAAATCGCCGTCGTCTCGGTCAGTCCGTAGACTTGCAGCACGGGAATGCCCAGCATCATGAAAAACAACTGAGTTTCAACATTCAGCGGAGCCGAGCCGCAAATCAGGGCCCGCAGGCGGCCACCGATCATCTTCTTTCGAATCGTGGGAAACACCAGGCGATTGGCCAGCGCCAGCCACAGCCCATCACCCGCACTAGGCTTCCCTTCCTGCCGCCGCATCCATGCGCCCTTGGCTTTGCTGTACACCTTTAGCGGCAATCCGCCTGTTTTCCAGAGTTGCTCATCGACCGCCTTGCGCATTCGCTCCAGCAGGGCGGGGACGTTCAGAAAATAATCCGGAGCGGCAGAGCGCATATCGGCCGCAATTTTCCCGAGATCCGTGTTCAGTGTGAGCTTGCTGCCGCGCAGCAGACAGGTCAGGAGCATGATCCACGAGCCCGCGAAACAGAACGGCAGATAGTGGAACACTGCGTCCTGCCGCGGACGCCGCTTCATCAACTGATCGAGCCGTTCTGAGGTGCAGCCCAGCATGTGGCCGACGTTGCCCGCCGACAGCATCACGCCTTTCGCCTCGCCCGACGTACCCGAGGTGTAGATGATGGTCGCGACGTGATGGTCCGCAACTGTGAGCGCCGGATTTTCCACCGGCCCGCGCGACGACGTGAAGACATTCTCGAAACAGAAAACCGGCGGCGCCTCCCGCCACTCTTTGAGGATGGCATCGGCTAGCGACTGATCGCCGCACGCAATCACCGACGGCCAGCAGTCCTTCATCATCGCAACCAGTTCAGCAGGAGCCTGGCGCGCGTACAGCGGAACCACCGCGAGCCCCTCGGCCATGATGGCCAAATCCATCGCCACCCACCGCGCGGAGTTATGTGCCAGCAGCCCACAGCGATCGCCTTTTTTCAGCCGCAGGCGCCGCAGATAAGCCCGTGCCACCAGCACATGCTCAAGCAACTGCCGCGCACTAACGGCCGCGGGTACGCCATCCCGCAATTCCTGGAGCACAACGTTGTCGCTGCTCTTCTCCAGGCTGGCAAAAATTTGGTCAAGAAAAGACATGTGTTTTCTGAATTGTCATCCTGAGCGGAGTGGCTGATTCGCGAAGCGAATCGGCCGCGTAGTCGAAGGACCCCTACACGCTGAACTGGGCGCCGTCGCAGCACGGCGTTCTCCTGCCCCTGCTACCCGTACGCGGCCACCAACTCCTTCAGCCCCTCACTCATCGGCGGCAGGTAATCTTCCCAACTCCACTCTCCACGCCGTGTCGGGAATTCCGGATACCGCCGCTGCACTTCTTCCTCAAAGTACACACCCATGCGCGCCATAAGCCTCAAGTTGCGCACCACCGTTCGAGCAATGCCATCGCCAATCCGCTCGCCGTCGCGTTCCAGAATTGCGAGAGCCGCCAGCGTCCGCTCTTCCAGATCGGCATCCGTCACATTCATCAGCAGTTCCTGGTGCCCGCGCTCGTTCATCAAGTTCCGGATGCGTTCATCCATGGTGATTCCGGCAGAGGGTACTAACGCCGGCATCGACGTAACGATCCCGTGATAGCGCGACGAAACCATCATCCGGCAAGCCCGCAGAATGCTGACCAGTTGATACATATTGTGTTCGTCGGAGCTCAGCACGGGCACGCCACCCAGTTTCTCGGAAATCTTCCGGCAGGGACGGGCGTCCATGCGCTCGGTCGCCACCATGATCACGAACACGGACTTCTTCTGACGGAACGCCGCGACCGCATTCGCAATCGAAGTCAAATAATGTTCGTAAGCCCGGTCCGCCTCCGGCCCGGCATTGTGGAAGTACGGCCCGCGATAGTGGCTCTCTTTGTAAATCCCCGTCAGGCTGTGCACCGCCAGCTTGCCGATCGAGCCCTTCACAGGCCACTCAAACGGGTTGATCGGACACACCGCCAGCACGGGCGTTTTCCCGTCCCAGCCCACCTCGCGCAAAGCCTTCTGCCCGTACTCCGCGCCCAGAGGCTCAAACGTCCAGGCCGTGTCGGTGCCTAATTCCGTAGGCACGCCCAACGCGCGGAGAATCTTCCGCGACTCGTCATTGCGCGTGATCACCAGCGAGTTGCTGCAGTACCGCCCGCACATCTTCGCCACCAGCGGGTCCATATGTCCCGCCTCGGCGCCGTACCCAATCGAAAGTTTGTTCTCTGCCGCCGCGATCCCCAGCGATCCAATCATCATGGTGGCCAAAGCATTCGCAAACTTCGACTTGAACATCGAGCCTTCGCACGCCACCACCCCATGATGTTTGGGAACTTCGTTGGCCAGGAAGGGCGGGAAAATATCCGGCAGCCGCACCTGCGATGTACCTTCGAAATAGCCGCGCGACCGGTCGAAGTTGAACGTCATCATGCTCAATTCAACATTGTCCGGCCCCAGAATACGCCGGACCTGCCGCAGCATTTCCTCCACTCGTACATCCGAACCGGTGTTGCGCGTGCCGTTGTAGCCCGCAAACAGCAACCGGAGCTTCTCGCCCGGCTGCCAGGGCTGGCGCTTCCCCAGTATCCACTGCACTTTCTTTTGCTCGATGATGGTCGAGACCCAGGCTTCCAGAACAAAGTCCATCATGCCGCAGAGCCTCCGGCCCGCGTGCTGGCGGGCCACTCCTGGTAGGGATATCGAAATTTGTTCTGGCGGCTGAAGCGCAGCAACGGGAAGCTGTATTGCGAAAACGGAACCGGCTTCTTGCCCAATTCGGCCGTTACTCGCGTGTTGTCGAATACTGTGTTCCAGACCAGGTAGGGCAGAAACACTTTCAGCAACGCAGCGCCGCGGCCCGCCCGTCCCTTGCCGTTCGCAAGCGCATTGACCACTGCACTGAAGGAACCTTCCAGAACCGGCATGAATAGCGGCGCGCGCGCGTTCTGTTCCGCAGCCAACGCCTTCGTTAATTCCTGAAAGGTTTGCGAGCCCTTACCGGAGGAAAGGTGATACGTGTCGTACTGCGGATTCGGCTTCATGTGCAGCGTAGAAATCGCATCCGCCACGAAGTCCACGTTCACAATGTCGATCCTGTCGTGCGGACGAAACGGCAGCATCGGCAATCCGGCGAGAAACACAAACGACCGCACCATGTCGAACTGTGTCGTTTCCGGATAGCGGCTGTCGCCCAGCACAATGCTGGGACGGAAGATTGTCAGCGGAACGTCCGGCAACAACTCCCGCACCATGTGCTCGCAGAATTTCTTGGTGCGCGCGTACGGATCGTAATCCGAGCGCTCCCAATCAATCGACCAGTCTTCGGTGACCACTTCGTGGCTGCGCTTCCCCGCCACCGCCACCGTGCTCACATTCGAAAAACGCCGCAACCCGTGGTAGTACTGCGAGCGCCGCGCCAGTTGCACCACTTCCAGCGTCCCGCGCAGATTCACGTTCAAACAGCTTTTTTCGGATTTCCGGTTCAGCGACGCGGCACAATGAATGATCGAGTCCGTCGTGTGCACCAGGCGGTCATAGCTGTCTCGATCCAGGCCAAACTGGGGAGAAGTCAGGTCCCCAATAAAAATCCGGATCTTCGCCTGCAAGTATTCATAAAAAGTCGGAAACGGCATGTGCAGCTGCAAAGCGTTCCAAAGCCGCACTTCCGCATCATGCAGATCACGCCCGCGCACGAGCAGATTCAGCGTCGCATCGTGCCGCTCCAGCAGATTCGCCGTGACATGTGCGCCAATGTAGCCCGTAGCCCCGGTCAGGAAGATTGCCATCTTGAACTCAGAACCCGTGTTCCTCAGTAAAGTGTTGGGTGTTGCAGCACTTGGAGCGCTGCGGTAAGCAACGTCGATGGAACAAAGCCAGCCCCGGAGGGGCGCCTGAAAATAGCCCGGCGCTTCAGCGCCGGGAAAAAAGGGACGATCGAGCAAGTCCCGTAGGGACGACTGAAGTGCTCACGCGCACTCTCGAACCGAGGGAACGCGACGGTACCGTGCTTACCACGTTCTCCCGCTCGTCCCCGTCTTCAACACATCCCCATTCACTGCGGCCGGCATCCGCAGCACGCGCGGCGCCCGCGCTTCCAGCGGCCGCCCTTCAATCAGTGGATAGGTCCATCGCCGCAACGCCGGAATGTGTATGTTGATCCAGTAATCCCACCAGTCCAGGCTCGCCGTGTTGTACCCGAACGTTTCCTTTTCTTCCGGCACCAGCGCCTGCGAGAGCTTCTCCACATTATCGGCGATAAAGTCATGCTCATTGTGCAGGATGAAGGGCTCGAACAACTGGATCAGTTTCTCCACGCGTTCCAGGCTGCGTTCCGCCTTCGCGAGCGGCTTCTTCATCGGCAGCGGAGACATGATCCGCTGAATCGACTGGATGATCATTTTCTGCGCGGGCGCCGACATCCGCTGGTAGCGCAGTTTGGACACGGGTATCGCATCCATGCGCAACCGCAGCCAACATTCCAGCCCTTCCTGCGCCCGGTAATGACGGCGGTGTCCCAGCGACGTCAGTTCGATCGACCGGCCCATATCGCAGGGATTCGTGACTGAGGTTGCGAGCTGATACACCGGATCGTGCCGCCGCTCCACCAGCGCCGCCGCAATCAACGTCATCCCCGCGCAGACCGCATCGACCGGAATGATGTCGAGTCTCTTACGCTCGTTCGAAGGCAGTTGCCGGAACGCTGTTCCCAGAAGGTATGAGAGCGATGCCGAAGTATTGATTCCCTCGTTCCACCCGCGAAATGGCTTCTGAACCGAGGTTTCGACAATCGCCGGACGCACAATCGCAACCGGCAGCCCGTTGCTGTACTTCGCGATCAGCGATTCCGCCAGGCTCTTGGTGTAGGTGTAGGTATTCGGCCAGCCCA
This sequence comes from Terriglobia bacterium, assembly GCA_020073565.1. Lineage (GTDB taxonomy): Bacteria > Acidobacteriota > Terriglobia > Terriglobales > Acidobacteriaceae > Acidiflorens. The sequence goes on from JAIQEY010000021.1 coordinate 22,100, forward strand.
GTTCCTGAGCCCGTTTGACGCCCGCTTCGGTCAGATGTGTCTTCAGCCAGCGTATGCGATTCTTGCGAACCTGGTTCTCCAGCGCGTGGCCGTGTAAGCCCTTCGCCGCGTGCTCTTTGTGCAGTGCCTGCCGGGTCAGTTCCGCGGTAACTTCCGGCCCTTCGGCGCTAGCCTCCGCCGATTCCACCAATTCATGCAGCTGGCGCCATTCCTTCTCCGCGTCGAAATCCGCTACGCCCGCGGGCGTGTAGTTCGGAACCACACACTCATCCACGCCGCCATCCCGCTGCCCAGCCACGTAGCAGGTCGAAAGATGCAGCAGGGCGGCGTGTTCAGACCCGCGAACAAATTCCACCAGGTGATACGTGGAATCAACGTTGACCGCGAGCGCGTCCCGCAGGTCGGGATTGAAATCCGTGAGCCCGGAACTGTTGACAACCAGATCGAGGTCTGCGCGCAGCCGGGTCGTGGTTCCCGCATCCAGGCCCATCCCGGGTTGCGAAACATCACCCTCGATCACCTCGACCTTCTCGGCCAGCAAGGCTCCCAGCCCGTCGCCGTACTTCTCAAACAGTGGATCGAAGACCGGCGACTCCTCGATCATCTTCTCGAAGCGGCTCTGCGCAGGATTCGTTTTCTGCCGCCGGATCAGCAGGTACAGCTTTCCGATCTCCGGAAAATCCATCAGTGTGTTGGCCAGCCACACCTTCCCAATGAATCCCGTGACGCCGATCAGCAGCACCCGCCTCCCCTTCAGAGCCTTCCGCACGGAAAGAGGTTCCGCCTGCTGGCGCCCGTCGAAATACACAATCGGCCGCACCCGTGTTCGCTTCACTCGCTCCACCGGCACAATCGCCGAAGCCAGCGCTTTCGGTCCGCGCAAGCCAAGCGCCCGCACCCAGCGCGCCGGACTCTGCTGACCATCCGGCCCCGCCTCGCGAATCCGCGCAAACAACCCGCGCGGACGGATCACCGGACTCATCAGCCGCCCCGTCGAAACTCCGTCGCGGAAATCCATCCGGTTGGCGATAATCCAGCGCACCCCCAAATGCCGCGCCAGCGGCCGCATCACATGCTCCAGCCCCTGGCTCACCAGCACCACATTGGCGCCCGTCGCCTGCAGCGCCTTAAGTTGCCGAACGCCTTCCGGTTTCAGCAACGGCTTCAGCTTGTATTCGAATTCTTCTTCACCCAGCAGATCGAGCCGGTCGCGGGTAATGCCACGCAATACCGAGTAGACGATCCGCGTCGCTGCCTTCCGGTTCGCCGCATACAAGAACGGACGCAGCAGCGCCATCGACAGCACCAGCGAGCGGCGAAACAGTCGCGATCCATAAGTCTGGCTGTTCCAGGCAAAGAAAGCGATCGGCCGGACGGTAGTCAGTTCCAGCAAACTGCCTTCCACGCGCCAGTAAACCGGCGAGGCGGGGCGGCCATTCACGGGATTTGAGTTGATTTGGGACAAACCGCTCTCTCAGACTGACAGCGCCCCCAAGCGGAGGGGCCGAATCATCTATTCTAACCAATCCTGGCCAAAGGGCGAAGTCTAAACCTATTGGCGCCGCTGCCTCCCCCTCGGAAGGGCATCCACCTCAGATAGAATGTCGCTGTAATCACCGGGAACGGACGAACCACTGGCTATCTTCGGAGAAAGTAAATCAATGCCCACTAAAGATATTCTCCTCCCCGAGTTCGACATGGAAATGGACAGCACGCGCCGCACGCTCGAGCGTGTTCCGGACGACAAATTCGACTGGAAGCCGCATGAAAAGTGCGGCACGCTCGGTTGGATGGCCAGCCACGTCGCCACCCTTCCGCACTGGGCGAAGATCACCATGCAGCAGGATTCGCTGGACATTGCTCCCGCCGAAGGCCCCACCTTTGTTCTGCCCAAGCCTGCCAGCCGCAAAGAGTTGCTCGAAATCTTCGACAAAAACCGTGCTGAGGCGCGCGCTGCTCTGGCCGCTGGTACAGACGCAACCTACGCCCAACCCTGGGCTCTGCTCATGGGTGGCAAGGAGTTATTCAGCGAACCGCGCAGTGCCGTACTACGCCGCATGGTGTTTAACCACCTCATCCACCATCGCGGACAGCTCACCATGTATCTCCGGCTGCTGGACGTACCTGTCCCCGGGCTGTATGGTCCATCGGCGGACGAGCAAACCTCCTTCTAGCGTAGTGGACCGTAGGCTCCGGGCGGAAGTCCAGGCTGTCGTCCTGAGCGACGCGAAGAACCTCTGTGTTTGCCTTCGCGCACCGCGGGACGGGCGAGGACGCCCGTCGCTCCAGCGACAACGGTTCGAACGCAGTGAACACTTCACTTCCCGCGCGCTAACTTGCGGATCTGGTTCAAATACCCGACATACGCCGCGATCGGTATATCGGGCGAGTCCCCATCATTCAGAAAGTGTTCCAGCCGGATCTCCATCGGAATCGTGCGGATCACGTCGCGGAAGCGCGGCATCTGCAAATACTTTACTCTCCAGATTTCGAGCATCAACGATCGAAAGTCCTCGCTGACAAAACCCATCTTCCGATTTTCCAAATAGATCGCATCAAAGTGCCGGGCAGCGAGCATTTTCCGAACCGGGTCTTCGATCCGAGAAAAGGAGTAGACCAAGTGGAACAAGTCCGCCAAATCGCCCCACAGCACTTTCTCTTCAAAGGCGCTGAAGCGGAACGGAGCCGGGCCACGCTGCTGTACCGCGCGCGCATGGTCGGCCGGGTTCAAACCGTGACGCCCCAGTTCCTCACGAAACCAGTGCAGCCGTTCCATGGTGAGGTTGTGGCGAAGGAATTCCACCGCATACGCATCCGGCAAGTACAACTTGGGATCCCCATCCAGGCGCGCGAGCCACGGCCTCCAGTCTCTCTGTTCCAGCAACCCAAGCAACTCGGTCAGATCCGCGAGCGTGAGATCCGGATGGTACTTCACGGCTTGCCAGAAATGTTCGGTCGAATCATAAGTCGCGCCGTACAGCTGGATGCCTTCCTCAATTGGGTACCAGTTCGAGAGCACGCGCCCCGGAATTGCGGGCGAAGCACTCCAGCAGTTCAGCGCATGCTTCCATTTATCCTGCACGGCCAGAAAGGCCTCGGCGTAACCCGACGGAGCCGGTTCCTTCACGTGCGCGAGCGCCTTTTGTAACTCGTCGATGGTGTGCGTTAACAATGTCTCCAGCGGGCGTTCATCCGCCATCGAGACAACGCGGCTTTCGATCCCGCGACGAAGCAGATCTTTGGCGAGTTCATGCCGCTCAGCGTCATTCAGCCCTCCAGGAACATTCCAGCGCTGAGTTTGCGACTCGATGTACGGAAATAACTCGGCCAGCGACTTGAACTCGATGAAGCCATGAACCGCAAATGGGACAACATGCCCATCTTTCACAATCGTCGTGGAAGGCGTCACCAGCGCCTGCAGCGAGACAGGTTGTGCCTGCAACGGCGCGGTCAAAAGCAGAGCGAAGACCGCAATCCCGGCCATCCGCGGAATCATTCGCATGAGTCTCCCCTCAGCACTCAGCACTCAGCATTTAGCACTTAGCATTTAGCACTTAGCAATTAGCCAGCCCGGGTGGGCGCCGGGGGCTTGCGGAGGCGTTTGCGAATGGCGGTGGCTAAGTGCTAATTGCTAAGTGCTCGACCTATCGCAACACCCATCCCGCCACTGACGCCGCGCCGACCAACCACGCCGAATTGATCCGGAACCGCAGCAGCACAAACGCGCTCAGCAAAAACACGAGAAGCGTCATGCGATCGACAATGGCCGTTTTTGCGAGTTGCCAGGTCACGACCGCCATCAGCGCCAGCGATCCGGCAATCACGCCGTCGAGCGCGGCCGACGCCAACGCCGACCGCCGTATCCGCGGAATCACCGGACCACTCACCGCCACCAGTACAAATCCCGGCAGAAAAATCCCCACCGTTGCCACCGCCGCCCCCATCCATCCGCCGACCACAAATCCAATGAACGTCGCCGTCGTGAACAGCGGACCAGGTGTGAACTGCCCGATGGCAACCGCATCAATCAATTGCTTGTCGGTCAGCCAGTGCAAGCGCTCGACGAACTCTGATTGCACGAACGGCAATAGCACATAGCCACTACCGAACACGACCGACCCGATCTTAAGAAACGACAAAAACAGCCGCCCCAGCCCGAACGACACAGCCACTCCCGTCGTCACCAGGAGCGCGGGCACCACAAAAATCTCCGGTGTTCCCAAAACCGACAGGGCCAGCAACCGGTTCTTCATCGCCAGCGAGGCGGCCGAAATGATTCCCGCAACCGCAAGAACCGCAATCGGGCCGACCCCCAGGAGACAAAGCACCGCCGCCAATCCCGCAATCACCGCAAGCAGACTGGTTCGTACTCCCGTCTGCGCCAACTTCCCGAGCGCCTGGATCACGATCGCCACTACCACCGGCTTGATCGTATACAAAACACCGGCGGCCTGCGGCAGCGTGCCATACCGCACATAAGCCCATGCGATCAGCGAGACAATCACAGCCGCGGGAATGATGAAGCAACACCCCGCGACAATGAGTCCGCGCCAGCCACGCTTGAGTTGACCCACAAAGATCGCAACTTCTGTCGAACTCGGCCCCGGGATCAGATTCGCAGCAGCCAACCGGTCGAGGAATTCAGCCTCCGTAATCCAGCGCCGACGCCGCACGAATTCTTCTTCCATCATCGCGAGATGTGCGGCCGGCCCGCCAAATGCGATGGTCCCCAGTTTCAGAAAAACAAACGCAATCTCGGCAAGCGAAGCCTCCTGAATCGTTTTCTCGGCACCGACCCGCAGATCGCTCACGCAGCCCGCTCCACCCAGCACACGTCCCAATATTTGCCAAACTTGCGTCCAACCTCGCTGAACACTCCGACCTCCTTGAAGCCAAACCGGGCATGGATCGCGGCCGTTGCCGGATTGGGCAATGTGTAGCCGGCGACCAAGCGGTGAATGTCCTCAGCGCGCAGCGTCTCAAATAATGCCGCATACAGCCGGCTCCCAACCCCTTTTCCTGCAGCATCCGAAGCGCAATAAATCGTCGTCTCCACCGTCGTCTCGTACGCCGCCTTCGGACGAAAACGCATGCTGCCGGCATACCCAATCACGCCCGCGTCGCTCTCAGCTACCAGCAGACGATACCGCCCCGCCGCGCCGAATTGAGCAAACCACGCCTCCCGGCGCTCAACCGTGTACGACTCCATGTCGAACGTCACGGGAGTATTGACGACGTAGTAGTTATAGATCTCGGTCAGCCGCGGCAAGTCTGCCCGCACCGCCGGGCGAATCTGCACCTCCGACATTCATCCCCTCGCTTTCCCCAAGACCCACGCCACAATCGTCCGCCCATGCGGCCCGCCCGCTTTCTCCACCTTTTTCACCAGCTCCGACTCCAGATCGTCCGTATCCACGGCCATTTCGCACGCCGCAATCTCTTCGTCGGTCGCGCCGTGATAGCACAACTCGCACACTCCGAGGCCTCCTTCCGACCGTACCGGAGGCCCAAAGGTCCGGCAAGTCATCGGACGCGCATCGTACAATTCACACAGCCCCGTCTCCGGATCAAGCACGGGACAAACCTCCTCATTGCCGAATTCCGCAAAGCGCTCCTCGGCCTCGTCGCTCTCATTCAGCACACCGGTTCGCGGATTCCCGGGGAAGTCTTCCGCCAGCCTGGCCTGCGACTTCCGCGCCCGCTCCAGAATCTGCGCGGCCCGCTCCGGATCTCTCTTCTCCAAGTCGGCCAACCCCGCCTTCAGGCGCACGACATCCAGGGAGTTGATCTCAAACACACCTACGCAGCACTGCGTGCATCCGGGACGGCACGCCAGCCACTCGCCGCTCTTCCGGGCAGCGTCGGCCAAGGCCGCGTCTACGATCTGAATCAGGTGCTGGTCCGCAACCGGCAATCGGCGGGAAGGCATGCTTGGGAGGATATCGCAGCGGGAATTTTCTGCGCCATCACCGGCGGGGGCAGGGTCGACCCCGCGACAGCCGGCGGGGCGCCGGCGCTACATTTTTAGAAAGGACGATTACTTTCTGCCAAACACTTCCTTCAGCAAGGAAGTCGTTTGCGCCGCGGGATCTTTCCTTATTTTCTTTTCTTCCTCGCCCAGCATGAGAAACAGCCCGTCGAGCGTCTTGCCGACGACGTATTTATTCAGATCGAACTGTCCCGCCAAGGCACTGCCTCCGGGCGCGCTGGCCAGCACATTGTTGTACTGTTGCACCACTCCAACCCGCTGCATGGAGCGCTTCACGATCGGCGAGAACGCCGTCGTCAGATCGGCTGAACTGGTCCTCTTGAAATATTCGGTGGCCGCCGTATCGCTTCCGGTCAGAATCTTGCGCGCATCGTCGAAACTCATCTTCTGCACGGCCGCGATGAAGATCTGCTTCGCTTGCGGTGTGGCCTGCTCCGCGGCGCGATTCATTCCCACTTCCAACTCCTCCACCTGCGCGCCCATGCCCAGCATCCGCATGCCCTTCCCGACCGTCTGCAGTTTGGGCGGTAACAGAATCTTGATGGCCTCGTTCTTCAGAAAGCCATCCGGCTTGCCGGTCAATGCAACCGCCTTGCCAGTACTGACCTGCAACGCTTGTTTGAGTCCCGCGATGATCTTGTCGTTACTGAGCCCTGCCGTGTTGCGTTGATTCAGAGTCTCATCGGCCTTCTTAAGGATGTCTCCGAGTTGAGCCTGTGCCAGGCAGGAAAGAAATAAAACACTAGTAAGAAATGCGGCCCGCATAAATCCTCCCGGTTCGATGGGTACTTTCCCGGAACTGATCTTACTCCTGACGGGGGCTCTTACTCCCTGCCTTCTTGCGCACTTTCGGCGTCCGAATATCTACCCACTTCGGACCGCTCAAAAACGCCGCCCATCTCAATTCCGCAACGGGATTCTCGCCGCTCAACGCTTTCTTCACTGCCATTTCCGCGACCGCATTCACGACCCAGTCAAAGTTGTCCCTGCCCACCGAGGTGACTTCCGCATCGGGCGCCGGATTCATGAAGTCAATGGCGTAGGGAACGCCACCCTCCACGGCAAACTCTACTGTGTTGAGGTCATAGCCCAGCGCCCGGCACAACGTGAGCGCGTCTTTTTCGATCCGTTCTTTCAGCTTCGCCGGGGGCGGAGGATTGCCCTTCACATAGCGCTCGTGATGCGGCGCCTTCGGATCATACTTCATGATGTGCACTTTCTCCTGCCCGACGACATAACATCGGTAGTAGTCTTCAAACTCCACTCCGTGCTGCAGGGTCATGCACAGATCGCCTGTCTGGTTGTAGTTTTCAAAGAACTCGACTGGATTGTGAACCTTATATACATGCTTCCACCCGCCGCCCGCATACGGTTTCAGAAAAGCGGGGAACCCGACATACGCGAACACTTCGTCCCAATTCAAAGGAAAGATCAGGTTCCGCATGGATTGACCGGTCGTGTCGGGCGGATGCTTCTGATGCGGCAGGATCACCGTCGGCGGAATCGCGACACCCAGCTTGTGTGCCAACGCGTAGTTGAAGAACTTGTCGTCAGCCGTCCACCAGAACGGATTGTTGATCACGATGGTCCCGTGCAACGCGGCGTTTTTCAGATAGGCGCGGTAGAACGGAATGTCCTGCGAGATGCGGTCGATGATGACGTCGTACTGCTTGGGCTCATCCATGCGGATGCCGCCGATTTTGACGAACTCCGCCGTAACGCCGTCGACTTTCATCGAATTGGTCTTTTCCACCAGCGCCGGCGGGAAGGTGTTTTCCATGCCGAAGATGATGCCGATTTTCTTCACGTTAACCTCTTCTTGTGCCGCTGTTATTTGTCGTAGGGACGCGACTCCGGTCGTTTTTCTTCAAAAATGCGGTACTCCGTGATGATTCCCTGCATGGCATCACCTAACTTCGAGAACGGGCTTTGACCCGTGCGCAACTCCGCTTCCGACGTACCCGCAGTATAGACACCGGCATCGGTTAAAGCGTAGAAGTGCACTTGCCTTGTAGCGGGAAGGGGGAATGCCTTTGCCTCCGTCATCCGTTCTTGAACTTCGCCCGCGAGGGTCACGGCCCTTTTAGCTGCATTTCGAATCGGTTCCTGGCCGATGCCGCCAATAGATCCACCGCCGCTGCTCAGGTAAATGCTCGCACTGCCGTCGGACATCGCCACGACCGTCACCGTACCAGCGTCTATGCCCCAATCCATGACAACGCCCCAAGGCTCAGTAAAACCGGAAGTTGGGGGGAGAGAAAACTTAGCCCGCGATCCTTCGAGCATCAGACTGCGAAGCCCCAGATAGGTCTCCCGTCCTTTGGCACCAGATGGCTGATTCGCGCGCACACGGTTCCTACTGGCCCAGAGCAGAGCCAGTACAACGACTGTCACGCAGAGAATAATCAGAATTTTTGTCCAGCTGATGTGCCACCACCTTTTGTCTTTCTGTTGCGGTGATTCTGCAGATCCTTGAAAACTAGCAACTAGAAGCTAGCAACCAGCAACTAGAAGTACTTCCCCGCCATCCGCTGCCATAACGGCCAGTCGTGCTTGCTGTTGTCGTTCCAGATATCGAGCCAGTGCGGAATCGCCCGCGCGTGCAGTATGCCTGCCATTTTCACGTTAGCATCCAGACACATGTCCCAGTCCGAGGAGCCGAGCACGATCTTCATCTGCCGGTAGCGGCTTAGAAACCATTCGTCGCCGATGCGCGGCAGGTAATCCGGAGGGTTATTGAAGTAGCAATTATCGTCGTAATACCCATCCAAAAAACTCTTGATATCGAACGAGCCGCTCATGGTCACGCACGCGGACACCAGATCGGGATGCTTCATCGAAAAATTGAGCGCGTGATAGCCGCCGAAACTGCATCCTGTGACGACAATCTGCGGAGCCCAGTTCTTCCATTTCAAGAAGGGGAGGAATTCATGCAGCACGTACCGCTCGTACTGCACATGCCGCCAGATACGCGCCCCCGGATGAACGCCCTTGTTATACCAACTTTCGCCGTCGACGCCGTCCACGCAGAACACCTGCAACTGCCCGGCGTCAATCTTGCCTGCCAGAGCACGAATCATACCCGAGTCTTCATATTCGAAGAATCGTCCCATCGACGTTGGAAACACCAGCATCGACTGCCCCGCGTGTCCAAAGACCAGCGCTTCCATGTCGCGCTGCAGTTCGCGGCTATAGCTCTTGTGGTATTCGCGGTTCATGTGCGCCGAAATTGTAACCGATGTCTGCCAAGCGCGGCATATTCGCGCATCCAGTTTCCCGCTGCGGAATGGCGGCCTTGGCACCTCCACCGGACAACCCCGGCCGCGTACAATAGCACGACTAAGAGCTGTCTATGGTAGCTGCTCTCCATGCCCCAAAACTATCTCGCCATTTGGGAATTTGAGATCAACCCCAAGTCGCGCGCGCAGTTTGAGGAAATCTACGGACCGGACGGAGCATGGGCCCGCCTGTTCCGCCAAAGTCCGGACTATCGCGGAACGAAACTCATCCGCGACCTCACTCACCCCGGACGCTATCTCACGCTCGACTCCTGGTTGTCTCGCGAAGCCTTCCATACCTTCAAGCAAGTGCACGCCGCCGAGTACGCAATGTTGGACAAGCAATGCGAAAGCCTGACTGAGCACGAAGAGATGGTAGGCGAATTTGAAGAAGCGCCTGCCAAGTAGCGCCGGCACCTTGCCGGCTGTCGTGAGGGCAACTTGCCCGTGGGGGTCTCACCTAAAATAGGTTCCATGCGCGCCTTAATTCTTGAGCACGCGCGACCGGTCGAAGAGAATCCTCTGCGCGAGGCCGACCTGCCAATCCCGACGCCCGGTCCTGGCGAGGTACGGGTCAGAGTACGCACCTGCGGCCTCTGCCACACGGATCTGCACACCGTCGAAGGCGAACTCCCCCCGCACAAACGCCCGGTTGTGCCTGGCCACCAGATCGTGGGGACGATCGACGCCCTCGGCGCCGCTGCGACCTCGCACAAAGAAGGTGATCGCGTCGGAGTGCCCTGGCTGCACTCCGCCGACGGTACCTGCGAATTCTGCCGCGGCGGACTGGAAAACCTCTGTCCCAACGCCCGTTTCACCGGCTACGACGCCGACGGGGGCTACGCCGAATACGCGGTCGCTCCCGCCGATTTCTGCTATCCCATCCCGGCCATCTTTTCTGACGAAAACGCCGCTCCGCTGCTTTGCGCCGGTATCATCGGATATCGCTCCTACCGCCTTGCCGCTGTCCGCCCCGGCGAGAATCTCGGGCTCTATGGCTTCGGAGCCTCGGCGCACTTGGTGATCCAATTGGCGCGACACGAGAAATGCAATGTCTTCGTCTTCACCCGCAACGAGGCCCATCGTGCGCTCGCGCGCGAACTAGGCGCGGTCTGGACGGGCAGCGCCGAAGACACTCCGCCCGAACCGCTTCATGCCGCGATTATCTTCGCGCCCGCCGGAAGCCTTGTGCCACAAGCCCTGGACGTGCTGCGCAAGGCCGGAAGGTTGGTGCTGGCCGGAATCACCATGTCCCAGATTCCCGCCCTTGACTACTCGCTCCTCTACGATGAGAAAGTGATTCGCAGCGTCGCCAACAGCACCCGACAGGATGCGCGCGAGTTCCTCACCCTCGCCGGCGAAGTTCCGCTGAAGACGGAAGTCCAGCTTTTCGACCTCAGCCAGGCCAACCGGGCCTTACAGGCGCTGAAGAAAAGTGAGATTCGTGGGGCCGGTGTGCTGCTCGTTTCGTGATCGGTGAACGCCACCGGGAACAAGGTGCTCCCCGCACCCCGTTAGTTGTCAGCGGACGGCGGACGCCGGCCAATCCTCATCTGCTTCAGTTTCGATTGCAGCGTTGTCCGCTTCAGTCCCAACCGTGCCGCGGCTCCTTTCGGCCCGCCAATCCGCCCACGGCTTGCCTGCAGCGCCCGTAGGATATGCTCGCGTTCCGCCGCCTCCAATGTGTTGTCCAGACCAACCTCGGAGGCAGGCTTCAACTCGCTCAGGGGCGCCACCAGCACTGAACCGCGCGTCAGAATCACCGAGCGCTCGACAAAATTCTCCAGTTCCCGAACATTTCCCGGCCAGTTCCACCGCATCAATGCGTCAATCGTCTTCTTGGGAATACTCGTAACCTTCTTGTTCATGCGCTTAGCGCACTTCTGCACGAAATGCTCGACCAGCAGGCGGATGTCCTCCTGCCGTTCGCGCAGCGGCGGCACTCGCACGGGAAAGACATTCAAGCGGTAATATAGATCGCTGCGAAACTCGCTCTTCCTGACACTCTCCGCCAAGTCCCGGTTGGTGGCCGCAATCAAACGGAAATCTACTTTCAACGTCTGGGTTCCGCCCAGCCGCTCAAACTCCTGATCCTGCAAAACCCGCAACAGCTTCGGCTGTAGGGCCAGCGGAATCTCGCCGATCTCGTCCAGAAACAGCGTTCCCTTGTCGGCCAACTCCAGGCGGCCGGCTTTCTTGTTGATCGCCCCGGTAAACGCGCCCTTCTCGTACCCGAACAACTCGCTTTCCAGCAGCCCGGAGGGAATCGCAGCGCAGTTCATCTTGATAAAACTGTTGCCTGCACGCCGGCTCAATCGGTGCAACGCGCGCGCTACCAGTTCCTTGCCTGTTCCGGTCTCACCCAACAGCAATACAGTCGCGTCGCTGCCCGCCACCTTCCCGACTTGCTCCATCACTTCCTTAAGGGCCGCACTCCGTCCGACGATCTCCTCGAACCCAAGCTCGGTGTCGATCTCCTGCTCCAGATAGCACTTTTCTTCCGCCAGTTTCTCCTTGGCCTGCCGCAGATCTTCGGTGGTCTGCTGCAGCTGGGTTATGTCCATGCACGCCGAACTCACGCCCACCACCATGCCCGCCGCATCTCGAAGGGGCTCGACGGTCAGATCGCAATGCGAGATCTCGCCGTAACCGCTGAGAGTCATCACCTCCCGTTTCCCTTCGCCCGTCTCCAACACAGCCTGCTTGAGCATCTTCATCCGCGCGGCCGTCTCTGGTCCGAAGACGTCTTCGTCGGCCTTCCCCAAGAAGTCCTGTTCGGCCCATCCGCCCGACAGATTGTCCGCCCACGTGTAGCGGAGATCGCGGTCCTGGTTGAAGACTCTGATCGGCGCGCTCTTGAGCGCGAGCCGGAGCCGTTCTTCGCTCGTCCGCAGGGCTTCCTCCGCTCGTTTGCGCTCGGTAGTGTCGAAGTCCACACCCAGGACCCGCACGGGGATTCCGCCGTCGTCTTTGAACACCCTCCACCGCCCCGCAATCCAATGCTCTGACCCATCGGGCCAGATCACGCGCCACTCCCCCTCCGCATCGCCTTTTTGAATCGATTGTTCGACCAATCGCGCAACGTACGGCCGGTCCTCTTCGTGCACCAGCTCCAGGAAGGCCTCGATCGATCTCGGAGAACCTCGCGGCGGCAAGCCAAACAGCGCCTCCATCTTGGGCGTCCAGTGAATCTCGCCGGTCTGGAGATTGCGCTCGAACGTACCGATCTTGGCCACTTCCTGTGCCAATCGCAGCCGCTCCTCGCTGGCCCGCAGGTCCTGTTCCGCCCGCTTGCGTTCGGTGACGTCCTGCAAAACGCAAGCCACGCGCTCGATCTGGCCTTGTTCCTCAATCGGAAAGTACGAAATCAATAGATCTCTTTCGCCGAGTTCCCGGTAGTTGTACTTCATCTCGTAGCAGACGATTTTTCCGCGAAATGATTCATCCAACTTTTCTTTAATCACCGTCTCAAAGACATCCCGGTCAATGATCTCTGCGATGTGGCGGCCGATCAGTTGCTCCCTTTCAAGGCCCCGGTATTTCAGGAAGGCGCGATTGGCAATTACGTACCGGTAGTCCCAGTCCACCACCGTAATCATCTCCGCCAACCCTTCCAGGGCTTTTTCGTACTGGCGCAGCCGTTCCTCTGCCCGCTTCCGCTGGGTGATGTCGCGGATCGTGCTGGTCACCCGCAATCCTTCCACGGTCTGCAGTGGACTCAAACTGATCTCGACGGCAAACTCGTGCCCATCCTTATGTAACCCGAGGAACTCCCGCCCATTCCCGATCCGCATATGATGCGGTGCGCGGAGAAAGCCGCTGCGCAGTTCGCGGTGTCTTTCCCGCAACCGGTCCGGCACGAGCATCTCGATTCTCTGCCCGAGTAGCTCTTCCCTCGAGTAACCAAACATTCCTTCGACCTGGGCGTTCGCGAGCACGATGCGCGCCTCCGCGTCGACCACCAGCATGGCGTCCTGCGCAGCCTCCAGCAATCCTCGAAACTTCGCCTCCGCCTGTCTCTGCTCGGTCACATCGTGGGCAAGGCCGAGGACAACCGGCGCCACCACCCCTGCGGTTCGCAAAGTGTTGTGAAACTCCCAGATCCGCCGCTGCCCCGACCGCCCCACCACGGTCATCAACCCGTGCATTTCGCCGTCACGCTCGATCTGCCGGAGGTACAAATCGAATTGGTCGCGGAATCCGGGCGCAATCATCTCCCGCATCGGAATCTGCAATATTTCTTCAACGCTGTAGCCCAGCATGCGCGCGGGCACGGGATTCACGGAAAGCAGACGCCCCTGCAAATCGTGAACGCACAGCAAATCGCGGCTATGGTCCACCAGTTCGCGATACCAGTCGTGATTGTTTTTCTGGAGGGCCCACTGAATCGGGTCCCGCTCGATTTGAGTCTGCTCAGGAAGAGGGCCCTTATCTTGCGCGAAGTTCGAACTCATACTTACTCCAACTGCCGGAACGGGCGGTCCGGATCTTGCCCCGGCGGAAGGTCTCGAGCCCGGAGAACCTCCGCGAGACAAATCTTACTTAGCGCCCACCAGCATCAAAATATAATCCAGCATTACTTGGCCGATCAAAATGTCTTTCTGTATTTCTTGGTATCGTTGACTTTGTATCCATGGTCATAAGGGACGCCCGTCCTGTGTGCGTAGTGTAGCAGAGTCCTGTCTCAATCTTCACCAACTTATCGGTTCCTTTAAATAACTCTCACTGTAGGTGAATCTGCATATTGGGTATGCTTGGGTACTTCCTGGTGTGAGTGAACATCTCTCCGGCCCTTCTCGTCCCAATTCAACCTCAGGTGGTCAGCCGGTCCCTGGAGATCGGTTTGATCGGCCAGAGAGCAAACGAGCGGAGAGACGACGCACTCGACATTGAGATGCACAGCGCTTCCGGCACTGCAGTGTAGATGCGTTCGGTAATCGTGGTAGTACGGTTGACGAAGATTTCGAGGACGGACGCATCCACAAAGGCTTGGAGGTGGAGCGCTTCGTCTTTCGGCGTGCTGACCGTGGCGTGTGTGTTGTTGACTCTAAGTTCACCGCCGTTGGCAGCGGGATGGTAGGCAATTTCGGCGAAGGGGGCCCCGGTTTCGGATTTCAGGTCGACAGTGAACGGCCGGTCGGGCGCGCACTCGACATACAGTTCTGCCGCAAGATCATGAATCCGCATTGCATCCAACTTCTCCTTCGCATCGGCTTCGGCTCCGCGAACTCTGGCCGGGGCGCCGCGCAGCTTCTCGATCACAGGTGCGGGAACCATCTCGAGCTGGCCATCGCTGTCCAGCGAGAGCACTCGCGGCAAGCTCATCACGCCGGCCCACCCGGCAGCACGGTGCTCCGCTTCGGGACGGCGCTCGGGAATCCATCCCCAGAGCACGCGGTTGCCGTCGCGATCGAGCATGCTGCGCTCGGCATAGTAAGCGCCGTGATCGACGACACCCTCTCTCTCCGCAGTGAGGTGTTTGCCGTCGTAGTGGCCGGACTTCCACAACACCTTTCCCATGGTGGAAATGAGTAACACATGGCGGTCGCCAAGCGGGAAGAAGTCGGGGCACTCCCACATATCGCCGGTATCAACCGGGTTCGTTCCAGTCTGGCCAGTGCTACGGCCTTCGACGAGAGGATTGAGGTAAGTCCATTGGCGGAGATCGGGAGAGCTGTAAAGAAAAACGGCGCCACCCTTGCCGGCGAAACCGGAGCCTACCGCCATACGCCACCCGTTGCCTTCCCGCCAGACGCAGGGATCACGGAATCCGGTAACTGCAAGCCCGGCAGGAGGACGGGCGAGGATCGGATCGGCCAACTTTTGCCACGTCCGGAGATGGGCGTCGTGGGAGTGGGCGAGGCACTGTACTTCGCGCCATGTGTGCTGACCGTCCTTTAGTGTCGCGTTAGCGGGCGTGTCGGGCGGCAGGACTCCCGTATAGATCGCGGCAGGAATGGCGCCGTCGAGCACGATGCAGCCACTAAAGACGCCGTCGCGATCCCAGCCGTTGGGGGTGGGCGCGATGGCCACGGGTTCGTGCTTCCAGTGGATCATGTCGGGACTGCTGGAATGGGCCCAGTGCATGTTCCCCCAGACCGAAGCATTGGGGTTGTACTGGAAAAACATGTGATAGCGGCCTTTATGAAAAATAGGGCCGTTCGGATCGTTCATCCAGTTGGCGGCCGGCATCAGGTGATATTGCGGGCGCAGAAGATCGTGGGCCAGACGAACGCGAAGACCGGTGGAGTTTGAGGCGCGCACGCTCGCCGGCAACATGGTGGCGGCAGCTGCCATCCCGGATTGCATTAGAAATGTGCGGCGCGACATTTTCATCACCATTCCCCTGCTCGTATGGAAGAGGTAGCATACCCGACGCAACTTTACGTTCCCAGTTCTGATCTGTCACACTGACCACTGACCACTGATCTCATGGGCAAGATTCACGTCCTTCCGGAACGAGTTGCGAACCAGATCGCCGCCGGCGAGGTGGTGGAACGTCCGGCGTCGGTGGTGAAGGAGTTGCTGGAGAACGCGCTGGATGCGGGTTCCACGCGCATTCGCATGCTGGTCGAGGCGGGCGGGAAGAAGCTGATCCAGATCACCGACAACGGCTGCGGCATGGTGCGCGATGATGCGATGCTGGCGTTCGAGCGGCACGCGACTTCAAAAATCAAGGATGCCGACGATCTGCTGAGCGTGTCGACGCTGGGCTTTCGCGGCGAGGCGCTCCCTTCGATCGCCTCGGTGGCACGTTTGCATCTGGAGACGCGCGCGGAAGAGGAAGCCGCCGGGACCGTGATTGAGATCAATGGCGGAAAGATGATCCGAGTGGAAGAAGCGGGCCTGCCGCTGGGCACCTCGATCACCATTCGCGATCTCTTCTTTAATACTCCAGCCCGCAAGAAATTCCTGAAGTCGGAATCGACGGAGTTGTCGCACATCGCGTCGCTGGTAACGCACTATGCCCTCGCGCATCCCGATAAGCATTTCGAGTTGCACTCGGCGACGAATGCCCTGCTGGTGGCGCCGCCGGTGGCCGATCATCGCGAGCGCGTGTACCAGGTATTTGGGCGCGAGACCCTGGATCAGTTGATTCCGCTGGCGGCAATGCAACCGCTCGAACGCGTGGGATTGCCGCAGCCCCCGCCCTGGCGCAGACGAGAGGACGACGCAACGCGGGCAGGAATGCCCGCGCCACACGATTTTGGCGAGCTCCGGTTGCATGGGTTTGTCTCGAAGCCGGAGATCCAGAAGCTCAATCGCAATTCGATTTTTATCTTTGTGAATGGACGGCTGATTCGCGACCGCCTCATCCAGCATGCGCTCATCGAGGCGTATCGAAACATCCTGCCGCCTACCGTGTTTCCGGTGGTGCTGCTGTTTCTGGAGATGCCAACGGCGGAAGTCGACGTGAATGTGCATCCCTCCAAGACCGAGGTACGATTCCGGCAGGGGACGGTGGTACACGATTTTGTGCGCGAGGCGGTGCGAGCAGCGCTGATGAAAGCGCGTCCGGTGCCGCAGTTCTTGTCTGAGATCCATGCGCAGCCGACGGCGACTTCGGCCCTCACGCCCGGAACTCGCGGCGGAGACCCATCCCAGCGGGTCCCGTGGCGCGACTTGTATGAGCCGGCCGCGACTGGTTTTGCGCTGCAGGCGCCTTCGATTCCGCCTTCCACAGCGCACATTCCATTTGAGGGTGGGATTCCGGTCGAGGCCAATATCGCGGTGTCGCTGGCGCGGGCACCGGAGACCGCCATTCCCGATCACGGCTGCGCGCCGCCGATTGAGCAGGAGACGCAGACCCCGCCCACGCTGGAATCGCTGCGCACGCTGAGGCCGCTGGGGCAGATCCGCAACTCGTTCATTCTTGCGGTCAATGAGGATGGGCTATGGATCATCGACCAGCACGTGGCACATGAACGCGTGCTTTTCGAAAGAGTGTTGCGGCAGCGGGCGGCGCAGCACGTCGAGAGTCAGCGCCTGCTGATGCCGCTGGTGATCGAACTGACTCCGGCGCAGCAAGCTATCTTCAGCGAGATCGCCGGCGAGTTAGCCCACAACGGCTTCGAAGCCGAACCGTTTGGATCGCGCAGCGTCGCCGTCAAGATTGCGCCCGCTGGAGTGGATGCCTCGCAGATCGAGCACATGCTGAACGAAATCTTCGAGCAACTCACGCGCGAAGACCAGGCCATCAATCTGGAGGCGGTGCGCACGCGGATCGCGGCGTCGATCGCCTGCCATGCCGCGATCAAGGTCAACATGCCGCTCGAGCAAAACAAAATGGAATGGCTGCTGGCCGAACTCGCAAAAACGCAGCACCCCATGACGTGCCCACACGGACGACCGGTCGTGTTGCGATACTCCATGCAGGATATTCAGAAGGCGTTCAAGAGAATCTAGTTTCGAGCCGCGAGCTACGTGCCTCGAGCTTCGAAAATCGAGACTGCTGAACAGGCAACGTCAAGTTCACTCCCCCTTTGCAATCGGCAGCTCTGAGGCGTGAATGTGGACAATTTTCCACCCCGTTTTGAAATGCTGCCAGACCAGGGTGCGACGGTTGAGCAGGCCGGGGTGATTGTCGAGATGAAACGTCACGATGGCCACATTGTCGCCGAGCATCTGAATGCGCAGGTCGCGGGGTTGCAGATCCATATAGGGTGGTTTGCTCTGGTGGCCGCGAATGTCCGCGAATACCTGCCGGAATTCGGACTCGATCTCAGATTTGCTGTCGGCGCGGCGGACGAACTTGCGGGGCTGGAACATGGTCGCGTCCTCTGCAAAAAACGCGGTGAAGGGCTCCCATTCAAGACGGTCGAAAACCTGCACAAACTGTGCGAGCGTTCGGCGAACCTCGGCTTCGGAGTTGGCGGGTTGCGCGAAGCAGGTACTTGCCAGCAAGCAAACCAGAATCAGCGTGCGTTTCATCGCCGTCAGTATAAATCGGATGCTAGGTGGGAGCTTCGAGCTATGAGCCATGAGCCGCAAGATTCGGGGCTCCGAGCAACCGAATTCTCGGACGTGCGAAAGTGGTCGCTCGTAGCGCGTGGCTCGTAGCTCAAAGCTGGAAGCCTCCAACACAGCACGAGCCTATCAGCGACCGCTGTGTTCTAATCAGAAGCGATGACCGACCTCGAACTCCAACTTGCGCGCCAGCAGAAGTGGCATCTGGATGGCCATGCGGTGCGCACGTTGGACGAGGCTCGTTCGTTTCTCGAGTCGGTCGGATTCTGCCTGATGTATCCGCTGCGGCCGGCCGTGCTGGTGCCAACTTTCGTGGGTGCATGGGTGGGAGCGGACGACCGATTGCCGACGCAGCAACACGCCTATGCCGATCCGCGCGCGAAAGAAGCTACGGAACTCATGGTGCGTGCGTTGCGGGACAAAGCCTCCTATGAGGCTCCGTTGTTCGACGAGAACAATGCGTTCCTGCTGGCGGCGTCGGTGTTTCCATACTTTTATTCCCTCGTGGGCGAGCGCAACCCAAAGCAGCCGCCGGCATCCGGACCGCGGTCTCCCTACTCTCCGCTGGCCTGTGACGCTTTCGAAATCATCCGGCGGCGCGGGCCGATTTCAAAGACCAAGTTGGGAGAGATGCTGGGCGGAGCGCTTTCGGTTTCGGGCCTGGACCGCGCTCTGAGCGAACTGTGGGCCAAGCTTCGCATCACGCGCGTCGATTACACCGAGGCAGAGGGGTCAGTATGGGACGAACTGTCGCGCTGGGCGCCGGACGCAGTACGCGAGGGTGTTGGCATTTCGGTCCCGGAGGCGCTTTCCGCCCTGCTCTCGAAGTATCTGGACTGTGTAGTGGCGATGGAGCAGGCGGAGGTGGAGACTTTCTTCTCGAATTTTGTTCCGCGGTCACGCGTGAAAGAGGCTGTCAATGCACTGCTGTCGGCGCGGGAGTTGAGCTTCGTGCATGTGGGAAGCAAGTCCCTGCTGCAGGTGACGCCGCCGAAGCAGGCGTACGTTCCGCGGCCACGTCCACAGAGAGTGGGAAGCTAAAACCGCCTATGGGGTGAAATCATGGATGAAAAGCCAAAATCCACGGGATGGTGGCAGACTCTCCCTGGTATTTTGACGGCAACGGCAGCGATCCTAACTGCTATCGGAGGCTTGATTGTTGCGTTCCACCAAGCCGGATTTTTTGACCGAGCAAGTCAGAAGGCTCCTCAGGTTCAGAATGACACCGTCCAGCCGCAGAGAGTAACCGAAAGCCCAAGCGCAACACAGACCATCCCCAGTGCAACAAAATCCCCGCCAAACGCCTCGACCGCGTCCTACCCGGTAACCCTTCCGGCCGGCACCGAGATAAGAGTCGGGGACGCTGTTTACAAAATCTTAACTGCGCGGCTCGACCGTTATGCTCCCGGCAAACTTTCGTTGAGATTCGAGGTGCGCATGGTCAACCACGGCCGCTTCCCTGCAAATTTTTGGGGGGCATCATTTCGCTTGCTGGTAGACGGCGTACCGCTGGCACCAAACAATTCTCTTAACGAACTGGTGGAGAGTAACAGTGGAAAGGAAGGAGTAGTTGAGTTTGTGATACCGGACACGGTCCATGACGTAGGACTCCAGGTAGGCGAAGTTGGCGAAGGCAAACCCGCACTTCCTATCCCGCTGAATTCCGGAAAGCCATAAGCGATCGCATCTCGCCGAGCAACGGCTCGGTGCTTCTATTTATGAGATGCGTAGTAGACAATTCTCGTTCTGGTTTGAATCGTGGGAGCGGGTGGCGACAGCATTGCCGTCATGGCTGGTTCCCCCTGTGTTCGGAGCGTGCCCTGAGCGAAGCCGGAGCGTGACCTCTGTGGTTCAGCCCTTGATCGTTCCGCCGTGTACAATTCCTTCGCACGATGACCGATCCTTCCTCACGCAAATTGATTATTGCCATTGACGGCCCGGCAGGCGCGGGCAAGAGCACGATCGCCTCCCGCCTCGCTCGCAAGCTCGGCTACGTAAACCTGGAGAGCGGCGCTATGTACCGGGCGCTGGCCCTGAAGGCCATCGAGTGGGACGCCTCGTTCGAGGACGAGGCAGCCCTGCTGAAAATGGCGCAGGAGTCGCGCATCACGATGGAGCCGGCGATGGGCGGCAATCGGGTGTTGCTGGACAAGCGCGACATTTCTGCGCGGATTCGCGAACGCGATGTGACGGAGGCGGCGTCGAAGGTGTCCGTGCATCCGAAAGTGCGCGAGTGGATGGTGGCTCGGCAGCGCGAGATGGGCCTCGGGGGCGGCGTAGTGATGGAAGGACGCGATATCGGGACCAAGGTTTTTCCGGATGCCGATCTCAAGATTTTCCTGGATGCCGACCCGGTGATTCGTGAACAGCGACGCATGGACCAGCAGAGAGTGAAGGGCGCTCCAGCGCAGGCGATGGCCGCGGAACTTCGCGAGCGCGACCGGAGGGACCGGACCAGGGCGGCTTCTCCGCTGGAGCCTGCGCCCGACGCCGTGTTGCTGGACTCGACGCACTTAAGTGAGGACGAAGTACTGGAGCGGATCGAGGCACTGGTGAATGGGAAAATTGCGGCCCGTCCCGCGTAGCTGGTTTCACTTCGTACTCGTTTCTTGTTTTCGGCCGCCTGTTCCCCCTTTTGCCGCAGTTAAAGAAGCAGCGCAACATGGAGGCTACGATGAATCGAAGAATTGGCATGGCACCTTTTGTTCTTTCTCTGTTTCTGGCCATTGTCGCTGCGGCACAGGAACTGCCATCGGTTAAACCCGAATCGGTAGGACTTTCATCGGAACGACTGGAGCGAATTGGCTCCGTAGTGCAACGCCACATTGCAGACAAGCGAATTGCCGGGGCCGTGACCCTGGTGGCGCGCCGCGGACACGTGGCCTGGTTCAAGGCGCAGGGCATGGCGGATCGCGAGGCGGGCAAGTCGATGGCCCCCGATTCGATGTTCCGGATCTGCTCGATGACGAAACCCATTACCAGCCTGGCCGTGATGATGCTGTACGAAGAAGGCTACTTCCTGCTGGACGACCCGATCTCGAAATACCTGCCCGAGTTCAAGAATCCCAAGGTGCTGGTGAAACCAGCGTCGGGCGAGGCGTACACAATTCCGGCTGCACGCGAGATCACCATTCGCGACCTGCTGCGGCATACATCGGGCATCACCTACCACTGGAATTCGGATCTCGGGCCCATGTACAAAAACGCAAATGTCGCGCATGGACTGCTTCCCTACGATGGCACGATCGAAGACAGCGTGAAGCGACTGGCGGCTTTGCCGCTTCTGTTCAGCCCGGGCGACAAGTGGGAATACAGCCTGAGCGTGGATGTGCTGGGACGGTTCGTAGAGGTCGTCTCCGGCAAGCCGCTGGATGAATTCTTCCGTACGCGCATCTTCGAGCCTCTGGGCATGAAGGACACGTATTTCTTTCCCCCGGAGAACAAGTTGAATCGGCTGGCTACCGCCTACACCTACTATGCCGACAAAGGCCTGAGTCGGTTTCCGGATACTCCTATCACCGAGGGGTCGTTTACCTACTCGGCGGACTATCCGGAACATGGTCCCAAGAAATTGTTCTCAGGCGGTGCCGGATTGGTCTCGACAGCCATGGACTACTTGCGTTTCTGCCAGATGATGCTGGACGGCGGGAAAGTTGGAGCCACGCGACTGGTCAGCCGCAAATCCGTAGAACTGATGACCGGCGACCAGTTGGGGATGATCAAATCGGATTTTGGCTTCGGGCTTGGGTTCGGCATTTCCGGGGTGAAAGCGCCACTCTCGGAACTGGGGTCTGCAGGGGAATACAACTGGGGTGGCTTCTTCTATACTGCGTTCACGATCGACCCGAAAGAACAGATGATTGTGATCTTCATGGCGCAGTTGCATCCGACAGGTGATCTGACACTGGATCGCGAGGTGCATGCGCTGGCGTACCAGGCGATCAATGACTGAGCCCTTGCGCACTGTTAGTTGTTCGATTTGACGTTGGTTCTGCTGCCCGGGGTCTGGTAACGCCGTCATTCGTCTCCGTCTAACCGGGCGAGGTATCGTCATGTCCCCTGCCCGTTTGATTCTTCTTGTCTGGTTGCTGCTCTCTTCCGTCGTTCCTCAACAAACTGCGCACGCACAGACTCCGAATGCGGGTTGGCCCAAGGCTTCCCTTGGCGACGCCGGGCTTTCGGAGACGAAGCTGCGCGCGCTGGACGCTGCCATCCGCTCTGGTGAGTTCAAAAAGATTGGCAGTGTGCTGATTGCGCGCCACGGCGAGCTGGCCTATGAAGGCTACTTCGAGGGCGATGCCGGGACCCTGCGCGATACGCGGTCGGCCACCAAATCGATCACGGATGTCCTCGTAGGGATTGCCATCGAGGAGCACAAACTGAGTGGGGTCGATGCCAAGATCCTCTCACTGCTACCCGAGCGTGCCCGCAAGATTCAGAATCCCGATCCCCGCAAGGCAGAAGTTACGGTCGAGGATTTCCTGACCATGAGCTCTCCGCTCGAGTGCGACGACTGGAACGATGCATCGCGCGGCAACGAGGAGCGGATGTACGTGGTCGAGGATTGGGCGCAGTTCATTCTCGATCTGCCGATTCGCGGGCGGATGCATTTGGGTGAGAAAGTGGAGCCTTCGCGCTACGGACGCTACTTCAGCTATTGCACGGGCGGAGTATTCACCCTGAGCGAAGTGCTGGAGAAGGCAACCGGCCAGCGCACCGACCGCTATGCGCGCGAGAAATTGTTTGCACCCCTCGGGATCACCAACCTGGAGTGGGTGTATTCGCCCATGAACGTTCCGCAGACGGGGGGCGGGTTGCGGCTGACGAGCAGTGATCTGCTGAAGATCGCACAGCTGTACCTGGACGGCGGCCGCTGGCACGGGACGCGAATTGTGAGCGAAGGCTGGGTTCGGAACTCGACCACGCCCCATGCACAGATCGACGAGGCAACCGACTATGGATATTTGTGGTGGTTGAAGTCGTTCAAACGTGGCGAGAAGAGTTATCCGGCATTTTACATGTCGGGAAATGGCGGAAATAAGGTGGTGGTGATCCCGGCGCTTGACATGGTGGTCGTGATCACCAGCACAAACTACAACACGCGCGGCATGCACGAGCAGACGGACAAGATTCTGACAGACTATGTGCTGGCAGCGGTGGAGAAGTAAGGTTAGAGATTCCAATTTTGATCTGTGCATCGAGGAAAGCGCCAGCCGCCTTCAAAGGCAAAGTCGACAACTCTGAGCTCTCAGAGGGATATGTAAGTCGGACCCCCCAAAAATCCTGTTCACCAACCCAAGTCATGGTCATCCGTGAAATGTTTACAAAATGTTTACACCGCCGAATTCTTAGCTTGCGGGATACTTAAAGAGTGGAGGTGCGTCGGGCGTTTTGTTGACAACTACCAACTTGGAGCGCAACGGGAGGATCCCGATGAGTTTCGTGATGGAGTTCGACGCAAAGAACAACATCCTGCGCGTGACTCCAATAGGCCGAGTTACAGACGCCATTCTGACGGATATCTACGCAACCGTGGCAAGATATGTGGCGTCCCACCCACCGTGTCGAGGCATTACCGACTTTTCGGAGGTGACGGAGCTTGAAGTTTCCAGCAACGCCATCAGGAGACTGGCACGAATTTCCCCCGCATTCCCGGCCGGATACATGCGGGTCCTTGTCGCTCCGAAAGGGCACGTTTACGGAATGGCGCGCATGTTTCAGATGCTGGGCGAAGAAACTCGCCCTGATTTGCACATAGTTCACACGATGGACGAGGCGCACGGTTTGCTTGGGGTGAAATCACCAGAGTTTAGCCCCGTAAGCTCCAATCAGGAGTGATCTACCTCGGCGCTGGGCTGGAGTTGCCCATATCGACCACGACCTTCCACGAGCCGCCTTTCTGTTTCTTCCAGATTGAGGTGTATTTGCCGTAGTAGGTGACCGGCTTGCCTTCTTTGTCCTTAGACTTGAACACGTAGTTGCCATAGGTGTAGCCGAGGTCGCCGGAAGCAGCCATGTCGGCTTTGACAGGAGTCCAAGTCAGCGACGTGCCTTCGGACCAAGCCGGCTGCTTGCGGATGTCGTCTTTGGTGGAGATGCCGCCGCCCTCTTCGAGTTCGACTCCATCGTCGGCGAAGTAGGTGACGAAGGCCGCGCGGCCCTGTTCGGCAACGGCTTTGGCAAAGTCGGCCTCGAGTTGGACCAGGAGATCGGAGCCTTGGGCGGGTTTTTGTTTGGTGGCGAAGGATGAAGTTGACAGCAAGCTGGCGAGAAGCAGGAAAACGACTGCCGATATTTTCATGAAAGTTCCTGTCGCCGCAGCAGCGGCAAAACTACTGGGACAAAATCCGGCGATTAAATTACCACGTTTGCAGGCGGCGAACGAAGCGATGGCACTGCCGCGTGTCGGAGTGAGCACTGAGGCTGCTACACTTTCTCTCCAGATATGAACGTCCCGAAAGCTCTGCTCACGCTCCTCCTTTTGGCGGGCCAGATTGCCTGGACGCAAACCTCAGCCACGCCCCATTCCGCTGCAACCGACTCAGCCACTCCGCAACCGGCGGCCGCTCAGACTCAACCCGCCGAAGAGAAGCATCTGCGCAATGTTCGGCAGTTGACGTTTGGCGGCTCGAACGCCGAGGCCTACTTTTCCGAAGACGGGAAGAAGCTGATCTTCCAGTCGACCCGCGACAATCTGCAGTGCGACCAGATCTTCACCATGAATCTGGACGGGACCGACCAGAAGATGGTCTCGACCGGCAAGGGCCGCACCACGTGCAGCTACATCTTTCCGCACAAGGACAAGATCCTTTATTCCTCGACGCATCTGACGGATGCAGCCTGCCCCCCGCGTCCCGATTTTTCGAAGGGGTACGTCTGGGCCGTGTATCCGGGGTTTGATATCTTCACGGCCAAACTGGATGGTTCCGAACTGAAGCAGTTCACGACCACGCCGGGCTACGATGCGGAAGCGACGATTTCGGAAGACGGCAAGAAGATTGTCTTCACGTCCATACGCTACGGTGACCTCGACATCTACACGATGGATGCGGACGGCAAGCACGTCCAGCAACTCACCCACGAACTGGGCTACGACGGCGGGCCCTTTTTCTCTCCCGACCGGAAATGGATTGTGTATCGCGCCTACCATCCAAAAACAGACCGGGAAATAGCGGATTACAAAGAATTGTTAAAGCAAAACTTGATCCGGCCCACGACCCTGGAACTCTGGATCATGAAGGCCGATGGCAGTGGCAAGCGGCAGCTCACGAACCTGAATGCCGCCAGCTTTGCGCCTTCGTTTTTCCCCAACGGCAAATGGATCATTTTCTCCACCAACATGGGCTCGACCGGCGGGATGGGGAATTTCGAACTCTATGCGATCAACATCGACGGCACGGGCCTCGAGCGCATCACCAACAGCGACGGCTTCGACGGCTTCCCGATGTTCAGCCCCGATGGCAAGCAACTAGTTTGGATTTCCCATCGGAATGGGAAGGGACAACACGAGACGAATGTGTTCATTGCCGATTGGGTGCCCTGAGGAGAAGGGGGCGGCGCTAAAGCCGTCACGGATTCTCGCGCAAGAGTTGGTCTTTAATCCTCGCGGGCAATCGCGAATTGTGCAGCACTTCGCGCAGGAGCGCGGGTTGAAGTCCGCGACTGAATTCGAGCGCGCGGGCGAGCGACAGATATTCCGTCCGAAGAAGGGCAAGTCGAACTTCCCTGCGATACGACCACTTCGTGTGCTGTGCGACGGTTTGCACGAGTACCGCGCTGGCCTGGGGGCGAAGTACAGCCTGAATGACAAAAGCTTCCGTCAGGCGCGCGTTTTCGAGGGCAGTCCGCATGACTCGCGTTTCGCCATCCAGCAGGAGCGAGCCCGCGACCCTGCCGGACCCACGTCGTGCGAGGGACAGGCGTTCGCCGATGGTGATGGTCTTCAAGCGACCGATCAGGAGCTCGTCGGCAGCTACTTTCACGTCCGCCGGAACCCTGGGTGAAAGCGCAACTTTGAGCAAGTCGAAGGTGTAGAACTGGCGAGCCAGCGGCACCGAAACGTGTCGCGGCGTGTGCGCATGGCAGACCAGAGCCACTTTCACTTTGCGCAGTTTGAGCGCATTGCGGTTCTTAGCTAGTTGCTCGAGAACCTCGGGCGGCAGACCGGCGCGTTTCAGGAGTGCAAGCGCCAAGTCTTCGGTGAGGGCGGGATCGGCGGCCACGCGCAGCAGATCGTCGCGCGAGGTGGACTGGAGTGGGGATCCGACGCAGACCGGCGCGGAAACTTCCAGGGCAATCGAACGCTCCGCGTTTTCCCTCTCAGGACTCACGCACCTAACCTGCGCTGCTTCTAGACTCTTCTTGCCCGCGCCAGGGCTCCTTCCACCGGAACCACGGGATCAGGACGGACATCCAGGCCGGGGAACGTCCCCTGCAGCGTATTGTAGAAAACCTCGCGCACGACGGCGGACTGACGAAAGACACTGCCCGTCATGGCCACTGGGACATAAGGAGGCTGCGGCGCCAGGCGGCGAATGACCGCGACCGTCAGATCCGATAAGCAGTGGGCAGCATCAACGAGCAGCGACCGCGCGACCGAGTCGGACTGCTCGGCGGCCCGGAGGACCACCGGGAATAGGCGCGGGAACTCAGGCGGAGGAAACGAGTTGGCTTTCTGCACCAACTGGTCGAGCGTGGCGAGACTCCAGGCTTGCAGCACCATGTCCCTGAGAAGGGTAGTTCCCTCGGCATCGTGAGCATGCAAAATGGCGGAAACCGCGCGCCGCCCGATCCAATGGCCAGACCCTTCATCGGAGATGGCAAATCCCCATCCGCCGGCGCGGACGGTGTGTCCGGTGGCGTCGCGCCCATGCACAATGGAACCAGTGCCCGCGATTGCGATCACTCCGGGACCGGAGCCACAAGCGGCTTCGAGCGCGATCACCATGTCGCCCACAACTTCAACGGTCGCCGGAGTGAGTTCGGCAAGGATGCGGCGAACCATTGCGGCCATCTCGGGCCGAGCGGCGCCCGCGGCCCCAATGCAAATCGCGCGGATCTCCTCGGGAGAGATTTTCGCGTCGGCGCAGGCTTCGCGAACCGCGGCATGGAGCGCTTCCCTGGCCTGCGCCTCCCCGACGCGGACCACGTTGCTGCCCCCGGAGACAGAACTCGCAAGCACGGAAGCCTCGTCGCCCAGAGCGCACCGGGTCTTGGTCCCTCCGCCGTCGATTCCCAAATAGAAAGACATGGCGCAGTTCTACCACACCCAAGCAAGTGTGGCGCGGACACTCTTGTCCGCGTACCGCAGCCATTCACGGAGACCTTGCGGGACATGCCTGTACAATGCTGCCACCGTAAGAGACGCGGCGAGCCGCGTCTCTACTCGACGGACCAGATGTCCGGAAGGACTCGCTTTTGGGATTGAATCGCGTCGACCTGCTGATTATCGCGGCCTATTTGGCCGGCATCACGCTGTTTGGTCTGCGCTTTCGCAAGCGGCAGCGAACCATGCGGGATTACTTCCTGGCCGATCGCAACATTCCCTGGTGGGCGATTTCCCTTTCAATCGTGGCGGCAGAAACCAGCACTCTCACCATCATCAGTATTCCTGGACTCGCCTACGATTCGAACCTGACCTTCCTCCAAGTCGTCATGGGATATGTCGTCGGACGAGTCATCATCAGCTTTGTGCTGCTGCCGCATTATTTTCGTGGCGACCTGTACACCGCCTATCAGTTGATCGAGCGCAGATTCGGTCCACGCCTCCGCACCGTCACGGCAGGGCTGTTCTTGCTGACGCGAGCGGCGGCAGAAGGCGTACGAGTGTATGCCGTGTCGATTGTGGTCTCCATTGCGCTAGGGACAGGTGAGGTTACGTCGATCGCAATCATCACGCTGCTGACGCTGATCTACACATTTGAAGGCGGACTGGCAGCAGTCATCTGGACCGATGTGGTGCAGACGTTCATTTATGTCGGCGGGACAGCGGTCGGATTAGTCACGATTCTGCATCTAGTCCCGGGTGGCTGGAACTCGGTGCAAGCCGCAGCCGAGAGCTTCCACAAATTCCAGGTCTTCGACATGCCGGTTCTCGCGCACTGGCCGTATCTGGATCTACTGAAGCCTTACACACTATGGGCGGGAATCATTGGCGGTGCAATTTTCACGACTGCCAGCCACGGCACCGATCAACTGATCGTGCAGCGATTGCTGGCGGCGAGGAATCAGCGGCAGTCGGTGCTGGCCCTCCTTTCAAGCGGCGCCGCGATCCTGTTTCAGTTTGCTCTGTTTCTCTTCGTAGGCGTGATGCTGTTCGCCTATTACCGCGTACCTTCCGCTACCTTTGGGCGCGCGGACCGAATTTATCCAACGTTCATCGTGAGCCGTATGCCGCATGGAATTTCAGGGCTGCTGATCGCGGCCATCCTGGCAGCGGCGATGTCGAACTTGAGTGCGGCGCTCAACTCGCTGTCATCCAGCACAATGATGGACTTCTACTTTCGCTTTCGCCCGGAAGTAAATGAAATTAAGCGACTTCGCCTATCGCGCCTGGCGACCATTGTGTGGGCCATCGTGCTCCTCGGACTGGCCGTCATCGCCCTGCACCGAGTCGGTCGCGTAGTCGAAGTAGGACTGCAGATCGCATCCGTCGCCTACGGTGCACTGCTGGGAGTCTTCCTTCTGGGCGTGCTGACCAAGCGGGCGAATCAGAATGGGGCGATCATCGGAATGGTTGCGGGGTTCGTGATTGAACTTTACCTGTGGCTCGGTTCCGGTGTGCCTTGGACTTGGTGGGTCGCGATCGGGACGTGCGTGACATTCGCGGTCGGGTATGCCGCCAGCTTGCTGCCAGAGTCTTAACCGCAAAGCACGCTAGGGACTCGCAAAGGTCGCAAAAGAACAGTTTCTCTTTGCGTTCTTTGCGAGTCCCTAGCGTCCTTTGCGGTTAAACTTTTTCGGGGCGAGGATGTCTATGGCAAAGATTGATATTAGCCGTGAAGTGATCGGCGCAGCTTTGACGATTCACCGCAAGCTCGGACCTGGCCTTCTCGAATCAGCCTATGAGGCTTGCCTCGCATATGAATTAGAGAAGGCAGGGTACAGGGTGGAACGGCAGAAAGCAGTCCCGCTCATCTATGAGGCCGTGAAGCTAGACTGCGGCTTCCGGGCGGATCTTGTTGTGGACGACAAGCTGGTACTGGAACTTAAGTGCAAGGAGACCCTGCAGCATCCTGTCGATGAGGCACAACTTCTCTCGTACTTGCGCCTCTTGAACATTCCAATCGGATTGCTGATCAATTTTCACGTAGCTCTGCTGAAGGACGGGATCAAGCGGATGGTCAACAACTATCGTGAGGAGGAGGATTTCCTTTAACCGCAAAGTTCGCCAAGGACTCGCAAATGTCACAAAGAAAAACTCTCCTTTGCGTACTTTGCGAGTCCTTAGCGCCCTTTGCGGTTAAGATCTGTCGACAGCAGTCAAATGTCAACCATCAGCCAGCGCCCCGAACTAGCCCGCGACCTCGCCCTCTCCCACGCAGGAGCGGTCGTGGTGGGAACAATTATCGGAAGCGGCATCTTCCTGGTTCCAGCGGAGATGATGCAGGCGGTCGGCTCGGCGCGAGTAGTGTATCTGGTGTGGGTGGTGGGAGGTCTTCTCTCCTTCTTTGGCGCGCTCACCTACGCGGAACTCGGGGCCATGAAGCCGCAGGCCGGCGGAGAGTATGTCTACGTTCGCGATGCCTACGGACCGCTCGCCGGATTCCTCTATGCGTGGACCTGGTTCCTGATCGCCAAGCCGGCATCCATTGCGACGGTTACAACCGGCCTCGTTCGCATTCTCGGCACCTTCCCCGTCTTTTCTTTTTTCTCCCATCCCTGCGTCACCCACCCCGTCACCATCAACTATGGACAACTGGTGGCGATTGGCGCGGCGGTCCTGGTTTCGTGGCTGAACTACATCGGCATTCGCAAGGCGGGAGAATTTCAGTTTCTATTCACGTTGCTCAAGGTCGCGATCATCCTCGGAATCGTCGCAGTCGGTTTTTCCTATCACAGCGGAACCTGGGCGAACTTTGCCACCGAGTTTACCGGGGCCAAGGGTGGAGTCGCCGGATTCTTTGCCGCGTTGGTGGCCGCGCTCTGGGCCTACGACGGGTGGAACGATCTGAACATGGTCGCAGGAGAAATTCGCAATCCCCAGCGCAATGTTCCTCTCTCGCTGATTTGGGGCGTGGCCACGGTAGGAGCTCTCTACATTCTGGTGAACGCCGCCGTGCAGTATGTGTTGCCAGCCGCAGCCGTAGCGGCGTCGGAGCGGCCCGCCTCAGACGCGGTAGCGCTCGTCCTTGGACACGGGGGCGCCAGCCTGGTTTCGGCCGGCATGGCTCTGTCGATGCTCGTGACTCTGAATGGAACCATCATGAGTGGAGCGCGCGTTCCCTTCGCCATGGCTCGCGATGGGTATTTCTTCAAGTCGATCGCGGAGGTTCATCCTCGGTTCCGCACTCCATCCGTTGCCCTCGTTGTGCAGTGTGCCCTGGCGATCGTCTTGCTGTTGCTGGGAGGTAATTTCCGGCAGTTCTTCTCGCTCGCAATCTTCGCCGAGTGGCTCTTCTACATGATTGCAGGCAGCACAGTGTTTGTTTTTCGCCGTCGCGAACCGTACGCCGACCGCCCCTATCGCGTGTTCGGATATCCGGTGGTTCCGGCAGTGTTTATCGTGGTTTCCGCAGTACTCCTTTACTATACATTTACCGACAACCTGCGGAATTCCGCAGCCGGAACGGCGGCGATTCTGGCAGGGATTCCAGTGTTCTACTTTTTTGCGCAGCGGAAGTCAGTCACACCAAAGTAACCGGCAATCTGGCTGTGCCCTAAAGGCGGTTACCAAAGGACACGCGCAGCCGACACGTTTACCCCCTGCCTAAAGTCCCCTAAGGTGAAAGCTCCAACCCCAAGCGCGCTCCCCGGCTTGGGCCCCCATTTGGAGTCAAAGGGATGCCTACGTACGATCGCAGTTTCCAACTCGGCCTGTTGCCTGAAAAGAAGTGGGACTGGCGAACCTTCGCGGCCAGCTACATATTCATCATCGCCGTGATCATTTTCTTCATCATGTTCGGGCTGATCGTGCCCGACACGTTGAAACTCGCGATTAATTATCACGTGACAGAACTGATTCCGCGGCCCGCCCTCAAGCCGGAAGCCCTTCCGAAACCGAAGCCTCTGCCGGTGCATGCCAAGTTGCTGCCGAAGGCCCCGGTCTTCGATGCTCCCAAGCTGATCGTTCCGCATGAGGTCCGCGCCCCCAAACCTAAACCACAGGAAATTGAGCCGCCCAAGGTAGCCATGAACAACTTTGCGCCAGCCGTGCTGAAGGCGGTCGGGGGAGCACGCCCGGTGCTGATTCATACGGGCGACTTCCAGGGCAGTTCGGCAACGCCGACGGTGAATGCTCCCATTCAAAAAGTGCAAACGGGCGGATTTGGCGATCCCAACGGCCTCAAGCCGAATGCGAACAGCAAGCCGGGCGCAAAGTTGGTTGCCGCGGTTGCGGGCTCATTCGATATGCCGGTCGGGCCGGGACAAGGGAACGGATCGGGCGGAGCAAAAGGAATCAAGGGAACCGTTGCGAGCGCCGATTTTGGCAACGGCATCGCGACCCCTGGACACGGAGATGGCCGTAGCAGCGGGCGCGGAAACGTGCAAGCCTCCGGCTTCGGAGCGCAAGAAGTGGCGCAGTTAACGCCGCACGCGCAGCACGTGGAGACCGGCCCCGCAACCACCGGGGTCGAAATCACATACAAGCCCAACCCGGTTTATACCGACGAGGCGCGCAATCTAAAGCTCGAAGGCGAAGTCCTGCTCGAGGTGCTGTTTGGAGCGAATGGACAGCTCCATGTGAATCGCGTGGTTCGCGGTCTGGGCCACGGACTGGATGAGGCTGCCATCGCCGCCGCGAACAAGATGCGTTTCAAACCCGCGATGCGAACCGGGCAGCCGATGGATTCGACCGCAGTCGTGCACGTGGTATTTCAACTGGCGTACTGAAATTGGAGATAAGAGTCATGCGTACTATGAACTGGATCATTCTGGCCCTGCTTGTTGTCACGATGACGGCAGTGGCCCAGCAACCGGCGTCCACGCCGCAGAATTCACAACCGGTTTCGGCAAGCCAGACCGCGCCGTCCCAGCCCGCCGCGTCGGCAACCCTGGCGCCACCGACCACCATGGATCAGGTAGTCGACCGCGTGATCCTGCGCGAGAAAGACCTGGTAAAGTTCCTCGCGCCGCGCACGCCGCTGGTCGAGACCTATCTCCAGAACCTGGCGCAAGATGCCCAACTGGGGCCCATCCCGCAGGACGATCGCTACTTCCTCGGACGCATGGACTTGAGTGAATCCATCGACCGCTCCGACTTCCTGCAAGACGAAAAGGGCAAAGAGGAGGGGATGGAGAAGCGCCTGCTAGGCGGCTTCACGAAGAAGTTCAAGTTCCAGTACCAGCCGCTGGGCTTTTCGTGGATGATGTTTGCCGACCGCAACGACTTTGACCGCCAGCACTACGATTTCCGCTACGTGCGTCGCGAGTTTGTCGGCGATGTTCGCTGCCTGGCGTTCGACGTCACCCCCAGGAAAGACGCGGGACGGGGCCGCTTCCTGGGCCGCATCTGGGTTGAGGACCAGGACTTCAATATTGTCCGCCTGAACGGAACCTACACCCACGCCAAGCGCAACACGTACTACTTCCACATGGACAGCTGGCGCCTGAACCTGGTTCAAGGCTATTGGGTACCGGCATACATCTACAGCGAGGAAGGCGACTTCACCGCGGGCAACAAGAACAAGATCGCGTTCAAGGCCCAGACCCGCATGTGGGGATACAACCTCAAGACCAGCACCGCGAACGATGAACTTACGCAGATCCGGGTGGACAGCGTGAAAGACGACACCCCGGCGGCGCAGGATGCGACTCCGCTGGCGGCCGAGCGCGAATGGCAGCAGCAGGCCGAAGACAACGTGATCGAACGCCTGGAACGCGCTGGCCTGCTGGCACCGGAAGGCGACTTGGATAAAGTGCTGCAGACCGTAGTGAACAACATTGAGGTCACCAACAACATCGAACTGCCGCGTCCGGTGCGCACTCGCGTGCTGACGACTTCCCCGCTGGAAACGTTCAGCGTAGGCAACACCATCGTGATCAGCCGTGGCTTGGTCGACGTGCTTCCCGATGAGGGCAGCCTGGCCATGGTCCTTTCCCACGAACTGGCCCACATCGTCCTCGGACACAACCTGGGCAGCCAGTACGCTTTCAACGACCGCATGCTGTTCTCCGACGAAGGAACCTACGCCAACCTCGGGTTCAAGCACATTCCTGAGGAAGAAGCAGCTGCCGACAAAAAAGCCCTCGAGATGCTCAAGAGCTCGCCGTACGCGCAGAAGCTCGACAACGCCGGCCTGTTCATCAGGGTGCTGCAGGTGCGCGCGCCCCAGTTGGGAGCGCTCTTGCAGGCCCACCTCGGCAATAACATCGCCGACAACGGTACAGTCACGCGCATGGCGCAGTTGGCTAACACCGCTCCCGCGCTCGACTGGAACAAGCTCGACCAGATCGCGGCCCTGCCCCTGGGCGGACGCGTCAAACTGAATCCCTGGGACAATCACGTAGAGATCGTGAAGTCACAGCCAGTGGCAATCACTTCAGCCCGTGACAAGATGCCCTTCGAAGTGACGCCATTTTTCCCGCGCCTCACTCGCTACAGCAACACTGCGCCCGCTGCCAATACCAATGCAGCGGCCGCCAGCGCGGACACAACTGCGAACGCCGCACCAGCCCCGACGAATTAGTCGGCTCACAAGTTGATAGAAGCACAAGCCGGGACCGGAAGAAATTCCGGACTTCCCGGCTTGTGACTTTTGGGGCGATCTGCCGCATCGGGTGCCCCACCCATCGCGCACTTTGCGATGAGTGGGTTTCGACTCCGCCAGGTTGACAAGGCGTAATCCGTGACGCGGGTTCAGAAATGCACCTTCAGATCGGCAAACCGCTCCACCACCAGCAATCGCTGGGATGGCGGCGCGGTCGCCAGTTCCTCGTGCTCCAGTATCCAGGTGTTATCGTGCGGAACAAACACAGCGTGCAGCCCAGCAGCCAGCGCAGGATTGATATCCGATTTCGGACTGTTGCCGACCATCCAGGTGGAATCTGCAGCCAGGGCATACTTGGCGATCGCTGAGCGATACATCCCTTCGTCTTTTTCCGGCACGATTTCGACGGCCGCAAAATATTCTTTCAGTCCCGAGCGCTCG
Source organism: Terriglobia bacterium (assembly GCA_020073565.1). Classification (GTDB taxonomy): domain Bacteria; phylum Acidobacteriota; class Terriglobia; order Terriglobales; family Acidobacteriaceae; genus Acidiflorens. Next base: position 56,644 of record JAIQEY010000021.1, read on the forward strand.
ACCTTCCCCGATTGCTCCGCAAAATTTCCCTTGGTCATCATGATCAGATGATGCCGCTCGTTCAGGTACTGGAGCGTTTCCGTCACGCCCCCAATCACTTCCACCGGATGATCCGCGATCTGGTGCGCAAAGCTGCGAATGCGCTCATGCAGTTCGGGCGTAACCGCGTCAACAGAAAGCTTCTCGAAGGTTTCGACCAGCGAATGCGCAAAGCTGTGCAGGCCGTATCCGTGCTGGAGGATCGAGTCGCGCTCCACATCGTTCAGCACCAGTCGGACCTGCGCGGGCGTGTACTCGCGATGATCGAGCAACGAAATGAACTTCGCGATCGCGCGCTCAAAGTAGATGTTGTTCTCCCAGAGCGTGTCATCAGCATCGATGAGCAGAGTCTGGGCGCCATTCTCTCCCGCCATTCTTTTATGATAACGGCTCCGGGCCACATCTCCGCTTTGATAAGATCTAGTTGGATGAAGACGCATCGGTTCCTATTTCTCATTGTTCTCCCGGTTCTCCTTTTCTCAGCACCAACCACAGCGCAACCGAAGAGGCCCCGTTTGATGATCGGCTCCGCAGCGAAGGAAGGCGCACCCGCCAACCTGAAAGTTGTGCCAGACCTGGACCAGCGGCTCGCCAAGTTCCGGCGAGTCCACATGCCGTTTCGTACGGCTGGTCTCAGCGCGCGGGAGCAGCGATTGGTGCGCAAGCTGGTCGAGGCCTGCGGATATCTAGAAAGTATCTACTGGCGTCAAAGCGATCCCGAGGGTCTCACCTTGTACCAGTCGCTCGCAGCGGGCACCAGTCCACGCGACGTGAAGCTGCGCACCTATTTGAAAATCAATGCGTCGCGCTTCGACCTGCTGGACAACAACAAGCCGTTCGTCGGGACGGACCCAATCCCCCTAGGCCGCGGCTTCTATCCCTCCAACCTGACCCGTGATCAAGTGGAACAATACGTCAAAGAACATCCCGACCAGAAAGCAGCGATCTACGATCAGTTTACGATCGTCCGATGGAAAGATGGCCAGCTCGAAGCAGTTCCCTACCACATTTACTACCGGGCGTTTCTCGAGCCCGCGGCCAAGGCCCTGCGAGCCGCCGCCACGGTCAGTCAGGATGCCGCGTTCGCCAAGTTTTTGCGACTCCGCGCTGACGCCCTTCTCAGCGACGATTATTTTCCCAGCGATCTGGCGTGGCTCGAGTTGAAGAATCCCAAGTTCGACATCATCTTCGCGCCCTATGAAACCTATCTCGACAGCTTGCTCGGAGTGAAGGGCTCGTACGGAGCTGCCGTCCTGGTACGCAACGAACAAGAGAGCAAGAAGCTGGACCTGTTCCAGAAGTATGTGCCTGACATTCAGGATGCACTACCCCTGGCCGCCGAAGACCGCCCCTCGAAACATGGCCTGGAAACGCCGATGGAGGTCATGGACGCTCCGTTCCGCACCGGCGACCTGACACACGGGTATCAGGCTGTGGCCGACAACCTGCCCAACGATGCCAGGGTGCACGAACAAAAAGGCAGCAAGAAACTCTTCTTCAAGAATTTCATGGACGCGCGGGTGAACCACGTCATCGTACCGGTGGCGCGCAAGTTGATGGAGCCAGCGCAGGCCGCGAAAGTCACGGGCGAAGGATATCTGCTAGGCACGATCATGCACGAGATCTGTCATGGTCTAGGCCCCGCATTTGCGCGCACGGCAGCAGGCAAGGTAAACATCCGGGAGGCCATCGGCCACCAGTTCAGCGGCCTCGAAGAAGCGAAAGCGGACGCAACCGGAATGTTCGCCCTGAAATGGATGGTTGATCACGGCGCGCTTCCCAAAGAAAAGTTGGAAGAGTACTACGCGTCTTACGTCGGTGGTCTGTTCCGCACTGTCCGCTTCGGAACCGCCGAGGCTCATGGCGAAGCGGAGATGATGGAGTTCAACTATCTCTCCGAACGTGGCGCGGTACGCCGGAATCCCAATGGACGCTACGCTATCGACTACGAGAAAATTCCCAGCGCGATTGCCGACCTAACGAAAGAACTGCTCGAAATCGAAGCCACCGGAGACCGCCAGCGCGCCGAGAACTGGTTCAAGAAGTACGGCCAGATGCCGGAAGAATTGAAGACCTCACTGAAAGCAACCTCCGACATTCCGGTGGATGTGGATCCCGTGTTTTCGTTCAGCGAGACAGTGAAATAAGTCGCTGTGTGGCGCGGGCATTCCTGCCCGCGAGACCAACGGAGTGACGGGCGGTAGATGAGGAACTGGAGGAACGCTGGAGGGCTCAGCATCTGCGTCGCTAGAAGCTAGTAGCTCGCAACTCGAAGCTCCCTACACCCACTCCACGCGCGGCGTCTGCGGAATAATCCCGGCCTTGTACCCCATGTCGAGCAGCCGTCGAACCGCTTCCCGGCCGTCGTCACCGTAGTCGAGCGTGCGCTCGTTTACGTACATGCCGACGAATTTGTCGGCGAGTTGGGTGTCGAGATCGCGGGCAAACTGCATGGCATAAGCCAGCGCTTCTTCGCGATGGTCAATGGCGTACTGGATGCTGTCCCGCAGGGCCTGAGTCACACTCGTCATCATCTCTGCCCCAAGTGAGCGCCGAATGGCATTTCCCCCGAGCGGCAGCGGCAGCCCAGTCACCTTCTGCCACCACCTCCCCAGATCGACCACGCGCTGCAGTCCGGACTTCGCGTAGGTGAGCTGGCCTTCATGGATGATCAGTCCCGCCTCATGCTTGCCTTCGAGAATCTGCGGGATGATCTGGTCGAAGGGTACGACTTCCACTTCAATGCCAGGAGCGAAAAGTTGCAGCGCCAGGTAGGCGGTGGTCAACTTTCCGGGCACGGCAATCTTCTTCCGCTTGACCTCGGTCTGCGTGAAGGGACGCGTCGAAACGATCATCGGCCCATAGCCGTCGCCCACGCTGCCTCCGCAGGACATCAGCGCATAGTGGTCCTGGATGTAGGGGTAGGCGTGGAACGAAATTGCGGTAACGTCGTACACGCCTTCCTGGGCCTGGCGGTTCAGGGTTTCGATATCGCACAAGGTATGGCTGAAGCGCAAACCCGGCACACGAACTTTGTTCGTGGCCAGACCGTAAAACATGAATGCGTCATCAGAATCCGGGCTGTGCGCCACGGTGATCTCGCGAACTGGGGTTGAGACTGTACTCATAACCTGGGCTTTAGGCTCTCGGCTCTCGGCTCTCGGCTTTCGGAGAACCTCTGATTCCACCGGCTCGCGACGCCCGCGGCCATCAGGATCTTGATAATTTCTGCGAACACGAACCAGTAAAGTCCGTACTTGATTGCCGTCGATACAGAGTGAGTGAGCGCAGCGAGCCAGGTCAGTCCTCCGATGAAGAGCAGAATCTCACCAGCGACGCCCGACAGCACGGCCCAGCCAAATCGGCGCGAGGTGTGCTCGTAAGTCCAGCCAGCAGCAAACGCGACGAATGGGTACGCCATCAGGTAGCCGCCGGTCGGGCCCAGGATCTGAGCGATCCCGCCGTGCAGAATCGAAGGGGTGAACACCGGCAGCCCGCTCGCGCCTTCGACCAGGTAGAGGGCCAGGGCAGCAAAACCACGCCGCGATCCGAGCAGCAGTGCAACCACCAATACTCCAAAATTCACCAGCGAGAGCGGAACAGGCGTACCCGGCAGAGGCACGGTGACATGAGCACAGAGCGCCACCAGCAGGCTTGCGCCCACGACCACCGCGGCCTGCTTGGTCCATTCCATGGGCTGCGCATCGACAGTTTGGATCGTTACTTTGGCCATTGCTATCCTCTCTGGATCGACTTCCGGCGGAGACGCCTACTCGTCAGAGTCGTCGAACTCCGGTTTCTCGCCCGCCGCGGCGCGCTTCATCTGCCGCCGGACGCGCAAGTAAAGAGAAACCGCAACCAGGACGACCACTCCCGTACTGACTGCAAGAATCAGAAACCACCAGAGCATCCGCACAACGGATTAGCATAGCAGAAGCGCTGCGTCGAGTTGGAATGACACAGCTCACACTCGCCGGTGACAGGAAGCTTGCTGTCTACTTCTTCTTGTCCTTCCCCTGTGTTTTGCGCCGTTGTTCGGCCATCGCTACCAGGCGATCGAGCCGCTTGCGCGACGTCTTGGAACCAGTGGCTAGCTTCTCGATGTTCGCGAACGCGTCAGGATTCTTGGTCTTTTTGCGAAACTCTTTGAGGAAAGGATATATCTTCGCAAAGAAAAAGAACATTTCTCCGCTGCAACCGGGCTGCAGGAAGAGTTCTTCGTTGAGCGCGCCATGCAGCACCAGGGACGCAGCCATATCCCAATAGCCGCCCACCTGGCGCATCCACGCATTTTCCTGACTGGGAAAGGAATTGACTACTTTGATGAACTCGTCAGCATTCTTCGGCCAGAATTCAACGGTCGCCCATCGTCTCGCCTTGCGCATCTCCGCTTCGCGACGGAGGTCGTAAAGTTTAAGAACCAGATGTGCATCATCAGCGGTTGCCTTCTTCGCCATGATCTCGCCTCGTCAAGAAAAGTTGTGACGCTGAATGCTCTGCCCCGGGACGCGGCCTCCAGTCATTCTTTTGCGCTGCCCGCCGCGGCTGCACCTTCGATGGCCCGTTCGTAATCGCATTCCTTATTCGGACATGCGATCACCGGCCCGTCCTTACGAATGCGCTCGACCAGGTATTCATGCCCGCAGTCTGGGCACTTCTCCGGGATCGGCTTGGCCGCAGACGTGAACTTACACTTCGGATAATTCGAGCAGCCGTAGAATGTGTTGCCCTTGCGGGCGCGCTTCTCGACCAGTTCGCCTTCCTTGCAGTCCGGACACTTCACGCCAATGAAATTCTGTTTGACGTACTTGCAGTCGGGATAGCCGCTGCAGGAAGTGAACTCGCCGTAGCGGCCATGACGGATGATCAGGTTACGGCTGCACACTGGACATTTCTCATCAAGCGGGATGTCGGGCACTCGCTTGCCTTGGTCGAGCCGCCGGGTCGTCTTGCAATCCGGATAGCCCGTGCAGGCCATGAACTGGCCGAAGCGTCCGCGCTTGAGCACCATGACGCGGCCGCAATTCTCGCAGTATTCCTCCTGCGTAGTTTCCTGCATATCGGCTGAATCAAGATCCGGCAGATTGATCGGATTTTCTTTCGTGAACTTGCAGCTGTCGGGGTTTTCCTTGTCGTAGGTGCTGCAGGCATAGAACGAACCATGCTTGCCCCACTTGATGACCAGCGGCGAGCCGCAGAGCTCACATTTTTCGTCGGTGGGTTTCTCCATACGCTTGATGTTTTCCATGTGCTTCTCGGCGTATCGGAGATCCTTCGCGAATTTCTTGTAGAACTCGGAAAGAGTGTCCGTCCACGTTTCTTTTCCCTCTTCGATCTCATCGAGCTCTTCTTCCAGCCGGGCGGTGTACTGGAAATCGAAAATATCTTTAAAGTTTTCGACCAGCAGGTCGGTAACAACCAGTCCGATCTCGGTCGGAATGAACTTGCCGCCAACTTTCTGCGCGTACTGCCGCTCCTGAATCGTACTCAAGATCGTCGCGTAAGTGGACGGGCGGCCGATGCCGCGTTCTTCCAGTTCCTTCACCAGCGATGCTTCGTTGAAGCGTGGAGGCGGCTCGGTGAAGTGCTGCTCGGGCAGCAGGGACTTGAGAGTCAGTTTCTGGCCCGCTTCAAGCGGCGGCAGCTTGTGCTTCAGTTCCTCGTCTTCTTCGTCTTCCGTGTCCTTCGCTTCCTTGTACACCTTCAGGAAGCCGTCGAACTTGGGAACCGAACCCGTCACGCGGAACCAGAACAGGTCGTTCCCGGACTTGGCGTCGATGTCAACCGTCGTCTGGTCGAAGACAGCCGGGTTCATCTGCGAGGCCACGAACCGCTGCCAGATCAGTTTGTAGACCTTGAATTCATCTTCCTGCAGGTACTGCTTGACCTGGTCGGGATGGCGCACCGCCGAGGTCGGACGAATCGCTTCGTGCGCTGCCTGCGCTTCTTTCTTCTCCTTATATGTATTGGGCGACTCCGGCAGATAATTGGCGCCATACTCCTTCGTGATGTACTCGCGCACCTCGGTGATGGCATCAGGTGAAACGCGGGTTGAATCGGTACGCATGTAGGTAATCAGGCCGACCAGACCCTCGTCGCCGAGTTCGATGCCTTCATACAGACGCTGCGCAATCATCATGGTGCGCTTCACGCTGAATCGCAGCTTGCGCGAAGAATCCTGTTGCAGCTTGCTGGTCGTAAACGGCGGAGTGGCATTGCGCCGCCGCTCTTTCTTGTCCACCGAGCGGACGAGCCAATTGGCGCTTTCAAGCGCGAGGCGGATTCTTTCCGCGTCCTCACCATTGGTGATTTCAATTTTCTCCTCGCCCTTGCCCACGAAGCGGGCGTCGAATGCGGGAGGCTTGGCGGCGGCCAGGTGGGCATCAATCGTCCAGTACTCTTTTTTCTCGAACGCCTTGATTTCGCGCTCGCGGTCAACAATCAGTCGAAGCGCGACGGTCTGCACGCGTCCGGCGGACAGTCCGCGGCGGACCTTGTCCCACAACAGCGGAGAAACCTGGTAGCCGACCAGCCGATCCAGTACGCGCCGGGCCTGCTGCGCGTCCACCAGGTTGCGATCGATGTCGCGGGGATGCTCGAAGGCGGCCTTGACGGCGCGCTGTGTGATTTCGTTGAAGGTCACCCGGCGGATTCGATCGCCGTCCTCGGCCTTCTGCTCGGCGTCGCCTTTTGCCTTGGTTTTGGCCTTCGCCTTCTTCTTTTTCTTGCCTGATTCCTCGTCGAGTTCATCAGCAAGATGCGCGGCAATGGCTTCGCCTTCGCGGTCCGGGTCAGGCGCAAGGTAGATATGGTCGGCCGAGAGGGCCAGCTTCTTCAGCTTGGCCAAGACCTTTTCTTTCCCCGGGATGACGACGTATTCGGTTTCGAAGTCGTTTTCGACGTCGACCCCAAGGCTGCTTTTGGGCAGGTCTTTCACATGGCCGAAAGAAGCATCGACCGTGAATCCCTTCCCCAGATATTTCTGGATAGTTTTCGCCTTGGCCGGCGATTCGACGATGACTAGACCTTTGGACAATGTTCTCCTCAGAGGATGTTATTTACTCGAAACTAGCACGATTTGGCAAATTTCGCGAAGTGGCGGGTGGGCTTCGAGCTTCGAGCTTCGAGCACGCAAGGCCGCTAACGAACGACCGCTTTCTTCACAAGCTGGACTGGCTAAACATGCTGAGGTCAACATCCGTTGAACTTCGTCCGTTTGCCTAGCAAGCAAGCCGTACACGCCCTTCGATAGCAAGTCCAGATCGTGCGCGAGCAACAGATGATACTCAAGTTCTGCAGCCGAACCGCGCGCGATGTGCAGAAAACGCGTCAGTTCTCCATCCGACTTGCGCCCGGCTCCTTCCGCGATGTTCGCGCCAACGGAAGCCGCGGCACGACGCATCTGGGACGTTATTCCGAACAACTCTTCTTTCGGGAATTGGCGCGTGGCTTTGTACACATCAATCGTCAGAGAATGGGCCTTTGACCACACTCTCAGATCTTTAAAATCTTTCACACGAACCTCCTCATGCGCTGCGAGTCAAGTTCCTGTCTGCACGGATCGCTTTGACGCTTGCTCGAAGCTCGCGACTCGTAGCTCGCAGCCCTCAAAAGCTCTTCACAAAATTCTTCCCCGGCAACTGCCGAATCTTCCCGTTGAGCTCCAATTCGAAAAGGGCACAGAAGATTTCCGAGGAAGACATTTCGCCTTCCAGCAGTTCGACCAGTTGATCAATATGAGTCGATTCGTCGGGCTTGATGAGTTTCAGGATCTTCTTCTCGTGGGGCGATGTGCTATCGTCCGGGAATAGAGATGCGGTCGCCGGCTCCACGGATTCATGCTGCTCCGCGCTCAGGGCCGTCTGGACGTCCGTAGGTAGTTCTTCCCAAACGTCTTCCCACGTCGCAACCAGCTTCGCGCCCTGCTTGATCAGCGTGTTCGGACCCCAGGCATTTTTGTTGGTGACGTTGCCCGGCACGGCGTAGACGTCGCGGTTCTGCTCCAGGGCGCAGCGGGACGTGATCCGCGTACCGCTATATTCCGCAGCTTCCACGACCAGCACGCCCATCGACATGCCGCTGATGATCCGGTTGCGAATGGGAAAATTCTGCGGAGCCGCAAATGTGCCCAACGGAAATTCGGAAATCAAAGCACCATCGAGACTAAGAATCTGCTCCGCCAGCCGCGTATTCTCCTTCGGATACATCACGTCGATGCCGGTTCCGAACACGGCAATGGTCTTCCCTTTCGTGGAAATTGCGCCGCGGTGCGCTGCCGTATCCACGCCGCGCGCCATTCCGCTGATGATCACCAGTCCGTGCGCGGCCAGATCCGTCGAGAGCCGCTCGGACATGCCGGTGCCGTAAGGCGTGGGATGGCGCGTCCCCACCACCGCGATCCCGGGCTGGGCTAGTAATTCCGCGTTGCCTCGGACATACAACACGATCGGCGGGTCGTAAATTTCCTTCAGTCGGGGCGGATATTGGGAATCGCTCAAAGAAACAACCCTGGCGCCGGCCTCGGAAGCTTTCGCACACTCCAGCTGCGCCAGGTCGAGCGACTTCCCAGTGGCGATCGACTGCGCCGAAACGGCTAGCATGCCGGTCGCCTCGAGTTCGGTCAAGCTCGCCTGTAAGACACGCGCTGGGCTGCCGAAGTGCTCGACCAACTTTTTGATGCGGGTCGGCCCCAGTCCTTGGGTAAGGGAGAGCGCCAGCCAGCTGGTGGCCTCCTGAGAAGTCGAACTTGCAGTGGCAACCGCGATCTTCGGCATGATGTCTGACGCTATGCGCGATTGGAAAATGGTGTCAATGATGGCGCGCACACCATCTTTGGTAGAATTCGCAAAGTGATGAGCCGGTTAAAGATCTCGGCCATTTCCTATCTCAACACCGCGCCTCTCATGTGGGATTTTGAACACGGAGCAGCCAGCGCGGATTTCGACATTTCCTACACCATCCCGTCGGCCTGCGCCGAGGCGCTGCGGGAGGGGACGGCGGATATTGGCATTATTCCGGCAGCAGCCTATGCCACCATTCCGGATCTGGTCATTATTCCGGACGTGGCCATCGCGTCGCGGCAGGCGGTGCGATCGATTCTTCTGGTCAGCAAAGTGCCGCTCGAGCAGATTCGGACCGTGGCCCTGGACACTTCATCGATGACCTCCGTTGCCCTTGCGAAGATCTTATTTGCCAAATGGCTAGGAGGAGCACGCGAGTATGCAGGCATGGCTCCAGATCTGAAAACTATGCTCGCAGAGCACGATGCTGCCTTGCTGATCGGAGACCCCGCGCTCCGGGTGGATCGCACGCGTTACGTTTCGCTCGACTTGGCAGAGGAATGGATCGCGCGTACGGGGAAGTCATTTGTGTTCGCTTTCTGGGCCATTCGCAATCTAGCGCTGGCAGGACGAAATGGACCGGCAATCGCTAAGGTCTTCCAGAAGTCACGGGATCACGGTTTGGCGCCGAAGAACCTTGAGGCTATCGCGCACGAGTGGGCGCCCCGCCTGGCTCTCACCGCGGAGGCCACCCGGGTCTACCTGACACAGAATATCCATTATTATCTCGACCCCCAGTGCCTGGAGGGGCTTGATCTTTACTACCGCCTGGGCGCGGAAGTTGGGGCGCTACCGCCAGCGCCGAGTCTGTGTTTTGTTCCGAGTCCGACGGATCTCTCAAACAAGCGGTTTTGAGTCGTGCTGTTCCAGTCACAATGCTTCGCCTTTCCGAGAGACCCTCACCTCCACGGCTGTCATTGACGGAAGGATCTAACCTTCGCGTATCTTGTGACCTGCCAGGTTGCCTAGCCCTTCGTACGCAGCGTACTTGTACGTCTCGCTGAGGGTGGGGTAGTTAAAGACCTGCTCAATAAACTCGTCAATCGTTTCGTTATGGTCGAGAACCATCATTCCGACGTGAATCAACTCGGTAGCGCTCTCGCCGATGATGCTCACTCCGAGAAGCTTTTTGTCGGCGCGTGCGAAGACGAGTTTCAGCATTCCGGCAGTGTCGCCGATGATGTGACCACGCGCGTTGTTAGCATAGAGAGCCCTCCCGACACAATAGTCGATCTTCTTCTCCTTACATGATTCTTCCGTCTCGCCCGCGGCAGAAATCTCCGGGATCGTATAAATCCCCATCGGCAACATCGAGGCGACTCGCTGCTTGTATTTGAAACCGAAAGCATGGCACACGGCGGCGCGTCCCTGTTCCATGGAAGTCGACGCCAGCGCGGGAAATCCGATGACATCACCCGCAGCGTAGATATTGGGCACCGCGGTACGGCAATTCTCGTCGACCGATATGTATCCGTTCGGGTTGACGGCCAGCCCCACCTTTTCGAGAGACAGTCCTTCTACCGCGGCGCGGCGCCCGGCCGCGAACAACACCGATTCGGTTTCGAGCCTCTTGCCGCTCTTCATCACCAACTGCACACCGGACGCCGTGGTCTGCACCTTTACGGGCCGTTCGTTGAACCAGAAATGCATGCCCAGGGCTGCGAGTCGCTCGCGGAGTCGCTCGGAAATCTCCGCATCGAGAAATGGCAGCAGGCGGTCCCGGCCATCCACCAGCGTCACCTCGACGCCGAGCGCGACGAAGATCGACGCGTACTCACAGCCAATCACGCCGCCGCCAATCACCGCCAGGCTTTGCGGGATGCGATCCATCCGCAAGAACGTGTCGGAGTCGAAAACCCGGATGTCGTCGAAGGCAATTTCTGGCGGACGGTGCGGTCTGCTTCCGGTCGAGACCAGAATCACTTCGCCGCACAGTTGCCGTATGCCATCCGCGCCTGACACGGACACGGTGTGCGCGTCTTCGAAAGAAGCCCGGCCGCGGACGAGTTCGATCCGGTGCAAGGCGAGATTCTTCAGGACGCGCTGACGCTCCATTTCAACTACTTCTCGCTCGTGGTGCATGAAATCATGGACGGTGAGATTCTCTCGAAGGGAGTAATCGATGCCGTAGAGACCGCGTTGCTTGAGACCAGAAAAGTAGAGTGCGGATTCACGAAGCGTCTTGCTGGGGACGGTGCCGGTGTTGATGCAGCTCCCGCCCACATGCTCGGCGCCCTCGATGACGGCAACACGTTTGCCAAAATAGGCAGCTTGCGCGCCAGCCTTTTCTCCGGCCGGACCGCAGCCGATCACAATGAGATCGAAACCTTCGCTAGAAGCCAAAACAACCTCCCCTCAGAACTGCAACTCTCGCCGCCATTTGCCCTTGCGCGCTCCGCCCTTAGCAGGTGGGTATTATCGCTAGGACATACGGCCGATTTTACAGAGCTTTCGCTATCGTTGATGCCGTCAGTTCCACAATCAACAATGGCACCAACTACCTCGAACCACCTTCAATCCTCTTCGCCAAACTCGCCTTCACCGCCTCCGACCAGCTAAAATAGCCTTACTGTGGGGTAAATGGATGTCCCTGACCAAACACCAAGCTCTGGAGATGTTCCGTTCCGACGACCTGATCGGGATCGGCATGGAAGCCGATGCCCTCCGCCGCAAGCTTCATCCCGAAGGCGTGGCCACCTACATCATCGACCGCAACATTAACTACACGAACTTCTGCACGGAATATTGCACCTTCTGCGCGTTCTATCGCCCGCTGAAAGGGCCCGCCGCCAAGGAAGGCTACATCCTCGACTTCGACACGATCTACGAGAAGATTCGCGAGACCGTGGAAATGGGCGGCACGGGCGTGCTCATGCAGGGAGGCCTGCATCCCGACCTCAAGATCGACTGGCACGAGCGCATGCTCACCGGCATCAAGCAGCGCTTCCCGAAGATTCACCTGCATTGCTACTCGGCCTCGGAGATTCTCGCGATCGCAGAATACAGCAACCTCACCGTGCGCGACACGATTGCTCGCCTGCGGGACGCAGGCCTCGATTCCATCCCAGGGGGAGGCGCGGAAATTCTGGACGACGAAGTCCGCCACCGTATCGCGCGCCTGAAGTGTCTGACCGCTGACTGGCTCCTGGTGCATCGTACGGCCCACCAACTCGGCATGCGCACCACCGCCACCATGATGTTTGGCGTCGGCGAATCGTTCGAACACCGCGTTAACCACTTCCAGTGTATCTACGATCTGCAGCAGGAAACCGGCGGGTTCACGGCGTTTATTCCGTGGAGTTTCCAGCCGGCAAACACCGCGCTGGGCGGACGGAAATGGGATGAGGCCACCGCAGTCGAGTACTTGAAAGTGCTCGCCATCTCGCGGCTCTATCTATCGAACTTCCTCAACGTGCAGTCGAGCTGGGTGACGCAAGGGTTGAAGGTCTGCCAGATGGGCCTGCGCTTTGGCGGGAACGACGTTGGTTCCGTGATGCTTGAAGAAAATGTGGTTCGCGCCGCGGGCGTGACCAACTGCACCACGGAAGAGGAATTGCGCCGGATTATCCGCGATGCCGGCTTCCGCCCCGCCCAACGCGACACATTGTATCGGCAGTATTTCCTGAATTGATTCGGCCCCGCGAGCCGCGAGCAGGATTGCTCGAGGCTCGCAGCTTCCCCCCGTCGCCCGACGCCCCATCAGGTACAATGCTCTCGCCACGATTTGTTCTGTTGAACTCATGACTTGGGCACTCACCTCCTACACGCTGACGCTGAACCTCGCCCCAAAAGGCGTGATGCCCTACCTGCGCCAGCACTTCCTCGACAAGACTTTCCAGGGACTCTACCAGATCAACGGCTTCGACCTGGCGCTGCTGGTCCCGTATTTCATAGTCCTAATCATTCTGGCAGCCTACGGAGCGCACCGTTACTGGCTCGTCTATCTCTATTACAAGAACAAAAAGAATAAGACGACCGAACCGCCAGCTCATTTCGACGACCTGCCCCGCGTCACCGTACAGTTGCCGATCTTCAACGAGCAATACGTCGTCGACCGCCTGCTTGAGGCCGTGTGCAAGATCGATTACCCCCGCGAAAAACTCGACATTCAACTGCTCGACGACTCGACCGACGAGACGGTTGAGGTCGCGCGCGCGCTGGTCGAACGTTACGCCGCCCTGGGACATCCGGTGACGTATCTGCACCGCGACAATCGTTCCGGCTTCAAGGCTGGCGCTCTGGCGGAAGGCCTGAAGACTGCCAAGGGCGAATTCGTCGCCATCTTCGACGCCGACTTTGTTCCCTCGCCCGACTTCCTGCTCAAGTGCATCCACCACTTCACCGATCCCAAGATCGGCATGGTGCAAACCCGCTGGACGCATATCAACCGCAATTACTCGTTCCTGACCGAGGTCGAAGCGATGCTGCTCGACGGCCACTTCGTGATGGAACACTCGGGACGCGCCCGCAGCGGCAAGTTCTTCAACTTCAACGGCACCGCCGGCATGTGGCGGCGAGTTGCCATTGAGGAAGCGGGCGGCTGGGAACACGACACGCTGACCGAAGACACGGACCTCTCGTATCGCGCCCAGCTCAAGGGCTGGAAGTTTATTTATCTGCAGGACGTCGAATGCCCGGCCGAGTTGCCGATCGAAATGACCGCCTTCAAAACCCAGCAGGCGCGCTGGGCCAAGGGCCTGATCCAGGTGTCCAAGAAGATACTGCCCAGGGTTCTGTCGAGCGACGCGCCGCGGCCGGTCAAGGTCGAAGCCTGTTATCACCTCACCGCCAATCTCAGCTATCCGCTCATGATCGTGCTTTCGGTGCTCTTGCTTCCGGCCATGATCATCCGTTTTTATCAGGGCTGGTTCCAGATGCTCTACATCGACCTGCCGCTGTTCATGGCGTCCACGTTCTCGATCTCGAGTTTCTACCTGGTCTCGCAGAAGGAACTGTTTCCCAAAACCTGGCCCCGGGCTCTGCTCTACCTGCCGTTTCTGATGGCCCTGGGAATCGGACTGACTATCACGAATACTCGCGCGGTGCTTGAGGCGCTGGTCGGCAAGCAGACGGCCTTCGCCCGCACTCCGAAGTATCGCGTCGAGTCCCGGAAAGATAAGGTGGGCGCAACCAAGTATCGCAAGCGCCTGGGATGGGTGCCCTGGCTCGAACTGATGATCGGCACCTACTTCGCCTTAGCCATTTACTACGCCATCGACAATGAAAACTACTTCACCGTCCCGTTCCTGCTGCTGTTTGTGATTGGCTACTGGTACACGGGCCTGATGTCGCTCTTGCAGGGTCGCTTCTCGGGACTGTCGGTGGGCGCTGAGACCCACAGCAAACCGTTCCCGGTGGGAGTGTAGCTACGAGGCTGAGTCTTAAGGCAGCTTGAACTCTATGGTGATCTGGGTTTGGGTCTTCACTGGCTCCCCGTTCAGCTCATAGGGTGCGTAGCGCCAGCGCTGCACCGCGTCCTCCGCTGCCCTTGCAAGCACGGGCGACCCCTGGACAGCGGCCACGTCATGGACGGTTCCATCCTCGTAGATCGTCGCGCCCAAAATGACTTTACCCTGCAATCGAAGCAGGAGCGCCTGCGCCGGATAAACCGGAGCCACGCGGCGGATCAAATGACCGCCGGTGACGCCCTTGGAAATTGCCGCGGCAGAAAGCGCCGGGGTAGCGACAGGAGTTGTGACCATTCCCCCGAGGACGCTGGCACTGGGCATGGGCGGCGGAAGCGACGGTGGCTCCACCACGAACGCTTCAACGACCGGGGGGGCTGAGGCCTTATCCGACGCCTTAGCGGGGTTGGCCACCACCAAAGCAGCATCTCCACTCAACAACGGCCGATCCTCCTCAGTAGTCTTGGTCGGGGGCATGACTTCGGCCTTCGACTTCTCAGAAATGACGTCGACTTTCGATGCCATCTTGACTGGGATTCCGGCAGAGGATTTTGCCGGAAACACAGATTCGCCGCCGGGGTTCGGCTTCCACACTGGATCGTTATCCGGCGGATGGGCAGACACCACCGTACCCGCAGCCGTCGGCTGAACAATAGTTTTCAAGCTGGCCTCGACGGGGCCACGCCAACCCAGCCAGATCACCGCTCCCAGAAGAGTAGCCAGCAGTGCGATGCCACCCAGAACAAAGGGCCGGGCGCGCCTGCCTAGCAGAACCGCCGCAACATCGCGTACCCGATCCGACCCCGGAAGAAGCCCTGGCTCCGGCGGCTCTTCCGCCCGTGCTTTGCTCGCGGGGGTGGCGCCATAGGGCTTCGTTGCGCGCGCGCGCTCCGCCAGAGTTGTCAGTTGTTGGAGAAACGCAAGATGCTGTTCTGTAAAGGCCGCGGGCTCGGTCGAAAACACTTCAAGAATCCCGTTGATCCCGCGCCATCCCTGAATCGGC
The DNA here is from genome assembly GCA_020073565.1 of Terriglobia bacterium. Lineage (GTDB taxonomy): Bacteria > Acidobacteriota > Terriglobia > Terriglobales > Acidobacteriaceae > Acidiflorens. The sequence continues at coordinate 71,931 of JAIQEY010000021.1, forward strand.
AAGACCGCAATCGAACGCAACCCCAGGCTGCGGCACACGTCCACGTCGACCAGACGATCGTCCTCTGTGTCGACGCAATATTCCAATTGGCCGGTGCGCAAGCACTCGCCCGAGATCCCGGTGTCCGCCCCCAGGTGCGCGCCCAATGGCGGAGCGGTTTCCCCACTCCTGGCCCGGCACACCATCGCACCGTCTTTCCACATCGCGAGGGCAGCTCCCGACGCGCCTGTACAGCGTAGCGCCGCCTCTGCGATGGCCCCCAGAATCGAATCGAGTCTTTGATCTCCCAGGTTTATGATCTCTTTCAGGGACGTAAGGATCGTTGCCTCATCCGGATCGAGAGATCCGCGGAAAGTTGTTTCCGGCACACGACCGCGTGAGGAAATAGGGAACATTTTCCCCGACGAGACACCCTTAGTTTGCGCTACACCCACAAATTTCTCTCGAAACGAAAGATTGCCCGACCCAACCGGCAGAACACAAGCAGCGCACGGTGTTTGCGCGCAAGTATCTTCCAAGTCCCCACCCAGTGTCAAGCAATGTATTTGCCTCTTGCACTCCAGACTGTGCACATTAGTACATCCGCGGGCGGGGAGGAAGGCCTGATCCCAACCTTCAAGGCTGGCCCTGAGGCGCACTGTTCGGGCAGAGCGCGGCACGGGCCTGGTCTCGGAGGATGCCCCCGGCAATCCTCTCAGCTGACGGCCTCGTGTTTCTCGCGAAAATGATAGCAGACCTTGCAGACGCGGAAGTTCGCGCTCCTGGTCATGTATCCACACTGGTGGCAGACGTAGTAGGTCACCCTGTCTGAGTTCCGGGAAGTTCCAATGTGCTCCGCGGCCTCCGTGAAGTACTTGACCAGGGATAACTCCGTCCCGCTGGCATCGCCCATGGCTCGCCTGGCAGCCACGAAGTTCTCACGTTTCAACGCGGAGACCATCGTGGGAAAGGCTTCCGCCTCATAGCTTAAATGCAACGCGATCTCGGCACGAAGATTCTCTTCGGTCGAGTTCACTTCGAAGTTTTCGAGAACAGCTTCCGGCTGCTGCCCGAGTTTCTTCAGGGCCGTCGCCAGGTTGCGTGCATGGACTTGCTGGCTCTGTGCGGCCGCACGAAACAAACTGGCCACAGGCCCGTATCCCTCCTCGTCAGCCTTCTTTGCGAAGGCGCTCGATCGCAGCATGGCGTTGTTCTCCAGATTCCATGCGTCATTCAAAATCTTGACGCTCGTCAGAGCGTCTCTTGCTCTCGTCGGACTGGGCACCTCAGCCGCGCTTTGCAACACCAGTAGCCCGATCAGCGTCACACCCCATGCAACGAGTACTCTAGACACACTTGCCCTGTTGAAATCCATAAACACCTCCTCCAGTCCGATTGTTTTTCCTACAAAAGCAGGCAGGACGAGCGGCTTGCATTCCTGATGGCAATTGCTGGGCCATCTGCCCGGGGCGCTGAATTGGCGGAGGGAAAGCAGATTCGGGATTCCCAGCTGCCTTCCCCAGAGCAAGTTCTCTGCACGCGTACAGAAATTGAACGCCAACCATCTAGAAGCTTGCATCGATCCTTTGCGCACGAAGTCCAAATCTTCGGGCCACGCCAACAAGCGAGTAGATAGTCTGATGAATCCTGTAAAAAAGGTTGGCACCCTGCGACTGGGCTACCTCCACCGCACCAAACTAACCAACTTGGGAAAGACCTGACCGCATGTTAGCCTGAGAATGCTCTGGTTTCTCGCAGTACCTCCGCCTTAAGAGGCGTTGCCGGGACCCAATCTAAGAAAGCTCTTAAGGACAGTCGAAGCACTCGCGGACCTGGGTCCGGAACTCACAGCCGACCGTGACTTCCGCCAGACGGCGCGTACTATGCTCACGGCGATTATTGAGGCCGCTGGAGCCCGCGAAGCTGTCTTGTTCTCCTTTGGAGAGCGTCCTTCCTTACTCACCTCCGTCGACGCCCAAGGATTTGCGCTCCTCCCCGAACCGGCCTCGATTCCCCTCCTCCCTCGTCATGTTCACACCCTGACCGCCGCCGCCGGGCCGGTCCTCCTGAACAGCTCAACCTACGATGTCTTCCTGAGTTCGAACGGCAATGTGGCTCCCGAATTGTTCAAGTGCATCTGCCCCCTGAAGGTTCGTGGCAAGCTCGCAGGAGTGGTTGCCCTGGGACGGCGCCCTGGCGATGCCGTCTACGAAGAGGATGCGCTCGACGCCCTCCAACTCCTCGGCAACTACGTGGCGCTGGCGATCCAGAATCACACTCTCAGCCAGACGCTTGCTCAACGGGTCTCAGAAAATCTGCGATTGCTCGCTTCCCTCCATGGGTTCTACGACAACGCCCTGGAAGCGTTTGCGAGTGCGATTGATGTGAAGCACGTGAATATTCACGGACATTCCCTGCGTGTGGGCCGCTATTCGCAGGCCATCGGCGAAGCCCTGGGCATGGACGCCAATGACGTCTCTTCCCTACGCTCTGCCGGATACCTGCACGATATTGGCAAGGTCGCTGTGGACCGGCGCCTGTTCGAAAAACCCTCGTCGCTCGACCCGCAGGAACTGCGCGAAATGAAAGACCATACCGTGGTCGGTCACCAGATCGTCAGCCATGTGCAGTTCCCCTGGCCGCAGATCCCGGAGATCGTGCGTTGGCACCATGAGCGGGGAGATGGCTCCGGCTATCCGGACGGCATCCGCGGCGACGAGACGCCGCTTGCGGTGCGCATCGTCGGCTTGGCCGACGCGTTTGACGCGATGACCAGCGAGCGTCCCTACCGCGAACGCCTGACGGTCGGAAGCACGCTGCAGGAACTGATTCGCCTGACTCCACAAAAATTCGATGCGGATGCCGTCCATGCCCTGCTCATCCAAATCCGACGCGACGCCGTGGGAAGCAATCCCATCCCTGTACTGGAACCGGATCTGCTCGACCTTTCCCCTACCGGCGTGGACGAACTCGCCGCCACCCTCCAGCACAAGCTCAGCCACGGACGAACTTACCTGACGTAGCCTGCACTTCGCTACCGGCTGCTAGCTTCTGGCTTCTAGCTAGCAGCCAGAAGCAAGAGGCTTCGGATCTGCGGCCGCCGGTGTAGAATCGAGGCTCAAGTTCGACGCAATGATGACCATGTACTGTTGACGTGCGTCGAAAGTATTGCTGTGTCATCCAACATTGTGGGACCTCAGACTGAGTGATCCGTGCCGGGAGGACTGATGGCAGTTAGCGACCAGACGGTAGTCACAGGTACGCAACTTGACCAGCTGTGTATCAATACGATCCGCACCCTTTCGATGGACGCAGTGCAGAAAGCGAACTCGGGGCATCCGGGAACACCGATGGCGCTCGCCCCGGTCGCCTATTGCCTGTGGCAGCAGTTTCTGCGCTATGACCCGCAAGATCCGATCTGGCCCAATCGCGACCGATTCGTCCTGTCCAACGGGCACGCCTCCATGCTGCTTTACTCGCTGCTTCATCTGGCCGGCGTGCGTGCCGTCAATTCGAAGTACGAGCGGCTGACCGACCCCGCAGTTTCGCTCGATGAAATCAAAAACTTCCGCCAACTGAACAGTAAAACGCCGGGTCATCCCGAATACCGCTGGACCTCAGGCGTTGAAACCACTACCGGCCCGCTCGGCCAGGGTGTCGCGAACAGTGTAGGCATGGCGATCAGCGGCCGCTGGCTGGCCCAGTATTTCAATCGGCCCGGGTTCGAACTCTTCAATTTCAACGTCTGGGTCATCTGCGGCGACGGTGACATGATGGAGGGAATCTCCTCCGAAGCTGCCTCGGTTGCCGGACACCTGAAACTCTCCAACCTGTGTTGGATCTACGACAACAACAAGATCACGATCGAGGGCAAGACCGACCTGGCGTTCAGCGAAGATGTCGCTGCCCGATTCCAGGGCTATGGCTGGGATGTCACCCACGTCCATGACGCCAACGACTTGGGGAAACTCGCCAACGCCTATAACCACGCGCTCAGCATCCAGGACCGTCCCAAGCTCATCATCGTCGATAGTCATATCGGGTTCGGCGCTCCCAACCGTCAGGACACGAAAGAAGCGCATGGCGAACCGCTCGGCGAAGAAGAAATCAAACTGGCCAAGCGTTCCTATGGATGGCCCGAGGATGCCAGGTTTCTAGTGCCCGACGGCGTACGCGAAAACTTCCGCGATGTCATGGGCAAGCGCGGACGCCAGTTGCGCGAGCAATGGCACACGCTCTACAACAAGTACGCCGAACAGCATGCGGAACTGGCGCTCCAACTCGACCGCATGCTGCATCGGCAGCTTCCCGACGGCTGGGACAAAGACCTTCCCACCTTCCCGCCGGACGCCAAAGGCTTAGCCACGCGCGACTCTTCTTCCAAAGTTCTGAATGCCATTGCCAAGAACCACCCGTGGTTGATGGGCGGATCCGCCGATCTCTATCCCTCCACCAAAACCCGGCTGACCTTCGAGGGAGTGGGCGATTTTGAAGCGGGCCAATACAACGGACGCAACTTCCACTTCGGCATCCGGGAACACGCCATGGGAGCGATCGTGAACGGCATGTCGCTGTCAAAGATCCGTCCCTACGGCTCGACCTTCATGATCTTCAGCGACTACATGAAGGCGCCGATCCGGCTCTCGGCAATTATGGAGGTGCCGGCGATCTGGATCTTCACGCACGATTCCATCGGCGTAGGCGAAGACGGTCCGACTCACCAGCCCATCGAGCAACTGGCATCGCTACGCGCCGTCCCCGGCCTCACAACCCTGCGACCCTCGGATGCCAACGAGGTTGTCGAGGCATGGAGAGCGATCATGAAGCTGCAACACGAACCTGCGGCTCTGATCCTGACCAGGCAAGCTCTGCCCACCTTGGATCGCGCGAAATATGCTTCCGCCGAGGGCGTGGCACGCGGCGCCTACGTTCTAGCAGACGCGGACGGTGGCAAACCGCAGGTAATCCTTCTCGCCACCGGCAGCGAAGTCAGCATCTGTGTGGATGCCTACGAGAAACTCAAACAGGAAGGCATTCAGGCACGGGTGGTCAGCATGCCCTCGTGGGACATCTTCGAGCACCAGGACAAGGCCTATCGCGATCAAGTTTTGCCACCCGCCGTCACCGCGCGTGTGGCGGTCGAGCAAGCCTCGACCTTCGGTTGGGCGCAATACGTCGGCACACAAGGACATGTGATTGGCATGCACACCTTCGGAGCTTCCGCGCCCCTCAAAGACTTACAGAAGAAATTCGGCTTTAACCCTGATGCAGTCATGCAGGCGGCTCGGGAACTAGTCGGCAAGTAAAGTTGGTTTTCAAATGGGTTTGGGAAGGGCACGGCTTTACAGGTTGCGGAAAAACACCCGAACGTGAGGACGACTGTGGAAGAGCGGCCCTTTAGGGCCGCGTAAGCTCTCTACAATCAAGGTGGGCTTCAGCCCCGGTGGTCGTTTTCGCTCGGCCCATTGCATTTTTCCGCAGCCTGTTCAGCCGTGCCGCTCAGCCTAAGAACAATGCGGGCGGGCTTTAGCCCCTGAGGGCCACGTTCTTGACCCTCTGCGTGTAACCATTTTTTAACGTCGGGCAGTTACTCTTCTGCCTGGGGTGTTAGCAAGGAGAAGCTCATGAATCCCGTAGAAACACTCGAGACCGGCAAAGCCGTCAATCCCCTCAAGCAGCTCCAGACCTTTGGCCAGTCCATCTGGCTCGACTACATTCGCCGCGACCTTCTAAAAGGCGGCGAACTGAAGCGCCTCATCGACGAAGACGGCCTGCGTGGCATGACTTCGAATCCCGCGATCTTCGAAAAAGCGATCGCCGGCAGCACCCAGTATCAGGACTTCCTCGACAGTCTGTCGAACCGCGCCGATCTCGACGCCAAGGGACGCTACGAACTGCTCGCCATCCGCGACATTCAAGACGCGGCCGACCTGCTCCGCTCCGTCTACCAGAGCACGAAGAAGCGCGATGGTTACGTGAGTCTGGAAGTGTCTCCCTATCTCGCAAACGACACCAACGGCACCATCGACGAGGCGCGTCGCTTATGGAAGGCCGTGGGCCGCGAAAACGTGATGATCAAGGTGCCCGGCACGCCCGCAGGCATCCCCGCCTTCCGCCAGCTCATTAGCGAAGGCATCAACGTGAACGTAACCCTGCTGTTTGCCCAGGACGTGTACGAGCAGGTTGCTCAAGCCTTCATCGATGGAGTCGAGAAATACGCGTCCACCGGCGGCGACGTCAGCAAAATCGCCAGCGTGGCCAGTTTCTTCATCAGCCGCATCGACAGCCTGGTAGACTCCCTGGTCAACGACCAACTCAAGAAAGAGACCGACGCCTCCCGCAAGGCAAAGCTGCAGGGCATTCTCGGCAAAATCGCCATCGCCAATGGCAAGCTCACCTATGAGGCCTACCAGAAGATCTTCGCTGCCCCGCGCTGGAAGGCCCTGGCAGGAAAGGGAGCACAGACCCAGCGCGTACTGTGGGCCAGCACCAGCACCAAGAGTCCGAATTATCGGGACGTAATTTACGTCGAGGAATTGATCGGGCCCGACACGGTCAACACGGTTCCACCCGCAACCCTCGACGCTTTCCGCGATCATGGCAAGCCGCGCAAGAGCCTGACCGAAGACTTGGACGGGGCCCGCAAAACGATGGCGGACCTGGCGGCCGTTGGCATCGTCATGAAACAGGTGACTGACAAGCTGACTGCCGACGGAGTAAAGCTCTTCGCCGACGCGTTTGACACCCTGCTGGCTGCCGTCGAGAAGAATTCCAGGCGCGCCACACCACAAGTCAACCAGCAAAGCGCAAGCCTCCCGGCCGACCTCGACGCGGCCGTAAAAAAAAACCTTAACGACTGGCGCACAGCCGAAAGAGTAAAACGCCTCTGGCAAAAAGACGCTTCGCTCTGGACCGGTGACGACGAAGCCAAGTGGTTAGGCTGGCTCGACATCACCGACGAGCAAATCGCCAACGCCGCGAAGCTCCAGCAGATTGCTGCGGACGTCAAAAATGGCGGCTTCCGTGACATTCTGCTGCTGGGCATGGGCGGATCCAGTCTCTGCCCGGAAGTCCTCGCCTTCACCTTCGGCCAGACACCAGGGTTCCCGCAACTCCATGTGCTCGATTCCACCGACCCGGCCCAGATCAAGAGTTTTGAAGCCCGGATCGACCTCGCTAGAACACTCTTCATCGTGTCCAGCAAGTCGGGCAGCACGCTCGAACCCAACATCTACAAGCAGTATTTCTTCGAGCGCGTGACCGAGACCGTCGGCGTCGCCAAGGCCGGCAGCCGTTTCATCGCCATCACCGATCCCGGCTCCAAGATGCAGCAGGTCGCCGAAGTCGATCACTTCCGGCACATCTTTTTCGGTCGACCATCCATTGGCGGGCGCTACTCTGCCCTCTCGAATTTCGGCATGGTGCCGGCCGCGGCGATGGGCCTCGACACCGGAAAGTTCCTGGCTCGCACGAAAGAGATGGTGAATGCCTGCCAGGCGTCCGCTGAACAAAACCCCGGCGTCATGCTCGGCCTGATCTTAGGAACAGCAGCCACAATGGGCCGTGACAAGATCACGCTCATCACCTCGCCTGGCATTTCGGATCTCGGCGCATGGCTGGAGCAACTCATCGCCGAATCAACTGGCAAGAATGGAAAAGGCATTATTCCCATAGACCGCGAAGCGCTCGGCATGAAAAACGTCTATGGAAGTGACGTAATTTTCAAATCGAGCACATTCGGCACTGTCTCGGACAACGTCTACGGTAATGACCGGGTTTTTGTCTACCTACGTCTGGAAACTGCGCCTGACACAGAGCAGGATGTGCAGGCCATGGCGCTCGAAAAAGCCGGGCAACCGGTGGTTCGCATTGCCATGACGGACACCTACAGCTTAGGCCAGGAATTCTTCCGTTGGGAGATTGCGACCGCGGTCGCAGGGTCCGTCATCGGCATCAATGCCTTCAATCAGCCCGACGTGGAAGCAAGCAAAATCGAGACGCGCAAGCTCACCTCCGAGTACGAGAAGAACGGCTCTCTTCCACCCGAAAAACCAGTGCTCGAAGAGGCCGGCATCAAACTCTTCACCGACGAGAAGAATGCCGCGGCGCTGGCAAAGGCCGTCGGTGCCGACCACACCCTCAAGAGCTATCTGCGCGCCCACCTTGCCCGTTTGGGTACGGGCGATTACTTTGCTGTCCTCGCCTATGTGCAGATGAATTCCGAGCACGAATCTCTGTTGCAGAATCTGCGCCATGCCGTCCGTGACCGCAAGCGTGTGGCGACCTGCCTCGGATTTGGCCCGCGCTTCCTGCACTCCACTGGGCAGGCATACAAAGGTGGACCCAACAGCGGCGTGTTCCTGCAGATTACCTGTGACGAAGCACAGGATCTTCCGGTCCCCGGACAAACCTACACCTTTGGCGTGGTAAAAGCCGCGCAAGCACGCGGCGACTTCGCCGTTCTCGCCGAACGCAACCGTCGTGCCCTGCGCGTGCATCTGGGCAGAGACGTGAAAGCGGGACTCAAGAAGCTGGCGGATCTAGTGCAACAAGCTCTGTAAGGGACGAATAAGTGGAGCGACGGGCGCCCTCGCCCGTCTGCGAACGATAAGAGAAGCAGAAGGAGCACGAATGCAGCTAGGAATGGTAGGTCTGGGACGCATGGGCGCCAACATGACGCGCCGGCTCATGCGCGGCGCCCATCAGATGGTGGTTTCCGATCTAAGCCCCGATGCCGTCAAGCAAATTGCCGGCGAAGGTGCGATCGCATCTTCTTCGCTCGACGATCTGGTAGGCAAACTGAACGCGCCGCGTGCGGCCTGGATCATGGTCCCAGCCGGCGATCCCACCGAAAAAACCGTGCAGGCTTTGCTCGCGCGCATGCAACCCGGAGACGCCATCATCGACGGCGGCAATTCGAATTTCAAGGACGATGTGCGCCGCTCCAAAATCTGCGCCGCCAAGGGCGTCCATTACATCGACGTCGGCACCAGTGGCGGCGTCTGGGGCCTGGAACGCGGTTACTGCATGATGATTGGCGGCCCAAAAGAAGCCGTCCAGCGTCTCGATCCCATCTTCAAGACCCTCGCGCCCGGACGCGGCGATATCCCACGCACTCCCGGCCGTGAGAAGATGGGCGGCACTGCCGAGGACGGCTACATCCACTGTGGCCCTTCCGGTTCGGGACATTTCGTGAAGATGGTTCACAACGGCATCGAGTACGGCATGATGCAGGCCTATGCGGAGGGCTTCGATATCTTCAAGAATGCGACCAGCAAGGAACTCCCCGAAGACATCCGCTACGATTTGAACCTGGCTGACATCGCCGAAGTCTGGCGGCGCGGCAGCGTGGTTGCGTCCTGGCTGCTCGATCTGACCGCTATGGCGCTCGCTGAGAATCCCACGCTCGCCGAATACAGCGGTTTCGTACAGGATTCCGGCGAAGGACGCTGGACCATCCAGGCCGCCATCGAAGAGGCTGTTCCCGCCGAGGTGCTCTCCGCGGCACTGTACACCCGCTTCCGCTCGCGTCAGGACCATACGTTTGCGGAGAAGATGCTCTCGGCCATGCGACAGAAATTCGGTGGGCACGTCGAACCCCCATCGCAGCCTAAAACGAAATAACTGCTTCGCAAGAGGAACTGATGGCTCAAACTGAAATCCAGCCCGCACCCCCAAAACCGCGCGTCGGACGCTCCGCCGATCCCTGCGCCATGGTCATCTTCGGAGTCTCGGGTGACCTCACCCGGCGCAAGCTGATCCCGGCCCTGTATAACCTCGCAAGCCAGCAACTGCTGTCCCGCGAATTTGCGGTCGTCGGCATCGGCCGCAGCCCCATGACCACCGAAGAGGCGCGCAAGAAATATTCCGACGACTTCAAACAGTTTGCCACCGGCGCCATCGATCCCGATCTGTGGGAATGGTTCGTCCGCCGCCTGCACTACGTCAATGGAGATTTCAACGATCCCGCCACTTACGACCGGTTGAAAGAAACTCTGGCAAAGGTGGATCAGGATCATTCCACCCACAGTAACTTCTTTTTCTACCTGGCCACGGCTCCGAATTTCTTCGGATGTGTCGTGGAGAATCTCGCTCATCACGGCCTGATGGCCGAGGACGACGGTCATTGGCGGCGCGTGATCATCGAAAAACCATTCGGTCATGATCTGGATTCTGCCAAGGCCCTCAACCAGCAACTCTTGAAGGTCGCCACGGAGCGGCAGATCTATCGTATCGATCACTATCTCGGCAAGGAAACCGTCCAGAACATCCTGGCGCTCCGTTTCGCCAACGGTATCTTCGAGCCCATCTGGAACCGCCGTTATATCGACCACGTCCAAATCTCGGTGGCTGAGACCGTAGGCGTCGAGACCCGCGGCGGCTACTACGATACGGCTGGAGCTCTGCGCGATATGGTCCCCAACCACATCATGCAACTGATCTCCCTTTGCGCCATGGAGCCGCCGATCTCGTTCGAGGCCAACGCCGTGCGCGATGAGCAGGCCAAGATCCTGCACGCCATCCAGCCCTTTACTGCCGAAGAGGTTCTCAGCAAAACCGTCCGCGGGCAATACGGTGACGGCATCATGAAGGGCCAGCGCGTGCCTGCCTATCGCTCGGAGCAGGGTGTGCCGCCCGACTCGCGCACAGAAACCTTCGTCGCCATGAAGTTACTGATCGATAACTGGCGTTGGGCGGGAGTTCCCTTCTACTTGCGCACCGGCAAGCGCCTTCCCGGACGCAACACGCACGTCGTGATCCAGTTTCGCCGCGCGCCCTTCATCTTGTTCCGTGAAACCCAGGTCGAAGACCTCATGCCCAATCAACTGGTGCTGCACATCCAGCCCGAGGAAGGCATCTCGCTGCGCTTCGCCGCCAAGAAGCCCGGCCCAGCGATGCAACTAGGCGAAGTCGATATGGATTTCGAGTACGCCGACTACTTCGGGCAGAGCTCCAACACCGGCTACGAACGCCTGCTCCATGACTGCATGATCGGGGACGCGACCCTGTTCCAGCGTGCCGATATGGTTGAGGCAGGTTGGAGTATCGTGAATCCGGTGCTCGACGTGTGGAAGGCGCTTCCTCCGCGCAATTTTCCTAACTACCCCTCCGGAGCCTGGGGTCCGAAAGAAGCCGATGAGTTACTTGAGCGCGAAGGCCGCCGCTGGAGAAACTTCGAACAATGATTCTCGCCGGCGACATTGGGGGAACCAACGCGCGCCTGAGCTGCTATCGCCAGGTCAACGGTCATTTTGTCGCCGTCCACGAGGACGTTTTTGCCAGCCGCCAATATCGCAGCCTCAACGAAATCGTCGTCAAGTTCGTTTCCGACAGCGGTGTTCAGCCCGATGCTGCCAGCTTCGGAATCGCCGGCCCCGTGCGCCATGGCCGCGTCGAAACCTCCAACCTGCCATGGGTTGTCGAATCGTCCCGCCTGGCGGAAGAACTTCAGCTTCCCTCAGTCAATTTGATCAACGATCTCGAAGCTCAGGCGTGGGGCATCCAGTGCCTGGAAGACTCCGACACCGTCCCGTTGAACCATGTCAAGGACACTCCCGTCGGCAACCAGGCCGTAGTCGCCGCCGGAACCGGACTCGGCGAAGCTGGCCTGTTCTGGGACGGGCGCGAATACCAGGTGTTCGCCTGCGAAGGCGGCCACTGCGACTTCGCTCCCCGCAACGAACTCGAAATCGAACTCCTGCGCTACTTGCTCACGCGCTTCGGACACGTCAGCTACGAACGGATCGTCTCCGGCCCCGGCCTCGTCAATGTGTACTTGTTCCTCAAGGACACCCATCGCGGCGAAGAACCGCAGTGGCTGCATGACGAAATTACCGCTGGCGATCCCGGCGCAGCCATTTCGCGCGCCGCCTTATGCGGAAACTCGTCACTCGCGGAGCATGCACTCGATCTCTGGATCTCCATCTATGGCGCGGAAGCCGGCAATACAGCGTTGAAAATACTCGCCACCGGCGGTGTTTTTCTCGCCGGAGGGATCGCTCCCAAGATTCTTCCCAGGCTCTCTGGACCACTCTTCATGCAGGCCTTCCTCGGCAAAGGACGCATGCAGCCGTTACTCGAAGCGATCCCAGTGCGCGTGATCACCAATGAAAAAACCGGCCTGCTAGGCGCCGCCCGTTACGCCGCCAGCCACGAAAAGATTTTGTAATTCTGTAATTGGATAACTTGGTAATTTCGGGCGAATCTGAATTTACTCTGTATGGCTAGTCAATCCTGTGGTGTTTGAAATTACCAATTTACCCGATTACCAAATTACAAAATCTTATGTCCTCCACTCGCACGATCCAAATCCTGCCCACTCCCGCCGACCTCTTTGACGCCGCCACCGAGGAATTCGTCCGCGCAGGCAAAGCAGCGATCGCCGCGCATGCCCGCTTCACCGTCGCCCTTTCCGGCGGCTCGACTCCCAAGAGTCTCTACTCTCTCCTCGCCGCCAAACATGCGGCGTTCGACTGGAACCACACGTTCCTGTTCTTCGGCGACGAGCGCCACGTCCCGCCCGATCACCCCGACAGCAACTACCGCATGGTGAATGAGGCATTGCTGACCAGGATCTCGGTTCCCGCTGAAAATGTCTTCCGCGTAAAAGCGGAGAATCCCGACGCCGCCGCAGCTGCCCTCAATTACGAAAACGAATTGCGCCGCTTCTTCGCGCTCCAGTCCGGCGAATTCCCGCGCTTCGACCTCATCCTGCTCGGCATGGGTCCCGACGGCCACACCGCGTCTCTGTTTCCCGGTTCGGAAGGATTGAGAGAGCAATCACGACTGGTGATCGCCAACTGGGTCGAAAAATTCAACACCCACCGCATCACCTTCACGTTCCCCGTGCTGAATCACGCCGCCCAGGTGATGTTCATGGCCAGCGGACCCGACAAAGCCGACATGGTGCATCAAATTCTGGGCGGCAAGAACGACCCGCCGTATCCATCCCAACTGGTGCAGGCTGCTGACGGTACGCTGCTGTGGATGCTGGACGAAACAGCCGCGGCAAAACTGACTCGCTGAACCGCTCGTGGAACGACCGGAACAGTGGAGGCGGAGCAGTTTCCGCGCCTACTTCTATCGAGAGGCGGGACTGGTACGGGTAAGTCCCAGGAGTGGGCGCTGGAAATCAAGCGTCGTCCTGTCGAGAGTTTTGGCGAGGTCGAGAACCCACTCATTCGCAAAGTACGCGATGAGTGGGGCACCCGCCCGTGCCCTTCCCAGAACCGATTCTCGAAACAGAGACCAGTTCCAGCACAAAGAACGCACGGAACAGCCCAGGCACGGGCTTCAATGCTGGCTTTCCACCAACTCCAGCAGTACGCCGCCGGCGCTCTGGGGGTGTACAAACACGTACTTGTACCCGCCTGCTCCCGTCTTGATTTCTTCCGATACCAGGCGTACGCCATCTTGCTTCAGTTTTGCGACTGCGACCGCCAGGTCCGGAACTCGCAGGCAGACGTGGTGCAGGCCTTCGCCGCGCTTTGCGATGAACTTGGCAATGGTCGAATCGTCTGAGGTCGCCTCCAGCAGTTCCAGGCGGCTTTCGCCTACCGGCACCATCACCAGCCGTACTTTTTCCTGCTCGACGGTTTCTTCTGGGGACACGCTCAGTCCGAGCTTTTCGTAGATCGACTTTGCTGCCGCCAGGGATTTCACTGCTATGCCGAGATGATCAATGCTGAATTCCATACATGCCTGCCTGTTGCCGGCGGAGCCGCGTGGCCCTCCATCGAGCTAATTGAGGCAACTATATACTTGGCTCACATAAGTCTTGCCTGCCGTGACAGGGCTACTCCTCGTTGTTGTCAACGTCGTTGTACCTTATGCATTGTTTCAGGTTATCCAGAATGGCGGTTCCAGAACCAGTGCAGAATTGGGTCCAGTGTTGAATGCCAAAGACATCGTAATAGGTGATACGTCCATAGAAAATGATGAACCTGTTACCGCGTTCGATGTCTTGCCGCAGACTGTCATCTGGAACAATGGCCTCTGCCACGTTTGGTTCATAGCGAACCACGTTGATCGTCGTTGGAATGGACGCCCCCGGAAAGACAACGCCAACGTACAAGCGGTTGTGTGGATGACCGATGCTGAAGTCGCCCAAAGTTGGAGATCCTCGCCTTTTTTTCAATACGGTAGCAACGAAATCTCCCTGGACATCTTTGGCTGGAGTCTTTCCGCTGTTTGTTATTTGGGTCACTACTGGGATAGATGTTCCGTTCAATGGGAACACAGTAGGAATGGGAACGCTAACCCACGCTCGCTGATCCACGCGCATAGCCTTACGCATGATGCATGCCTGCTCGAAGTAAACCAAGAGAACCAGAACAGATACAACGAGAGCGGCAAATCCAAGTCGCGAGCGTGGCGGATTGCGATTAGCGTCTTTCATGTGGTCTTCTTTTTGGGGGTCGGGATGTTCCTGGCACGGCACGTCATCGACAACTGGTACAGGGGCAGGACGGTGCTCAGTCTTTTTTTTCTTGTGCTTGTTGCCGTGTCTGCTGCTCATCTCTTGAACTATCGCGCGTCAAGTATATAGTTGCCCTATTTAAGCTCGCCTATGCCCCTCACAATCTCCTCCACCAGCGAGTAGGGATCGCGTTTATGCTCGGCGACTTCGGCTGCGTAGCGCTCCAGGGTGCCTCCGTCCATCTGGGCGCGTGCCTCGTCCAGCATAGCGTCGCGCAACATCTCGACCAGCCGTTCCTGCCAGTTCTCAACGTTCTTCCTGAAGGCCAGGTTTTCTTTCTGCAAGTACGCTTCGTAATCGGCAATTGCCGCGGCAAGTTCTGACGTGCCCTTGCCTTCGCTGGCCACGGTCTTCACCACCGGCGGGGTCCATCCATCTTTCCGCGCATCCAGCGACTGCATGGCTCGAATCTCGCGCTCGACACGCTCGGCCCCTTCGCGGTCGCTTTTGTTGATGACAAAAATATCCGCGATCTCCATGATGCCGGCTTTGATGGTTTGCACATCGTCGCCCATGCCGGGAACGAGAATCACTACTGTGACATCGGCCAGACGCACGATGTCGACTTCGTCCTGCCCGACGCCGACCGTTTCAATCAGTACCCGGTTGCGCCCGGAGGCATCGAGCACGGTGGCCACGTCGGCTGTGGTGCGGGCGAGTCCACCGAGAGATCCGCGCGTGGCCATGCTCCTGATGTAAATTCCGGGATCGGAGTAGTGGTCCTGCATGCGGATGCGATCACCCAGAATCGCGCCGCCGGTATAAGGGCTGGTGGGGTCGACCGCAATGATGCCGACGGTTTGATTCTGTTTGCGATAGTGCTTGGCAAGTTGATCGACGAGCGTGCTTTTGCCCGCACCGGGAGCGCCGGTCAGCCCGACAATGCGCGCTTTGCCGGTGTGGGGGAAGAGCGCCTTCAACAGGTCTGACCAGCCGGGTGCGCGGTTCTCGACGGTCGAGATGGCTCGCGCCAAGGCACGGGTATCGCCAGCGCGAAGGCGGTCGATAAGAATTGTTCTCGTAGGAGCCAAGCAGGATAGTGTAGCAACCTGCGCCGATCCGTGTTCGTCCGGCCTCAACGCCCGATCGCCGTCGGATGCTTGGGCTGGTAGAGCCCGATCTTCCCACCTCCTGGGAGAGTGATCGAGGACAGGGTCCCCCAGCGTTCCTCCTGCACCGGACCACACTTTACTTTCTTTCCCTTCAACGATTCCATCGTTGATTTCAGGTCGTCACACATGAAGTACAGCTCGTGGAGGTCGTTCTTCTTGGCAGGATGGAATGCAGCCTCGGTGGGTGGCAGCGCAAAGATGAGCCAGCCATGCCCGGCATCCACGGATGGGAATTGGAGAACATCGCGAAAAAAGGCGCGGTCCGCGTCTGGATCATTGCTGTATACAATGACGTGGGCCCCAGTGATCATCGCAACCCCCGGCGATCAACGGATCGCCCACGATGCTAATCCTTCAGCAACTGCCGCGCAATCACCAGGCGCTGAATTTCGCTCGTGCCTTCGCCGATGGTGCAGAGCTTTACGTCGCGGTAGAACTTTTCGGCGGGATAATCCTTGATGAACCCGTAGCCGCCGTGGATTTGCACGCCTTCATTGGCGCACTTCACGGCCACTTCGCTGGCGTAAAGTTTGGCCATCGAAGATTCGAGCGTGGTCTTCATGCCGGCGTCTTTCATGGAAGCGGCGCGCAGGGTCAGCAGTTTCGCGGCTTCAATTTCCGTGGCCATATCGGCGAGCTTCCACTGGATGGCCTGGAATTCCGAGATCGGTTTTCCGAATTGCTGGCGCTGCTTCGAGTACTTGAGGGCTGCTTCGTAGGCGCCCTCGGCCATGCCGAGCGAGAGGGCGGCGATCGAGATACGGCCGCCGTCCAGCACGCGCATGGCGTCGATGAAGCCGGCGCCTTCCTTGCCTAGCAGGTTTTCTTCCGGCAGGAAACAATCCTCGAAGACCAGCTCGGAGGTATCGCTGGCGCGCAGTCCGAGCTTGTTTTCTTTCTTTCCGGGGCGGAATCCCCTGGCGCCCTTCTCGACCACGAAGGCGGAGAGTCCATGGGTGTGCGCTGCGCGATCGGTGACGGCCAGAACTACGGCAACGTCTGCGTAGTGTCCATTGGTGATGAACGTCTTGGTGCCGTTGAGCACCCATCCACCCTTGGTACGCGTGGCCGTCATGCGCGCGCTGCCGGCGTCCGATCCGGATGACGGCTCGGTTAATCCCCAGGCGCCGAGGAATTCGCCGGTTGCCAGCTTCGACACATATTTCTTCTTCTGCGTTTCATTGCCTGCGAGAAAAATGTGGTTCGAACTGAGCGAAGTGTGCGCGGCTACGATGATGCCGACTGATCCATCCACGCGCGAGAGTTCTTCGATGGCGGTGACGTACTCGACGTATCCCATGCCGGCGCCGCCATACTCGGGCGGAAAGATCGTGCCCAGCAGACCCAGTTTGCCCAGTTCCTTGACGGTGGCGTGCGGGAACTCGCCGGCTTCGTCCCACTTCATGACGTTGGGGGCAATCTCGCGCTCGGCGAACTCGCGCACGTTCTTCTTTAATTGCAGTTGCTCGTCGTTCAGTTGAAAGTCCAAAGAATCCTCCGGAGACACCAAGTCCCTCGACCCCCTTTCGTTTCCGCTCAGGGTCGGTCGGGACGACAAATTAAAAACGATGGATGCCGCGCGCGGGGACGGCGCTGAAATGGCGCCCAACTTTTCATTTAAGCACGATCCGCCGGAACAACGAAATATCCGTACCGACCGGTTGGTACAAGATAAGATCGGGCATCCTATGACACACCAGATCGGCGGAGGACGGGTGAAACGGTCGAGGCCGCAAAAACACTATGTCTCGGAGGGGTTCGCCTTGCTTTCCCTGAGATCGTTTCGGGGGTATACTTCCTTGGCATATCGGAGTGTTAGGTTCTCGAACTCCCCTCGACAACCTGAGGCGTGGGGCTGCCTAGTGGGTGAGGTTTGAAGCGCGCTCCTTCCGCCGGCTCTCCGAATCAGAGCAATTCCCATGGATGAGCGCGACCCCAGGGCCAACGATTCCGACAGCCCGACGATGCCGGGTAATTTTCGCCCGGGCGACCGCTCAGCTGCTGCCGCTCAGACCCCGCCGCCGCTCTCCAACCCTCCGCTTTCCGACGCCGTGACCATGCCGCAGTCCGCCCCCATTCCGGGCGCCTCGGCGGCGATGCCTTATGTGTTTCAGCCGTCCTCGGGAGGCCAGGACAGCGTCTCGGTGTTCCACGCGCTCCAACCAGGAGTTGTGTTCGCGGGCCGCTACGAGATCCTCCGTGTCCTTGGACAGGGCGGCATGGGCGCGGTCTACCAGGCGCGCGACCGCGAACTGGACCGTCTGATCGCACTCAAAGTCATCCGTCCCGAACTCGCGACCGACCCTGCTATCTTGCAGCGCTTCAAACAGGAACTGATTCTCGCCCGCAACATCACTCACAAGAACGTGGTGCGCATTTATGACCTGGGCGAGTCCGGGGGCATCCGCTTCATCAGCATGGAGTACGTAGACGGCGAGGACCTGCGCACTCTGCTCCGCCAACACGGCAAGTTCTCCTCCCGGGAAGCCATCGGCATGATCGAGCAGGTCTGCCGCGCGCTCGACGCCGCCCATGCCGAAGGCGTGATCCACCGCGACTTGAAACCGCAGAACATTATGCGCGACAAGCACGGCCGGATCGTGGTGATGGATTTCGGGCTGGCGCGTTCGCTCGGCGAGACTGGCCTGACCCAGACCGGCGCCATCGTGGGCACGCTCGAATACATGTCGCCCGAGCAGGCGCTGGGCGTGCAACTCGACCAGCGTTCCGACATCTTCAGCGTCGGCCTCATCTTCTACGAACTGCTGACCGGCAAAGCTCCCTACGAGGCCGACACCGCGATCGCCAGCTTGATGAAGCGCACGCGCGAAGACGCGAAGCCCGCTTCTGATATCGATCGCTCCGTCCCCAAATCCTTGAGTGCAATCGTCGGCCGCTGCCTGGAGCGTGAGCCGGCCAATCGCTATCACTCGGTGGTCGAGTTGTTGCAGCAGCTGACCACCTGGGAAGCCAATCCGAACATCAGTGCCGAAGCGCTTTCCAAGATGATCCCGCACCCCGTCGTGCACTCATCGCACTTCAATCTCGATCTTCCCGGGTCACGCTGGATGTGGCTCGCCGGAGCCGTGCTGGTGGTTGCGCTGGCGGTCTTCGCAGGACGCACGCTGCTGGTTCGTTCTGGCTCGCAGGGAGAGAGCGTGGCCCACGGAATCCCCCCGATGAGCAAGGGAAAATACGTGGCCATCCTCCCGCTCAAACGGGTTGGGGAAGAAAAAACGCTGGGCTATGTGGCCGATGGAATTGAGGAAGCGCTCGGCGCCAAGATGTTTCAACTGAAGGAAGTTCACCTGGCCTCCTCGGACGCGGTCGAAAAAGTCGCCGCCAAAGATCTGCCGGTCGCGAGACTCGCCCAGCAACTCGGTGTCAACCTGGTTCTGCAGGGCATGGTGCAAGGCAGCAGCGACAAACTGCGCGTCACCCTGAGTCTGGACGACGCCACCAAAGGCAGGCTCTGGAGCCAGGAGTTCTCGGGCATTCCCGGGGATCTGCTGGCGCTCGAAGACCAGATCTACGGCAACCTGGTCACCGCGCTCGCGCTCAAGCCGACCAACGAAGAACTGGCGCGCAGTGGCGCTCACCCCACTGAGAACGTGAAAGCTTACGATCTCTATCTCCAGGGCAGGAACGTCCTGCGCAACGCTCACAACCCGCCAGAGATTAAGAAGGCTGCCGACCTGTTTGAACAGGCCATCGATAAGGATTCCAACTTCGCGCTGGCGTATGCCGGGCTGGCCGACGCCAGCGATCGCATGTACGGCGAAAGCAAGGACAGCCTGTGGGCGCACAAGGCAACCATGGCGGCGGAGCAGGCGGAGCGCCTCTCAAGCACGCTGCCCGAGGTCCATCTCGCCTTGGGGAGCGTTTACTCTACCACCGGAAAGAACGCGCAGGCCATCACCGAACTGAAGCGCGCGTTGGAACTTGCGCCCAATTCTGATGAAGCCTATCGCCGCTTGGGGGACGCCTACCTCGCGAGTGGGCAAGCGGCGGAAACCATCCAGGCGTACCAGAGCGGCGTCGCCGCAAACCCCTATTTCTGGTGGAACCACAATTCTCTGGGGAGAGCATACCTGGAACTGGGCGATTCGGCTAAGGCGATGGAGTCTTTCCAGAAGGTCGTCGAGCTGGCGAACGATAATCCTATCGGATATGAAAACATCGGCACCGTTTATTTCCGGGAAGGCAAGTGGCTGGAAGCGATCCCGAATTACCAAAAGGCTTTGTCGCTCGCACCCGATGCCGATACCTATTCCAACCTGGGAACCTGTTATTTCTTTCTGCGACGCTACGACGAATCGGTGACGATGTACCAGAAGGCGGCCGAGATGGCGCCTAACAAGGAGGTCATTCTGGGCAACCTGGGCGATGCCTACCGCTGGTCCGGCCACTCGGATCAGGCCACCCAGGCCTATGACAAGGCGATCACAGTGGCCTTCCAGGAACTCCAGGTAAATCCGCGATCCTTCACCATCATGGGCGATCTAGCGCTCTATTACGCCAAGAAGGGCGATGCCACCAATGCCCTGCAGTACATCCAACGCGCCCGCTCCATCAGCCCCGGGGACTTGCAGCTGATGTATTCCGAAGTTCAAGTGAAAGCGCTGATCGGGAAACCGGAAGATGCCCTCAAGGCACTGCGAACGGCACTACAGAAGGGCTATGCAGCGCAAGAGGCCTGGAACGATCCTGAGCTTGCCAGGCTCCAGGCCCTGCCGCAGTTTTCTCAATTGGTGAACGAGTTCTCGAAAAAGAACCACTAACCGTTCCAGCGGTTCTTCCACATCTTACGCCGCGAAACCAGAGCACCAAGCCCCGTCATCATCAGAGCAATTGTGCCGGGCTCGGGAACAGCCGCAGTCGCGTGCGCGCTAAAATCCAACCCGCCTGGCCAACAACTCCTTCCGACACAGGCGAACTTAATGGAGAAGCTCTGCCCGTTCAGAATCCCGTTGAATGGATTGTTTCCGCCCTTGATGCCCGACAACACAATGGCCACATTACCGTTTTCCAGGTTCGTAGCGGTGCAGCTCAGAAACAGGGACGTTTGACAGCTGATGTCGGCTGCCAGCACCTGGTGTCCGTGTTCAATCAACGTCAACGAAGTCCAATTCTGTCCGGACGCATTGGTGAAAAACAGCGTACCGGAACCAGTCGGGTTATTTGGGACGCTGAAACTGAAATTCATTCCCACACTCGTGCAACCCTCCGGTGGGCAATGTACAGGCGCGTTACCGCTGACGCCGTGAATAATGATTCTGGGATCGGTGACCGAGCTGCCAAAGGCCAGCGCCCCTCCCAGCAGGATCAACAGAACCAGCACACAGAACCGAGAAATCTTCATTGGAGTATTCCTGTTCACCAAGGAGTTGCCGGGCAGTACTCTCCCAGCTTGTTAGGGGAGTTCGCAGAGCGTATCTCGTTCGCCCAGCACGGGTCAAGCGGAAACACTGTGTTTTCGAAGAAATCTAATGGGCAGCATGCAAACTGTTGCGCACTTATCGCATAGATTGTCTGCTCCCCTGTGCAAAACCGCCCAGAAACCTGTACGCGGTGGCTGCCAACAAAAAAGCCGGAGCCCGAAAGCTCCGGCTGTCCAGTTAGCTGGTTTGCCCGGATAAAAACTTGAAGGGCTCGCGCGGCGTGAGCCGCGCAGGAAAACCCTGAGCCAAGTCCGATGCGCCCGCCACGCCTCTAACCCTTCTGTGCTGGCTCGAAGCGCGTAGCGCGCTACGCACTCCGCCGCGGCCGCACCGTCAGATCTCTGACCTGCGCGAGAATACTCGACATCTGCATCCCATTCAGTTGCGCGACAAACGGCAAAATCTCGCCCACGAACTGATCTTCCATCAGTTCGCGTACTTCTTCCTGCCGATTACGTTCTCCACCGGTGAGCAAGTCAGGGACGTTGACTTCCAGCGCCCTTGCCAGTCGCTCCAGCGACGAGAGCGTCGGCGTCGCCTTCTCATTTTCGATCTTCGACACGTAAGTCCGCGGTACTGACATGCGCAGCGCCAGTTGCCGCTGGCTCAGACCATTGCGCAGTCGCAGCGAACGAATAGAATGCGCCAGGTTCAGATGCCCGTGGCCGTTGCCGTTCATATTGATCGGCAAAACTTCCGGCGTGGGCGCTGTAATCTCCGGTTCGTCCTCATCCAGAGACAAGTGGCATCGCCGACAGAGATTGTTGGTTGTGCGGAATTGGACCAGCAGGCAGCGATCGCAACGAACAACCTCCCGGGAATCGACGGGAGTTAATGTAGTGGCCATTCAGGGTTTGGGAGTGCCAGAGCAGGAGGCTACTCTCAAAGCCAACTTAGGCGTAATCTCAACGATTGGCCCTGTGGAAGTCAAGACAAAAGTAGGATGAAAACAGGGGTACTTTGGGAAGAAGATCCTGATTAGTCCGCGAAAACGAGGGGAAAACAGGTAAGAAACCATGGATGAGCGCGAGATGGCATGGGGTTTACTAACTATGTACACCCAGTCCGAAA
>JAIQEY010000083.1 GCA_020073565.1 Terriglobia bacterium
CAGCTCATCGCCGGATGGCTACTTACGCTTAGCCTGATTGCCTGTGCACTCGCAGTTTTCTTCATTCTGATTACGGGCGGAGTTCGTGTGCTTACTGGCCAGCTCAGCCGCTCTGTCACACTACCGTGGCGCGGTTTCTCCATTACATTTGCGTTTCTGTTGTTGATCCTCGCGATACATGTCTATCTGGGCCGGTTCGAACGATTGCTCGACGATCATACGATCTTCGGGGGTGTGACCTACACGGATGCGCACATCACACTCACCGGGATGCTCGTCGTCTGCGCGGCACTCGTTCTGGGCGCGGTAATCGCATCCGTCAACGCCGCCCGGGTGCCACGCGGACGGTGGCTATTGGCAGCGATCCTTCCAGCAGCGGTCTGTTATGTTGCCGTTCAAGGAATCGCGTGGTATGTCAACAGCTTCATCGTCAAACCGAACGAACTGGTTCGCGAGAAGCCGTACATTGTCTACAACACCGATCTGACGCGGCGAGCCTACGGATTGAACCAGGTCGTGCAACGGGAGTTTCCCGCCGAGACGACCGTCGAGGCGGCTGACCCGGCGAACAATCAGGCTACTCTGCAAAACATCCGGTTGTGGGACTGGCATGCACTCCAGGACACACTGCGTCAGATTCAGGAAATCCGTACCTATTACGACTTTCCCGACATCGACATTGACCGCTATGAAATCAACGGCACGACTCGCGAGGTGATGCTCGCCACGCGCGAACTGAACTTCGACAAACTTCCGGAGAGCAGCCACAACTGGATTAACGAGAAGCTGATCTATACGCACGGCTACGGCATCACGATGAACCCGGTCAATGGATTCACGCCGGAGGGTCTACCCACGCTGATGCTGAGCAACATGCCGATCCAGAGCGCAGTCCACTGCCTGTCTGTGACGCGTCCAGAAGTCTATTTCGGCGAGTTGACCAACACCGACGTCTACGTGAAGACGCAGCAGAAGGAATTCAACTACCCGCAAGGCCAGACCAACAATCTCACGTCTTATGAAGGGAATGGTGGCATCCTTCTCGGCGGTTTCCTGCGCCGCATGATCATCGCGCTCGACCGCGACGACCTCACGAAGCTGCCGTTCAGTGATGACGTTAGTAAGGACAGCCGGCTGCTGATGCGGCGCAATGTGCGCGATCGCGTGTTGGCATTGGCGCCGTTCCTCACCTACGATCCGGATCCTTACATCGTGCTCGGGGACGATGGCCGGTTGTCGTGGATTATGGATGCGTTCACGATCTCAGACAGCTATCCATACTCGACGCATTACCGGCTGGGGAACGACCTGATTAACTACATGCGGAACAGCGTCAAGGTGGTGGTCGACGCCTATGATGGCACGACCACGTTTTACGTGTTTGATACGGATGACCCAGTCATCGCTGCCTACCGCGCAATCTTTCCGAGCCTTTTCAAAGATGCGTCCACAATGCCGGCCGGATTGCGAAAACACGTGCGCTATCCCGAGATGCTGCTCAAACTCCAGGCGGACGTTTACGGCTTGTATCACATGATGGATCCGGAGGCGTTCTATAACCGTGAGGATCTGTGGACGGTGGCCACCGAAGTCGGCCTGAGTGAAGGAGGTCAGCAAACGACTCAAGCGATGGAGCCTAATTTTGTGCTGATGAAACTGCCGGGCGAAACCGGCGAAGAGTTCGTGGAGATTCTGCCCTTCACGCCAGCGAACCGGAATAATCTGATTGGCTGGATCGCCGGGCGCAGCGACGGTGCACAATACGGTACGTCCGTGGTTTACAACTTTCCCAAGACGAAGCTCGTCGACGGGCCACTACAGATCGAGGCACGAATTGATCAAAATGCGCAGCTTTCCGGACAATTGACGTTGTGGAATCAGCAGGGCTCGCACGTGCGGCGCGGGGCTCTGCTTGTGATCCCGATCGGGCGGGCGCTACTGTATGCGGAGCCGATTTACTTGCAGGCCGAGCGGAGTCCGATGCCCGAATTGCGCCTGGTCGTACTTGCGCTGCAAGATCGGCTGGCGTACGGACCAACCTTCCAGTCCGCACTGGCGTCCCTGTTCGGTGGAGCGGTCTCGTCGATGAGCGCTGCGCCAGCCCCCGCGGAGTCGGACCGCAAGACATCGGCATCCGCCTCGAAACCCCAGCCCGAAGCCGATTTCAACGCGCTCATCGCGGAAGCCGCCACAGACCTTGCCGACTACCAGCGCCTGACGGCGGAGGGCAAGCTCGGCGAGGCCGGGCAAAAGCTTGAAAAGTTGAAGCGCGCACTCGACAAACTAAACACGCGTCCAAAATAATCTCGCTGCGGGTGCTATGGTCGCCTCGACACAACCAGGTGCCTGAACCCGTGTGAGTGGAATGATCGGTATGCTGGCCAATGGTTGACCCACAAACCATTCAACGTATTCGTCGGATTGCAGCCGGAACGACCAGAGTAGGAACTTGTCTCGCGTTCGTAGCCGCAACCACCTGGGCTGCTTTCTCGGTGCTGCTCGTCAACAGCCTGATCGCCGGTTTTGCCTACGTATTAGTTGTTCTGGTGGTAGCTGCGAAGTGAGGGCCTGGCGGAATCGTTTTTGACTTCCGTGGCAGCGATGCTCTGCCTCAACTATTTTTTCTTCCGCCGATTCTATCGCTCACGATCGCTGATCCACAGAACTGGGTAGCGCTTTTCGCCTTCCTAGTCACGGCCATCACTACAAACAAGCTTTCGTCGATTGCTCGTCAGCGCGCTGATGAAGCGCAGGCCCGACGCATAGAGGTAGAGCACCTCTATCAGTTCAGCCGGTCGTTAATGCTGATCGACTCTACGAGGGATCTCGGCACGCAAATAGCTGGACAAGTGAAAGAACGCTTTGGGTTTTCGGGAGTTGCCTATTGCGACGGACTGAGTGGCAAACTCAGTATGATCGGCGTACCAGACGCAATGCTAGAGCACCAAGTATTGCGCGATATTGCGGTTGGTACGGCATCTTGGTTCGTGTGGCGCAAGGAATCAACTCCTGAAGGTATTGAAGTCGTTGTTGCCCCGGTCTCCTTGGGAGGCAAAACTGTGGGGAGCATAGGAGCCGTGGGACCCGCCGTGTCAGAGCCTGATTTGCAGGCAATCGCAAACCTCGTAGGAATTGCGGTCGAGAGTGCTCGACAAAAGGAAGCCGCGAGCAGACTGGAGGCTGCGCGCCAAAGTGAGCGTCTAAGGGGTATTCTGCTCGATGCCTTGGCGCATGATTTTACGACTCCGCTCACGTCTATCAAGGGTGCCATTACCACGGTGCGCTCCGAATATGAACACGAACCGGATGAGGACGACCTGCTGCTCGTGGTCGAAGAAGAAGTAGATAAGTTGAGTGGAATGATTGATGAGACGGTAGACATGGCTCGCATTGAGCCGGGCAGGCCGCGGATCCGGCGGCGTCAGGTCTCCGTTGCTAAACTAATTCGGCCCGCTGTTGATCGCTTGAAGAGCCTTTTGGACGGACGACCACTCGAAATTGAGGTTCAAGAGGACATTTCGATGGTAAGCGCCGATCCGGACATGATAGGCCTCGCACTACGTCAGTTGCTTGGGAACGCAGTCAAGTACTCACCACACGGTTCAACGATCGCGATATCAGCTACGCAGACTGAGGGCATCGTTACCGTTAGAGTCCGGGACCAAGGGCCAGGGATTCCTCAAGACGAGATTGAGTCGATCTTTGAGAGGTTCTATCGTGGAAGTCGAACCCGGGATTCGGTGGCCGGAACTGGAATGGGTCTGAGCGTGGCAAGGGATATCATCAACGCGCATCAAGGGCGATTGTGGGCAGAGAATCGGCCGGAGGGCGGCGCTCAATTCTCGTTCAGCCTGCCAATATCTATCGAAGATGGAAACCCATGAGTACGGGAAGAATCCTCGTTGTCGGTTTCTGTAGGGATAGTCAAAACCGCTCAACCGCAAAACGCCCCTCCAGTATGCTCGTCAGTGGATTAAGCAAGGAGCGGTCGGCCGATACCGCCCCATACGCTAGAACGACCCGGAGAACCGCGCCCCCAGGAATCCAGCCAGCTTGGCAGTGGCCTTAAACTGCGGAATCGGGTCCAGTTCCTTGAATGCAGAGGTGAACGCGTTTGACAGGCTCCACATCGTTCGAGGTTCGAACTCGTCATGCTGAGGATTGAAATAGAGTTCATGTACTCTCCGGACGAGATGTTTCGGAACGTCCAGATCGCCTTCGATGAACGCCCGGTAGATCGTCAGCTTTGCCGCCTCTTCAGACAGCTGCTGCGCTCGCCAACGTTCGACCTGCTGCCGCATGGGATCAAAGTTCCGTTGCATCCGGTCCACCCCGATCGAAAGCGCGTCTTCGAGCGAGAAGCGCTTCGAGTGTTTTGCTAACACCGGAGTGTAGTCACATCGGAACGCGAGGTTGTGGCACACGAATACTCGCAGGCCGACTGTGCATGCCAGCCGGAATCGCTTGTTGTTCGCGTTCCGAATCCCGATTGCAAATCGGCAACCATTGAAACTGGTTTCCAGGTCGAGAACGCCAAACATCTCCATCGCATCGCTCGACACGGCAAACTCCTCGTCGACCACACCGATATGGCGGTGGCTCAGGGTTTCGACCAGGGTTTCCACAACCGCTGCATGCCGGATTGGGATATGGGTTGCTGTTGCGGGCGGCGTTGGCAGATTAGCCAGTTCCGAGTGATTTTGCCCGTGCATGAAATAAGCGTGCTTGTTTCTGACATTTTGATTCTCCTTTCAAGTTAAGTTCACCTCCAATACAAACCTCGCGCTTGATCACCGCCACGCGCTCTCTCAGCCTCCCAACGGAGGCTTCTATGACCACCATTCGAGCTGCGTTCTACGCGCGCGTCTCCGGCGAACAGCAGGCGGCCGCGCACACCATCGAAAGCCAGATTGCCGCACTCAGTGAGCGCGCTAGTAATGACGGCACACCAGTGCCAACCGAACGAGGGTTTGTCGGTTTGCCATCGCGATACCACTCGATGTAGTAAGCGCCTTCTTTGTGGAGTTCGGGCCTGCCCTCGATCAAGACGTAGTCTGGCCGAATGCGGCCATTGCCCGTACGAACAACAGGACAGAATCGCCACGTCTCTGAGGCGTCGCCGCGCACCTTCACGTATTTTGGGAGATTGACGCGCCCCGCATGGGAGTTGCCGGTCCGCATCATATGCCCTCCAACCCAGGCAGGGAGAAATTATGTGCAAACGGAAATTCGGTCAAATTCTCCGGCCACCGCGTCGGGACGCGCGATCTCTCTAAGAAAAGCGGAGGGCGGGGAGAAGACGATTAAACATGGTTGGTCGCATTGGACGCCGGATTTAGTTCGAATACACTTGTGAGAGTCGGGCGCTTCCTCGGAGTCGCGAGAGCTCGCTGTCAGGGCAAAGGGATAACAAAATCGCATCGCATACCGCTCCTCGAATGGGTTTTACGGTATGGACGACGGTATGGATAGCACTTAACTCATTGAAAGCAAAAGGACTGGCGGAGAGAGTGGGATTCGAACCCACGTTACCCTTTCGAGTAAACACGCTTTCCAAGCGTGCGCCTTCAGCCACTCGGCCATCTCTCCGGCGCCGTGAGAAGCGCTTCTTCTTGATTCTAGCAGTTGACAGGCAACCAATGAGCGCCGGCGCGATTCCAATCGTGGCTACTGGCCTTTAGCTCTCTTCCCCTTCGCCCAACTGCTGCGCGAGATAGTTCTCGTAGGTCATCTCTTTGATTGCGTACAGCTGACCTTCGAGATAGTCGATGTGGTGCTCTTCATCGACCAGGATCTTCTCCAGCAATTCGCGCGACCCGTTGTCACTGACCGCGACACATGCCTTGATTCCTTCATTGAGACGCTTTACCGCGGCGTATTCGAGATCAAGATCATTCTGCAGCTGCTGCTTCAGGTTTTGCCCGATGTTGATCTTGAAATAGTCGGTCATGTTTGGAGCTCCATCGAGCAGCAAAATGCGCTCCATCAGCTTCTCGGCGTGCTGCATCTCTTCGATCGACTCCTTGCGCGTGTGCTTGGCCATCTTTTCGTAGCCCCAGTTCTCGCACATCTCGGCATGGAGGAAATACTGATTGATCGCGGTCAGCTCGGCTTTGAGCACTTCGTTTAGGATGGCAATAACTTTCGCGTCGCCTTTCACGGTTCGCCTCTCTGGGATGAAGAAATTGCGCGTCTGAACCACCCTCGGCCACGCACAGGATGCCTGCAAGAGTGGATCAGCCTGCGACCGAGAATTGTACTAGAGAAGGCTTAGGACCGGGATGATCCCGAAGCTGCGGCGGCCGCGTTGGGAGTCTCTGGCGTTGCTGAAGTCGGCGTTTCGTTCGGCGGCTGTGCAGACTTGGCTTTCGCCTCGCCGTCAACCACGCGATGGTTCAGACAGTAAAGGGCAAGTTCGAGCCGATCCGCCACACCCAGCTTGTCATACACCTTGCGGAGGTAGTTCTTCACAACCTGTTCCGTGGTGCCCACGCGCAGAGCAATCTCTTTGTTTTTCATGCCCTGCGTGACACAGGAAACGATAAGGGACTCTTTGGGGGTGAGCTGCACTTTCGGACGCGATCCAGTCGGGCGCAGTCCTTGCGTGCGATAGGCGTCCAGGACCCAAGCGATGGCGCGGGCTTCCAACCAGGGCTCGCCCTGCGCAACTTTGCGCAGGCAATCCACCAGCATCTCCGGCTCAACCTCCCGAAACACGATGCCATGTGCGCCGCGGCGGAACAGTTCGAGCGTCATTTCCTGGTTCGGTTCCTGTAGCACAACCACCAGGTGGCAACTCGCGTTCTGCCGGAGCAGTTCGGAAACTGTATCGGCGGGGCTCGGTGCCAGCGCTGCTTCAAAAATCAGAATGTCGGCGGAGAATTTCTGGATTGCGGCCGTGGTTTGCGACAGGGTTTCAGCCTGGCCCACCACCCGGATGTCATCTTCGAGCGCAAAGATCTTGCGCAGTCCGGCGCGAAAGATGGCCTGCGTATCCGCCACGATTACGCGGATCGTGCCTTTGCCATCCTCGGGCTGGAAGCCCTCGCCTTGGTCCACGCTGACAGGAATGCTTCCCATCCGGTTCCTTTAGCGCCCTACCTGCGCTCAAATCGGTACTCGTCGATGACCACGCCCACACCACGCCGGCCACCGTCGTCAAAACTGCGTACTACACGTCCGCGACAATCCACCTGTACGTCGTTCGCGGCGCCCACTACGTCCGCCGGAAGCGAAATCACGAAATCGACCGGCGAACCCACCGGCACATCCACATCCATGCGGAACAGGACGCCGTTGGCCGAAATGTTCTCGGTCTCCACCGCCTCTCCGCTGGCTCCCGATTTCATTTCGACTGGAAGTTTGATCGGAAAGCGCGCCGCACCTTGCACGCCGGTGTAACCTTTGCGGCTCTTGCTCGCATCGGTAACGGTTTCTTTGGTTGCGTCAGACACAGTTGCGACAACCTTTCTTCCGCTTCGCTCCGTGCACAACTAGAGAACGAGCTCTGTGCACGTTTCAGGGCGAGAGTACACCCCGGCATCGGCAATGCAAAGTTACGGAAGTCATGGAACAAAGGCGGCGAAGTGCCGGTGGTACAGGGGCTTACGGGGAGGAAGAGGGGCGCGCGGGACAGACTCTAGCTTTGGTTTTCGCGTCGATGCCGCCGCGCGTGCCACCCCTCGGCCGTGATCTCCCACACTTCCGCCGGCAATCGCCCGGAGACGAACTCTCGCTCTTCTGTGGAAACGATGCGCATTCCCTGCCGTGCAGACATGCGGCGCGATGCCTCGTTAGCAATCGCCTTGGCAACTCGCAAGACCGGGAATTTCAGAACGTCGAACCAATAGTCGGTGACCGCGTCGCAAGCTTCGCTCATCAGGCGCTGCCCCTGCCACGGCAAGCCGAGCCAGAATTCACGATTGTGATTTTCCGCTCTCCTCAAGCTGATGACACCAATCACGCGGGGAGGATCTCTCTTGAGCCTTAACGTCCAGTGCCATTCCTCTCCGCGTTCGACTGCGGGAAGAGCGATATCACGACAGTACGTCAGCGCCCCGTCGGGTGGATAGGGCCAGGGCACCCGCCCAGCCAGAAATTGCACGCGCTCCCAGCGAGGAAAGAGAATCTAAATTTGCCCGGCGTCGGAGAGTTCGAGCGGCCGTAACCACAGCCGTGCTGTTTCGGGTATAGGTGTCACGCGGAAAGCCTCAGGCGCTGTGTTCGCTGGTCCGTTCGCGAACAGGACCGCAGCCTCGCTCAGAACTTCGTCACTTCTGTAAAGTTGAACTCCCTCACCTTCATCGCCGGCACCACCATGTCAAACGATTCCTCACCACAGGCGCGTATCGGTACGCTCATCGCTTCGACATTCGATAGCATCGCAATCAGACTCTGATTGAAACGGAAGTTGCGCAGTCCGCCTTGCACTTTGCCGTTTTCGATCCGAAACGTTCCATCGCGCGTCATGCCGGTCACGATCTTCTCGTACGGATCGACTTCGCGGATGTACCACAGGCGCGTGACCAGGATGCCGCGCCCGGTCGAGGCAATCATCTGCTCGACACTTTGCGGATTCTCCGGCGCGCCGAAGACTATATTTTGGGGCATTTCGCCCATTTCATTGGGCAATGGGAAGCCGTGACCCGTGGGTTCGATGGCGCCAACTTTGTTAGCGTACTCCGACTTCTTCATCTTCGCAGCCGTGCCTCGCGCATATACCACGCGCTTGACTACGCCCTGTTCGACCAATTGCACGCGCTGGCGTCGCACACCTTCGCCGTCAAAAGGCGAACCCGCCTGCAGCGGATGCCCGGCGTCGTCCCAGATATTGATGTTCTCCCCAAACAGCTTGGTGCCAATGCGGTCGTTGAGAAACGATCGCTGATCCAGGATCGCCATCCCGCTGTAGTCCCAGAACATGAAACCAACAATGTCGAGGGCGGCCGATGGCTCGAGAACAACGGTGTACTTACCCGGTGGAATCTCGCGGGGACGAGCAGACTCAACTGCCTTGCGCGCCGCCGTCTCCGCCAGTTGGAGGGGATCGAGGTTGCACACATCAGGCGAATTCAACTTCTGCCAGCCGGAAGAATCTTCGGCCAGCATGGTGATGGAAATTTCCGCCAGGGTTTGCGTGTGCCAGCGAGCCAGTCCGCGCGAGTTGAAGATGCCCTCGAGAGACTCCGACGTCGAATAGATTCCAGCCGTCGTCAACTTATGCCGGTCCGCCACCCCGACCATCTGCCCGACCACGTTTGCCCGATCCCCCGGAGTGATGGCCGCAGTCTGCTCGAAGAACCGTGTGGCGCGGACATTCCTGTCCGCGTCCCCAGCGTCATTAGCATCCGGCATGGGCAGCAGGTCCGGATCAGGGTCCGGCACCCGAGCCAGACTCTCCGAAGCCTCGACCGCCCGCTTCAAACTCTCGTCGTCAAACTGGTTGGCGGTGGCCCGCGCCGTCCGTCCGCCAAAATTCGTGCGGATCGAAGCCAGGCAGTTCTCTTCCTCAACGTTCTGATGGATCGTGTTGTTCGCGAACCGGGTCAGAGCGAAGTGGGAGCCCGTAAAAAGGACTTCGACTTCATCGGCCGCCGAGAACCGCCGAATCCGATCGAAGATACCCGACGCTCGCTCTCTGGTCAGCATGGCTTCCCGATACTCTCTGTTTCCGCTCGAAGACAAAAACCTTTAACCACAGAGGCCACAGAGAATCACAGAGGAAGGACTCCTAGCTCCTGCTTGCTCCTCTGTGTTCCTCTGTGACCTCTGTGGTGAACTAGCTCTTATACGCCGAACCGACGTTGATATTCCGGAACCGCGCCGGGCTTGCCCCATGGCCCGTGCCCACTACCTGCTGCGGCTGTCCCTTGCCGCAATTGGGAGTTCCCCACAGCGTCCACTCATCGCGCGAGCAGATCGCGTCCATCGAATTCCAGAACTCCGTCGTGATTCCCGAGTACGACGGATTCTTCAGCATGCGGACGCGCTTGCCGTTCCTGATCTCCCACCCGATTTCGCAGCCAAACTGAAAGTTGTAGCGCTTGTCGTCGATCGACCACGACTTATTCGTCTCCAGGTAGACGCCGTGCTCGGTGTCGGCAATCAGTTGCTCCAGCGTCAGCGGCTTTTCACCCGGCAGAATGCTGATGTTGGTCATGCGGATGATGGGCAGGCGGTTCCAGCCTTCGGCGCGCAGAGTCCCGCCCGATCGGGTCGCGCCAATCGTGTGCGCCGTCTCGCGCGAACTGAGATATCCCGTAAACCGGCCGTTCGTAATAATCGGCGTGGACTGCGCCGCCACGCCCTCGTCGTCGTAGGCAAAAGTCCCCAGGCCTGGCCCGTGTTCCTGCCGCGCATCCGCTACGACATTGACCAGATCGCTGCCATAACGCAGACTGCCCAACTTTTCGAGAGTCAGAAACGACGTGCCCGCGAAATTCGCTTCCATCCCCAGCACGCGGTCCAGTTCAATCGGGTGGCCGATCGATTCGTGAATCTGCAGGCCCAGCTGCGATCCATCGAGAATGATGGTGAATACACCCTCCGGACATTGGTCGGCCCGATGCAGCGCGACCGCTTCTTCGGCCACACGGCGCGCATTCTCGATCAGCTTCATCTCTTCAATCTGCTCGTAGCCGCGGTTCTGCCACTGTCCGCCAAACGAATTTGGATACGACCGCTTCTGGATCTCGGACCCGGCAAAGGCGTAGGCCGTGTATCCCGCTCCGGTCGAGTATTTGGTCTGATGGATGTCCGCGCCTTCGGAGGAAAGGAACCACGACTCCTCGCGCGCAAAAGTCATGCCGGTTTCCGTCAACGTAACCCCCGCCACGGTGCGCATCTGAGCGTCAACTTTCAGCAGCAGGCCGAGATTCTGCTCGACCGACGTGCTGAACGGGTCGATTCGGTAAGGCGTCGTCCACTCCGCAATTGCCGCCGGTTCCGGAGCCAACTGAATCTCCTGCCGTTTCACCTGTGCCGAAGCCTTGGCAACCTCGACTGCGCGCGCAGCCGTGGCCACCACCGCACCGTCGCTCAAATCCGCTGAGGCTGAGAATCCCCAGGCGCCGTTGGCAATCACCCGCACACCCAGGCCCAGCGACTCCGATTCCGAAGCATGACCAACCCGCCCATTCTTGGTGGTTAGGGCCCGATTCCGGATCTCGACGATCCGCGCATCGGCATACGTGGCTCCGCGGGCCGCAGCGGTGTCCAGCGACAGCAGGGCAACAGTCTTCATTCTGGCATCAAACCTACCACGATCAGTTGAAGTTTGGGATTTTTGGAAGAGGGTCGCTCAGTGCAGCCCCGGGGCGGCGACTGCCAGCGGCGCAGGTTTGCGCGAAACATCCACTAAGAAGCGGCCACCCTGTAGATGACTCCCACCATCGTCGTCTGCGCCCCCGTCGTTCCACACCGCACCGATTTCAGCTTTGCCATTGCCTGAGCCCGCTACCTTGGTGGGCTGACGCCTCTGTTTCTCTACGTACGCCTTGATGACGTCGGACACCACATGAGCCGCCAACGATCCGTGCTCACCTTCTTCAAACAGGGCGCAAACTACAATCTCCGGATTGCGCCGCGGCTCCACGCCCACGAACCAGCCGTTGTCCTTGTATTTCGCCTTCCCCAGGGCGCCCAGTTTCGCCTTGAGCACATTGCTGATCGTCTGCGCGCTGCCGGTTTTGCCGGCGATATCAATCCCCTTCACGGCCGACATTCCCGCCGTTCCGATCGGGCTGACCACGTCGGCCATCGCATCCGTAATGAGTTCCCAATTCTTCGGATCAAGAGGAATGCGGACCTCGTCGGGGCCCGCAGCCGCCGGGACTACATTGGGAGGCAGATCGGTCGGATTGATCACGTGCGGACGGTGCAGCACGCCGCCGCTGGCAATGCCCCCGATGGCACGAGCCATTTGAATGGGAGTGGTGGCGACGGCGCCTTGTCCGATGCCCACCGAAATTGTTTCCCCGGCGTACCATTTCTGTTTGAAGTTGCGGATCTTCCACTCCTCCGATGGCATGACACCGCTTACCTCTTGCGGAAGATCAATGCCCGTTTTCTGTCCGAGGCCGAGGGCAGTGGCGTATTTCGCGATGCGATCAATTCCCAGCTTCTCCGCCAGTGTGTAGAAGAAAACGTCGCAAGACTGGTAGATCGCCTTTCGGATTTCCACTCCTCCATGGGTTTGGTGCCTGGCGGCAATCCAGCATTTGAAATATCGCCCATAGAACGACGCGCCGCCTCCACAATTCACATGCAGGGTCTGCGCGATGCCCTCCTGCAAGCCGGCCGTCGCCATGATGATCTTGAAGGTGGAGCCAGGCGCCAACTGCGCCTGGATAGCCTTGTTCAGCAGTGGATGGTTGTCGTCGTTGACGAGTTTGTTCCACTCGTCTTTGGAAATCCTCACGGCAAAATCGTTCGGATCGAAGGTTGGGCGGCTGACCATGGCGAGAATTTCACCGTTTCGCGGATTCATCGCCACCACTGCGCCGTTCTTCCCTTCGAGCGCTTGCTCGGCCGCAATCTGCAAGTCCAGATCCACCGTCAGCTTGAGCTGCTTGCCTGCCTCGGCGGGCGTTTCGTCCAGCCGCCCGACTTCGCGCCCGCGGCTGTTCACGATCGCGCGCCGCGACCCGTTCTTCCCCATCAGCACGCTGTTGTATTGCTTCTCGACGCCGCTCACGCCGACCACATCGCCGGGCGAGTAGAGCTCGAACTGCGGCTGGTTGAGCATGTCGTCGGTAACTTCGCCCACATAGCCGACCAGGTGTGCCATGAAGCCGTTCTTCGGATACAAGCGCCGGTGCGTCATGATGGTGTCGAGTTCGGGCAATTCGTTCTTGTGCGCCTCGATGAACGCCAGTTCATCCTGCGTGATGTCGTCCTTGAGAAAGATCGGCTGATACTGCGGCATGGAGGCGAAGCGCCGAACGCGCTGCCGCACCTCGTCGGCATTCAGGTGCAAACCCTGCGCGATCGCATCCGAATCCGCCACCAGATCGCGCGGGGAATCGCGCAGCAGTAACGCGGAAAAGGAAGGGTAGTTGTCGACGATGGTGCGGCCTTCACGGTCCAGAATCTTCCCACGCGGCGCCAGAATGGGGACATTGCGGATGCGGTTCCTCTCCGCCAGCAGAGCGTACTCATCGCTCCGCATCACTTGCAGCCGCCACAATCCGTAAGCCAGGATCAGGAAAATGGCCAGGATGACGTATTGCACAGCGGTCAGCCGAAGGGCAGAAACCTTTTCTTCGCGGCCAAACATCGATCCTCAATCCTGCATTTACCCGCCCCTCGAGAGCGAGTGCGTTCGGGGAGCGTCCCGGGGCGCAGGCATACGCGAAACTGCCGAAGCCAATAAGGCGTTTCTTCCCGGAGAGTTATCTCCATTCTACTCGCTTCGGCAACGGCTAAAAGGTTGAATCGAAAACGAAAGTTTGCAAGTCGAATACAAGTAGGTTGACCGTACGCTCGGTCATGTCCGACTGTTGATTGAAAGTCACAGCCTCTGCAGGCAACAATAGCAGTGAGACTGACGTCTTAATCTTATCCGGCCGCGGTTGTTGGGGATTGCCTGCCCTTCTAGGCCCGCTTCTTGCGACCGACCAGGGATTCCAATGCGGATTCGCAGTTTTATCATCGCCTACGCCCTCGTCCTCGCCATTCTTCTGTTCGCCGACCGTCGCCCCAACCCCATCCAGCAGGACCGCTATTCGCACGTTGTGGATCTGACCGACGCGCAGAACTCCAACGGACCAGGGACGGCCTCTTTGTCGGATTCGAGAACCCGCATCATTTCTCCCGCCGCCCTCATTCCCGGAACCTGGGGAGCCGGGCAGATCCCAGCCGAACGCCTGATTGCGCCCCTCGTGGTCATGGATCTGAAGCCATCCCCGGCCGACGCCTCGCCTATCTCGCTTGACGATATCGCTGCGTGGGAATCGAGTCACGGCGTGGTTCCGCAAGGAGCGATCGTGGCCATCCGTCGCACCAGCACGGGTTCGCAACCCTCGAACGTGTTGCCGATCACTGCGGACGCCGCGCAATTCCTGATGGATGCCCGCTACACGCTGGGCTTTGCTATCGAAACATCGGCCAACCTCACCTCAGACCGCACCCTGGCGCGACAACTCGCCCTCCATGGAAACTATGTTGTGGTAGGAACGGCACGACTAACCTCGCTCCCGCAGACTGGCTCCCTGGTCATCGTTGCCCCCGCAAAGAACAAGAACGCCGCCGAGGCCCCGGTTCGAGTGCTCGCCATGGTGCGGTAGGAGCGGTTACTGGTTGCTAGTTTGTAGTTTCTAGTTGCCGGTCTCGTCCTGGGCAATTTCGCCGCACAATTCTCAGCCCCTGCACTCGACACTCAACACCTGTCTTGACTCACACTGGCAACTAGAAACCAGCAACCAGCAACCGTTTTTTATGCACCATGCCCGCCTCCGCGATCATCTATCTCCGCGGAGGCGACTGCATGAGCGACCCGCGCTACCCTATCGGCAAGTTCTCCTACACTGGCCCTCTGACCGCGGAACAAAAGAAGCAATGTCTGAACGACATCGAGCAAACTCCCGCCCGGCTGCGCGCCGCCGTTGCCGGACTCTCGGATCAGCAATTAAATACCCCGTACCGCGAAGGCGGCTGGACAGTGCGCCAAGTCACGCATCATGTGCCGGACAGCCACATGAACGCCTACATTCGTTTTAAGCTCGCGCTCACCGAAGATGATCCCACCATTAAACCGTACATGGAAGACCGCTGGGCCCTGTTGCCGGATTCGCAGGCCCCCACGGAAGTCTCCTTGGTTCTGCTCGATTGCATTCACCAGCGCTGGATGATGGTGCTGCGTGGCCTGAGTGACGCCGACTGGCAACGTACCTTCCGCCACCCGGAAATGGGGCCGATGACGCTGGAGAAAACGCTAGCGCTCTACTCGTGGCACGGGCCCCATCACGTGGCGCACGTCACGAGTCTACGGGATAAGATGGGCTGGTAGAAAGGCAGCTGCGAGCTTCGAGCAAGCGGTTTGCCTTTGTAGAGACGAGGCTTGCCTCGTCCCGGATGCGCCAAAGACGCGGCAAGACGCGTCTCTACACGGGCGGGTTGCCGCCGTCAACCAAGAGCTAGCTTGCTCGTAGCTCGCGGCCCGAAGCTCGTAGCCTCTTTACGTCAGATCGACCTCCCACAACAGGTAGCTCATCACCTCGCGCATTACCGCCTCAAACCGCAGCCTGAGCGAGTGCGGCCGCGAATCCGGGCGCGGCGCCACTTCCGCCTGTACGCCTTCGTGCTCCAGCAGCGCGCGGATGCGGAATACGTGATACGCATCGCTCACCGCGATGCAACTGTGCATGCCGTTCACGTGCATGATGTTGGCCACGCGCTCAGCGGAATGCGCAGTGTCCGATCCCTGGGTTTCGGCAATCAGCGCCCGCTCTGGGACACCGCGCCGCAACAGATAATCCCGTCCGACTCCGCCCTCGCTGAAGTCCGGGTCCTGCGCCGCTCCACCTGTCGTGATCACCACCGGGGCCATGCCTTTTTCAAACAACCCGAAACCGTGATCGAGGCGCGCGCGGTACACCGGCGAGGGCCGCCCGGCATACTCGGCAGCGCCGAAGATCACGATCACGTCCGCCTTCCGCGACGGAACTTCGCCCGCGGCGCGCACAATCCGCAATCCTGTGATCCCAAGAAACAACAGAAATGCCCCCGCCACGGCCAGCAGAAACAACAGACCGAGACGAAGGCTTGAAGATTTGTGCAGGTTCGATGGACTGTACTGTTCCGCCATCTCAGGACAGCGCTTCAGTAATGTCCTTGGCGGGAATCGCGCCTTCGCGCAGGATTTGCCAGGAACCATCTTCTTTGAAGTGCACGATGGTCGACGCAATCGAGCGCGGCGACTTCCCGCCATCCACGATCAGCGAGATGCGATCATGCAATTGTTCGCGCACCTGCTCGGCGGTCGTGCACTCGACCGCGCCGCTCAAATTGGCCGAGGTAGCCGTGATGGGAATTTTCGCCGCACGCACCACCGCCAACGGAATCTCCGCCGCCGGCACCCGCAGGGCAACGTTCCCGGTATTGGCAGTCACCTTCAGCGGCAGATGCGAGGCAGCCGGCACGATCATGGTCAGCGGTCCCGGCCAGAACCGCCGCGCCAGCAGATGGAAGTCGTCACACAAAGGACGGGCAAATTCTTCTGCCTGGTCCACGTTTTCGATCAGGAGCGAAAGCGGCTTGTGCCTCAATCGCGACTTAATCTCGTACACCCGCTCCACTGCTCGCAGATTGAACGGGTCCGCGGCGAGGCCGTAAAAGGTGTCAGTGGGCATGCCCAGGACCTGCCCAGCCTGGATCTGTTCGCAGGCGTATTTCACCAGCGATGGTTCTGGTGTATCGGCGTGAATCTTCAGGATTTCCGCGCGCACTCGGTTCCCTTCCTGATGGTCGGAGTGAACAGTGAAATGTACCATATTATGAGTTTACGCCGCAGCCGCACTCGATCGCTCGTATTATCCTGAATTTGGGAAGAACCTATGAAGCAGGACACGAAGGCCGCTCGGACCGTGCTTCCAGACAGCCGTCTGCGCCCGCTCGCCGGCCGCCACAACCCGCACCTGAAAGAGCTGCGCCTCGCCTTCCGTCGAGGCGAACTCACCGCCCAGGGAGAGTGCGCCATTGAGGGCGTCAAACTGGTGGAAGAAGCCCTGCGCAGCGGCCAGCGTCTGACGAGCGTATTCTTCAGCGAAGCAGCCCGTCCACTCGCCGAAAAACTTCTGCTCCAACTGAACGCCCGAACCGAGACGCGCATCTTGCCAAATGCGCTCTTCAATTCCATCGTCCCGAGTGACGCCCCGCAAGGCGTGGCGGCCCTGATCAAGGTGCGCGGCTTTTCGGCCATTCAGATCATGGAACGATTGCAGTCTGGGCCGGTGGTTGTCGCCGCTGGTTTGCAGGATCCTGGAAACCTCGGCACTCTTTTTCGTTCCGCCGAAGCTTTCGGCGCCGCCGGCATTTTCCTGACCGAAGGAACCGTCAGCCCCTACAATCCGAAAGTTCTGCGCGGCTCCGCCGGATCGATTTTCCGTTTACCGTTTCTGCAACTCGCTTCCGGCGAACTGATTGCACTCCTGCGCCAGCACGGCGCTCGCCTGCTCGCAACGTCTTCGCACAAAGGAACGCCCTTGCCGGAGGTCTCGTGGACTCTGCCCCTGGCAATCTTCATCGGCAACGAAGGCGCGGGATTACCTCGCGATCTGATCCATCAGATGCAGGAAACCATCGTGATCCCGCAAGCCGCGCAAGTCGAATCGCTGAATGCGGGAGTGGCTGCCAGCATTGTGTTGTATGAAGCGGCGAGAAATCGCAAAGATAGTTCCCAGTTCTCAGGTCCCAGTTCTCAGTGAACCTGTTCTCTGGGTCAAATGAGAACCGGGAACTGCCACGGTGGTGAAATGACGTCGTGAATCTTTTCCAACCCATCCCGCCGCAAGACTCTGCCACTCAGGGCACGCGTCCGCTCGCCGACCGCATGCGGCCGCGGACGCTCGACGAATTCGTCGGCCAAGAACACCTGGTCGGCCCAGGCAAGCCGCTGCGCGTGCAAATCGAGCGCGACGACCCCACCTCGATGATTTTCTGGGGCCCGCCCGGAACCGGTAAAACTACTCTCGCCAAGATCATCGCCGGCATCACCAAGGCCGAGTTTATCGAGTTTTCCGCGGTGCTTTCCGGGATCAAGGAAATCAAGCAGGTCATGGCCGACGCCGACCGCGCCCGCCAGTACGGCACGCGCACCATCGTCTT
>JAIQEY010000022.1 GCA_020073565.1 Terriglobia bacterium
GAGATCATTTGCGCCGGCGCCGTGGTGTACGCGGAACTGCTGGAGCGGTGTCACCTGGGCGGCTTTCGATATTCAGCCCTGGGCCTGCGCGACGGAATTCTGGCGCAGATGGCGGCGGATCACGACCGCGGCACGCGCTCTGGTCGCGCCGTCGAATCGGAACGCTGGGAGTCGATCAAACGCGCCGTGGAGCACTACCGCGTCGACCTGCAGCACGCGCTGCACGTCCGCGAGTCAGCTGTGCTGCTGTTCTCCTCGTTGAAATCGGTGCACCACTTGCCGCCGGAATACCAGGAATGGCTCTCGGCGGCGGCGATGCTCTATGAAGTCGGAGACTACGTGAATCGCAACGGGCACCATCGTCATACCTACTACATCATTTCGAACTCCGAGATCCTGGGATACACGCCGCAGCAGCGCCGCATCATCGCGGCCATCGCACGCTATCTGGGGAAATCGCGCCCCACACCGGGTGATGGCCCGATGAATAGCTTGAGTCCGGAAGAGCAAGAAACCGTTACCAAAGCATCGGCATTGCTGCGCGTGGCGCGGGCTTTGAATCTGGGGAGGACGCAGGCGGTCGCTCACGTCGCGATTTCGGCGCGCAGCGGAAGTGTCGCGATGAAGTTGACCCCGCGCGGCAAGGCGAGCGTGGACCTGGAACTTTGGGCGATCGAGAAAGACCGGTCTTACTTCCGGGAGGTCTTCGGGCGCGAACTCTCGGCCGCGGCGGCGTGAAGCGTGCGCAGGATGCGCGGCGTGAGGCACCAGCTCAGGGATCCAAAATTGCGCCGCATTTCTACTTTGGCGATCGCCCCCTTCTTGAATTCAACGAACCCTTCGCAACCCCGGTCGCTGATCACGCGTCCCAAGAATTCCCGCAGATTGGGATTGTGTCCCACCAGCAGGATGGCTTCCTGACGGGCGTATTTCTGCAGCAGTTTCTGAAAATCCGAGAAGGTCGCCTCGGGACGCAGGCCATTTTCGAGCACCAATTTCCCTTCGTGCCCCATCTCGTTTCCCACCAGCGCGGCGGTCTGCGTGGAGCGCTTCAGCGGGCTCGATACGATCACGTCAACCTGTACACCCAACGCCGCCAGCGCGCGCCCGATGTAGCCGCATTGCTCGATGCCGTCCTGGTCCAGACCGCGCTTCTCGTCCTTCTTTGCACTGCTGAGCGGTTGACCGGCACTGGCGTGACGTAAAAAGTAGAGGAACATTTTGGAATCGTTATACCTTTCCGATCAGGGATCGAGCAGCGCGCCGTGGGCTAGGAGCTGGGATGGACTCGAGGGTTACCGTGCCTTCCGCCAAAGCCAGCAAGAACTCCTGCGCATTAAACGCGGCCGCGCCCCGGGGCGGCCTTTTGCTGCGGCCCCGCGAAGATTGCCATGGCCGCAGGTAGCGTCCGTCTTTCTGCAAAAATCTGGACTTCACGTTATCGGCCAAATAGGCAGCGAGGATTTCCTGCACCACGCGGTCCCGCAGCAGCGGATTCTTGAGCGGGAACAGGACCTCTACGCGCTCGTGCAGGTTGCGCGGCATCCAGTCCGCGCTGCCCAGATAAACTTCCGGCTCGCCGCCATTTTCGAAATAGAAGATCCGGCTGTGTTCCAGAAATCGTCCCACAATGCTGCGCACTCGGATCCGGTCGCTCACGCCCCGCACACCCGGGCGCAGCGCGCAGATTCCGCGCACCAACAGCTCAATTTCCACCCCGGCCTGAGACGCGCTATACAGCGACTGGATAATGTCCTTGTCGAGCAGTGAATTCATCTTCGCGATCATGCGCGCCGGTCGCCCCATCCGGGCATGCTCCGCCTCGCGCTCAATCAGCGTCATGCATTTCTCGGCCAGATCCAGAGGAGCCACCAGCAACGGGCCGTAGCTGGGATGCTCCGCATACGCCGTCAGGAAGCTGAACACGTCGTGCACTGATCTGGTGATTTCCGGGTCCGCGGTCAACAGGCTCAGATCGGTGTAGATGCGCGCGGTCGTCGTGTTGTAATTTCCCGTGCCCAGGTGCGCATACTGGCGCGTTACCCCATCGGCATCGTGCCGCACGAGAAGCGAAAGCTTGCAGTGCGTTTTCAATCCCACCAGCCCGTGGAAGACCTGCACGCCGGCGTCCTCCAGATCGCGCGCCCACCGGATGTTGGAGGCTTCATCGAAGCGCGCTTTCAATTCGACCACGGCGGTGACTTCCTTGTGCGCGGCCGCAGCAATCAGCGAGGGAACAATCAGAGAATGTTCGCTCGTCCGGTAGAGCGTTTGCTTGATGGAAAGGACGCGCTCGTCTTCGGCCGCGGACTGGATGAACGAGACGACGGCATCGTACGAGTCATAGGGATGATGCAGCAGAATGTCATGACGGCGCAGCTCCTCGAACAGATCACGCGACTTTGCGGTCAAGCGCAACTCGCGTGGCGCAAAAGCGCGAAACTTCAAGTCCGAACGGTCGGTGTGTTCGTACACATTGAACAGCCGCGAGAGGTTCACCGGACCGTTCACCGAAAAGACTTGCCACGGATCCAACTCGAACACGGTGCGCAGGCGCTCGATGATTTCGGGGTCGGCCTGCGACTCGATTTCCATGCGCACGGCGTCGCCCTTGCGCCGGTTGTGCAATTCGGCGCGGACCGACTCGAGCAGGTTGCGCGATTCTTCCTCCTGCAGGTACAGGTTGGAGTTGCGCGTCACGCGGAAGGCGGCGGAGGAAACGATATCGTAGCCGTGATACATCTTGGCGGCGTGGTGGACCACCAGGTCAGCCAGAAAGATGAAATCGATGGTTCCCTGCGACGGCAGCCGCACCAACCGCGGCAGAGCGCGCGGAACAGTCACTACCCCCGTGTAGGTCAGCGAGGAGCGCCGGCGGCGGCGCAGCAGCAGGCCCACGCATAAAGCTTTGTTGATCACGCGAGGAAAGGGGTGTGCGGGATCGACGGTGACGGGCGTCAGCAGCGGATCGAGTTCCCGCTCAGAGTAGTCGTCGACAAACGTCAGCGCTTCGCCATCCAACTCATCGATGCTCAGGACACGAATGCCCTGCTCGGCCAGTTCCGGTCGCAGACGCTCGTTCCAGCAGGCATACTGCTCGCCCACAAATTC
Source organism: Terriglobia bacterium (assembly GCA_020073565.1). Classification (GTDB taxonomy): domain Bacteria; phylum Acidobacteriota; class Terriglobia; order Terriglobales; family Acidobacteriaceae; genus Acidiflorens. Next base: position 3,112 of record JAIQEY010000022.1, read on the forward strand.
GTTGGTCTGGAGGTTGAGTAGATCGCGCTCTTCGGCCATGGTCATGCCGTCGAGCGTGGTTTTGTTGTGTCCATCTTCGAGTTGCTGCAGGAGCCCGCCCACGCGGACTTCAAAAAATTCGTCGAGATTGCTGGCTGTAATCGCGAGGAACTTCACGCGTTCGAGCAGAGGATTGCGGAGATCTTCAGCCTCTTCGAGCACGCGCCAGTTGAATTTCAGCCACGATTCCTCGCGGTTGATGAACGACACACGGCTGCGGATGGTCTGCCGAAGCATAGGACAAAATATTGGAATGCTTATTCGTACTGCTCAACCGGCGCCTTGGTGCGGCTGGTAATGATAAACCGCACGTAAGTTCCGTCCGGGCGCCTTAGGTACAAACGATACCTGTCTACGCGGCCTTCTACCCGAGCACCAGGCTTCCAATCGGCGGGCAGCGTCTCCCATTTATGGTCGGGATCTCATTCGCCAACCACCAGCAACCCGTCCGCGCGGACGGCCACCTCAAAGTAAGAATCTTCCTGGTAGATAGGGGTGTTAACCAGATAAAGCACAACTCGATCGCGCGTTCTCTGCTCGGCCCGGACGATGGTCAACGTCAGGGGACCGCTTTCAACAGCAAACGAACTTGCCGAAAGGCCCACCAACAACAGCGCAAGCAGGACCCGGCGGCGCATGTGACCCGGCAATAGTATATCAAGGCGGGAAAAAGGCGCCGGTTTCGTCAGCCGGCGCCCAAGATGCTCGCAAACGCTGGAGGCGCGAGGAGCCCATCCCTCCGTTTAGAACGCGTAAATCAGGTCAAACTGCAAGCGGTTCAGCCAGGGTTCCTGTGCACCGGAACCCGGCACCAGATGCCCTGTTCCCTCGGCCGTCGAAACCGACATTCCGGGAGCCAGCACGGCGTTTTCGAGGTATGGATCCAGAGTGCGGCCGTGCCACCAGGTAAACGACGCCGTCGTGTTCGGAGCCACACGCCAGAGTGCATAGATGCGATGCTGCAGGACGTTGGTGGGCGCCCGCTGATCGCTTTCGCCCCAGGACGCGATGGTTGAGTCCTGCTCCTGGCGCAGGAATGCGTATCCCACCTGGAAGTCACCCTTCTTCTTCTGCTGGCCAACGCTGATGTCGGCCAGGTAAGCGTGCGACTGCTTGCCGAGAGACGCGTTAGGTGTGGACGTGGATCCCACACCGGTAGCGGTATAGTCGAACGGATGATCGGCGGCATTCAGGTTCTTCTCATATTCCAGCAGCAGGTTGATGGGCAGACGCGGCTTCCCGGTCCTGAACTGGTTGTTCAGAATCAGGTCGGCGTAGAGGAAGTTGGAGAGAAAGTGCGGATTGCCGTTGGCGTCGAGATAAGTGGAATTCGTCATTCCGTTGGCTGCGAACGGGCACCCGCCCACCAGCGTGGCTGACGCCGGTTGCGGTGAACCAGTTCCGCCCTTAATGGATGCGCATCCCGGACCTTCGCCGGGAGCGGTGGAGGTTACGACAACCGTAATCGGGTACGTGGTGCCACCGATGGTGACCGAACCCGTGCCCGTGCCGCCCGCATTCGTCGCGCCCACTGCGAATGCGCTGGAGCTGAGCAGTTCGTCCGGGTTCCGCCAGTTCAAAATGGTAAACGAAGGCGTCAGGGTCCAGAACTTCAAAGGCTCCAGGCGGCCACCGATCTGTCCGCCGACCGCGAACGAATCATGGCCACCGCCGAAGAGTCCCACGGACCTGGAACTGGTGCCGCTCAGTTCGTTGTAGAGCAGCTGCATGAACTGGATGTTCAGGTTCTTCACCACCGGCACGCTCGAAAAGTCCTTGGAGAATTTCTCGACAAACCCTTCCGGATTGATATCGGGGTCGAAGGTCACCGATGTGCGCTGCCACGTAAAGGCGAACTTGCCAGCCGTCACGGCAAGCCATTTGTGAGCCACGGGGTTGTAGGTGATGTAGCCGCGGTCCAACCCAATCGTCTTGCGGTCAAAATTGTTGGTGAGGGTTTCGTTGGTGGTCGTCGGATCGCCCAGCGTTCCGGTCGCCAGCGACACGCCTGCGTTGAAGTCTTCGTTCAGTTTGCCCTCAAACCCGAACCGGACGCGGATGCGGGCGCGGTTGCGGTCGTTACAAAAGGCGCATCCGTTGTATCTCTGAAAAAAGCTGTCGTCGCGCACCCGGACATCACCCGTCCAGCGAAACCGGCCCAACACGTCCTCGAGTCCGAAGAGGCGCTTCTGCTGTTCCTGCACCGAGACCGCATTGTTGGTCAGCGTGGTTTGCACGTCGGCCAATCTCAAGTTGAGTTGGTCCACCGCGTCCTTGCGGGCAGCCTCCGATTCGACGGTCGTCGCCTTCTGTTGAGCGTCGGCAGCCGCCTGCTGCGCCTGCTGGAGCTGTTGTTGAGTGGTCTGGAACTGCTGCGAGGTCTGCTGGAGTTGCTGGTTGGTTTGCTGGAGCTGCTGCTGCAGCGCCTGGATCTGTTGCTGCTGCGCCGCGACCGCTTCCTTCAACGCCTGAACATCCGGGTTGACGGGATGGCTTGGCTTTTTCTTCGCGGCAGTTTTGGTTTGCGCCAGAAGTGAAGATGCCAGCAACAAAACGGCGCCTGCCTTGAGAACCCGGTTCATCGCGTCTCCTTAATTGATTGCCGAAGTTCGGGGTCCCGATGTGCGATCGCGAGATACCCGATAATCCCTACAATATTACTAGACACACTGGGATTTGTCAGCAATCGCGCTGCCAGTCGTGTGCTTTGTCTACGAGGAGGGAACCCCTTGCTTTTCAGGCCGCTGCAGTTGAGCAACAGGGCGGTGGTTCTGGAAGATGTGCAAGCTTTTTCTCAAGCCATCGCTTACACTTTCCGTCTTTGACACAAAAAGGCCGGTCGGCGCACGGGAACGCGTCGACCGGCCCTCGCTGTTCAACTCGGATGTTTAGTGAACTTCTTTGATGGCTGCTTTCACCTTCTCCGCCACGTTCTCCGGCAGAGGCGCGTAGGCCAGTTGGGTGGTCATCTTCTGCCCGTCGGTGACCATCCAGTTCAGAAAGTCGGCGAGGATCTGTCCCTTCTTCGCATCTTTGGACTGTACCGGAATCAGCATCCACGTGAAGCTGGAGATCGGATATGCGCTTTTGCCGGGAGCATTGGTGATGGAGACTCTGAAATCAGCGGGCATGTTCTTCACCGACGCCGCTGCTTCCGTGACACCCTCGAGCGTGCCCTTGAGAAACTCGCCTGCGGCATTCCTGACCGATCCGTACGAGATATTATTCTGCACGGCGTAGATCAATTCCACGTATCCGATCGACCCCGTCAACTGCCGGACCTGGCCCGCCACACCTTCATTTCCTTTGCCGCCCAGGCCGACGGGCCACTTCACCGAGGTTCCCTTCCCCACTGCGCTTTCCCACTCCTTGCTGACTTTGGAAAGATAGTCGGTAAAGATGAAGGTCGTGCCGCTGCCATCGGAGCGGTGAACCACGATGATGGGCTGATCGGGGAACTTAGTTCCCGGGTTGGCCTTGGCAATTGCGGCATTATTCCAGTTGGCGATCTTGCCAAGAAAGATGTCGGCCAGAACATCGGGCGTGAACTTGATCTCGCCGCTCACTCCCGGCACGTTATAGGCAGGCACTACCGCACCCATCACGGTCGGAATGTGCAGGATCCTGGTCTTGGCTTCTTTGAGCTGTTCGTCCGACATCGGGCCGTCGCTGGCTCCGAAATCCACCGTGCCATTGAGCACCTGGCGAATCCCGGCGCCACTCCCGAGCGACTGGTAGTTGATCTCCACGTCCGGGTGCAGCTTGTTATATTCGCTGAACCACTTGGAATAGATGGGGTTGGGAAACGTAGCGCCCGCTCCGTTCAACTGTGTGGTCTGCCCCAGAAGCGGCAGCGCAAGCACCAGGCACACCAGCAAGACTGCCATGCGACGAATCACTCGATCGATCCTCCTTCAGGTAGGAATGTTCATTTTGTTTCTATTGGGCGAGTATTAAAGGAAGGTTACAAACGGGTGAATTTCTGATGAACGGGCTTCACTTTGCAGTGATTTAGCGGCTGCCGCTTTGGTCGAGGCGCGCCAGTTCGCGCCCGAACAGCGGGTTATTCGGGAATTCATCTTGCAGCGAGGCCAGGAGTTGACGAGCGTCGGGCACGTTTTTCTCGCGGACGTAGGCAATCGCCAGCAGGATGCGTGCAAAGGGAGCCAGCAGCCGGCCCCGGGCAGCGGTGGTCTGCAGTTCGGCAATCCCCTCAGCCTTGTCGCCTGAGATACCGCCGACGCGCAGAATCCACCGCACCGGCGCGGCCATCGATCCGATAATGTAGCGGCTGATCCCACTGGCCAGATGAGCGTCGTAGCAGGTCGGATCGGCGGCCAGAAGCTGCCCCGCCCAGGCGGTCGCTTGTTTGGTGTAATGCAGCGACGCGAGGTTGCGCTTCTCGATCAGGGCCGCGTAGTCCGAGCGCAACCCGGTTGCCAACGTCATCGCCAGCAGCGCATCCCGATCCCGAGGATCGTGGGCCAGCTTCGCCTTCGCCAGATCTTCCGCGCGGTTCAATTGCTGCTCAAGCCTCGCGCGCTGCTCCGGATTTGCCTCATACTTCTTCCGCGCCGCAAACACTGAGTCGTCCTCGTAGAACTGCGCTTCGAGCACGCCCAGCCGATCGAATTCCGAGAACAGAACGCCCGCGGCTTCAGCCACCGGACCCATCGGGTTCTGCGGATTCTCCTTTTCCCACGATTCGAATTCCTTCTGCGCTCCCGGAAAATCCAGATCGTAGAGCTGACGGAATCCGCGGTCGAGACCCGAGGGTTCAATTTTCGTCGCGTGAGCCGCCTCCAACGCCAGCAGACAAGCGATCACGAGACGGAGTCCCTTCCCTGTGAGGCGCTCCAAAAACCGGCTTGGACGATGCTTGCCCATGATTGGGATGTTAGATGCGGCGCGCGAGACGGTTGTCACGAAAGTGTCATTTTCTGGCAAACTTGCTTGGCGGCGAGGACGACCCCTTTGAGCGATAGTCTCAGGTTTGCCCCAGGTTGGCCCGGAATCGAACCGCGCTGGACCTCCAGCGCCAAGACCGGCGTCGGCACCGCCTTGAATCTTCACAGCCGCGTCTGGTTCACGATCAGTCACGGCATCCTCAACGAGATTTACTTCCCCCGCCTGGACCAGGCGTGCACCCGCGACTTCGGCCTGCTCGTCACCAATGGTCGCGACTTTTTCTCCGAAGAGAAACGCCATTGTACCTTCCAGAACTTGCCACTCGAACCCGGAGTGCCCGCCTACGAACTCACCAACACCTGCATGCAAGAACGTTACCGAATCGAGAAGGAAGTGCTCACCGATCCCTGGCGCAACGTCGTTCTGCAGAAGATTCGCTTCATTCCGTTAGTCGGAAAGCTGAGTGACTATCGTTTGTACGCGCTGCTCGCCTCGCATCTGGCCAACATGGGATATGGCAACACCGGCTGGGTGGGCGACTACAAGGGTACCCCCATGCTCTTTGCGGAGCGTGATTCCTGCGCGCTTGCCCTGGCGTGCTCGGCGCCGTGGCTAAAGCGCTCAGTGGGGTTTGCCGGCACATCCGACAGCTGGCAGGATCTGTCTCAGAATTTTCAGATCACCCTTGAGTACGATCGGGCTGAGAACGGCAACCTCGCTCTGACTGGCGAAATTGACCTTGGCGCGTGCAAGGGCGAGTTTGTCCTCGCGCTCGGCTTTGGCGGAATCTGGGCGGAGGCGGGACAGCAAGCGCTCTCTTCCCTGCTCACTTCGTACGAGTCGATCCGGAGTGACTATGTCTTTCACTGGAAGAATTGGCAAAACACACTGAAGAAGATCGACGAAAAGCCGCGTGAATGCGACTTGTATCGCGTCAGCGCCGCGGTTGTCCGAAGCCACGAATCCAAAGACTTTCTTGGCGGAATCATCGCCAGTCTCTCCATTCCCTGGGGATTCAACAAGGGCGACGAGGACTTGGGCGGATACCACCTCATTTGGCCCCGCGATCTGGTCGAAAACGCGGGCGGGCTGCTTGCGGCTGGCGCCCCGCACGATACTCTGCGCGTGCTGCACTACCTCGAAGTCACCCAGGAAGCAGACGGACATTGGGCCCAGAATATGTGGCTGGACGGCCGCTCATACTGGGGAGGCGTGCAGATGGATGAGACCGCGTTCCCCATTCTGCTCGTCGACTTGCTGCGCCGGGAAGCCCCAACGTGCTTCGGAGACTGCCAACGCTGGTGGCCGATGGTGTGCAAAGCCGCGGCGTTCCTGGTCGCGAATGGCCCGGTCACGCAGCAGGACCGCTGGGAAGAAGACGGCGGCTACTCGCCCTTCACGCTCGCCGCTGAAGTTTCCGCACTGCTGGTGGCCGCTGACATGGCACAGGCCATGGGCCAGATTCAGCCGGCGGAGTTTCTGCGCCAGATGGCCGACACCTGGAACGACAACATCGAGCGCTGGACCTACGCCGTCAACAGCGACCTGGCGCGCCAGATTGGAGTCGAAGGCTACTACGTTCGAATCACGCCTCCCGATGGGGACGGCGCCGCTTCACCGTTGCAGGGCTATGTTCCGATCAAGAATCGTCCTATCAATGCCAACGCGGCCGCGGTCGAGATCGTCAGCCCGGACGCGCTCGCCCTCGTCCGCTTTGGGCTGCGGGCCCCGGACGATCCCCGAATCCTCAACACGCTGAAAGTGATCGATGCGCTGTTGCGCGTCAAGCTGCCGCAGGGCCCTGGCTGGTACCGCTACAACTGCGACGGATACGGCGAACATGAAGATGGAGCGCCTTTTGACGGCACCGGCGTCGGTCGCGTCTGGCCCCTGCTGGCCGGAGAACGAGCCCACTACGAACTGGCCGCCGGCCATCCGGCTTCCGCGGAAGCGCTGCTGCACGTGATGGAAAACTCCACCGGCGCCAGCCGCCTGATTCCCGAGCAGGTCTGGGATGCCGACGATATCGCCGAGCGCGAACTGTTCAAGGGCAAGGCTTCCGGTTCAGCCTGCCCGCTGGTGTGGGCACACGCCGAGTACATCAAGCTGCGCCGCTCCCTGCTCGATGGGAAGATCTTTGATCAGCCTCCGCAAACCGTAGAGCGCTACCTGGAAAAGAAAGTATCCGCTACCTACTTCAACTGGCGCTTTAACAACAAGCCGCGCACGCTCCCATGCGGGAAAAAGCTGCGCCTTCTGTTCATGGAGCCGGCGCTGGTGCATTGGAGTTTCGACGGCTGGCAAACAGTGGAAGACAACGACTCCGAAGAAAGTGGCTGGAACCTCCACCACCTGGATTTGCCAACCGAAACTCTCGCCGCAGGCCGCCAGATCATCTTCACCTTCTTCTGGAGAAATGGTGCACACTGGGAGGGACGAGACTACCAGGTCACGGTCGAGTAACTTGAACCTATCCCGTAGAGACGTGGCTTGCCGCGTCTCCTCAATGGATAGCGCAACGCAGAGAGCGCGGAATCTTTCCGACAGTGCGGTCGCGGCTCCCCACCCAAGCGGAGCATGAAATGATTGGATTTTGACACACCCTCGGGGAGAAGCCTATCATCTGCTTCAGGAACGAGTATGCAGAAGCCACTCTCAAACTTGGACTACCTGATTGCCACCCAAAAAGAGGCGCCTGCCCAGAATCCGCCTGGTTCCTCGGGTCAATCGTCGATTGATGAAGCTGCGGTAGCCTTGGGAGGGCCGGTCCTGACCGCTCTGAACCGCGACCCTCAAGGCAAACAAACCTCATTCCAGTTGGTCGACACGCTCGATGTCAGTCTGCAGGATTTATCCCCGGTTTTGGATATTTTGTCCGAGCGGTTTCGATGGATCGAGATTGATCGGAGTGATCGCAAGGGAAACTATCAGATCACTCTGACGCCACGTGGCCGCGACTACATCGAGAAGATTATGGGTAGAAACAGGGCCAAGTGACACGCAACTGAACTTCCCCCCAAGGAGTCAGATGCCCTTGCCACTAAGCTTTTCAGAACACATTCGTGAGTGGGGAGCGGCGGCGTTCGCCGCGTTTGTCCTTTTTCTTTCCATCACGGCTCTGCCTCTTGTCTCCCTGTGGGTAGTCTTTCCGGGCACACTCCCTACTATTTGGTACGCAACCCTGGCTGTCTCTTTCGGGGAACTCGTAGGCTTTTCGGAAATCATCACTCGTTACCGAGATGAGCCGCTGCGGGCGACCTTTAACCGATACGGCATCCTATACCTCCTCATCAACGGCGCTCTCTCCGGTTGTGCTTACTTTCTGCTTCGCGCCTACGGTGCAAGGATATTTCCCGCCGCCCAGGACCCGCCGCTGCTGGCCGCCATCGTTGCCGGATTTGGAGCCATGGCGGTGCTTCGCTCCAAACTCTTTGTTTTCCGTAGTGACGACGGCAAGGATATCCCGATCGGTCCCGACCTCGTAATCAGCTCCGTCCTGCGGATTGTGGACCGGAAGATTGACCGACTGCGCGCTGCCCGCCGTCAACAGTTGGTTTTCGAACTGGCCAAGCGCATTGCCGCGGTGATGGGGTCGGAGTCCGATTTCGACAATCCCAATAGTTTCGTGAGCATCTCGCTTGCTTCGTTTCAAAACTTGAGCACCGAAGAAAAACAGCAAATCGTCATCAAATCCGAGGAACTAAGAGAAAAACTCAAAGGCAAACCAAGTTTGTTCAAGGCCATGGTGCTTGGTTTCGTCGTGCTCGATATCGCGGGAGAAGAGAATTTTCGCGCCATCATGCAGGATCTGGAAGAATATCTTCGGAGTATCGCGCCCGTTAAGCCAATATCGGGGTCTGGCCGACCTACGGGGCCACCCTCAGGGGCTTGATTTCTTTCGTTCGTATCGTCAAGCGTCAGGTTACAGACCGGGCGGCTGGCTGAGTTCTTCGGCAGCCTCCTCTTGAGCGACACTGCTAAACTACCCATACTCCCGATTTCAACTCGAGGCACCATGCGCGTTCTGATCCTGTTTGTTATGGTCGTACTGATGATGATGAGCGTCCTCGCAACATCCCAGACTCTGCCTGCACCTCAAGCCATCACTGATCCCAAGCAGATCGCGTCCAAGCCCGATGCCCGTGTGGAGAAGAGTCTCTCGATTGAAAAGCTCTACATGACGCGCCAGGTCGGAGGTTCTACCTGGTCGCCCGATGGCAAGGCCGTGGCGTTCATCAGCAACCTAAGCGGCCGCAATAATTTGTGGCTAGTCGCCGCGGAGGGCGGCTGGCCAACGCAGCTGACCATCAGCGATCAGCGCCAGACCAGCCCGACTTGGTCGCCCGACGGCAAGTGGATCGCCTACATGTCCGATTACGCCGGCGACGAGCAGTGGGACATTTTCCTGGTCTCGCCCAAGACCGGACAGGTCGTGAACCTCACCAACACGCGTGAGATCGCCGAGGAAAGCCCCGCGTGGTCCGCCGACGGCCGCTACCTGGCGTATATGGTCAAGCCGAAGACGTCGTCGGTGTTCGAGATCGATGTTTACGACATGCTCATGCGGGAAGTGAAGCACTTGACCACCGGGACCGCCAAAGACCGCATGAATGTCGCGCCGATTTGGTCGGCGGATGGCAAGTTCATCGTGTACACGCAGGAACAAGCCAAGGGCACAGATTCAAACGTATATCTGGTCGATGTTTCGAGCGTGCAAAGCACGCTGCTAACACCGCACGATGACGAAAAAACCTACGAAGCGCACGACGTCTCGCCCGATGGTAAGCATATTCTGATTACTTCGAACGCCGCCAACGGATACGACAACGTTGGCCTGCTCGAGATTGCAAGCAAGAAGATTCACTGGCTCACGCAAGACAAATGGGAGATCCAGGGCGCCAGCTTCTCGCCTGACGGCAAGTCGCTTACCTACATTGCGAACGTAGACGGCAATAACGACATCTACCTGTACGACGTCGCCACCGGAAGAGCCCGCGCCTTACCACTCCCCAAAGGTCTGAACTGGCCCTCCGGCAGAACCTCGCCCTTTACGCGCGACAACTCGCGCATGCTCTACGGCCACACCGGCCCCACCGCTCCCGGCGACCTCTGGGTCTACAGCTTGGCCGACGGCAAGTCTCACCAGATTACGCATTCGCTGGTAGGCGGAGTGCGCGCCGAAGATATGGTCGAACCTCACCTGGTGCGTTATCCCAGCAAAGACGGCAAGTGGACTATCTCCGCGTTCCTGTATGTTCCCTACAACGCGCCGCACAATGGACAACATGCAGCCATCGTCTACGTCCACGGCGGACCCACGGCCCAGACCATGAACGGCTTCAACCGCTTTGTGCAGTACATGGTGAATCAAGGGTATTTCGTCATTGCGCCCAACTACCGCGGCTCGACCGGATACGGCAAGGAATTTCAGCAGGCGAATTTGTTCGACATGGGAGGCGGCGATCTGCAGGACGTCCTGGCGGCGGCCGACTGGCTCAAACAAACCGGCTACGTGGACCCCAAGAAACTCATCCTGATGGGTGGAAGCTACGGCGGCTACCTCACCATGATGGGCGTCACCAAAGCGCCCGACGTCTGGGCGGCAGGCGTTCCGATTGTGCCCTTTGTGAACTGGTTCACCGAGATTCAGAACGAAGATCCCGTGCTCCAGCAAAGCGACCTGGCCACCATGGGCGATCCCGAAAAGAACAAAGCACTCTACGAGGACCGCTCGCCCATCAACTTCGTCGACCAGATCAAGGCGCCGCTCTACCTTTTGGCGGGCGGCAACGATCCCCGCTGTCCAAAAACCGAAGCGCAGCAGGTGGTCGATGCGGTCAAAAAGCGTGGCGGCATAGTCGAATACAAAGTCTACGAAAACGAAGGCCACGGCTTCTCAAAAGTCGAAAACCAGATCGACGCTTACAAGCGAGTCGCGGACTTCCTGAAAGCCCACGTCCCGCCCGCGGATTGCAGTTGCTCGCTGAATGATTGAGACACTTCAGATGAGGCCCTTACGGGCTCTCAGAAGGAAATCCTCGGCGTCGGCACGCGCCTTCTCCATCATCCTCGAATCGTTAGCGTGCTCGATCCCCAGTTCATGTAGGACAAGTTCGACGGCAACCTTCGGTGTGTATCCTCGCTTGATAAGCGCCCGAGCACGCTCGGCGAAGGCGTTGTCAGCCTTCCATTTTGTTTCCTGTGTCGTTTCAGACCGGCTGGTTTCGGCCTCGCACGTGTGCTGGCGAAATTTCGCAGCGGCTAAGCGGTCGTAAGCCTCCATCGCCTCTTCTCCGCTTAGCAGGGTGGGGACGGGGAACCTCCATCGACAATTCGAGCAGCCCCAACCGCGTGCATCGCCCTGGATCCAGATCAGCGAGCGCTTCATCTTGATGACCCAAGAAATACTACCGCACGAATACCGACGTGATATAGCGTAGCCTGCACCGTGGCACAGAAGGAACAAGACGTCTGGGATGCGAGAGCGCAAGCCCTGCGGCCACCGACGATCGGCAACTTGCGCAAGCGTTCGGCAACTCCAGCAAAATCGCCATTACACTCACAACTTCAAATTCGGTGCCCGCACGTTCAATGCCCCGGCGGCCGCAACCAACGCTGGAGGATCTCGGCCACATCCACCCCAGTGGCCTGTTGAAACAGGGGCGCCAGTTCCTCGATTTTGAAGGGTCGCTGTTCCTTCTGCGTTCGAAGCACGAGCGCGCGTAGGGCATCGCGCAGATCCTTCTTGTCTTGTGACTGCCGGCGGGTACGATCATCAATCTCCGCGGCCATCAAAGCGCCGCGTGCGAACGTGTTCATGCCGATGCGGAAATCTTTGGCGTAGAGGAAGGACGCCTCACGCGACAGCACCACCATGGGCATCAAGCGGATGAAGCCGGGTGCGTCATCGAGGATGCTGCGCAGAAAGTCGAACTGGCGTTGTCGGAAGTCCCTGGCTTCCTGCGCCGGCATGCCATCGGCGAGTGCCGCGATTGCGGCGTAGCGGCCGAAGCCTTCATTGAACCAGATGGTATCGATGATCGGCGGCATCTCCCACAAGAATGGAATATACCCCTCGCCGTAGGCGCGCTTCGGAATCCACGAATGCGCCATGTGGTGGGCATAGTTGACGAGCGTCATTTCCCTCTGTTGCTGTGTAGTGCGCGTCGTCATAGCACGCTCAGTCGATAGGCTAAAGGTTCCGCTGGTGAGATGTTCCTGGCTGAAGTCGTAATCGTGCCCGGGCAGAGGCTTCAGTAATTCAAGCTGCACGGTGTAGGTCGAAAAAGGCACATCACCGAAATACCGCTGCACGCGATCCAGCGCAGTGCGCGCCAGTTGGCCTTCCATTGCGAGGTCTTCTTCCCCTTCCGAGTAGACGGCCATCACCAGAGCGATCGTCCCATCGAATTGGCGAAGTTGCAGATCTGGACCCATCAGGATCTCAGAGTCCGCGAGAGCGTAGTAGTTCGCGGCCGATGCGGATACCGTATGCAAGGGTGCCGGAATGGCTGGAGCTATCGTGCTGAAGACTGGCCAATCGGGCGGCCCTTCGACTCGCAGCGCGATCTTCGCTTCTTCCAAACCATCGATGTAGGCGAACACCGAGTAGCCAAGCAAGCCCACGTAGCGCGGGCGAACCTTCGAGGCTTCTTCGGCAGACAGAAGTTCCTTCTCCATGCGCACGACGTCAACCGAGTATTCGACACGCGCCACCTGTTCACCAGTGGCACCCAGTAACCAGCGCGGGCCATCGGGCGCCCGCTTCACTGCGACAGGCTTATCCTGATCAGAGAAGGCGCGCACGTCTTCGACGAACGAATCGTATAGGACAAGCTCGTATCCACCCGGATAGTTGCGAGGCATGACCAAGGCGAGCGGCGCCGGACGCGGCGCCGGCAAGCCGATACGCACCTGCATTACGCCAGCATCCGCCGTAGTATAGGCGAGACGATACTGCATGACGGGCTGGGCATTGGCAGCCCAAGCGCACAAGAAAACTGCTAGTAGTGCCCACTTTTTCATTTTGCTCTCCCTGGTCGGCAACCCGAGCGTGCCAACACTGGCCATCTCATAAAGAGAGAGTACATAGCTCAGAAGAGTTGAAGGTCAAAACAATAGTCCGGCCTGCTTAAGTTAGTGCTTGTGGGTTCGCCTCCACCGGACCGCTGGCGGTCGCGGGTTGCGTCTGCCTTTGATGCAGCAATTCCACGATGTCCTGATACAGCTTGGTGCGGGTGGCATAGCGCTCCTGGGCGCGAGTGATGTAACGGACGTGAACCTCCACTCCCGAAGCGGTGGGTCTCAGGTTGATGGCCGGGGCCGCCGAGACCGAGGGGATGCGCTCGCGATGAGTAGCGCGCTGCCATTCTTCTTCCGCCATGCGGGCGTTGCTCTCGGTTGCAGCCGTGACCAGCTTTTGGATGGCGTCCAGGATGGGGTACGGGTTCTCGGTGGAGGGCACCAGAATCTGCAATTCGTCCCACAACCACTGCCCACTCGTGGAGAAATTGAAGAAGTGTCCTTCGATGGCGAAGCTGTTGACAAAAGCTACCTTGCGTCCGGTGGGATGACCGGTGTCGTTCCAGTTGCCGGTTTCCAGCAGCACGGTTCGCAACAGACTGATCTCGGCGACCTCACCAACCACACCTTTGATTTCCACCCAATCCCCCACGCGGATGCCGTTGCGTCCCATGAGGGCAAACCATCCGAAGAAGGCGACGATGAAGTCTTTCAGCGCGACCGTCAAGCCGGCTCCGGCCAAACCGAGAATCGTAGGCATCTGGTTGGGAATGCCTAACACAATAAACACGACGAGCAAGACACCCACCGCCTGCACTACAAAACGCACGACCACCCGCAGGGTCCGCATCCGCCGGCGATCAGGCGTCAGATCACGGAAGTAGCGATCCACCGCGAGGTTGGCCAAGTAGACGCCCAGGACAACCAGCAGAATGAGTAAGGCGGACCGGATGAAGCCGTGAATGGTTGCCTGCTGGCGTGCTTGAACCACCCTCAGCCAGTTGCCATAGACATCGGCCAGGTCCTGATGGTCCTGCATGCGTTTATCCAGATCGGCCAGGATCTTGTGGCGCTCTGAAAGACGGCGCAACATGGCAATGACCGCCTGGTCCTGAGAACTGCCCGCCGACGAATGTGACTCTTGCGGTTGGCTCCCGTTGGGTTGCGTGAGTTCGGCCTGTTCCGCCGACTTGTGCTTTTGCTGGAGTTGTTCGCGTTTCTGGAGCGCTTCGTCGCGGGCCTGCTGCAACTGCATGGCCTTGGCGCGCTGGGTGCGCCAGGCGCTGAATTGTGCGATGAGATTGGCGGAAGAACTTGCCTCGGTTCCGGGCAAGGTGGTCTGCGTATTCGCGCTCTGTTGTTGAGCAGCCTGATACCTTGAGAACTGACGCTGGATCCGGCTCAGGGGGTCGGCCCCGGACCGGAGCAGATCTCCCTTGGCATCCTCGAGGTCGTCCTTGTCCAGTTCCAGTTGCGCTTGCACCAGGTCAATTTGTTGCTGGATCTCCTGGCCGGAACCTTTGGCGGTGGCGGATTCCTTTTTCAGGCCGTCGATGAGTTCCTGGTCTGACTTGACCTGGGCCTCGGCTCGGCGCACGCGCGCGAACAGTTCGGTAGTCTCGGGGGTGCCCTCGGCCTGATGAAGCGTGGCCTCGCGCAGCGCGTCGGCAAAGGCGAGATCGACCGCATGATCGGCTAGTTGCAGCGCCTGTTGTGCGAAGCGCTGCTCCTCCCGGGTAGAAGCCAGGGTTGCCATGCTGCGAGCGGTTTGCACGGGCTGCTCATCCACTAACGGAGCCCGGCGAGGTCGGGTGCGCGCCGCCGGCGACTTGGAATCGCGGGTCAGAATCAGTGCGGCGATCGCCACTAAGACGAGCGCAAGCAAACTGAAGAGTGCGATCCGTTGGCTAGTTTTCATTACCCAGGGCATGCGGCAACCTGCGGGAACGATCGGCAGCCTCATTATACGAGGCCGCCGCAGCCCGGAATGCCGCTCGCCGGTCTGGTTGGTGAATACGCGCAAGAACGCGCGCAACCCTTACTCAGCGCGGGTTGTGCCGGATCGCTACGGATGTGCCTGTCCCGCTCTCCGCTTCCGACGCGCCTCTACCCGCAGCCGGGCCATGTAGAGCACGATGAGGAGGTTGACGACAATGATCAGGGCTCGAAACGGGGTGGGACGCCGGAGCAGGTCGTCGAATTCGAATGGGATGTAAATCGTGCCCGAGACGATGGCCATCCACTCCGCCCATGGCAGCGCATACCAGAGGCCGTAGGCCTCCACAAATCTTATGATCGTATAGACACTCGCTGCGACCGCAATCTTCCACAGGCGCCAGTCGCTGACCCTGGACACGAGGTCGATAAAGACTCCGACGTAGTGGTGATATGGGTTGACATGGAAAAATTCCAGAAAGCTCTCGGCCACTCCCCAGACGTCCCGGTGCCGCATCGAGAACACGCCCAGACCGGCCAGGACCACGATTACCCCTTTTGTGAATTCGATGGTGGCGACGGTGCGGACGCCCTTAATGTGCTCGGGATCGCGGATTTGTGGGTGCATGCGGAGGCTGGTCGCCAGTCGCTACGGTTCTCGAACGCTGCTGCGTAATTCATCGACGATTTCCCGCGCCGCCTTACGTGCCTCGCCATCCTTGGTAACGTCGAATGAAATCGCCCCGACTCTGGCGTGGCCCCCGCCGCCGTAGCGCTCGCAAACTCGTGCCAGATTGATAGTAGGCTCCCGCTTCGACCAGGGATTGGAACCGACGGACACCTTCACACGGAACGAACTCTTGCTCAGACCGACGCTGTAGATGGATCCGGGATGCAGGTAGTACGGGATGAACTTGTTGTAGCCCTCAAGATCGTGATCGGTGATGTCGAAGTAGACGGTGCCGTCTTTTTCCTCGGTGCGCTGCCGGAGAGTGTCAATGGAAGACTGGTGACGCGCCAGCAGCGGGGGCAGAACCGCGGCGACCTGAGGCGTCTCCAGAATCTTGCCCAGCGGTTCATGCGCCAGCAGTGGTATCAGGCTCCGCACGAAGTCCGGTTCACGCGCGGCTTCGATGGCCATGGTGATCTTCATGGCCGGCTCTTTCATTTCAACCGCGGCGCGCGCATCTTCGTACATCGCGCCATCCACAATGTCGGTCCAGTGGACCAGTTCCGCGACCGGACCGCGTTCAAAGCCGAAGCGCTGTTCCGCGATCGTCGCGATAAAGCTGGTACAGGACTTGAACGCCGGGTCGTAGAACTTGCGGTTGCTTTGCTCCTGCTCGAAATGGGCAGCGTCGGCGGGAGAAAGAAAGGCACTCTCGTGGTGATCGAACCACCAGGTGATCTTGGGAGAGGGCGAGTATTTAAAGTCGACAATGGCGTTTTCGTCGCCGTCAAACTGCTTCTCGTCGAACAACGCGCCGGCGCGATGCAACAAGCCACTGAACGTAAACTCCACATCGCTGCGCACGCGCTCACGATAGAAGCGGGCAAACAGGGCGGCCGAGGATGCGCCGTCAAAACATTTGTCGTGGTAAAAGACCCGGACTCGCAAAGTTCCGCCCTATCTCCCGCCTGAATACCGACGAAGTGAAAAACAATTAGAGTTGCTGGTTTGGAGAGTTCTGTCAAGCGCGGAAATGTGCCGCGGCCCGAACGGGCGGCCGATCAGCGCTTTCGCTGGCGGACCTTGATGTCGAAACTGACCACACCGTTCTGATCGCGGAGTGCAACGACCGAGATATTGCGCGTCACGTTGTACTCGACCTGAATGATCTGCTGGGACGCAACCGAGACGTTGGTGCTGTAAGTTACGGTGACATTGCTGGCCACCTGCTGCTCGATTGTGACCTGCGGGCCGCGGACGACGTTGGTTGCGCTCGCCAAGCCCTGAGGATCGATCTTGATGCGACTGGCGCCGAACAGGCGCTGCAGGCGGCTGTTGACCGCGGAGTTGAGAGCTTCGTTGATCAGGAGGTTGGAAGCTTCTCCACCCAATCCAAGAGAACCGCCCGACTGCGCCGCCGCCGACTCCTCGCGCGTGCGGCCCAAAGCCAACAGGGCGATAACATCGGCTTCGGGAAGCGGAGGTTCTGAGCGCCACGTGGCCCTCAAACTGTTGGGCTTGCTGACATCTCCGCTCAGGGTCACGGTAATGTCGTAGTCGCGCACCCGCGTGGACGCCTGCAAGTCAATGATCGCCTCGGTCCGTGCTGGATTCGAGAAGGTGATATCAGCGCGATCGACGTGGTATTTCGTGCCGTTAAACGAGATATCGCCTTCCGCCACCGCCCGTCCCATGATGACCGGGCGATCCGCGGTTCCGCGCACGCGCAGGTCGGCGCTGCCCGAGAGCTTTGCCATGGCCGTCTGCATCTGCAGTTCGGGCGAGGTCGTCACGTGCACGTCGAGCTTCAGGCGGCTCTCGAGGCTGTCATGCTGCGCTACCGCGAACGACCGCTTGCTCCTTTCGAGATAGGAACCGAAGTCGAAGCCAGGGGTTACGGCAAGCTTGTTGACCACGACATTGCCACTGAGGAGCGCGGAAGCACTGCTGCCGGTCAACCGGAGATCCGCATTGGCTGTGGAGCTCACGCCAGGCGGATAGCGCAAGCGCACATCGTGTGCGGTTGCCCCGAAATCCATGAGGAACAGGCCATTCTGAAAGGATCCCGAACCGGTGAGGGTGACGCTGCCTCCGCCGGTTGTTCCCGTCAGGCTCTCGATCTGAATGCGATTGCGATCGAAGAGCAGGACTCCTTTGAGGTCGCTCAGTCCACTGGGAAAGTCATCGTGATTCAGGAACGTGTCTTTGACTTCGATGCGTCCCTGCAGAACCGGATCTGCGACCGTGCCGTTCGCGTCCAGCTTCACACCCAGGCTGCCGCGCGCGGAGACCTTGGGGACCACCGTATGGAGCAAGCTCATATTGACAGCGCCTTCGAGGTGCAAATCCAGCTCACGAGAGCCGGAGAGTTGCGCCGTGCCGTGCGCTGTAAAATCGGTTCCGCTGCCGGTGACATGGAAGTTCTCAAGATGGAGGACCCGGTCAGCGATCTCAAATCGGATGGGTTCGACGTTCTGAAGCTGGACGTGTTCGAGTTCCGCATTGAGCGTCTGGATTTGAGCCGAAACTTTCAGATCGCGTGGAGTGCGCAGCGGACCGCGCAGCTGAGCAGTGCCCGCAAGCGGAGAATGCCCCGTGACTTTTCCCCGCAAGTAGATGTTGAGAAATGAATCCATGTCGAAGTGCCGAAAGTCTAGGCTCAGGTCCGCGGGAAAATCCCGCTCCAGCCCGACGTTGCCCCGGATTTTCAATTCCGCCTGCTCGAAATCGGAATGGGCCTGAATCTCGAGCTGGTGGCCGCGGGTTGTAGCGTCCAGGATGAAATCGCCCGCCCGTTCCTGATCGAAGGCCAGATCGCGTAGATGAACGTGGGCTTCGATGGAAGGCTGCTCCGGTGTGCCGGAGGCGCGAACCGCGAAATCGGCGCGGCCATCGACTGTAATTCGGTCGCTGTGAAGGTTTGGGACGCCGGCGAGGTCGAGGTTTTGCCCGGTCAGGTTCACACGAAAATCGTTGGAGGTAGTGCTGATGGTCGCGTTGCCGGAGACGGGAGCGTCGTACAGAGTGCCCGCAAGGTTATTGAATTGCAGTTGATGATGGGCGAGGCTCAGGTCGCTGTGCACAGACGGGAATGGAAGGCCGTACGCAGCGGCATCCTGGACCTCCACATGCCCGTCACCGTGAGGATCGGCGCGCGTGCCGGCCAGGGTACCCGAGAGATTCAAGGTGCCGCTGATTGGGCGATTGGATCCGGCGAGCTGTGCGATTTCGGCCACGTCCGCATTCAGAATGTCCAAGTGGAGGGTAAAGGGCGAGTTCTCCTGTAACGTGGCTTCGGTGAGACCCGTACTCAGGTCAAAGTGCGCAACCGTGCGGCCGTGGATCAGAGCGCCATTGCGGGCCGAGAAGTTCGATGCGGAATATTGAACCGAGGTGGTGAGCGCGTCCCAGTGCACGACGCGCTCCGGGATCTGTGCGGTCGCGGGAAGGGTAGTTTCGAAGTCATACGCCTCAAGATTCCCGTTGGCGGAGAAAGTAGAAAGCCTCCCGCTGACGCTACCGTTGAAGTTTGCCCACCCACGAACCGCGAAGGGCAGGTCCGGCGAACCGTAGGCCGCTTGCAGCAGCGGGTTCCACTCGCGGACGGCATGACTCAGGAAAGTGAGCTTCAACGACGAACTCGCAGACAGCTTCCCGCTGGCAGTGATTTCCGAGGCCGGCGTGACGAGGTGCAACTGGTTGACCTCCAACTCGTCGCGCGAGCCGCGATAGACGCCATCCATCTGCCCTCGAACGGCGAGCTGTCCGGCAGCCGGCTGTGCTGGTGGAACCACATTCAGTTTGATCTGCGTCTCCGCGTCGTGAATGGATCCAACCCAGAGCATGTTGATCTCGCCGCTGGCGGCACCCGCAAGGTTCAACCGATCAAGGGGCAGTTTCTTTGAGCTGAGAAAACTGACTGCCGGGGCCACCGGGAAGCCGATCAACTGGAGGCGCACGGAACCGCGTTGCAGGCTTCCACTTGGAACCGGTCCGGTGGCGTGGCCTCGTGCCGCTGATGCGGGATCGAGTGAGCTTTGCCAGTTCGCGACATCCACGTCCCCCTGCGCGTCGCCACCAAGAAGACTGGCCCGAATGGAAGAGATATGCAGTCTCTGCGGCGTGATAGTAAAGGCAGCCGTGAGCCTCCCGTTTTGCATTCGAACCCGAGGGTTCGCCCAGTCCACCTCTTTTGCCTGCAGCGTTCCCTGGGTCGAAAAGTCCCGCAAGCTCCACGAGCCTTTGCCCTCGAACTGAGCTGTGCCGCGACGAAATTCAAGCTGCGGCAACAGGTGTCCCCATTCACCCAGATCAAGAAGGCCGTGATAATTTCCGCTGATTTGAGGATTGTGAAAATTCTCGATCCGCCCCTGGAAGTGAATTTCGGATCTCCCCGAAGCTACGGTGAGGGTACTGATCTCGGCGTGATCGTGCGATAAAAGCAGCGAAGTATCGGCGCGCCAGACAAACTCCGGGTAAGGAGGCAAGCGTGTGGCGACGCTGCCGAGCGCAAGCCGAGCCTGATACTGCCGATGCAGGAGGAGATAGTTCAGTACGAACGAAACATCGCGTCCATCAAAGTCGACCGGGATTCTGTTTTCATTCCACTGAATTTCACCATGCTGCACTTCCATGTGTGAAGCGGACAGCGAGAACAGCTGCTCGACGGGTTTCTGTGACAAGGATCTGCCGCCGGGCGGGGATGGCTGGTTGGTGGAACCATCGGGATAGACAAGGACGTGCATCACCGGGTGTTCGAGCACCAGAGAATGCAGCCCGATCGAGGTGCTCAGCAGCGAGATAATCTTCACTTCGGCTTGCAGACGATCGATGTGCAGATAGGGAACCTGATCCGCGCCTTCCCGGCCATGAATGGTGAGATTGCGAGCGTCGATCCGTAAGCGGAAAGGGATGGTATGGAGCTGACCCAGCTCGACGCGGCCACCGGTGGCCTTTTCAAGGGCGGAGGTGACGCGGCGCCGGACTTTTTGTTGAAACGAATCCGTGGTGACGTACCAGCCGAGGATCGAGAGACAGGCCGCGCTGAAAATGCAGAACAGCAGCAACAATCTCAGCCATAAGCGGCGCCGAGGAGGAGTCGGCCCGCTCAACGGTTCTGATCTCCGGCAGTGGATGGCAGCGTCTGGATATAGCTTGCGGAGCGCAGACTCGCAAGCCAGCCCGAAAGCAGTTGATTGAGGCGTTGCTCGGCCAGCAGGTCCTTGATGCGGCCGAAGACTTCGGGCAGGGCCACTTCCGGCGCACCCTTTTGCTTCAATTGCGGGAGCAACTCGTCGTGATAGTAGGTCTCCACGGCATGCTGATCGATCTGGATGGAGGGCCGCAAACGCGCCTCCACCATCTTCATCAGCTGAATTTCTTCACCCAGCCGCTTCTCCAGGGAGCTCTGCGTCAAGCCACGCTGCTGCAAAACTGTTCGCCAACCCTCCTCGGTGGCAGCTGTGGGGTGTAGCTTGCGTACTTCAGTTACGCGGGCGGCGACCTGGTCGGCGGGGGCTGCCTCTGAAGGCCGGACTTGCTCACGCAGCAGTTCCCGATCGACCAGGCGATCGAGCGCGGCATTGCGCTCGTCGGACGTGAACGAGTCGGCCGGCCGGGCGTTGAGCAGGGCTTCAAAAGCCAGTTCCTGTTCCCAATCACTCTGCAAGACTACTTTGCCGTTAACGTTGGCAACGACGCGGTCCACGATCGCGCCACCGAAGCAAGGCACCGTCAATACTGCGCAGAGCAGGAAAGCGAGACCGGAATGGATTCGCAGTTTCATCAGAACGACTGCCCTACACTGAAGGAGAAATTAAAGTGCCCGGCGCGTTGAGCGCCAAAGATTCCCGTGGTGATCCCACTCACCGTGTTGGTCACGACGTTGGTGTAGCTGGGAAACGCCGGCGGATTCAAATTGTATCCGAAGTCGAAGCGCAGCGGACCGATGGGAGTCTGGTAACGCACCCCCACTCCAATAGCGTGCGAAACGTAGTTGTAATTGCACTTCGACTGACCCGGGGGGACCGGCTTGAAACAGATTTCCTGATCGGGCTGGTGCCACCGTCCAATACTGGACAACATTTCCTGCGGGCGAGCGAAGACATTGCCCATATCGTGAAACAGTGTGAAGCCTATGTTCTCGAGCAAATAAGGCAAGGTAATGTTGGGCATGCGCAGTTCCAGACTGTTGAGGAACAGCGCGCTGCCGCCGACGGGAAATCCGGTGATGTTGTCCCGCGGTCCTGCCTGATTTAACCCGAAACCGCGGTGGGAGTTGCCGCCGCCGCTAAAGAATCGCTCAGGGAGAGGAATCAGGGTCTGACCAGCGGATGGCGATTCAGACGGGTCCAGCACGACTGTCGTGCCGAAAGGATTCTCTACGCCGATGCTGGTGGAACGGGCAAACACAAATCCCTGGCCGGTGCGGTGATTGCGCGCAAACGTGTAATAGGTCGCATTCTTGATGAGCAGGCGGCTGAAGTCAGCCTCGGACCCAAAATAGCTGGATGCCACGCCTCCTTCGACGGTTGTGTAATTGCCGTGTGTGGTTTCCAGATCGTTGTCGCGCCGGTTGCGCAGATAGACAAAGCTAGGTTCGCCCACGCGCGTCGGTTTCGAAAAGAGTGGGAGCAAGTTTTCAGAAACCTCGATGTTGCTGGCTTGCACGCGGCGATAGGAAAAACGGTACGCGATGCTGCTCAAGTCGCGGGTTCCGTCGAAGTTTTTTTTCAGAACCTGGACGGTCTGCACCGTTCCTTCCAGGCGCTCCGAAGTAAACGTGGACACGTCGACGGTGTTGTCGTAGAAGGCGGTCACGGAGAACTTCAAATCCCGGTTCATGAGTTTGGGAGCGTCGAAACTGATGAGACCGCGCTGTTGCAGGCGGCTGAGGTTGGTCTTCGCGGTGACTGTCTGATGGCGGCCCCCGAAATTGATCCGGGTGACGCCAAACGAGACTCTGGGGCTGACGCCGGTTTGCCCGAGGGGCTGGTTGGTGCCGAAGGAGGGTTGGCCGGTCTGGAATTCGAAACCCACTCCGTAGTCGAACGTGTAGCGCTGGGCTTCGTGCATGGAAACTAGCACGTTCTTGCGCGGCTCGGTGCCTTCCGGATTTTGAATTGCTGTGTCCACCTCGTTAAACAGTCCCAGGCTATACAAGCGGCGCTGAGATTCGAGCATATCCTGCTGGCTGAGGGGCGCGCCTGCTTGGACCTGTATTTCCCTGCGCGCCACCCCTGCGCGGGTGTAGTGAAGGCCATTCAGAAATACATGGTTGGCGAAGAACTGCTCGCCTTCCTGGATGGAAAAGGTCACGCCCACGCGCGGCGCTTCGTCCGGAGACGGAATAACCGGTACGTAGGAAACGTCGACCGTGGCGTTGGAAAAGCCGTTGTTGAAATATTTTTCAAGGATCGTGTCGCGATCATCGGCCAGACTCGATTCGTTGAAGGCCTGCCCTTCCTCGGTCGAGATGAAGGGCAACACCGGGTCGGACGGCAGGGTGTAGCCTCCATCGATTCGGACCCAGGCCACGCGCGTTTGAGGTCCTTCTTTAATGGTCAATTCGATGGCCAACTGCGTCGGGTCAGTCAGATAGCCGCTGGTAAGTTTGCTGGCCACCTCGGCCTGCCGGAAACCGTTGGAGCGATACAGATCCTGAATCGCGCGCACATCATCTTGCAGCAGCGCATCACTATAGCGCCCATGACTGAAGAGACGGCCGGCGGGCTGGCATTGCATGCGGGTTCGGATCAGATCGTCAGAGAAGTATCGATTACCTTTCATCTGGACGGCACGTAACTTGTGCCGGTCGCCCGGGTTGATCGCGTAGAGGACTTCCAATTCTTTGCCGTCCTGGACGGTGTGTTGACTCACGCTCACCGTGGCGTCGAAATAGCCCAATGTTTGCAGGTGGTTCTGGATGTTACGGCGGCCCTCGTTGAGCAGATCGTCGTCGACTGCGCCTTCTTCGTAAATCGGCACCAGCTTGCGCAATCTCAGGTGGCTGATCTTGAAACCCTCGGTGTCGATCCGCACGACCGGGCCGCGCTCGATTTGGAAATCGTAGTCGACCGCGTTGCGCTCGGGGTGGTAGTCCCGGCTGGCAAGGGAGACTTGGGCGAGTAGTCGAGCTTGCTTCTGATAGCGGGCGCGGATGCGCTGCAGCGTCCGCGTAAGACGGGTCGAGATTACCGGGTCGCCCGCGTGGAAATTGCCGGCACCGTTAATGATTTCCTCCATGGAATATCCCGCATCGCCTTTCAGCGTGATTCGCCCGACTACAGCGCGTGTACCCGTGTGGACGTGAAAGGTGAGGTTGATCTGGTGCTGGGTTTCGTCGCGCTGCTCGGAGCTGGTCAGCTTGGCCTGGTGGTATCCGTTTTCTTCCAGCACGCGCTCGATGCCGGCCAGTGCGTGGTCGAGCTTTTCACGAGAGTAGAGTTCGCCGAGTTGGAGGCGCGTCGCGGTCGCGAGCTGGTTCGCCGATGGATTGACCGAAACGCCGTCCACGATGACTTGACCAACAAAATAATTCGGGACCGTCAGGAAGCGCAGCCGTACCCCAGCGGTTACAGTACGCTCAGCCTCCGCTTGAATGTCGGCAAAGCGGCCGGTGGTAAAGAGCGCCTGCATGGCGGTGTGCAAGCCGTCGCGGGTGAGTGGCTCGCCGACCTTGAGTTGGGTGGTTGTCAGCAGCGAAGGGGATTCATCGGCGGCAACCCCGGGAAATTCGATTTCGTCGATCGTCAGGCCGAGGTAGGGGGTGATTGCCCCGAAGTTGGAGGGCGCTTCGGTGCCAGGCTGCTGGGCCGAAGGGTCCTGCTTGGACGGTTCGGATGGTGGCTGGCCCATGCCCCAGCCAGCCTGGGGCGCAAACATAGCCGCGACGAAAATCAAAACTACGCCCGCGATGCGCAACCATCCCTCCCCGAATGCCGGGCGTTGTATTGCGAGACCTATCGTGTTCGATGGAGCGGTAGACCGCACGTGTTGCTCGCCACAGAGAAGAATGAGGGCCGGTCCTATAATAATTGCTTGGAAGCCTCGGAAAGGTAATGCCTTTGGGACTGGACGATCGTTACTCGCGGCAGACACTGTTCAAGCAGATTGGGCCGGAAGGCCAGAAAAAGCTGGCGCAGGCCCGCCTGGCGATCGTGGGATGCGGAGCGACCGGCTCGGCGGTCGCCTCCCTGCTGGCGCGGGCGGGGGTGGGAACGCTGCGAATCGTGGATCGCGACTACGTCGAGAGCAGCAATCTGCAGCGGCAATCGCTGTTCGATGAAAGCGACGCCCGCGAATCCGTGCCTAAGGCGGTGGCCGCGGCGCGGCAGATCGCTCGATTTAATTCGCAGATCGTCGTCGAACCTCATGTCGACGACCTGACGCCGGCGAATGCCGACAGCCTGCTGGGCTGGGTCGATCTAGTCCTCGATGGCACCGACAATTTCGAAACTCGATATCTGATCAACGACTATGCCGTGAAGAATTCTGCCCCGTGGATCTATGCGGCAGCGGTCGGCAGTTATGCCGTAACCATGAATATCCTGCCCGGGGAAACCGCGTGTCTGGCCTGTATTTTTCCGGACGCTCCGGGCGGAACCGCTGAGACCTGCGAGACCGCAGGAATTCTAAATTCGGCCGTGAACCTGGTGGCCTCGCTGGCGGCGACCGAGGCTCTGAAATTTCTAGTGGGTGCGCGCTCCGAGATGCGGCGCACGCTGCTCTCGTGGGATGTCTGGAGGAACGAACAAGCGGAGGTGTCGGCGATCCGTCCGCGAGCGGGGTGTCGGGCGTGCGGGGAGCGGACCTTCGTCCACCTGGCCGGTGAGGGGCGGCCGCACATTACTCTGTGCGGCCGGAACTCGGTACAGATTCATGAGCGGCAACGGCCCGTAGATTTTGCCGAGATGAGTGCCCGTCTTCAGCCTCTAGGCACGGTTCGACACAACGAG
The DNA here is from genome assembly GCA_020073565.1 of Terriglobia bacterium. Taxonomy (GTDB): domain Bacteria; phylum Acidobacteriota; class Terriglobia; order Terriglobales; family Acidobacteriaceae; genus Acidiflorens. Next base: position 28,642 of record JAIQEY010000022.1, read on the forward strand.
TTCGTGTTGAAGTTCTGGCGGGAACCTTACGAAATGACGTTATTTCCCGACGGGCGAGCCATCATCAAAGGCACGACCGACACGTCGGTGGCACGAAGCTTCTACGCGCGATACATCGGCAGTTGAAAATTGGGCGTTCGGCTAGCCCCAACGTTCGTTTGTGAACGGCACGGCTGGGGTCCTCGCCCGCCGCGCCGAGGGCGGGGTCCCCTCGGGACAGCCGGCAAGGTGCCGGGGCTACGATCCCGTTTAGCCTGATCAGCAGAATACTAGCTTGCAGGTTGTGCGCATGAATTTGCAGCAGGCTACGTCGGGCTCGACTTGGAATCTCCGGACTTTGGCCGTGAGTCACCGGAAATCTCCGAACATTCTGGTAGGCGGGCGCTCATCTACGACTGGCACGGAAACTGCACTCAGAGGCTGAGATCGGTAGCCCCTGTGGAGGCAGTATGCGACCCTATTTGGTTTTGTGTGCGGTAGTTCTGATTGCAGTAGCAGCGTTCGGGCAGCAGCCCGTACCCCCTCGGATTTACAGCCCCTGTCTTTACGGGTGTGGCCCGTACGTCCCGCTTATTACGACACCGATGGTGTCCCTGCAGACGGTTTCGCCGAACCCAGTGGGAGCAACCAACGCAACCACGGGATTGATTGCCGGTGCCACCAATTCAACGCTCTCCCAGATTCAGGGATCGACGAGTTCGGAGTACACCGAAGCGGTGTGGTACCAGGGCGGAGACGCTCCTCTGATGACGTCCCGAATTCACCTGTTGCGGGAACCGATCGGCCACGAAGCGCGCCCGATGCACGAAGTTCACGGTGCAGGCGAAGAAAACCGCGGTGGATGGCTCTACTTCTCGGGCTCGGATCACACGGCTAGTGCGGCGGCTGCATCCGGCGCGGCCAAGGGTTTCAAGAAAGCTGCGCACGTCTACACCAACGACGACGTGGAGCGCCAGAACCAGACCAACGGGACTGTGAAGCACGGCGGCAAAACGGAAAAGATGTAGGAGTCGGCTTTCGGCTCTCAGTTTAAGGCTCTCCATCGCGGCTGCTTGGTGCGATCGAGAGCCTTTGTCTTTCTTAGGCAACTTATCTCCCTCCCTATCAAATCCGACCATCGTCGAGCCCAATCTGCTATCTTCTTGCGGTTGCCCTTCTTGAAAAATGAAACGTTCGCGCCGCTGCGCCGAGGATGATTGTCTTCATGCCTGAGACTGCTCGCCCTGAGCCCTCCCGCCTTTACCGCTGGGCTGTATTGATCTTCATCAGTGTGGCGATGGGTGGGAATTACTACATCTACGACAGCATCAATCCGCTGGAGCGCATCTTCATCGACAAACTGGGCTACTCGGCCACGGCTTTTGGCTGGCTGAACTCGTCCTACAGCGTGGCGGCCGTGGCAACCCTTCTGATCGGCGGAATCATCATCGACCGCATCGGAACGAAGAAGGCGATTACCTTCTTTGCTGTCCTTTGTCTGCTGGGCGCCGCGCTGACGGCCGCACGCGGGCAAGTCTCGGTGATGATCGCCGGACGAACCATCCTTGGGCTCGGCGCGGAATCGATGATCGTTGCCGTCACTACCGCGCTGGCGAAGTGGTTCAAGGGGAAGGAACTCAGCTTCGCTTTCGGCATCAACCTCACGATCGCCCGCCTCGCTTCGGTAGCCGCCGATAACTCGCCGACCTGGGCCAACCGAACGTTCTATCCCAACGGTCCGGCTGGTGAACCGAGTTGGCAAGGACCGTTATTGCTCGCCGTGGGCGCTGGGGTGCTGGCTGTGGTCTGCTCGGGTATCTACTGGTCTCTTGAAAGCCGGGCGGAGGGGCGGTACGAACTCGGGCAGGCCGGCACCATCGACAAGTTGGAGTTCGGGCAGATTTTCCGCTTCAACCGCTCCTACTGGTTTGTCGTCGGCCTGTGCTTCACGTTCTATTCGGCCATCTTTCCGTTCCGGACCTTCGCTATCGACTTCTTCACCAACAAGATTCTGGCCGCGCACAGCGGCCTGGCCGCGTCGGAGGCGATCAAGCAGGCAGGCTTTTGCAACAGCTTGCTGCCGATGACCGCCATGGTCGCCACCCCTTTGTTTGGTTTAATGGTGGATAAAATTGGCAAACGAGCGCTCTTCATGATGCTTGGTTCAGCGCTGCTCATGCCCGTGTATTTGATGATGGCGTACCTTTCAGCAGCAAAGACTGTAACCTTTGCCGTCCCATGGCTTAGCGCCGGGCATCTGACGCTGGAACATGTTACGTTGCCCCTGGTGCTGCTGGTCACGATGTCAATGATGGGAATTGTGTTCTCGTTGATCCCGGCGGTCATGTGGCCCTCAGTCGCATATATTGTTGACCAATCGCGGCTCGGCACCGCCTACGCCCTGATGACGCTAATCCAGCAGATCGGCTTCTTTCTCCTGAACCTGCTCATCGGTAACGCCAACGACTACGCGCACGCCGGTTTGGAGAATCCTGGGGGATACGCTTTGGGGATGTGGATCTTCTCCATTCTGGGATTTGTCGGCATGACCTTCGCGATCCTGCTGCGGATCCAGGAAACTGGTCCCCACGGGCACGGGTTGGAGACTATTGTGATCGGAAAGGCGTGACAGGCCTCAAGTCCTGACCACATAGGACACAGAGGGAACACAGGGAGATGGTAGCGGTTACGAAAGTGATCTTCCGCAATGTCCGGCTCCAGAATTTTGGAGACGCAGAGCCTCCCGTGGCTACCGTTTTTGGTATTCTGACGGCTTGCTGTGAGGTGAAGAGTGGTCGTACTGCTCTCTTCGCAAATTTATACAACGAAAAGAGTTTGAAGCCGCATCTGACCCAGTAGCGGCCGGAAAAGGTGACTTGACCGACCCGAAACAAGGAAGTATCCCAGAAGCTGAGGCGATTGAGCGGGCGAAGCAGGGAGACGAAGCAGCTTTCGAGATCCTGTATCACCTGCACAAACGCCGCGTGTACTCGCTATGTTTGCGCATGTTGTCCAATCCGGCGCAAGCGGAAGACCTGGCGCAGGAAGCTTTTCTTCAGCTCTTCCGCAAGATCAGTACGTTTCGCGGCGAATCGGCATTCTCCACGTGGCTGCACCGGATGACTGTCAACGTCGTCCTGATGCACCTGCGCAAGAAAGGCCTGCCGCTGGTCTCACTGGAAGAAACGCTGGAGACCGAGGAAGAAACGCCGAGGAAGGAATTCGGAGCCCAGGACGTGAAGCTGACCGGTTCGATCGACCGACTGCAATTGCAGCGGGCCATTGACCGTCTGCCGCCGGGCTACAAAACGGTTTTTGTATTGCACGATGTCGAAGGGTTCGAGCACAACGAAATTGCCGAATTGGTGGGGTGCTCGATCGGCAACAGCAAGTCGCAGCTTCATAAGGCACGATTGAAGCTGCGGGATTATCTTAAGTTTATGAGAGCCGAAAAGGCCGGGAGCACGTAAGTGCGATTGCGGTATCGGGGAGAGAGGTCGTTATGAAGTGTGCGGATATTCAGCGGGTCCTGCCTGAACTTGGGGAGCACGGGCAGGATGGTGAGTTTGAAGCTCATCTCAAGTCCTGTCCAGCTTGCTCGGAGCTAGTCTCGGACCTGAAGCTCATCTCCAGTGAAGCGCGGCAATTGTCGGCCTCCGACGAGCCCGCGCCGCGAGTATGGGTCCGAATTGCTGCCGAGTTGCGGACAGAAGGGTTAATTCGGGAGCCGGAGGCGGCCGCTCCGGCTCCTGCAACTACGGCCCGGCGGGGCTGGAGAGCCTGGTGGCTGGTGCCAATGGCAGCAGCGCTGTTGGCAGGCGCGGCGTATGTCGTCAGCCATAGGCCGACGCCGCAAGTGGTTTACCAGCAGGCTCCGGCGGTTACCACTCCGGCGGCTCCTGCCAGTCAGACGCCGGCGGTTGTGGCTCAGGGACCGGCTGTGAGAGTCTCCCCGCAGCAGACGGCCAAGAATCGCACTGACGTTTCCGAGGGCCCAAGTCCGGAAGATCAGCAGTTCCTGAGCGAGGTTTCCCAGCGCGCCCCGGGAATGCGGGCCACCTACGAAAGCCAGTTGCGGTCGGTGAACAACTACATCCGGGAAGTACAGGCTTACCTGGATCAGAATCCGGACGATGAGGATGCGCGTCAGCACCTGATGGAGGCGTACCAACAGAAGGCGATGTTGTATCAGATGGCATTAGATCATGTTCAATAATCATGGGTGAATCGGGTAGAATCCGGTTAGCTTAGGGGCAGTCATGGACAGCATGCAGCGCACGACAGTAGCAGGGATAGTTCTAGCAACGTGTTTGGCGTCGGTTGCGATCGCTGAAAGCCGTAAAGAATACCGCTTCAATGTTGGCCCGCAAGCCAATGTTTCCGTGGACGCCCAGTATGGGGCAATCTCAGTCAAGCCGGGCAGTGCGAATCAGGTCCTGATCACCGCCATCACAAAAGGCGACAAGGTAAACGTGGAGAGCCAGCAGAACGGCAACCGTGTTGAAGTGGGATCGCGGGTGCGTCCGGGCGCAGATCAGCAAAGTGGACGCGTGGATTACGAAGTCGCGGTTCCTCCGGACGCCACCGTGCACATGCGTTCATCGACGGGGCCCATCACCGCCGACGGTTTGCTGGGAGACGTGACTCTGGAGGGCGCGAATGCGCAGGTGGAGGCACGGAACGTGAGTCGCGGCCACCTGGTGGTTCAGACCATGAGCGGACCGATCACGCTCAACAACGTGCACAACTTTCACGTCGAAATCACATCCATCAGCGGAGATATCCGCCTCAATTCCGTGACCGCGCAACTCGTCAAGGTAGAATCGACGAGTGGCAGAATTTTCTATAGCGGGGACTTCGGATTGGGCGGCGACTACAAGTTCAGCACCCATACCGGCGACATCGAAGCCCTGGTTCCGTCGAGCGCTTCCGCCGAATTCAACGCCCAGTCGCTGCAGGGGCAGGTGCAGAACGATTTCCCTCTTCAACCAAAGCAGCACTCCCGTATTTCCCTGGATGCGACCCGTGCCTTTATTGGTACGGCCGGCAAAGCCGCGTCGGGGGTAGTGATGCGGTCGTTCAGTGGTAAAATCCGCCTCAAGCAACGCTGACAATCGAGCGCAGAAGAAAGAGAACGACACGGCAGGCAGGTTGAATGCCTGGCCTTCTTGTGTCATGGTGCGTCATGGGAGCGCGGGCGGTGTTTCTGGTGGGATTCATGGCTTCGGGAAAGAGTACGGTGGGTCCGGAACTGGCCCGGCGCCTGGGCTGGGATTTCGTCGACCTCGATGCCCGCATTGAGGCGCGCGAGGGGAAAAGCGTCCCGGAGATTTTTCGGGACCATGGTGAGACCGGGTTCCGGCTGGCTGAAAGCAATGTCCTCCAGCATCTGACGCAATCTCTCGAGCGCAACAGCGTGGTCGCACTCGGAGGTGGGGCCTTCGCGCAGGAAAGAATCCGTGCCTTGCTTCGAAACTGGCCCTCAGTATTCCTGAATGCGCCGGTGGAAGAACTGTGGCGGCGGAGTCTGACCGACGGAGTCGAACGCCCTTTACGGAAAGATCGCGACCAGTTCGCCCAGTTGCATGAGGAGCGGCTTCCCTGCTATCGGCAGGCCACCATCACCGTGGAAACCGCCGGCCGAGATGTGGCCTCCATTTGCGCTGAAATTGAAGAAGGGTTGCAGCTCCAGACACACGGAAAAGGCGGCCGACAAGACCCAGCCGCGTCTCGTTCCCCCAATCCTAGATCAGGAGAATCGCAGTGAAGTTGTATCGCTGGCAATTTGCGTTTGGTTTGGCACTCATGCTGGTTTCTGCCGGGCTCGCCGCAGCCAAGGAGAAGGAGAACGAACACGAGGGTCAGAAGGTCGACTCTGGATCCTTCGGCGTGTTCATGGGAGGTCATCGCGTCGGAACCGAAACTTTCTCGATCTACCAAAGCCAGAACGGGAGCGTCATCGAATCGGAGTTCAAGACCGAGGGCTCGGCCGCGCCTGCAGCTACGCAGAACTCGGAGATGCGGCTGACTGCGTCGGGCGAAGTCCGCCGCTATGATTGGCGGGAGGTGAGTCCCGGCAAGTCGCAACTGACCATCCTCCCCAACGACCAGTTTCTGACGCAGAGGTGGACAACTGGGCCGCAGGAAAAAGAGGGGGAGCAACCTTATCTACTGCCGCCTTCCACCGCTATACTGGACGACTATTTTTTTGTGCACCGCGAAGTGCTGGCCTGGAGATTCTTGAGCATGGCCTGCAAGCAGGAAAATGGGCAGGTACAGTGCCCCATCAAACAGCGCGTAAAGTTTTCTACCTTGAACCCCCATCAGCATTCTTCGGCGCCGGGCACCATGGCGGCTCTGGGCCGGGAGAAAGTGACCCTGAAGGGGACAGAACAGGAACTGATCAAGCTTGAGCTGACGACCGACTCCGGAACCTGGTATCTCTGGGTGAACGATCACGATCAATTCAAGTTGATGCGCATTTCCATTGAGGGAGAGAATACCGAAGTGCTCCGCGACTGAGGATTGCTCCGGGCTGAAGGTCAGCCCCTTTCGGAACTTGGATGGCTCTCCCAGGAACGCGCTACGATAGCTTGAGCGCCGGGTCGGGCTTGGCAAACCCGAGCGGCAAGGACAGTTTCTGACAATCCTCGATTCACGTACGTCGCGCGTTCTGATCACGGCGCTCCTGTTTGCCGTGGGGTTCGGCTTCGTCTATGCGGCGCGGCGCACGTTGATTCTGTTCCTGTTCGCGATCTTCTTTGCCTACTTGATCAATCCCGCTGTACTGCGTCTGGAAAAACTGGTTCGCGGTCGCGGGCGCGCCATCGCTCTCATCTACCTCCTGCTGATTATTGGTCTCGCGGTATTCGGATTCCTTGTCGGCCCTAGAATTGCCCGCCAAGCCACTCGCCTGGGTGCCGCCCTGCCCGGCTTGATGGATAAGGCAAGCACTGGCCAGATTTCGGGCCAGATCGGCCAGATCGCTATCGAGTTCGGCAGCAAGCACGGCTTTAGCAGCGCCACCCAGGACTTTATCCAGACTTTTCTGAAGAACCATCGCGAGGACCTGTCGCAACTGGCCCAGCGCATCGGCGTTCGCGCCGCCGAGTCGGCCAAAGAGCTTTGGGTCCTGTTCCTGGTTCCCATCCTTGCCATCTTCTTCCTTCGCGACGGCGCCACGTTTCACGAGGTTCTGCTCTCCCTGGTGCAGTCGCGCACCCAGCGGGAGTTTCTTCAGGACGTGTTGCGCGATATGAACCAGATGCTCGCCCAGTTCATTCGCGCCCAATTGACCCTTGCCGGCCTGTCGTTCCTGGCCTACAGCTCGGTGCTGGGAGCTCTTCGCGTGCCGTACGCCCTGATGCTGGGCACGGCCGGCGGCGCCATGGAATTCGTTCCGGTCGTCGGACCTCTGGTCGCCGGAGCGGCGATGATCGCGGTCGCGATCCTCGCGGGGTACCCGCATTGGCCCTTCGTGCTGCTCTTCTTAATCCTCTGGCGCCTGGTGCAGGATTACGTGATCTCGCCGCGGATCATGGGAGGAAGTGTCCAACTGCACCCGCTGGCGGCCCTGTTCGGCATTCTTGCCGGAGGCGAAATTGCCGGAGTGCTCGGAGTCTATCTTTCCATCCCCGTGATGGCCAGTTTACGGATCGTATGGCGACGATGGCGCATCTATGCGGAAAAACGCAAGTTCGGACCGCTCAACGAGTACTCGTTCCCGGCAGAGTTGGGACGCGGAAGAACGTAGTATCCGGCACTGTTTGACGTCCGAAAGGGACGGGTGAAAATAGCCCGGCGCTTCAGCGCCGGGGCATCTGGCCGCTCCAGAACGAAGTCCTGTTAGGGACGGCTGAATGCCAACGACAACGCGTACCACTCAGTCGTGCCTACGGCACTCCGGGTCTTCTTGTCGCGCACTCCCGCCAGTAAACTGGCGGGCTATTTTCGGCCGTCCCTCCCGGACTTTATGACGTCGCCGCCGCTGCAGCATCTTTCACGACTTCCACATCAACTTTGCGCAGAAACTCGGCCGCTGCTTCCGGCAGCACCGTGTTGATGAACATGCCCGAGCCCAGTTCAAATCCCGCCACTCGCGTCAACCGCGGAATCACGCTCAGATACCAGTGAAAGTACTTCACGCCATCGTTCTCGGCGGGAGCGCTTCGAATCGTAAAGTTGAAATCCGGGTCCGCCAGTCCGTGGTAGAGCTTGGCGAGCACCGAGCGCAGCATGCGCGCCAGATCATTGACCTCCGCCGCGCTCACATCTCCGAAGCTGGCCATGTGCCGCCGAGGATAAATATGGGTGGAAAACGGCGCCGGCGAGGCGTACAACTCGAGCGCGACAAAGTGCTCGGATACCATGACGATGCGGGTTTGTTCCTGTAATTCTTCTTCGAGCATCTGACAGAACATGCACGCGCCAAAGTCGTCGAAGTACCGCACAGCGTGTTGAAAACGCTCGCGCACCTGTAGCGAGATCACGGGAGTCGCGATCATCTGCGAGTGCGGGTGTTCCAGGCTCGTGCCGGCATCAATCCCGTGATTCTTGAAGATCGTGATGTGCGCGATGCGCGGATCGAGACTCAGTTCATCGTAGCGAGTCTTATAGATGCGGAGGATTTCCGCCACGTAGGAATCGGGCATCAGGGCCAGAACCTGGGAGTGATCGGGCGTCTCAATGATCACATCGTGAACCCCGAAACCGTTGACCACCCGGCGCGAACGGTGGACCGTGCGCGTCGGCTGCACGTCGCGGGAAAGAGCCGCAAACTTGTTCGGGACCACTCGTGCATGCCACGGGACATCCATCGATGCCGGTACCCGCAGAACTTCTGGTGGAGTCAGTTTCTCGTTTCCCGGACAGAAAGGGCAGTTGGCGACAAGCGATGCGAGCGGCTTCCGTTCGCGGTGGCGCGCCATTTCTTCCGGACGACGGGCTCGCTCGGTGGCAATCACAACCCATTCCTTGGTCGCAAAATTCTGGCGTAGTTCTGACATTGGTTACTCCTAGGCCAAGCCTACGCTTCCGCTCGAGAATCGAACAGGCACCAAGGGTCGTGGGGCTGAAATTCATGAACCACAAAGGACACGAAGTCACACTAAGGTGTGATCCCTGAAGGTTGCCTTCGTGCTCCTGTGTATCCTTCGTGGTTAATTCAAGGCGGGTGGGTCCGCCGCGGTATTCGCCTGAGAAAAGTCGCTGGTATAAAATCACAGTTCAGCATGTCCACCAAACTTTCTGTAGGAATTCTCGGTGCCACGGGCATCGTTGGGCAGAGATTTATCCAGATGCTCGAACATCACCCGTGGTTTGAAGTGTCGTGGCTGGCCGCGTCCGATCGTTCGGAAGGTCGACCGTATGCCGAAGCCGCCCGCTGGCGCTTGAAGACTGCCATCCCGGCCCCGATTGCAAACATGACAGTTTCGCCGGCCAAGCCGGAAGGTGCGCCGAAGATCATCTTTGCTGCTTTGGATGCGGGCATCGCGCGCGAACTGGAGCCACAATTTGCCGCCGCGGGCTGCGCGGTCGTTTCCAACTCGAGCGCCCTGCGCATGCAGACCGATGTTCCTCTTGTGATCCCGGAAGTCAACGGCGACCACATTCGGCTGATCGAAAAGCAATCCTGGCGCACCAAGTCGGGCGGCTACGTCGTCACCAACCCCAACTGCTCTGCGATTGGCCTGGTGCTCGCACTGGCTCCATTGCATCGCGCGTTCCATCTTGAGACCGTGATGGCGGTCACCATGCAAGCAGTCAGCGGTGCCGGATATCCCGGAGTGGCGTCGCTCGATATTCTCGGCAACGTGATTCCCTACATCGGAAAAGAAGAAGAAAAGATGGAGGAGGAGACGCTAAAACTGCTGGGAACGCTGAAGGGTCCGCATATCGAACCGGCTCACTTCGCCATGAGTGCACAATGCAATCGCGTCGCGGTGGAGGATGGGCACACGGAATCGGTCGCGATCAAGCTGAAGAAAAAGGCGGCGGCCGAAGAGATCATCGCCGCTTGGAATGATTTCCAGGCCGAACCGCAGCAACTCCGCTTACCGAGCGCGCCGTCTCAACCGGTTGCTTACCTGACCGCGCACGATCGTCCACAGCCGAGGTTTGACTGCGACCTAGGCGCCGGCATGACAACTGCCGTTGGACGTTTGCGGCGCTGCACCGTACTCGACTGGAAGTTCACGGTGTTGTCGCACAACACGATTCGCGGCGCCGCCGGAGCTGCGCTGCTCAATGCCGAGCTTCTCAAAGCGAAGGGGTATCTGGGGTGAAAGCGATATCTACCTTGGAGGCACGGAGACACGGAGAAAAACGGAATCGAATCTGTTTTGTTCGGCGCCTCGTGGGACGACCTGTGCACACGCCGAAATTCCGTGACGTCTCAGCTACCCGCGTACCCTCAGAACACCAGCTTTTTTTCATGCTTTCCTCCGTGTCTCTGTGCCTCCGTGGTAAGTTTGCGTCTTATCTCCAGAGGGATTGCCGCCCATGATCGTCATGAAGTTTGGCGGGACCTCGGTGCAGGACGCGAAGGCGATCGACCGCGTGGCGCAGATCGTCCAGGGGCGATTGGCCGACCGACCGGTGGTGGTCGTCAGCGCCATGGCCAAAGTCACCGATGCCCTGCTCGCCATGGGCAAGGCCGCGGGCGGCGGCGATCGCAAGACCGCGTTAAAGATGGCGCGCGCCCTCCGCGAGCGCCACTACGAAACATCCGGAGAGTTGCTCGGCACGGCCCTATTTACCGAGTTTCACGGCAACCTGGGCGCCGACTTCGAGGATCTGGACGAATTGCTGCGAGGAATCGGAGCGGTCGGCGAAATCACGCCGCGCACCTACGACAACGTCGCGGCCTTCGGCGAAATGCTCTCGAGCAAGATTGTCGCCGCCGCCTTCACAGCGCGCGGACTGCCGGGAGTCCATGTGGATTCGCGGCAGTGTCTGCTGACCGACAATAGCTTCATGCGCGCGGTTCCGCAGTTCGACGAGACCAATGAGCGCCTGCAGAAAAAAGTAAAGCCCCTGCTCGCTGCCGGGAAAGTTCCCGTGATGGGCGGTTTCATTGGTTCCAACCGCGCCGGTATCACCACGACCATTGGGCGCGGAGGCTCGGACTTTTCGGCGGCGATCTTCGGTGCCGGCCTGGATGCTGAGCGCATCGAGATCTGGACCGACGTGGACGGCATGATGACGACTGACCCGCGCCTGTGTCCCGACGCCCGCCGCATCAAGGTCATCAGTTTTGATGAAGCCGCCGAGCTTGCATATTTCGGCGCCAAGGTCTTGCATCCCGCGACGGTGTTGCCGGCCATTCAGAAGAACATTCCCGTCTATGTTCTAAATTCGCAGAATCCCACCTGCGAAGGGACCAAGATCACGGCGCGCGCGCCTCGTGGCTCCAACGTTTTCAAAGCCATTGCGCTCAAGAAAAAAATCACCATCATCGATGTGGCGGCGCCGCGCCGGCTGCTGGTCCACGGCTACTTGAAGTCCATCTTCGAGGTATTCGATAACCACAACGTGGCGGTGGACGTGGTCTCTACGTCCGAGGTGAGTGTGTCGGTGACGGCGGAGACGAACGAGGCAATTCCCGCGCTCGCCGCCGACCTGGCCAAACTCGCGGACGTAAAATACGAAGGCCGAAAAGCAATCGTCTGCCTGGTGGGAGAGAGTTTGCGCGATACTCCAGGGGTCGCCGCTAAGGTTTTCGGAATTCTGGAAGATGTGAAGATTCGCATGATCTCCCAGGGCGCTTCGGAAATTAATCTGACGTTCGTGATCGAGGAAGATGACGCCGCCGAGGTCGTCCGGCGTTTGCACAAGGAGTTCTACGCCGAGGCGGACCCGGAGATTTTCGCGTGAAGGGCTAACTATCTCACCGCCGAGACGCGGCGATCGCCAAGGGAGAACAGAATTGGATAACGGCTGTATGATTTTCGTGTTTCCTCTGTGCTCTCTGTGGCCTCTGTGGTGAACGTTTTCCAATGCATCTTCTGATCCTAGGCCGTGGCAAGACAGGCTCTCTGGTGGCTGAGGTTGCCCAGGAGCGCCGGCACCATGTCCACACGATGGACGTGGAGGAAAATGCGAATGCCGCCGGCCTTACTCCCGACGTTCTCTCCACCACAGACGCTGTCATCGACTTCACAACCCCCGCCGCGGTCGTCGCCAACGCCGAAGCCTGCATCCGCGCCGGAAAGAAGATGGTCGTGGGAACTACCGGTTGGTACGACCAGGTACCGCGGCTGCGCGAGATGGTTCTCTCCGCCAAAAGCGCCTTCCTCTACGGATCGAATTTCTCCATCGGCGTGAACTTGTTTTTCGAAATCGTAGCCACCGCCGCCGCTGCTTCCAAATACGATTATTCCGGACAAATCTTCGAACGCCATCACGTCCAGAAGAAAGATGCGCCCTCGGGAACCGCACTCACGATCCAGAACATTGCACGTGCCTCGGGTGGCCAGGAACTCGAGATCGTTTCCTTCCGTGAAGGCGACGTGGTGGGCTTGCACGAGATCACCTACGATTCTCCCAACGACCGCATCTATCTCTGTCACGACGCCAAGTCCCGCCGTGGATTCGCCGAGGGCGCCGTCCGAGGGGCCGAGTGGCTGGCGGGCAAAACCGGCTTCTTCGAATTTCGCGACATCTGGCGTGAGCTCTGATATTTCCACCTGGAGATACGGGGCTTCCCCCGTCTCCGGAGACGCAGCAAGCCGCGTCTCTACGGGACTCGCACATGCACAGAGGTAGCGTTAAGAGTTATCCTTAACAAATGCAACTGCGAGGATGTGGCACCGCTCTTGTCACCCCGTTTTCCCAGGACGGCGCGGTCGACGAAAACGCGCTGCGCAATCTGGTCGGCTGGCAGGTGGAATCGGGCATCGATTTCCTGATCCCCTGCGGCACTACCGGCGAAACTCCCACTCTCAATCACGACGAGTGGCTGCGCGTGATCGACGTAACCATCGAAGTGGCCGCGGGACGAGTTCCCATCGTAGCCGGCGCAACCTCGAACTCAACGCAGGAGGCGGTCGCGAAGGCAAAGGAGGTAGCCGCCAGGCCGGGCGTCAACGCCATCCTTACCGCGTCGCCCTATTACAACAAGCCGACGCAGGAAGGTCAGTATCGCCATTTCCGCGCCATCGCCGAAGCCGTCGACAAGCCGGTCATTGTCTACAACGTCCCTGGCCGGACGAGTGCCAATCTCGAACCGGCAACCTTGGCGCGCCTGTGCGAGGTTCCCAATATCGCCGGAGTCAAAGAAGCCAGCGGCAGCATGACGCAAATCGCCGAGGTCTTAAACATGGTCCCGCAGACCTTCTTGGTACTCTCGGGCGATGATGCCGTCACCTTGCCGGTAATTGCGTTGGGCGGTGTGGGCGTGATTTCGGTGGTCTCCAACGAGATCCCGCGCGAGATGGCCGAGATGACGCGCGCTGCCCTGGCCAACGACTGGACGACCGCCCGCACCATCCACCGCAAGTATTTTCCCCTGATGCAGGCCAACTTCATCGAATCCAGCCCGCTGCCGGTGAAGGCCGTGCTCGCTATGATGGGCAAGATCGAAGAAGTCTATCGCCTGCCGCTGCTCCCGATGCGCCGCGACACGCGCTCCAAGCTACAGCGAGTCGCAACTGATGCCGGACTCGTGTCCAAGCCTGTCAATACAGCGCCCACAGCAGCCCCCAGTGAGTTCTACGTCTATGAGAACTGGGCGGCGGGCCCGCATAAGGCGGTGGTGCACCGCGCCGCCTGCGGACAATGCAGTTCCGGCAAAGGACGTCCCGCCGGCCACGATCCCAATCATTCGCGCTGGCACGGTCCATACGCCACCGCCACCGAAGCCCGAGAAGCGTCGCACCACATGGCCGGAGTGCTGATTCGGAGCGAATGCAAGTGCGTAGCGTAAAAGAGCAGCTACGAGCCGCGAGCTACGAGCTTAAAGCGACAGACTTCATGAATTGTCATCCTGAGCGAAGCGAGGGACCTGCTGTTCGCAATCTCAACACTCGCCACTCCACGACCCGCCATTGTTCAACTTCTTATGCCTGACTCGACATCAGAATTGAAGTCAACCATCGAAGTCTTGTACGCATCGACCACCATCGGCGATCCAGCCGCGGCCCGCCGCAACTTCGCGGACTTCCGCGCGCGCCTGACCCGCGGCGAGATCCGCGCCGCCGAGCGCGTCAACAACCGATGGATCACGAACGCCTGGGTCAAGCAAGGCATTCTGCTCGGCTTCCGTCTCGGCGAACTGAAAGAGATGTCCGATGGCGACATCCTCAACTTCATCGACAAGGACACCTTCCCTGCCCGTCGCATCACCCTCGCCGACCGAGTCCGGGTCGTCCCCGGAGGCTCCACCATCCGCGAGGGCGCCTACGTCGCTCCGTCGGTCGTCTGCATGCCGCCCATGTTCATCAACGTCGGCGCCTACGTGGACGAGGGCACCATGGTCGACTCGCACGCCCTGGTCGGCTCGTGCGCGCAGATCGGCAAGCGCGTCCACCTCAGTGCTGCCGCCCAGATCGGAGGCGTGCTCGAACCCATCAACGCCGCCCCGGTCATCCTCGAAGACGACGTGCTGGTCGGCGGCAACTGCGGAGTCTTCGAAGGCACGCTGGTGCGAACCCGAGCTGTGCTCGGAGCAGGCACGATCCTGACCCGTTCTACCCCGCTCTACGACCTCGTCCGCGGAGAAGTCTATCGAGCAACCCCTGACCACCCGCTCGAAGTCCCCGAAAACGCCGTCGTCGTTCCCGGCTCGCGCGCCGTGAGCAAGGGCAAAGGCAAATCCGACGACTGGAACCTGTCCCTCTACACGCCCGTGATCGTCAAGTATCGCGACGAGAAGACCGAGCGCGGGATCGAACTGGAAGACTGGCTAAGGTAGAACTGTACTCGACTGCGAGAATCGATGGCGGCGATACTCGGGTCTTTCCTGTAATTGCACACGCTGGTTTTTGATTTCACCGACCAACGCCTTACAATAAAAGGTTTGGTCAGAACGACGGCTCCGTTCGGGGACGGTGGCTGTGGGGGGTAGGATGCCTGGCACTATCTAGAGGGGAGAAACAGCGTGAAATTGGCGAAGGTACATGTCACGAATTTTCGCAGCGTCGAAGACTCGGGTGAGTTTGATGTCGCACAGATGCTGTGTCTGGTGGGGAAAAACGAAGCCGGCAAGACCGCCATTTTGCAGGCTCTGGCGGGGTTGAACCCGCACCCATCGACACCGGTGTTTTATGACTTGGAGCGCGATTACCCGCGCCGTTGGCTGACCGAATATTCCAAGTGGCATCAGGAAGAGCCCGCCACGGTGGTGGTCACGAAGTGGGAGCTTTCCCAGGAAGAGAAGGCTTCCATTACGGAAAAGATCGGGGATGCGCTCATCGACCAACCGGTCACGGTATATCGCCGATATGAAGACGCCGAACCGCAGTGGCACCTCCCTATCGACTACAAGAAGGCAATCCAAAATCTGATTGCGTTGGAAGGGCTCAACGAGGAGGAACGGTTGCCGCTCCTCGACGCCGACAATTCCCCGGAACTCGTCACGGCCCTCGAAGCGATCCCGGAGCGAACCCAAAAACAGCAAAGCCTGCTCGACCGCGTGAATGCCTTTCCGGTTAAGTCGGTGCGAGGCGTGGTCACTGACATTTTGAAGAAGGGCTTGCCGTATTTCCTTTACTCCTCTCACTACGACCGCATGGTCGGACAGCTTCGGCTCGACACCTACAATTCGCGAAAACAAGGCGAGCAACCACCGCCAATTGAAGGGGGCGAGCGTGTTTTCGTGGACTTTCTGGAATACGCCGGGACGTCCCTCGAAGAAGTGCTAACGGCAACCACCTACGAAGGGTTAAATGCGCGTTGTGAAGCAGCATCGAGCCGCATCACGTTTCAGTTGCTGGAGTATTGGACACAGAATCCGTTTCTGGAGATTGAGGTGCGGGTCACGAAAGCGGAAGCCAATGACCCGCCACCGTTCAATCAAGGGGTCATTGCCAGAGCACGTGTGAAGAACAACCTGCACAGAATGAGCATGCCGTTTTCCGAACGAAGTGCAGGCTTCATCTGGTTTTTTTCTTTCCTGGCGACGTTCGCGCAGGTCCGGAAGAAGGGCGACAATCTGATCCTGTTGCTGGACGAACCGGGCTTGACCCTGCACGGCAAAGCTCAAACCGACCTGTTGCGCTACTTTACGGATAAGCTCGCACCCGAGCATCAAGTCATATTTACGACCCATTCTCCATTCATGGTTCCGCCCGACAACCTGAACTCGGTGCGTATTGTAGAAGATAGAATCCTTCAGCCAAAACCCGGCCAGTGGGTATCCGAGGGCACCAAGGTGCGCAATGACGCCATGGCAACGGACCGCGACACCCTGTTTCCACTGCAGGGCGCACTTGGTTACCAGATTACACAGAACCTGTTCGTGGGAAAACACACTCTGCTCGTCGAGGGGCCGGGCGACCTTCTTTATTTGCAGGCATGGTCGTCCGCTCTATTGCGCCGGGGCAGAACCGGGATTGATCGCCGCTGGACGATCTGCCCGGCCGGTGGAATCGACAAGATCCAGCCGTTTGTTGCGTTGTTTTCCGGCCAGAAGCTGGACACCGCCGTGCTGAGCGACTACTCAAATGCCGAACGCAAGAAGTTTGAATCCCTGCGTCAAAATAGGGTCATGGAAGGCCAGAGGCTTCTCACCTTTGCGACCATTCTGGAAAGAGAAGAGGCCAGCATCGAAGATGTTTTCGACCCGAGGCTGTATGCCGGGATGTTAAACCAGGCGTTCAATCTGAATGGCGCGCATGCGGCGACCGGCCAGAGGCTGATCGACGTGGACCAGAAAACGACGCGCTTGGCGAAAAAGGCGTCGGCTTACTTTCGGGCGCTTCCATCGGCTGCCCCGAAGTTCGATCCCTTCACACCAGCCGACTGGTTGTTTCAACATCCCAGCTTGCTGGACCGAGATGAGCCGGCGGTGGTTGAAACCTTGGAACGAGCGGAGCGCGTGATCTTGGCGATCAACAATCTGCTCGAATAGAAGCAGGGGAATGGCCTACCCCGGGATTTCCACCACATCCGAACCATCCAGCTGACGACCGCTAACGAGATGACCTAGGAATCGTCCAACTTCGAGAAAGCCTCGGTCGTGCATGCTGCAGTGAAAAACATCCTCCAAGGAGCTCACATGCTATCTCGTGCTGTTGTTGCTCTGGCTGTCCTGCTTCCGCTTTCGCTCCTTACAACAAACCCCGCCGCGGCCCCCGCGAACGCCGCCGGGGAGTATGCCAAGCACTTTGACGCTCTCCGTCAACTGTCGATCGCGGTAGCGGAGGCCATGCCTCCTGATCAGTACGCTTTCCGCCCTCACCCCGAATCCATGAACTTTGGCCAATTGATGTCGCACATCGCAACCACCAATTACCAGTTCTGCGCTGGGCTGAAGGATTCCGATCCCCCGGCATTGCCTTCACCCACCGACAAGGACGCGGTCGTCAAGTTTCTCAGTGATTCGTTCGATTATTGTTCCGCGGTGATTCCAAACCTTACTGACGAGCAGCTCAACCAGCCGCACAACTCGCCCGACGGACGCCTTCTCGGGCGTGAGATCCTGCTCGCCATGTATGTTCACGTGGCGCATCATCGGGGCCAAGCCGAGATCTATCTGCGGGACAAAGGCATCCGGCCGCCGTCCTACAGGATCTGAACAAACACCTCCGGGCGCGAGCGCGAAGCGCCAGCTGCATCCGGATGAATTCGATATCGCGGCGGTGCATTCAGGAGAGCGTCCGCGTCGCGGACGCGCCCGGCAGCTGTGCTTGTTCCTCGGCAAACCTCTGCCGCGCTTCCAGGTGCTTCTTGCGGAAGTGCTCCAACGCCCGCCGTCCCCAGGCGCGCACGAAGTAGTAGTTCAGCACGCATCCGATAGCGGAGCTGGTGAGCGGGATCAGCCGTCCAGCCCATTTCTCGACCACCTCGGCGCCGGCGCGGGCCGCGATGCGTTGAATCACGTTGGGCACGAAGCGGTTGACCACTTGTTTTTCCAGCAACTCGCGGCTGATGTCCACGCCCGCGGCGCTGGCGGCGGCGATCCAGAGCTCGGCGATCTCGTCGTCGGTGTTCATCTCAAACCCGTAAATCAAGCTGAGCTTCTGGATCGTACGCATGGTGATGGCGGAAAGAATTCCGAGGTCGGGCACGATGGTAAGAATTCCGCCCAGCCCAAAACCCGCGCCCTCGGCCGCCGCCAGTTTCATGCCCCCACGAATCACCGACATGGCCACGCCGTCCAATAGCTCGACCGGCACGGTGTACACGCCCCGAAAACCGGCGATGGGCAGCCCATAGGCGATGCGTAACTGAATCAGGAAGCGGTCGGGATCAACCCGCACGGTCTCATAAGCGCGGGTCAAGCCGCCGAGGATCGCGCCCTCGACACGGCGTCGCAGCCACGACTTCTTTTCGCCGCCGGGCATTCTGATGGCAGTGTATCAAGGAGTAATGAGTGGCGAGTAGCGAGTCGCGAGTGCATTGCGTGTCGTCGGTGGTTTGCACTCGCGACTCGCCACTCACTACTCGCGACTCACTGTGCTAGCATCAAGGCTTCGATGGCATCCGGAAAACTGCATATCGTACCGCTCGGCGGGATGGGCGAGTTCGGCATGAACTGCATGGCTCTCCGCTGGGGCGACGACATCATCGTGGTCGATGCCGGCCTCATGTTCCCCGAAACTGAACTGCTCGGCGTGGACATCGTCGTACCCGACATTTCTTATCTTCTTGAAAATCGCAAGCATGTGCGCGCCATCGTCCTCACGCACGGCCACGAGGACCACATTGGAGCTCTGCCCTGGATTCTGGGTGAACTGAACGTGCCGGTCTGGGGCACGGAGTTTACGCTGGCTTACGTCGAAGATAAACTCGACGAGCACCAGTTGCTGGACGACGCCGACCTGCGCGAGATTCGTCCCGGGGAGCGCTTCAAGATCGGCCCGTTCACGGTGCATCCCATTCAGGTCACGCACAGTTTAGTGGATTGCGTCGCGCTGGCAATTCACACGCCGCTCGGAGTCGTGCTGCACACCGGCGACTTCAAAGTTGATCCCACGCCTACCGACAACCGGCTGTTCGATCTGCACACCTTTGCCGAATACGGGAAGGAGGGCGTGCTGGTGCTATTGCAGGATTCGACCAACGTCGAGCGCAAGGGCTACACGCCGAGTGAGATGGCCGTCCGCCGCAAGTTCCACGAGATCTTTACGCACACCCAGCGGCGGTTGTTCATCTCCTGCTTCTCGTCCTCCATCCACCGCATCAAGCTGGCAGTCGATATGGCGTGGGAGCATGGGCGCAAGGTCTGCTTCATCGGCCGCTCCATGACGAACTCGGCCGAGATCGCCGAAGATCTCGGCTACGTGCAGGTGCCGGACGGACTGCTGATCCATCCCGGCGAGATGAAGAACTTCGCGCCCGAAAAGGTTTGCGTGCTGATCAGCGGCACGCAGGGCGAGCCGATGTCGGCCATGTCACGCGCGGCGGTCGATAACCACAAGCACGCCAAAATCGAGAAGGGCGACACAGTTGTACTTTCGTCACGCGTCATTCCCGGCAACGAAAAAGCCATCTTCCGCATGGTGGACCACCTGTTTCGCCGCGAGGCGCACGTCATTTACGACGACGGCTCGTATCCTCCGGTGCACGTTTCGGGACACGCCAGCCAGGAAGAATTGAAGCTGATCATCAACCTGGTGCGACCGAAATACTTTATCCCCATCCACGGCGAGTATCGTCAGCTCAAGCTACATGCCGAATTGGCAGGCACCATGCGCACTTCGGTCGGCAACGTGATGCTGATTGAAAGTGGAGACGTTCTGGAAATCGACGAACGGGGCGCGCGCAAGGCGGATCGCGTCAATGTGGGACACGTATGCATTGATTCCGGCTCGCGTACGGACGTGGTTGAAGATCTGGTCATCAAAGACCGGCGTCACTTGAGCGAAGACGGTTTTGTGCTGCCCATTATCGCAATCAACAAGATCACCGGACGCGTGGAAACCTCACCGGAAATCGTGACGCGCGGCTTCAACCCTGGCGAGAACGGCTTGATTGAGCGGGCACGGGAAATTGTGATGGAGACGCTCGAACTTTCGAGCGACGAAGAGAAGGCAGATTACGGTGTGATCAAAGAGAAAATCCGTGCCGATTTGAAACGCTACATCTCCAAACAGACGCAGCGGCGTCCGCTGATCATGCCGGTGATACTGGAGATCTGACTGTCGAGAACTCGCTCCGGAAATCCTGCAAGGTTCTTATCAACTGACGTTCTCCTTATATCGACAGGCACCCTGTATAAGAAATCGTCGACAGGATAGGAACACGCCATGAGAACTCACCTCAGATTGTCTAGCAGGAAGGCGGGATTGGTTTTCGCTATCTTCCTCGCTTCGTTGACTTCGAGCTATGCACTTGGCGAAAGCCTTCCTGACACTATCGACAAGTTGCGACCTGCGATTATTCGGGTAATGATGGAATGCACCTTCGCCAATGCTGCCAAGCCCAAGCACTGGGCCGGAACCGGGTTTCTCGTGAGTCGAGAGGGGTTTGCGCTAACGGCGGCTCACGTCTTGAAATGCCCGACAAGCGACGAAGTTGAGGGGACTGACTCTCCGCAACCACTTACTGCACATCGCGTCCTGGTTGGCATTCCGGTGATGCACATGACCGACCAGACACACACGAGAAGGAACTTCACCTATTTGGAAGCGGAAGTCATCGAATCCGATTCAATTCACGACGTGGCGTTGTTGAAGCTTTCACAGAATCCATTTAGAAGCACTATCGATTCCGGGTACACATTAAACGGAAGGAAACTCGACTTTGAGCGGCCTGGAATAGCACTGCTATCAACCCGCAAGCCGCGCGAAGGGGAGCCAATCGCTGTCTCGGGGTATCCTCTCCTTCGCGACAATGATCAGCCAGTGTTCGATACAATGCAGGGATTGTCGCCTCAATCCACGGTTCGAAGGATTTCGACTTGCCGACCTATTTCAATTCGCCGACAGTCCAGTTGCAGGTGCGTGTCACATTCGACTTGTACGAAACAGATATGAGTGTCAATCCTGGGAACAGCGGAGGGCCGGTCTACAATGCCTCGACGGGCCAGGTAATCGGAATATGCTCTGCGTACAGGCCAGCGGCGGTCAAGGAGAAAAACCCAGCGAACGGTCAGTGGGAAGACTTCCCGCTGGCGTACAACTCGGGGTTAGCCGTTATAGTGCCCATCGCGTACGGAACCATTCTTATGTCTCAACACGGAATAGCCATTCCACCGGGTGGAACGAAACGCAGACGTGGCGTGCTTACTGACCACTGATCATTATCGGTTCGTTCTCACTGTCGAGTGCCTGCATTTCGCGTTTTTCGAGAGGTGGGGCCTTTCCGACGGTAATGAGTTACCATTTCGCTTGTGGAAAAAGGGGAAAGCGGCGTTCCCTACTGCGCAGGCTCCACCGTAAGCTTCAAGCCCACCGCCTTGGTCACGGCAACCAGTGTGGAAAGCCGCGGGTTTCCGCGAGCCGATAGTGCACGGTACAGGCTCTCGCGCTCAATGCCAGCGGCTTTGGCCACCTTCGCAATGCCGCCTCGCGCCTCGGCGATGCGCCGCAGGGCGATCAGAAGCACGCTGGGTTCGTCGGCATCCTCCAACGCGGCCCGGAGATACTCAGCAGCAAACTCCGGATTGTCGCGCAGTTCGCGAACGATAGCTTCATGGTGCGAGATGCTCGCTTTGCGTTTCACGGTGTTCTCTCCCTATAGTCATTGAGGTACTCGAGCGCGCGCTTGATGTCGGATGACTGCTTGCGTTTGTCGCCGCCGCAAAGCAACAAAACACAGGCGTTGCCTACTAGCGCGTAATAAACCCGATAACCAGGTCCCCAGTCAATCCGCAACTCAAATAAACCGCCGCGCAGTGCCTTGCAGTCGCCGAAATTCCCGGCGGCGAGGCGATCGATCCGGGCCACAACCTTGGCCATGGTCCGGGCGTCTCTCAGTCCTGACAGCCACTCGCCGAAACAATCTCTGCCAGAGGCGGTCAGATAGCGGCGAATTTCCATTGTTTTGTTATTGTAACTTATAGGTTACAATGAGGCAAGACCGGAAACAAGCGACGCCTTGCAAAAAACGCCTGGACCGGGCACGCTGAAATGTAAGGATGATGGTTACCCTCCACGACATTCGCGCCGCCCAAGCTCGCCTCCACGGCATCTCCGTCCGCACACCTCTGCTGGAATGGACCGGCGCCGCTGATTCCCGCAGGCTCTACTTGAAGCTCGAGAACCTGCAGCCCATCGGGGCTTTCAAGCTGCGCGGGGCGTACAACAAGGTTGCTTCGTTGAGTGCAGAGGAGCGCGGCCGCGGCGTTATCTCCTACTCCAGCGGGAATCACGCGCAAGGCGTGGCCTATGCGGCGCGAGCGCTGGGGGTGAAGGCGATCATCGTGATGCCGGGCAATGCTCCCAAGAACAAACTGGAGGCTACGGCGGCCCTCGGAGCCGAGGTCGTCACGGTCGGTCCCAGCAGCGAAGAACGGCGTTTACGCGCCGAGGAACTGGCGGCTGAACATGGCTATGTCATTGTGCCTCCCTACAACGATGAGAAGATCATCGCGGGGCAAGGGACGGTGGGTCTGGAAATCCTGGAGGACCTGCCAACAGTTGAGACCGTCCTCGTTCCGGTGGGTGGCGGCGGGCTGATCAGCGGAGTGTCAGCGGCCATCAAGCTCAGCAATCCTAAGGTGAAGGTGATTGGCGTTGAGCCCGAGGTGGCTGGCGATGCCCAAGCCAGCCTGCGCGCCGGACACATCGTTTCCATCCCTGCCGAGCAGGTCACGCAAACGCTCGCCGATGGCCTGCGCACGCAGAGCATCGGGGCGATCAACTTCGAGCACATCCGCGCCTACGTGGATGACATCGTCACCGTAAACGAAGACGAAATTCGGCAGGCAATGCACGCCCTCAGCGGGAACTCCAGGACCGTGGCCGAGCCGAGCGGTGCTGTCGCTACAGCCGCGTTTCTGTTTCACGCCCGCGAACTGCCACTTGCGAAGATCCATATCGCGGTCATCAGTGGCGGGAATATCGATCCTGCCATGCTGCGCGAGTTGCGTAAGAGCTGAACATAGGAAACGCCTTCAAAGTCGCGGTTCTCCCTCTGTAGTCCTCTGAGCCCTCTGTGGTTCAAGCTCTTCCTGCCCTTCACCAAAACGTCAAAAGCCTGAACCACCGAGGTCACCGAGGACCACAGAGGAAGCCATCTGATTCGTGCTTCGCGCTCGGCGAAGGTACAATCCTTGGTTTCCACCCGAGGACGACTTGAACCACTGGCTCGATCAGTTCTTTGGACTCTCTCACCACCAGACCACGGTCCGGCAGGAAGTATTGGCCGGTCTGACCACGTTCTTCACGATGGCCTACATTGTGGCCGTCAATCCGGCGATCCTGGCGAACGCTGGCATGCCGACCGACGCGTCCGTGACGGCCACGATTCTGACGGCGATTTTCGGAACGCTCTTGATGGGCTTGTATGCCAAGCGTCCGTTCGCCATTGGCCCCTACATGGGTGAGAATGCGTTCATTGCCTACACGGTTGTGCGCGTGCTCGGCTACTCGTGGCAGAGTGCGCTCGGGGCTGTTCTGCTGGCCGGAATCCTCTTTATCCTGCTCACCATTTTTCGGCTGCGGCGGTGGATGGTCGACGCGATTCCTCCCGCGCTGCGCTACAGCTATGCGGCCGGCATCGGCCTTTTTCTGGCGTTCGTCGGCCTCAACCAGACCGGCATTGTCGCCCTGGGCGCTCCGGGGGCGCCCGTCCGGCCCGGTCATCTCACCTCAGCCTCTGTCCTGCTATCGATCTTCGGCTTTCTGCTGATGACCGTACTCACCATTCGACGGTTCCCGGCCGCCATTCTCACCGGCGTGCTGGGCACTGCCATTGTGGCCTTCGTGACGCGCGTTGCTCCGGCGCCCTCCGCATGGATCGGCCGACCGCCAAGTCTTGCCCCGGTGTTCTTCAAGTTCGATTTGCATAGCCTGTTCACCTGGGGATTCTTCCCGGTGGTCCTGACCATCTTTGTGATTGCCTTTGTCGACACGATGGGCACCCTGATCGGCGTGTCAGCGCGCGCCGGGTTTCTCGATAAGGAGGGCAATCTCCCCCAGATCGAACGCCCAATGATGGCCGACGCCCTAGCCACCACCTTCGCCGCCCTGATCGGTACCACCACCTCGGGGGCCTATATTGAATCAGCCACCGGAGTCGAAGCCGGAGGCCGATCCGGGCTGACTGCGGTGATCACAGCTTTGTGTTTTGTGGTCGCCCTGTTCTTTGCACCGTTTATCTCGGCGATTCCTCCGCAAGCGTATGGGCCCGCGTTGATCTTCGTTGGGCTGTTGATGCTCGCGCCGATTACTCGGATCCACTTCGACGATCTGACGGAGTTGGTGCCAGCGTTCGGGGTGATCGTCCTGATGACGTTCACTTATAACGTGGGCATCGGCATGACAGCGGGTTTTGTCCTTTATCCTTTTTGCAAGGTTGTTGCGGGGCGTGCCAAGGAAATCCGGCCCGCACTTTGGGCTTTGACTGTCCTGTCGCTGCTGTTCTTCATTTTCTATCCCTATACGTAATGGTTGATGGAACAAAGATAAGACTATGATTCGTTTCGGTATTGCAGGTTTTGGATTGCACGCCGTGCGGCGCCTAATGCCGGGGTTCAAACTGGCTCAGAACTGCAAGGTGGTGGCACTGTCTCGCCGGGATCCGAAGAAAGCACGCGAGGCTGCCGAGCAGTACTCCATTCCACTCGTATTCGGTTCGACTGAGGAACTGTGCCGCTGTCCCGAAGTGGACGCGGTGCTGGTGACGACCCCGGATGTGTGCCATTGTGCCGACGCTTTGGCCGCGGTTCGCGCCGGCAAGCCGGTACTCTGCGAAAAGCCGATGGCGATGAATGCCGAGGAGTGCCGGCAGATGGTTGAGGCAGCGCGAGCGGCTGGCGTTCTGCTGGGAGTTGCCCAGATCTTTCGCTTTGAAGAAAGCACGGCACGTCTGCGAGAGCGGATCGCCGCCGGAGACATTGGGCATCCTGTGTTCGCGCGGGCGGAGTTCTCGTATCTTGGAACTGGCCATGGGCGGACCTGGCTGTACGACCCCACCATGGCTGCTGGAGGTCCAATCGCCGATGTGGGCGTGCATTGCATCGATGCACTGCGCTACATCTTGCAGGACGAACCCCGGCGCATCTCTGCTCATGGGCACCGGGACCAAGGCTCCGGAGGAGTGGAGGCGGCGGCGATCCTCACCTTGGAGTTCCAGCGCGGCACGCTCGCCGCCGTGCTGGTCTCAACCCGTGCGCAATATCGCACTCCTCTGGAGTTCGTGGGAGATGGAGGAACGTTGCGCGCCGATGACGGCCTCAGGGTGGACCCGCCCGTGTCGCTGGAGTTGTGGCGCGAGGGGAAGTTGGTGGCTACAGAGGCTGCATCGAATCACCTGGCCTACGCGCGCCAGGTCGATGCCTTCGCGAGCGCGATCGAACAATCACGGCCGTTCCCAGTCCCAGGAGAGGAAGGCTGGCAGAATCAGATCATCCTCGACACTGCTTACCGTAGCCTGTCTTCCGGAAAAGCTGAAGATGTCACCATCCTCGGGAAGTAGGCGTGCCCTCAAAAACGGGCCCAAATAAGAAGCGCCCCGGATTCGTTAGAATCACGGGACGCCCGAACAGCCCTCCCCCAGAACTGCTCAAAGCCAAGGTACAAAAGACTGGCTGGCTGGGGAATCCCACTTTCGAGGGAATGACATGGCACGAAAGAGCCACTTGCCAAAATGGGAATTCTTGGTAACATCAGTCACCAACGATTGGGTACTGCCCATTCGTCCCAGGTTCTGGAAGCGGGCACCTTGAGGAATGCAGGGTGCGAGCCCCCACCTTTCCGAGCTGTTGCCTTATTCGTTTTGGGAAGACGCTCCTTCATCCGGGAATTGCTTGGCTGAGGCGAGTGGAATGCCAATTGATTGTTACTGTGCATAAGATTGCAGCTACGGCCGCCGGTCCAATTCTGATCAGAACTGTAAGTGGTTGATAATAATGACCATTGTCGAAGCGGGCGTTCTGGAATTGCAAGTGCACTAGAGGACCGAGGCGGAGTTTACTCTTGGACCGCCTTGGTGGGAAACGACAGTAAAACAACAGAGTTCTGGGAGGGACTTAAGAATGAGACGAGTGTTAGTTCTAGCTCTTTTGGCGTTGGCTCTGCCCATGGCCGCTTGGGCAGACGGGATTGATCTCACCAATAAGTTTGGTAATATTTCAATTTCTGCTGCGGGAATCAGCTCCTCGCAGTCCCAACTAAAAACCTTTAATGGTATTGCAAGCACTCCAGGACATGCGCTCGGTTCGGTCAGCTTTTCGACCGGAGCGTGTCTGACGAACTGCGGCGACCTGCTGGCTGGTCCTTCAACGTTTGATTTCGTCGGTTCCAGTTTCACCGTGATGGGCAACGGAACCATGGGTGTGCCCCATGGGGCGATCTTCAGCGGCAGTTTTACTAGTCCGATCTTGTGGACCCTTGTGAGCCACGTTGGGGGCACTTACACCTACACCATCTCGGGCACGATTTCTGGCATGCTCTACACTGGACGGATTGTGGGTGGGACGACTACTCAGACTGTTGTGTCCACGAGTGGCCAGCTCGCTCTGGGCGTCGGCCACATTCGTGTGGGCAACACGTTCTTGGCGCCTGAGCCGGGAACCTTCGGATTGCTTGGGACGGGCCTGGTCGGAATTGCCGGCATGTTCCGTCGCAAGTTTCTGACGATGTAAACAAGTCTCGCCCGGTTTCGCTAAGACGACACTCTACTCATGGCCCCGCCGGAAGGCGGGGCGTTTGATCTTTTGGCACCAAGACTGAGTCTCCCCAACCAGAGCCGATACCGCCCACACGCGTTCCAATTCTGTTCCCATCTCAATTGATGGGCCAGTCTCTCGGCAAACACGTTGGTTGCGGCCTTCTCGACGCCCTCCCAGGTGCGTTACCGGCGTAATGGCGCTCCGGGGGATTACCGTTGACGTTACTCTTCGCCAAACCTACATTCAGGCGCAGGGGGTAGTATGAAGGACATTCATGAAGTTCTGCGCCGCAAGCAGGCACAGTATGCACAACTGGGCAAGCAGATCGAGATGCTGCAGCAAGCCGCTGAGAAGTTGCGGGAAGTTGCGCCACTGCTCGCCGAAGTCGATGCCGAAGACGACGCCGTGGTTTTAGCGGACGTCGAGGAAGAAAACTCCAATGCGATGGCCGCCAAGGCCAGCGCCCAGCCCACGGCTCCCTCTCCCAAGCCGACGCGCACCACGCCGCGCTGGCCGTAAGAGTGCGGCAACAGGGCGGGAGGCTCAGTTCGAATGATCTTGCAGGCACTGCTGGTTTCCAAGGATGATCAGGCTGCGGAGACACTGATCCAGGCGTTGGCGCAATTCGGCGTCGCCGTCGATCGGTCGAGCGCGGCGGATGTCGCACAAGCCCGCCTGGCGGAGGAACGTTTCGACCAGGTCATTGTGGACTTCGACGATCCTGAAACTGCGTCTGCGCTGCTGGAAGCTTGCCGCCAGCCCGGTCCCGAGCGCAATGCGCCGGTCACCGTCGCCTTGGTGCACGATCCTTCGCAGATTCGGAGCATTCTGGGCTCTGGCACCCACTTCATTCTCACCAAACCCATAAGCCCGGAGCAGGCTGAGAGCACTTTGCGCGCCTCCACCGCTTTGCTGAAACGGGAGCGGCGGCAATCGATCCGGGTTGCCGTCCAGGCCCCCATCACGATCCGGACGGACGACAGCAACCTCCTGGAGGGGATTCTTCTCGACCTCAGCAACGGGGGCATGGATGTACTGGCCGCCAAACCTCTGCCCTCCGCCGCACTGGTTCATTTCACGTTTGAGCTTCCTGAAACCCGAACCATTCTGGAAGGCGACGCCGAGGTCGCATGGGGCAACGCCAACGGCCAAACCGGACTGCGTTTTCTCGATATGGATCCCAAGGTACGTGAGCAACTCCGCGAGTGGCTCAGCAACCACTCTCACGAAGCGCTGCCGGAGGAACCGGATCCCGTTTGCCATTGCAAACTGACGGACCTCAGCCTGGGTGGATGCTATGTCGAAACCCAGTCTCCCTTCCCGCAATCCTCGGCCGTGGATCTGTGCTTGCGAGCAGGTGGAATGGAAATTCATACCGAAGGTTTAGTTCGTGTCATGCATCCCGGTCGCGGCATGGGAATTGAATTTCCCGCGCGCACCCCGGAGCAACGCAAGAGTGTGGGCGACTTCATCGACTTCCTGACCAGCCGCCCCGGAGCGACCCCCGAATTGGAAAGCTCGCCTCGTGCACTACGCGCCAGCGCGGAAGAACTCAACCAGCGATCCGGTGTAAGCACTGACCTCGATGACGCTCTTCTTGAACTCCTGCACAGTGGCGACTCGCTCGACGAACAGGATTTTCTCGCGCAACTCCATCGTCAGCGCGGTTCGGCCGAAGTAGCGCAGTAGTCCGGTTCAATCCTGCCTGGTGCCTTTGAGTTTCTAGGGCAAATCCGCATTCGCAAGCAAAAACCGGGAACCGGGCCGCATTCCGTCTCTGATGCGGCCCAATCCCCGGCGGTCTGTTCCACCTCGATGGCCAGATTCGTAGCGCAACCCACCACCGCCTTTGATTTCGCTACGGTTAATTTTTCGAGAATTCTCGGCAGCAATTAGAATTGCTGACGCGTCCGACGAGCTTCTCGGTCTTTCTTGGGAAGCCGCGCACGCCCCGGTTCATGCCATCTTCTTCGATCAGGATTTCCATCGCGCATGCACTCGTGCTGGCAGGAGTGTGCTTTCTCGCTCTCACACCGTTCTTCTGGCATGGAGTTCCATCGGGCCATGATTTCGAGTTCCACATGTTCTCCTGGATGGAAGTCCTCGGCCAGTGGAAGCAAGGCATCGCGTATCCGCGATGGGCCGCACTGGCGCATTGGGGGTACGGTGAAGCGCGTTTCCTGTTCTATCCACCGGCCTCTTGGACGCTGGGCGCGGCGCTCGGGGCGATTCTGCCCTGGAAGCTAGTGCCCGGCGCGTATTGCTGGATTGCGCTGATGCTCGCGGGCGCATCCATGTATCGCCTGGCTCGCGAATGGCTGGCCGCGAGGGACGCGCTGTTTGCCGCGGCCTTCTACGCCGTGAATCCCTATCACCTGGTGATCGTTTATTGGCGTAGCGCGTATGCGGAGTTGTTGGCCGCCGCGCTCTTGCCATTGCTGCTGGCAGCCCTTCTGCGACTGCGGAAGTCCGGCTGCCGTCCCGTGCTTTGGGTAAGTCTGATCCTTGCCGCGGCTTGGCTCACCAATGCTCCGGCGGCCCTGATGATCCACTATTCCGCGGCGGGTTTAGCCGTCGTGCTGGCCGTCCGCGAACGATCGTGGCGGCTGCTCGCACGGGCCGGTCTGGCCGTCGTACTTGGGATTGGACTGGCGTCGTTCTACCTGTTGCCCACAATTTTTGAACAGAATTGGGTGAACATTGGCGAGGTGCTCGCGATCGGGGTTCGGCCGCAAGACAACTTCCTTTTCACCACCATTGCGGACGCGGATCACAATCGCTTCAACTTGCTGGTGTCGTATGTGGCTTTGGCGGAAATCGTGGTTATGACGTGGGCGATGTGGCGCTCCCGCGCTTCGCGCTTAAAGAAGGAGCCGTTCTGGTTGCTGCTTTCCACCTGGGGAGGCGTCACAATCCTGGTGATGTTTTCTGTCAGTAATCTGCTTTGGCAGTATCTACCCAAGTTCCGCTTCATTCAGCTTCCGTTTCGCTGGCTGCTGTGTCTGAATGCTGCGCTGGGCCTGCTGCTGGCCATGGCTACCCGGCGCTGGCTCACCCGGGCGCTGGCCGCGGCTGCTTTGCTCGCCGTGCTCCTCCTGGTTGGCGATCGCATCCAGGCACTGTGGTGGGATAACGCCAGCGACATTCAGGAAATGAGCGACGCCATGTCAGATGGAACCGGCCACGAGGGCATTGACGAATACGTCCCCGCCGGCGCTGATCCGTATGAGGTTAACAAGAATCTGCCGCGTATCAGCGACGCTTCTGGAAAGGCAGTTCCTGCACAAATGATCCAGTGGGGGCCCATCGAAAAGCATTTCGTCGTCCAGGTATCGGAGCCGGCGAGTCTGACTCTGCGGCTTTTTAACTACCCGGCGTGGCAGGTCACCGTGAATGAGCGCTCGGTAGGAACCGAAACGGCAAACGTGACCGGTCAGATGCTCATCCCCGTCGCGGCGGGGCGAAGCGACGTACGCATTTACTTCGGTCGTACACTCGATCGCACGATCGGAGATATCATCTCAATGATTGGCTTGGTCCTGCTGCTCGCAGTCTGGATCTCAACTCGTCGTCAGAACGCCACGAGCCCAGCCGCATGACATCCCGTCCGGTGCTAATCGCGACGTTCAACCTCGGAAAACTGCGCGAATTCGCGGGTGTGGCCGAGGCCTACGGCGTCACGATTGCGGGCGTGCCAGGCTTCTCTTCCCTGCCCCCGGTCATCGAAGACGGCGCCACCTTTGAGGCCAACGCTCGCAAGAAAGCCGAAGCCTACAGCCTGGCTGCGCCGGGAGAATTGGTGCTCGCTGACGACTCGGGCCTGGAAATCGACGCGCTCGGTGGAGCACCCGGCGTACACTCTGCGCGCTATGCCGCCGAAGAACCGCATGCAGCTACAACCAATTCCGAGGATGAGGCCAACTGTGCTCGCGTACTGCGCGAACTGCGAAACATCCCACCGGAAAAACGCGCCGCCCGGTTTGTCTGCGTGCTCGCTGCCGCTCGCGACGGCCAGACATTGCAGGTCTTCCGCGGCACAGCCGAAGGCACAATTCTGGACGCGCCGCGTGGAAACAATGGTTTCGGCTACGATCCCCTTTTCCACTTCCCGCAGATCGGCAGAACTTTCGCTGAACTGAGTACGACCGAAAAAACGCGCTACAGCCATCGGGGCGCGGCGTTTCGCATGTTCCTGTCGTGGTACGGGCGACAAACGTAGCGTCGGCACCTCGGCGCTCTCTCACTATGAAATCAGTTCTGAGCAGCCACCAGACTATCTGCTCTGAGCGAGCCAGATCGTATGATATCCGCAGGTCGGATCTTCGACGACGTGCGTTACGACCTCGAAGCCATTTTGCTTGAGCAGCGAGCTGTACTCCGCTCCGTCCAGGCTCCCATGGTAGAGTGGCTCGCCTTTATAGGCGCCGATCGCTTCTCCGTGGGAAGGTCCGCTCGTGAACATCAGTGCGCCCTTCGGCGCGGCATGCTGTCTGAAGATGGGAAACATCATGCGCTGGTCTTCCGGGCATAGATGGAAGAAGCTGTCCCATGCCAGAATGCCGTCAAAACGCCGGTTCAGAGATAGCTTTCGCATGTCTGTGACGAACCAATCTAGATCAGGAAATCGGCCCTTGCAGATGGAGATGAGGGACGTTGAGGAATCCGCGCCAGTCACCTCGTAGCCCTTCTCGATGAAGTAGCGGGTGATGGGCTCCGCAGAACCGCATCCCACATCGAGAATGGAGGCTCCGGGCTGTAGGAGTGCTAAGAAGCGGTCAAGCCAAAGCTTCTCGAAGAGGCCGCTCCCCCTTTCTTTGGCCCAGTCGCCGGCGTGCCGCTCATACAGACTGATCACACGCTCAGCATCGGAGGCCATCGTGGGACTCTAACACTTCCCGGCAAGCGTACGAATCGTGCCGTGGTGTGAATGGAGCCGACACTCACTCTGAGACGGTACCCAGTGATCCGGTAGTGCCTCAGTTTGACAAACTGAGGCACTACCAGTGATCCACGTCGCTTGACGCGCTCCGCCGCGCGCACAGATAATAGAAAGTTTTCACGTCCCTCCAGGCAAGGAGCCGTTCATCGTGGCGTCATCAGCCAGTTCCGTCGCTCCCGTTCCAAAGATCAAGCCCGGCGTCGCTCCTTTACGCGCCGGCGAAGGATATTCGTTCCTGCTGCGACGTTTGCATTCCCTCACCGGCATCGTTCCCATCGGACTCTTCCTTCTCGAACACTTCATTTCGAACTTCGAATCCTTCAAAGGCGCCGAGGCTTATGGCAAGCAGGTCGCGTTTCTGAACAGCCTGCCGTTGGTAGTCGGCCTAGAGTTGTTCGGCATTTGGATTCCGATTCTCTATCACGGCCTGTACGGCGTCTATATCTGGTATCGCGGTGACACAAACGTCGCCGATTATCCGTGGCAGGGCAACTGGCTCTATACTGCGCAGCGTTGGACCGGCATCATTGCCCTCGTCTATATCGCGCAACACACTTATTACCTGCGCTTCACCGGTTTGCACCTGCCCACGCATCCCATGCAGGCCTTCGCCAAGGTTCAGGGAGAATTCCAGAACCCGTGGATGATTGCCTTTTACGCGGTCGGCATCATCGCCGCTTCCTGGCACTTCTGCTACGGGCTGTGGCTGTTCGCGGCAAAATGGGGCATTACCACGGGCGAAACGGCGCGCCGCCGGCTTGGCTACTTTTGCCTGTTGCTAGCCCTCGGACTAGTTTCCATCGGAGCGGCCAGCATGTATGGATTCCTGAGTACTCCGCGCCAGCCTCTCGATTCCAGCGCCTCGGAAAATATCGTATTGAAGTAACGACCGGGCTCGGCCCGGGAACTACATCTACAAAGATCGGACTCATACGCATGGCAGCTCCGAAAATTATCGTCGTAGGCGGCGGCCTCGCCGGCCTCGCCTCCGTCATCAAGATCGCGGAAATGGGCGGCGAGGTTGACCTGTTCTCGATCGTCCCGGTCAAGCGCTCGCACTCGGTGTGCGCGCAAGGTGGCATCAACGCGGCCAAGAATTTGAAGGGCGAGGGCGACTCCACCTGGAAGCACTTCGACGACACTATTTACGGCGGCGACTTCCTGGCGAATCAACCTCCCGTCAAGAATATGTGTGAGGCCGCACCCGGCATCATCGATTTGCTCGACCGCATGGGCGTCACGTTCAACCGCACCCCAGAAGGGCTGCTCGACTTCCGCCGCTTTGGAGGCACGCTCTACAACCGCACCGCTTTTGCGGGAGCGACCACCGGCCAGCAACTTCTCTACGCACTCGACGAGCAAGTGCGCCGCTTCGAAGCCGAGGGCAAAGTCAAGAAATACGAGCACTGGGAGTTTCTCTCGGCAGTACTCGACGGAAACCACGTCTGCCGCGGCATTTGCGCCATGGACTTGCGCACCATGGAAGTACGCACCTTCCCAGCCGATGCCATCATCATCTGCACGGGCGGCATTGGGGCCATCTTCGGGAAATCCACAAACTCGGTCGTCTGTACCGGATCTGCGCAGTCCGCGCTCTACCAGCAAGGCTGCTATTACGCGAATGGTGAGTTCATCCAGGTGCATCCCACGTCGATTCCCGGAGAAGACAAGCTCCGCCTCATGTCGGAATCGGCCCGCGGGGAAGGCGGACGCATCTGGGTGCCACGGACGCAAGGCGACAAGCGCGATCCGAAATCCATTCCGGAAAAAGAGCGCTGGTACTTCCTCGAAGAGTGGTATCCAAAATACGGCAACCTGGTGCCGCGCGATGTCGCGACCCGCGCCATCTTCAAAGTTGTTTACGAGCACAACCTTGGGATCGACGGCAAGCCGATGGTTTATCTGGACCTGACGCACATCGACCGCAAGGTGCTCGACCGCAAACTGGAAGGCATTCTCGAAATCTATGAAAAGTTTGTTGGTGACGACCCGCGCGATGTGCCCATGAAGATTTTCCCGGGCATGCACTACACCATGGGCGGACTGTGGGTCGACTACAAGCAGGCGACCAACGTCCCGGGTGTCTTTGCTGCGGGCGAGTGCGAGTACCAGTACCACGGCGCCAATCGTCTGGGCGCGAATTCGCTAGTGTCGTGCATATACGGCGGATTTGTTGCAGGCCCGAACGCTGTGCAATACGCGAAGAATCTGCAAGCCGCGCCGAGCAACGGCCACTTCGACGCCGAGCGCAAGCGGCAGCAGGAAATCAATGCCGGGCTGATGAACGCCAACGGTAACGAGAATCCCTTCCTGCTCTGGCGCGAACTGGGCGAACTGATGACTGAGAACTGCACGGTCATCCGTTACAGCAAGAAGTGCCACACCGCGGACGCGAAAGTCGTGGAGCTGCTGCAACGGTTCCAGAACATCAACCTGAGTGACCGCTCGCAGTGGGCAAACACGACCGTTGCGTTTGCGCGTCAGCTTTACAACATGCTGCAACTGTCGCGGGTGATCGCTCAGGGAGCGGCCATGCGCGACGAGTCGCGCGGCTCGCACTACAAGCCGGATTTCCCCGACCGCGACGACAAGAACTGGATGAAGACGACGAAGGCAACCTTCGCTCCGGATGCGGATGAGCCGAAGTTCGAGTTCGAGCCGGTGGATGCGGGGCTGATTCCGCCGCGGCCGAGGAAGTACTGAACGTTAGAGGTTCCCATTGGCAGAATAAGCTAATCGCGGGGAGCGAGCTAATCTAATGCCGGACCATAAAGACCTTCAACTCGTACTATTGAAGGAACTGTGCGACGCCATGCGAGCTCGAACAGAGCCGGAGCACCTTTACACTGCTGCTGCTGTCGGGAGTTTCGGGGCCGTTGCATGGGGCGTGGCAGCTTTGAACCCGCAGACTTACTTGGCGAGGCCGTTCTATTTAAGACCCGCTGTGGTGGGCGTGATCAGCGTTCTAGCTGTTGCTCTCGGAATTTGTATAAAGATTTGGCGAGAGCATGGAGTGTACGCCGAAGCTAAGAAGGTTCTGTCCCGAATCGCGAAGCAGCTTTCCTCCGTTGAGGGCGCATCGGAATGATTCCGGACTACATGTTAAAGGAAGACGCGGGCGCCGGTTTTCGCTATTCGATTGCAGTCGTCATCCTAGCTGCACTTGGAGCGGTTGTTTTTTGTCTATCGCTCGCGATATAACGTGCCGACCGCCGAGGAAACATGGTTGACAATAGCAAAACCGTAATTCTAAAGATCAAACGCCAACTCACCCCCGACGCCAAGCCGACGTGGGAAGAGTTTGAAATCCAATATCGGCCGAACATGAACGTCACCTCAGCGCTCATGGACATCGCGGCCAACCCTGTCACCCGCGACGGAAAGAAGACCACGCCCATCACCTACGACTCAAACTGTCTGGAAGAGGTCTGCGGATCCTGCGCGATGCTGATCAACGGACGCGCGCGGATGGCTTGCTCTGCCCTGCTCGACCATCTCGACCAGCCCATCAAACTCGAGCCATTCTCGAAGTTCCCCGTCGTGCGCGACCTGTCGGTCGACCGCAGCGTGATTTTCGAGAACCTGAAGAAAGTCAAAGCCTGGGTGCCGGTCGATGGAACTTACGACCTTGGCTCCGGCCCGCGCGTGACCGCCGAGGCGCAGGAAGAAGCCTATCCCCTCTCGCGCTGCATATCTTGTTGCTGTTGCATGGAAGCCTGCCCGCAATTCAACGAAGACACGGGTTTCGTGGGCGCCGCTGCCATCTCGCAAGTGCGCCTGTTCAACACGCATCCCACTGGTCAGGCTCTGAAGCGCGAACGCCTCTCCGCCCTGATGGGAGACGGCGGCATCCAGGAATGCGGCTATGCTCAGAACTGCGTGGAGATCTGCCCGAAAGACATCCCTCTGACCAAGTCCATTGCCGAAGTCGGCGGGCAGGTGATGAAGCAGGCCATCGCCGATTTGTTCAGGAAGTAGGCTCGTAGCTTAGGGGTTCAGCCGTCTTCCAACGGAATTTCGGGGTGTTCCCTAAGGCCTGACACCTTCGACCCGTGACCCCCTTGCAGGTAACCGTTACCAGTAACTGTCTTCGGTAACGGCGCTTCCGCAGAATTGCTTCACACAATCTTTCATCTCTCGGCTACAATAACGGTTCCTCCTGGCCTATCGGGGGCTTTTTCCCCGATACGAGGAGCTTCCCTAATGATCCAAGGGCCCCGCAAGTTCAGGACATTGCACGCGCTGCTCCTCTCGCTGATCTTCACAGTCGGCGCGCACCCCACCGCCTTTGCCCTGCACGGCACGAACCCTCCTCGGAAACTGAAGCGGACCTCGCACCATGGGCGCCGCCTGCGCTGGAAGCCGATGTTCCGTCCGTCGCGCGAGTCCCTTCTTCGTCAAAACGAAGAAGTGGACCGCCTTCAGTTGCCCCGCATTCAGGACGATGCTGAACTCGAAGAGTTGAAATCCTCCCACGCCCTGGTTCCGATTGAGGCGAGTGAGACGCTGCGAATCCAGCCGAGTCTCGAACCGTCGCGCCGCTATTGCCGCCCCTGGACTCGCGATTTCGTGCAGGATCTCTCCGAGATCTATTACCGCCAGTTCCACGAGCAGATTCAAGTCAACTCAGCCGTGCGCACCGTGAAGGTTCAGAAGAAGCTTCGCCGTCACAATCGCAATGCCGCGCCGGCGGAAGGCGAAACGGCGTCGTCGCACCTTGCTGGCATCACCGTCGATCTGCAGCGCAGGGGCATGTCGGTGGAACAAATCCGCTTCGTCGAGCGCTACTTGTTCTATCTCCACGCGCTCGGACTCGTCGAACCCGAGGAAGAACGCCGCCACTGGTGCTTTCACATAATGGTCTCGGACCGCTACGCTGACTGGCGCCAGAGCCAGACGGTTCTCGCGCCTCATCCAGCGGAGGACGCGCTGACTGCCATGGGCGCCTCCAACTGAGCACTGCCTCCGCTACACTTCCCACGCAATGATTGTCCTCATGGCCGGCCTTCCGGGAACCGGCAAAAGTACGCTCGTCCGCGAACTGGCACGACGGACGCAAGGCTGCGTGCTCAGCAAGGACGAAATCCGCGCCGCCCTGTTCTCTCCTGACGACATCGAATATTCCACCGCCCAGGACGACTTCGTCATGGAGGTCATGCTTCGAGCCGCCCGTTTCCAACTCAACAAGCACCCCGCGCGTATCATCTTCCTCGACGGCCGATCTTTTTCGCGCCGCTACCAGATTGACCGTGTCCTCGAATTCGCCCGCGAACTCAGCCAGACCTGGACGATTCTGGAATGCGTCTGCTCCGACGAATCCGCCCATCGCCGTCTCGATCTCGAACCCGATCCATTACACCCCGCGGACAACCGCAACTTCGCCCTCTACCTTGAAGTGAAGGCCCGGTTCGAGCCCATCACCTACGCTAAAACCGTCGTCGACACCGACCAGCTACATGTGCAGTGTGTGGAACAGGCGCTGGCCGCCCTGAAGTGAGGCAAGCGCGGATTTCCTTCGTGATCCTTTGTGCCCTGGTGGTTGAAGAAGAACAGCAATAACCACGAAGGAAGAGCGCATGTTGTACGTCGGCTCGTATAGAATTCATACTCAACCATGAATCGCCGAATCATCACCCTTTCTCTGTTCGTGTCCCTGGCCTTGACCGCCCACGCGCAGACCGATGTCAGCGCCAGGGCGCGCCAAATCCATGACTCTGCCATCGTCATCGACACGCACGCCGACACACCGCAGCGCTTTCTGGACGAGAATTACGAAATCGGTTCCACCGACCCGAAAGACCCCGGTCACATCAGTCTCGACAAAGCCAAAGCCGGCAATCTGGGCGCTGAGTTTTTCTCGATCTGGGTGGAGCCGGAAACGAACCAGGGCCACTTCGCCCGCCACACGCTTGATCTGATCGATTCCGTCTACGAGCAGGCCGCCCGCCATCCCGATCGCATGATGATGGCGTTCAGTGTCGCCGACATTGAGCGCGCCCACCGCGAGCATAAACTCGCGGCGCTCCTGGGCATCGAGGGCGGGCATTCTATTGAGAATGACATCCATCTGCTTCGCGACTTCTATCGTCTAGGCGTGCGCTATATGACCCTGAGTTGGTCGAACACCAACGAGTGGGCCGACTCTTCCGGCGACATCAACAATCCCAAGGTCGAGCACCACAACGGGCTCACCGAGAGCGGCAAGCAGATTGTTCTCGAGATGAACCGCCTCGGCATGCTGGTCGATATCTCGCACGTCGCCGACAAAACGTTCTGGGACACGATTGCTGTGACGAAGGCGCCCGTCATCGCTTCGCACTCTTCCGCGCGTGCCCTCACCAACCACCCGCGCAACATGACCGACGATATGCTTCGGGCCATCACCAAGAACGGTGGTGTTGTTCAAGTGAACTTCTACAACGCTTTCATCGACGAGACCTATCGCAAGGCCGCCGAAGCCCAGGCCAAGGATCGCGATGCCGCCATAAAAGCGTTCGTCGATCAGCGTAAAGCAGCTGGCCAAACCCTGACCTATGTTGACGAGGATCGCATAGGTCGCGAGTGGGCTGCGAAGATTCCACGGCCGCCGCTGAGTTCACTAATCGACCACATCGACCACATCGCCAAGGTAGCCGGCATCGATCACGTCGGCCTCGGTTCTGACTTCGATGGCGTCAGCGGCGCCACTCCCCAGGGTATCGATTCGGCCGCCGACCTGCCCAAGATTACGCAGGCCCTGCTCGACCGCGGCTACAGCGCCGACGATATTCGCAAGATTTTGGGCGGTAACTTGCTGCGAGTTTTCCGCGAAGCCGAGCGTGTGAGCCACGAGTGGCAAAGGTAGCGTCGGCGTCCTGCCGGCAACGCGCCCGCCTAGGAAGTCGAGCATCCCCAAGCGCACCCACACTTGTCGTACAATCAAGAACTGCCAAAGTCCCCATAGGAGCACCTATGCGAACACTTATTTGTACGGCTGTGTTAATCATCTCCACTTCCCTGCTCGGCCTAAGCCAAGCCTCAACCACAGCCAAACCGCCCGTCAGAACGCCGGCCGCTGCCGCGAGCGCCGAGCCCACGGCCATCATCCACACCACCCTCGGCGACCTGCACTGCACCCTCTTTGAAAAGCAAACGCCCGTGACGGTCGAGAACTTCATCGGCCTCGCCAGTGGCACCAAGGACTGGAAGAACCCGGTCAGTCACGCTTCCAAAAAAGGAGTGCCGCTCTATGACGGCACGATCTTCCACCGGGTGATTCCCGAGTTCATGATTCAAGGTGGCGACCCTGCCGGCAACGGATCCGGCGATCCCGGATACAGGTTCAAAGACGAGATCGTCTCCACCCTGACCTTTGATCGCCCCGGACGCCTCGCCATGGCAAATTCCGGTCCCAACACCAACGGGTCGCAGTTTTTCATCACCGAGGTTCCCACGCCGCACCTCAACGGACGTCACACCATCTTCGGACAATGTGATTCGGCCGCGGTCGCTCTGGTCAAGCAGATTGCCCGCATGGCCAGCGATCCGAGCAATAACCGTCCGTTCCATGCCGTCAAGATCACACACATCGAAATCCGTCGCGGCGCTTCTGCCGCTCCAAAAGCACAAGCCAAGCCTGCAACTACGCCTGCGGCTGCCCCAGAGGTTAAGTAGTCTCGCAATTAAACCTTTTGAGAATTCGAGGGGAGTTTATGCCACGCACACCCGGCACCTACGCAGTGTTCCAAACCAATGAAGGCAACATCGTTTGCCGTCTGTTTGAAAAGGACGCACCGAAAACCGTAGCCAACTTCGTCGAGCTCGCCGAGGGCAAGCGCGAGTGGACGCATCCCACTACCCGCAAGAAAACCAACGACCCGCTCTATCACGGCACCATCTTCCACCGCGTCATCCCGGATTTCATGATCCAGGGCGGCGATCCGCAGGGTACCGGAATGGGCGGTCCCGGATATCAATTCGAAGACGAAACTAAAGGCTCGCGTCACCGCTTCGACAAACCTGGCAAGTTGGCCATGGCCAACGCCGGCCCCAACACCAATGGCTCGCAGTTCTTCATCACGGTCGCCAACACCGAATGGCTGACGGGCAAGCACACCATTTTCGGCGAGGTTGTAGAAGGACACGACGTCGTGGAAAAAGTCTCGAAACTACCCCGCAACCGTCAGGACCGCCCGAACAAAGACGTAGTGGTGCAGTCCGTAACCATAGAACGGGCGTAGGTTCTGTGGCGAGCTCCACTCCATTAAGGGCGAGCAATTACGTGCGTAAGAAAAAGTCCAAGTCCGGTGATCGCAAATTAGTCGCGAAAGGTAGCGCTGCTCCGAATACTGTGGACGAGTACCTCGCGCGCGTGCCGAAACCCGCCCGCAGCACCTTGAACAAGGTTCGCGCGGCGATTCGGTCCGCCGTGCCACCGGAGGCGACCGAGACCATCAGCTATCGGATGCCTGCCTTCAAGCACAAAAGAGTCCTGATGTGGTTCGCCGCGTTTTCGGACCACTGCAGTCTGTTCCCCACAGCCTCGGTGATCGAAGAGTTCAAAAGCGAACTTAAGGGCTTCTCCACCTCCAAAGGGACGATCCAGTTCCCGGTGGACAAGCCGCTGCCAGCTGCCCTCGTGAAGAAGATGGTGAAGGCCCGCCTCGCCGAGATGAAGTAGGAAGTGTGGTGCGGACACTCCCTTCGGCTTTGCTCAGGGCAGGCTTTGTCCGCGTCCGCCAGCTCCCACGGATGTCCGACGAATAGCGATCCGTGCCAGCGGTCTGCTCTTCCGAGCTCTGTCATGCATGCTGTGATCGCCGGCACCTGCGCAAGTGATCTTGGCGCGTCGTGCGCCGGTCTCAACTTTATTCTTTATAATGATTGTTTTCCTTTCAGGTTCTGGAGGATAGTGCATGGCGTCGTTCAATGGAGTCCCCGTCCCACCTAACGGGCAGAAGATCGAGTACAGCAATGGCAAGTACCGCGTCCCCGACCGCCCCATTATCCCCTTCATTGAAGGAGACGGCACCGGACGCGACATCTGGAAAGCTTCCGTCCGAGTCTTCGACGCCGCCGTCGCCAAGGCCTACAACGGGAAACGCGCCGTCGCATGGTATGAAGTGTTTGCGGGCGAGAAATCCAAAGCAAAATTCCAGAACTGGCTTCCCGACGATACCGTCAGCGCGATCCGCGAATTCCGCGTGGCCATCAAGGGACCGCTGACCACGCCCGTTGGCGGCGGCATCCGCTCGCTTAATGTTGCGTTGCGGCAACTTCTTGATCTCTACTCCTGCATCCGGCCGGTGAAGTATTACCGCGGTGTACCCTCGCCTGTAAAGCATCCCGAACGCATGGACATCGTCATCTTCCGCGAGAACACGGAAGACGTCTACGCCGGCATTGAATGGGAACAGGGCACGTCCGAAGTCGCTCGGCTTATCGAGTTCCTCAACAAGGACATGCTGAAGGGCGGCAAGAAACAGATCCGCCTCGATTCCGGCATCGGCATTAAGCCGATGTCCGTAAGCGGGACCAAGCGCCTGGTTCGCATGGCCATTCAGCACGCCCTCGACAACGGGCGTAAGGCCGTCACCCTGGTACACAAAGGCAACATCCAAAAGTTCACCGAAGGCGCCTTCCGTAAGTGGGGCTATGAACTTGCCACTGACGAGTTCCGCGACAAAGTTGTCACTGAGCGCGAGAGCTGGATCATCGACAACAAAGACAAGAACGCCGGCCTCACCGTCGAGCAGAACGCCAGCATGATCGAACCCGGCCTCGAGTTCGCCACGGACGACTTCCGCCAGGCCCTTTACAAGGAAGTAAAAGACTGTCTCGATTCCATCTATTCGACTCACGGGAAGGGCGCATGGAAGAAAAAGCTGATGATCAACGACCGCATCGCTGACTCCATTTTCCAGCAGGTCGTCACGCGCGCCGATGAATACAGCGTTCTCGCGACGCCCAACCTCAACGGCGACTACATCTCCGACGCCTGCGCCGCCCAGGTCGG
The DNA here is from genome assembly GCA_020073565.1 of Terriglobia bacterium. Classification (GTDB taxonomy): domain Bacteria; phylum Acidobacteriota; class Terriglobia; order Terriglobales; family Acidobacteriaceae; genus Acidiflorens. The sequence continues at coordinate 70,492 of JAIQEY010000022.1, forward strand.
CGGGCTCGGCATCGCCCCGGGCGCGAACGTGGGCGACGGCTACGCCATCTTCGAGGCCACTCACGGCACCGCCCCCAAGTATGCCGACAAAGACGTCATCAATCCGGGGTCGGTCATGCTCTCGGGCGTCATGATGTTCCGGTTTCTCGGCTGGAAGGAAGCCGCCGATCTCATCGAACAGAGTTTGGAACGTACCATCGACCAGAAGAAGGTCACGTACGATTTCGAGCGCCTTATGGAGGGCGCGACCAAGGTCAAGACTAGCGAGTTCGCCACGTGCATGATCGACAACATGAACGCGACTGTGTTGGCGTAATAGAGCACTCAGCAATCAGCACTCAGCATTCAGTCGTGTCCAGCTTTGTTAGTTTCAAGTTTTGCGTGCTGAATGCTGAGTGCTGACTGCTATTTTTCGGAAAGGAAACTTCATGCGAAAAAAGGTAACCATTGTAGGTTCCGGAAACGTAGGGGCCACGGCAGCCCATTGGATCGCCTCGAAGGAATTAGCCGACGTAGTTCTCATCGACATCATCGAAGGCGTACCCCAGGGTAAAGGTCTTGACCTGCTGGAGGCCATGCCGATCGAAAAGCGTGATTCCTTCGTCGTCGGTACAAACGACTACGCCGACACCGCCAACTCCGACATCGTCGTCATCACCGCCGGTATTCCACGCAAGCCTGGTATGAGCCGCGACGATCTTCTCAACACCAACTACAAGATCATGAGTGACGTGGTGGGCAAGGTTGTGCAGTACTCGCCCCACTGCATCCTTATCGTGGTCTCGAACCCGCTTGACGCTATGGCGCAAGCCGCCTACAAGCTGAGTGGATTCCCTCGCGAACGTGTCGTCGGCATGGCCGGGGTGCTCGACTCCGCCCGATTCCGCACCTTCATCGCCCAGGAACTCAACGTGAGCGTCGAGAATGTTAATGCCTTCGTACTCGGCGGCCACGGCGACACCATGGTCCCGCTTCCCCGTTACTCCACTGTCGCCGGAATTCCGATTACCGAGTTGATGGACAAGACCACGCTCGACCGGCTCGTGCAACGCACTCGCGACGGCGGCGCTGAGATCGTCAAATACCTTAAGACAGGTTCGGCTTACTACGCGCCCTCCGCCGCTGCCACCGAGATGGTCGAAGCAATCCTGAAAGACAAGAAGAAGATTCTTCCCTGCGCCGCCTACCTCAACGGAGAGTACGGGATCAAAGGTCTGTACGTCGGCGTTCCCGTGAAGCTTGGAGCGAAGGGCATCGAGCAGATCATCGAGATCAAACTGACGCCGGAAGAAAAGTCCGCTCTCGACAAGAGCGCAGCCGCCGTAAAGGAACTGGTGGCCGTCATCAACGTCTAGAACACAACAGTGGAGGACGGGCGCCCTCGCCCGTCCAGCCTCACCCCGAACCGTCATCTACGCCGCTGGCGTATGAAGGAGACTTTCGGCTACAGAAACCATGAAGGTCAACGTATCCCAGGACGTGCTGTCCTCGTTTCGACGCAGGGCGCTGCGACGGTATCCGAAAGAGTACATGGAGACAATCTGGGGACAGGTGAAGAGCGGAGAAGCGTACATCTATGCCTTCCACCCGATCAAGCATAAAAGTGATACCGATTCCATCGAGTATGAGCCGGTAGAGATCGAGGAACAGCGCGACGAGGAAGCTCCGCTTGAGAAGATGATACTGCTGGGAACGATCCACACTCACCCGGACGCCAGCATAGAACCAAGCCAGTCGGACTGGGAAACAGCAAGGGTAGATGGCGACATGATTATCGGCATCTGTCAGATCGTGATGAGCAAAGGGCGCAAATCGTCGCGGGTCCGCTTTTATTCAGAGCCAATTGATGAACTGGTGAAAGGCAAAAGCAGCGTCACGGACAATCGGGACACGACTCGGACCTGAATCCGAAACACGCCCGTCAGCCCCGCGTCTCCAGATGCCGGAAATGTTTTGACCTGCCGTCGTAAAAATCAGCCCTTCCTACCAGAATCGAGAAGGGTCCACAGCGAGACTATCGCAGCGGCTGCCGCAACCCACGCGACGGCAGACCAGGAAATGTCCCAACGTGAACCAGTTGAGGAGGTAATCTTCGCAAGAGAGAAAGCCACAAGGAAAAAGGCAAGACTAAACAGTGCGATAGCCGCCCACAGTCGCCATCCCGTCAGTACACGTGGCCGTCGCACATAGAACTTATACGCTTGTTCCGACACAACTTCGAGATGAGTGACGAAACCAGCGATCTCACCAACTAATACACCAGAGCTCGCTAGCTTCATGGTTGGGGACGCCCCTTCGCCGATCTAACGAGACAGTCGCAAACCGTTTCCCTGCTAGCACTTACAAGAATTCCTTAATTCATTCGTTGTGGAGCCCCCTTCCGTCCGTGCCCTGGCCCCGCTATAGTGTCAGGGGCCAACCCGCAAATGGACTTCGATCAGCTCGAAATCTTTCTTGAGGTGGCACGCCTCGCCAGCTTCTCGCGCGCCGCCGAGAAACGCTATCGCACCCAACCCGCCATCTCATCGCAGATCCGCGCGCTGGAAGAAGAAGTGGGTGCGCGCCTGCTGGACCGCTCGGGAGGAAAAGTATCCGTCACCGCAGCGGGAAAATTGTTTTTCAAATACGCGGAAGAGACGCTGGAGCGGCGCAAGATCATCGTCACGGAGATCGCGGAGACGGAGCGCGTACCGCGCGGCGAAATCGTGGTGGGCGCGAACGAAGGCACGTGCCTGCACATTCTGCCCGAAGTATTCGCGCAATTCAAACGTGACTATCCCAACGTGTCGGTCAGCATCAAGCGCTCAGACTACGCCAAGATTCTCGAATCAATTCTTGAGAATGCGGTCGACTTTGGAGTGGTGTCCCTGCCCGTGAACGACAATCGTCTGCAGGCGGAGTTGATTCACCGCGACGAACTGGTGGTCATCACGCCGCCTGCGCATCCCCTGGCAGCGAAGAAGAGCGTCACAGTGGCTGAGGTGGCCGCCTTCCCACTTGTGGTTCCGAAGCTGGGACACACGCGCGACGCGCTCGACACGCTGTTTTATGATCACAACCTGAAGCCGAATTTCGCGATGGAGCTGGACTCGAGTGAGTTGCTGAAGCGCTTTGTGGCGGCCGATGTGGGCGTGGGATTCATTGCGCGCTCCAACATCGGGGAGGACATCCGCGCGAAGGCGCTGGCGGCGGTTGCGCTGGCGGACGCACAGATCCGGCGCGACCTGGCCTTGGTGTTCCGCAAAGACAAGTCGCTGAGCCGGGCGGCAAAGGCGTTCATGGAGATTGCGGTGAAGCAAAGAAATTTCGCAGCCGCCACGGCTTCCCGACGCTCCCGATGACAAGAACAGTGAATTTCATTGTCGTTATTGTGGCGCTCCTGGTGTCGGCGGCGGCGTCTCAAACGGCGGCGGGCAGCGGGAAACGGTCCGCGCAGAAATCGCCCGGCAACAGCAAGACCTCATCGACTGCCGCCGACAAACTGATCGCCGTTAAAGTGACGGGCACCGAGCGCTACACGGAAAAGGAAATCCTGCCCGCGAGCGGATTGCAGCTCGGTCAGAGCGTAGGCGAGGGCGACTTCAAGGAAGCGGCTCGGCTCCTGGGAGATACCGGTCTGTTCAGCGACGTGGTTTATTCCTATTCCTACTCCGGGGCGGGAACCAAGCTCGAGTTGCAGCTCACTGACGTGGAGGCGAGCAAGCTGGTTCCGGCTCATTTCGAGAACCTGGTCTGGTTTACGGACGCGGAGCTGTTGAGTGAACTCCAGAAACGGGTGCCACTGTTCAAAGGGCTTGTGCCGGTTGCGGGCACCCTGCCCGACCGGATTTCAGATGCTCTGCAAGCACTCCTCGGGGAGCGCCTTCTTCCCGGGCACATGGATTATCTGCGGGAAAGTAAGCAAGAAGGAGGAGACCTGACCGGGATTGCGTACCGGGTCACCGATGTTGACATCCTGATTCAGGGCTGCGAGTTTCCGGGGGCGTCCCTGGAGCAGACGGCTCTGTTGACGGCGGCGGCGCGCAAGCTGATCGGAGCAGTGTATTCACGTTCCTCGCTAGCCGTGGTGGCGCCGATTGATCTGCTACCCGTGTACCTGCAGCGCGGATATTTGAAAGCCTCGTTTGGCGCATCGAGCGCTCGGGTCGTGAAGGATCTCCTTTCCGGGGAACAAGGTCCCACGGAAGTGCAGGTGGATGCGGTCCTGCCCGTCACGCCGGGGAAGGTGTACGCGACTTCGGACGTGGTCTGGAAAGGCAATTCCGCCGTGAAGATCGAGGAGATGCAAGGGCTCATCCACATGCCGGCGGGCGAGCCCGCCAACGCGGTGCGTCTGATGAGCGATTTGGAGAACGTGCACAAACTCTACCGCAGCCACGGCTACATGGCGGCACGAGTAACGCCGGGCGCTGCGATCGATGACGAAAAGAGTGCCGTGCACTACGACCTGATTATCTCTGAAGGCGATCAGTACAAGATGGGCGAGTTGGAGATTGTGGGGCTCGACACGCAGGCGAAGTCGCATCTGGAGAACGCCTGGACTCTGCGGGAGGGGGAACCCTATAACGCGGATTATGCAAAAAAGTTTCTGGCCGATACGGATCGCTTGCTTCCAGACGGTGTGGCGTGGGCGGTAAGCATTCACGAAGCAGTAAACGAGAAGGATAAGACGGTAGATGTGACGATCCGGTTCCAGGTGAAGTGAGGGACAGAGGTCGCCAGGCAAATAATCGCCGGGCTTTCCCAGGCCGTGAACGAAACCCACTCATCGCAAAGAACGCGATGAGTGGGGCACCCTCACATGACGCAGCCGCTCAGCCGATCGTTAGCGTCCGTTGGGGGGACGACGCTCGGCCTCGCGGTTATGGTTGTCGCGCGGCTGCTTCTGACTATCCCGTTTTTGCGGAGCATTCTGGTGCGGCTGTGGAGCAGCATGAGGCTGGCTTTGGGTACGCGCCGTGTTCTCGACGTGCTGGGGGCGCGACGAGTTGTGGGGTACACCCGGCGGCTGGCCGAACTTTTGGAAGCCGCTATTTCCCTTTACACTCTGCTTCCCATCCCCTGAATTGGCGGGACGCTTGACGTTCGTGTTCCAGTCGCGCGGGTTGCTGTTATTCACATTGCCCGGACGGCTACTCGCGGAGTTTTGACTGTTCGACGCCCCGCCGAATTTCCGGAAGCCGCTGTTCGAGTTCGTGTTTCCCTGCCCGCTCGGCGCATTGCCTGGGCGATTCAGGTTGGTCGAGGGCCCACGCGCCTCGCGCGGGGAGATCGCCGGCGCATGATAAGGAGCACCCTCAGCCCTGGCTGCAACCACGTTGCGTCCCCTGAACTCACCGGGCCGGGTGGTGGCGGCGATGGCTGGGCGTCCGTGATTCTCAGACGCGAACAGCTGGCGGTTCCGGCCGGCCGATTGCTCGTGCTGCTGCTGTGCCGCCAGAGCCTCCCGGTGCGGCTCGCGCTCAGCGGCTAATTCTTGACGCGTAGGCCGCGCCATGACACCGCCGTTGCCGCCGTTGTAGCTGACGCGATTGACGGTGGTGTTGTTGACGATCACGGTTTTGTTGTAGACGTTGGTCACGTTGGTGACATTCACGTTGGTCACGCTGCGGTTGTAATAGAAGGAACGGCCACGCCATTCTCCGCCGTGGAAGCCTACGCCACCGTAGCCGTAGCCATAGTTGATGCCGCCATAGAACCCAACGTGCCGTCCCCAGTAGCCCGCATGCCAGATGTAAAAACCGTTCCCCCATCCCCAATAGCCTGGCGTCCAGAACATGCCAACCGGGGCCACTACCCAGGTGCCCGGCACCCAGTAATAACCCACTTCATCGCTCCAAGCCCAATATCCGGGGGTCCAGAAATAGCCGGGACCTGGGCAGACAGGCTGCGCGTAGACCGGGAGTGCAGGTGGACCGAAACGGACCGAGATACCGACCGCGACCTCCGCGAACGAGGTATTCACCACCGAGAGCAGGACCGTAAGCATGAGAGCTGCGAACACAAACGGGCGAACTGCGGGATTCATTTTCATGACGCTTCCTTTGGCCCGAGAGCGTTTCGATGCCATCCACGCCGCGGACGGAGCCGGATTCCTGACCAGGACCATTGTCGCTCGAAAGCAGGATGTTGGCCCAATTACATCTGTTCAGGTAAACACCGAAGGTAGGACTATGTTGCTGTCTGGCTGCAATGTGGCGTGAAATCTGCAGGTTGCAAGGCTCCCCCCGCTTCCTCGACGGGAGGGGGCGGAGCATCGGTCGCGCCGCCCTGAGATTAGTGAATGATGAAGGCTCCACACGGGCAGAGTAACGCAACACCGGTTTTGTGCCGATTAACTATTTTGGATTACCCACGGAGGGAGCAAGGAGTTGGAAGCCCAGGGTCAGCCGGCAACGCAGCCGTCAATCACTCGTGCCGATGCACGTCAACATCCACGCTTCAAGCTGGAGACGAAAATCCGTGTCTATTCTCGCACTGCGGGTCTGTTGACGGGACATACGGTGGACATTAGCGAATCCGGGATCTCCGCCATGCTGAAACTGGACCTAACCGTGGGCGAGGTGGTTGAGTTGGTGGTTGAACTTCCGGATGGCCCGGTAGAAGTTCGCGCCCTGGTGAGACACAAGACGGCTTTTCGCTATGGCTTCCAATTCGTCGAGCCCGAATTGCAGAGCGTCATCAACGCCGTTTGTTCGCGCCTGGCCACGCAGCAAGGCAACGAGTAAACTCGACGCGTGTGAACGACTCTCGCTCTACCCACACCGAACCGCATTTCTAGCTCACCGAGGTGCACCCTCAACATTCTCACAAGGATGAGTGGCTATAAGGGTAACCAGGTTCCAATGCGCCTCTCCAAAGCGCGCGCGTAGATCAAGGGCGCGACCGCGATATCGTCCAGGGCAAGGCCTAGGTTGCAGGCAATGGTGCGTTCCTCCGGTGACTGGCGCCCAGGCTTGCGGGCGGTGACGAGTTCCCCCAAGTCGGCGTGGATGGGCGGGATGTCCTGGAAATAGCCGATGTCACGGTAGTGTTGGAGTTGAGGTACATCGTCAGTGGTGAACTTGTCGGCCTCGTGAAGGGCGGCGGGGCGCCAGTAGGAATCGAAATCGACGAGCGAGGCGAAGGCGCCTTTGGCAAGCCAGCCGCGCTGGATGGTCGCGTGGGGCCTGCGCAGGATAGGGCCGGCCGTGATGACGATGTCGCTCTGGACGACGGCCTCTTGGGGATCGGCGACGGATACAGTCTCGATTCCGAGTTGCTTGCTCATCTCCTGCGCGTAGAGGGCAGCTCGGTCAGCGTGGGTGTCATACGCGAACACTTTTTTTAGCGGGAACACCGTTTTCAGGGCTAATAGATTGCTCCGGCCCTGTACGCCACAGCCGAGAATGCCAACGGTGGCTGATTCGGGACGCGCCAGGTACTTTGCTGCAACCGCGGTGGCCGCGCCTGTGCGCTGCGCGGTGATCCAGGTGCAATCCATGAGCGAGAGTGGAACGCCCGTTTCGGGGTCATTGAGGATAAGCAATCCGGTGATGTACGGGAGGCCGCGCTGGCTGTTGGCGGGATACCCGCCGACCCATTTCACGCCGACAGCTTTTTGCGCAGGGATGGAGGCGGGCATGGCGTGGATAAAAGCGTCGGGCATGGTGTGAACACCAATCTTCGGGGGCATCTCGACGCGACCTTCGCCTTTTTCGCGAAACATGTTTTCGAGAGCGGCGATGATTTCGCGCATGGTCGGGCCGCAGGCGGCGACGTCGGATTGAGAGAGATAGAGGAGTTTTTGGCCGAGGTGGGGGGTCACAGGATTTGTGTCCGATCCCTTCGCATCTTCTCACCAGTACGACTGGCGAGGAGAACGAGGCAAATGATTCTACGATGGAATAGGTAAAAGATTAGTGGCGGCGTCGGTCAAGTCCGGGGCCTGGCCTTTCCAGACTTGGAATTCGTTCAGCGAAGTTCGCCGGTCGATTTGAAACGCAGGCCTGCCAAAGGTTGACCGGACGCCAAGAGATCGCGGATCCTCACCCGGTTCGGTCCCGCGCGGTCAATGGCATGGCCCAGACAGCGCAGCGCTTGCTCGAGCGAAGTCCTTTCCGGAAGCCGGAAGATCCAGGGAATATTGGTCGAGGTGAGCGTGCGGTCGGAAGAGATTGCCAACACGGGCAGGAACGATTTCACAGCGATTTGCTCCGCGAGGTGGCTCGAGGGGCGGTCCAGTGCGATCAGGGCCAGAGTGTGCTGTTCATAGACCGCTTTGATCAGTTCGTTCGAGGCTTTGCCCCAGGAAAGTTGGGAGGAAATGGGGATCAGTGAAATGTGCGCTCCCTTGCCGTTCATTTCCTTGATCAAGCCCATGACTTCAGGCGAGCGCACAATTTCATCAGCGTGCGGTCCGAAAATGCCAATGGGCTTCTCAGTGCTGCGCTGATCGGACAGCGACGGCCCGGCGTACTGGATTCCATCCTCGCCTACCCGCGCGTAGGGCGCTTCGCTCGTGGTCTTTTCCATGGTGATGCGGCGATAGTTAATATGCCCGTGCCGCACGCTGGCCAGGAACAGCGGAGCAATGTTCTTGCAGTTCGGGTCGAACACCATGTTGCCCGTTACCCCTTGGTAGCTGGTGACTCCGGTGAGCGCGTCGCGGATCCGGCCGCGATTCAGCCCAGCGCGGCAAATCGAATTGACGAGGATCTGCATCGCATCGTAGGCAAGTGACGCGAAGTGGTCGGGCTTCTGGTGGAAACGCGCCTCGTAGCGAGTGCTAAAGTCGAGCCAGCGGGCATCCGAGCGCGTGGGGTCGTAGGGGTAGACCGCTTCGAAGCCTTCGGCCGCCGGACCGGCGAGCTTGATCAGTTCGTCGCCGATGGTGCGATGGCTGCCGAACACGCGCTGCTTCATGCCGAGTTCGTGCATCTGCTGCAGGATGGCGGCCGCCGGGCCGATGTCAGTCCAAAGCACGATGGCGTCCACGCGGGAATCTGCGATGACGGCAAGTTGGTGGCGGAAATCAGTATCGCCTGGGCGGAACTTCTGTTCGATCACAACCGGGTGGCCGAGGCGACGGGACGCGTCGCGGAACTTGATCACTCCGAAACGGCCGTAGCGATCATTGACGCGCAGCAGCGCAACTCGCTTGAACCCCAGTTCCGTGTAGATGTGCCGCGCCAGCGTGTAGCCTTGGACGCGGTCGTCCTGCAGGTCGGTGAAGTACCAGGGGATGATGGTTTCCGGAATGGTGGGATCGGTTGAGGCGCTATTCACCAGCGGCGTTTCTGCTTTCAGCGTCAGGCGAAGGGCGATGTGGGTGGACTCCGAGCTAATGGAGCCGAACATTGCCCACACCTTGTCGTTATAGATCATTCGGACCGCGTCGTTCGAGGCAGCGCCCCAGATGGCGGAATCCTTTGCAACGCCCTCCGCGGCAGCGTGGGCGATTTGCCAGTTGTCATAGTCGTTGTGGGTCACGAGGCGGAAGGGTTTGCCGCAGTAGCCGCCGGCAGCGTTGGCCTCATCAATTGCCATGTTCGCGCCATTCAGCATGCGATTGCCGAGCGCCTGGTCGGGATGGTCATAGAGCGGGGCCAGGAAGCCGATGCGAATTTCGCTGAGGTCCTTGGGGTCAGGGTCTGGGATGTCGCGCGCCGCGCCGTTGTATTCGATCAGGTCCTGGTAGTTCTCGTAGTACGGCGTAGTGAACTTCGAGAATGGACGCAAGTCCTCGGGCGCCCCGGTGTACGGCCTGAGCGAGCGCGGCGCGGGGCGGCCGGGAGGATGGCTTCCGCAGGAGCAGGGAGCAGAGGGCTGCGGCAGCGCTGTGGAGACCAGCGCGACGACGAAAATCACGATTTTGCAGGCTCCAGAAAAGGTCGGTTTCAGCAGCCTAGCAGCCCACGTTCCGAAAAGCGCGAGACGTGGGGCACCCTCAGTTACGAACGCGCATTTCAGCAATTCTCTTGGCATACACCTACTCCTCGTGCGACTCCCGGCGGAACATGGCGATGGCTTCAATTTCGACGAGCAGATCGGGGCGGCAGAGGATGGCTTGAATGCCGGTGGATGCGGGCAGCGGATCGAGCCCCTGCTCTTTGTAGAAGGCGGCACGCTCCTCGTTGAATTCCTTGTAATCGCGCTCGATGTCGCGGAGATAGCACGTGGTGCGAACGATATCGTGCCAGGTCGCGCCCTCGGAGGCGAGCAGGCCGGTGATGTTGTCGAAGGTGCGGCGAAGCTGGGCGCGCAGATCGCCCACGTGCACCGTGTTGCCTCGGTCGTCGATGCTGGCGGTGCCCGAGATCAGGAGGATGGTGAGTCCCTTCAGATCGATGCGCATGCCGCGGGAGAATGCGCTGCCGTACGCGTAGGCTTCGTTCAATACGTTGTGGTTCGTAATGGCCCGCTTGCTGACTGGGCCGGTGGTAACTTCTGCGAGTAGGTCTGCGACGTTCATTGGACTGCTCCTTGGTTAGGGATGTGCCTGGACGGGCGGGGCGCCCGTCCCTCCACTTTCTGAAATTGTTTGACGGATGCCGTGGCTTAGGCCTCTGGCTGTTGCTACCCAGAGGTCATTGCCTTGAAAGTCGACTCCCAGGATGTAGTTGTGGGCTGGTGCGGTGGCGACCGCGACATTCGTCACTTTCCCTTCCGCATCGCGCACCAGCATTTCGGGTTTATGCGTATCGAGCGCCGGGCGGTACACAGCCCAGTTCGTGCCGTCGTAGTAGGCCAAGCCTTTATCGGTGGAGAACCAGGCGCGGGTCGCGTCGACGCCTTTGATCTGGTTCAGGAAGTTACTGGGCAGGCCGCTGTCCTTCTGGAGGAAATTGTGCCAGTAGCGGCCGTCATAGCGACTGGCGCCGAAGTACGTCGCGACCCAGAGAATCTTGTCGACGTAGCTGACCGAAGTGGTGATCTCGTGGATCAGGCCTTGATCCTTCATCAGGACCATTTCGGTTTCGCCATCGGGATCGTTGTAGTCTTTCCAGCGCTCGGTGGCGACGTCATACTCGAGCACGCCACCTCCCCACACCGCGTAATAGACCTTGTCGGCTGCGGGGCTTACCGCATACGTCCAAATCTCAGACATGGGCGTATTGCGTTCGTTGAACAGCGCCCACTGATTTGTGCGTGTGTTCAGGCGGCTGGCGCCTGCCGCGGTGGCGGTCCAGACGAAGTCACCTTGGATGCCGACTCCATACACGATGTCGTTGCTCAGGCCGGAATTGAGTTGTGTGAAGGTGTCGATGCGGCCGGCGGAGATGTGACTGAGTCCGCCCATGGTGCCCGCCCACACATCCCCGGTGCGCTTGTCGAGGGCGAGTGAAAGGACGGCCTGATGCGCCAGGCCATCTGCCGGGCGCAAGGTTTTCCATGCTCCGCCTTCGTACAGGCCGAGTCCGTTCTCGGTGCCAGCCCAAATGCGGTTGCCATCGACGAGCACGCAAAATACGTGATTGTCGGGCAGACCGTTGGCAATGGTGAAGTTCTCCCATCGGAAGCGTGGCATGTCCTGGGCTGCGGCACTCAGCGACAGCGCGAGCGATACGGCGATCGTGGGAATCCAGATTCTGAGCTTCATAACGTTTTCAGGTACTCGACCAAGTCGTTGAGTTCATCTTTCGTCAGATCGTTGCTTACGCCGTGTTTGTCTTTCGGGTTGTACACAGTCCAGATTTCCTCGAGCGATTGCGCGGAGCCATCGTGCAGATAGGGCGCAGAGTCCATGACGTTGGGAAGTTGAGGGACATCGACGAGCGGCGAGCGGTCTGTCGGTTTGCCCGTACCGACGTCGAATTGCTGCTGGTTCGTAAACTTCGGGCCACTGTGGCAGTAGCTGCACTGATTGGTCTGAGGAATGGGCTTACCGCTCTTGTAGGTCGTCCTCTCAAAGATCGCCTTGCCGCGCTCCTGCGCAGGCGACAGTTCGCCATTCGTCTGCCGGTACCGGTTCGGACGATAGGGCAGCGAGTAGATGAAGGTCACCAGATCTGTAAGTTCGCGATCAGTGAAACTCTGCGAGCGGAAGAAGTATTTTTCGGTGCGTGGGCCACATTCCGTCGGCATGTCGGGATTGCCGCCGTTCCACTTGAAGGGTTCGGTGCCCGCCAGATTTTCAAGCAAGCGATTGTCGACGATATCCTTGCCAAAACCATCCGGTTCCAGATCCCATTGCAAGCCATCGATGGTGGCATCCAGATGGCAATTGGAGCAGCCAAAGTGACCCTGGAAGGCGTAGTCGGCTGTGAAAAACAGACGTTCGCCGCGGCGGAGGGCATTGATGGTTTTCGGGCCGCCGAGGTCAATGGTGGACACGACGCGACTGGATTGCGTGTCGATGACCGAAATGTTGTCGTCGAGACGGTTGGCCACGTACAGCCGGGTGGCATCTTTCGACAGCAAAACGCCGCGCGGATTGTGACCAACGGGAATTCTGGCTACTACGTAGTTGGCCGAGGCCGAGAGATCGTTAACGAAGGGCTCGCGGCGCGCGCGCACGTAGCTGAGTAGCCTGGGAACATCGACGACGGTTACACTCTGCGAGTTGGCCGTGGTCAGGAAGATCTTCGATCTATCCGGCGTGATAACCACGCCCCAGGGCAGCGAGTAGTAGCGGTCGAGTTCATCGATCGGGACCTGAACCGTTCCGCCGACTTCCTCGCCGAACAACGTGAGCGAATTGCCGAACACCCAGCCGTGCTCGACATGCGCCAGCGGGATCAGATTCTTTGGGCGAAGCTGAGTGACGACCCCCAGTTTGCTGTCCATCGACAGCGCCACATGAAACACGCCCGCAACATTGTGCAGCGGCTTGCGCTCGATGACCGATTGCCGGACGGTGTCGATGACGGTGATCTCGGAATTGGGTGGGGTGCGATTCACTCCGCGATTCGGATAAATGTGCGTGGCGTAAATGAATTTGCCGTCGGGCGAGAGTGCGAGATAGCTGGCGCCGCGGCCGGCCAGCAGACGCTTGGTTTCCTGGCCGGCCTTGAGGTCGATCACGGAAATGTCGTTGCTGAGCCGGTTGGCGACGTAGAGAGTCTCGCCGGTTTTGTCGGCAACGACGCCGGCGGGTTCGAATCCGGTGGGCAGTGTGCGCGTCACTTTCAGCGTGGCGGCGTCGATCACGGACACCGTATCGTCGGTGGAGTTGGTTACGTAGATTTGCGTGCTGTCGGGCGAAAGGGTGATGCCGCGCGGCGCGCGGCCGAGAGAGACGGCGGTGACAACCTTGCCGGATTCGATATCGATCACGCGCAATTCATTGTTGGCTTGGCAGACAACGTAGATCTGGCGGCCGTCAGCGGAAAGCGCCATCTCGATGGGAGACAGGTAGCGTTCATTGATACCATTGTCGGTGGGTTTCTCAGCGGGCCGGGCAGCGACGGCAATCAGGATCAGGGCGATGACGGGAGCGAGTTTTGCTGCGAGCTTTGCGTTCTCCGGAATTGTGGACAGGGTTCGCATTTTGTCTTACTTCAATTCGGACGCCATCGCAGACATCAGTCGTCCCTCCGGGACTTGCTCACCTATTCCATCCGATACCCGGCGCTGAAGCGCCGGGCTATTTTCAGACGCCCCTCCGGGGCTGATGAACCTACGACAAGGTTGAGTAACATCGATCACTCTTCGCTATGCCTTCAGCTACGGCTCTTGCACCGTGAGCACGCGATCCGCCGCCAGATTTTCAAGAACCTGCTCTTGTCCGCTGGGCCAGCGGATGGTGAGCTTGTCCGCCTTTGTCGCGGGGCCTAAGCCGAAATGGATTCGACCGTCATCTTGCGACAAATAGCCAGAACCGGCTACGCGCTCTGCGAGGTGTCTGCGCCCTCCAGCCTGCAGCTCCAGGTGCGCGCCGATCCCGTCGCGGTTGCTCTTTCTTCCTTTCAAACGCACGGTCAGCCAGTGATTGTTGTTTTGTGACATGTTGTGCAGCAGCGTGGCGGGCGCGCCCAGATTCACTACGAAGGCATCGATCTTGCCGTCGTTGTCGTAGTCCGCAAAACAGGCTCCGCGCGAAACCGTCTTCACGTCGAGCACGGGGCCGGCCTCGCGCGAAACATCGGCGAACTTTCCGTTGCCGAGGCCGCGAAAGAGCGACTGCTCCTGCGGCACCATGTGGATGAGGCCGCCGTGGAAAATCAGAACGTCGAGCCAGCCGTCGTTGTCGAAATCGTAGATGCCCGTGCCCCAGCTCGTGTATTGCGCGGTTGCCTGGGAGATTCCCGAGCTTGGACCGAGATCCTCGAATCCGGTCGGCCCGGTGCTGTGCATGAGGCGGTTGTACTTCGAGTCAGTGACCCACAGATCCATGCGGCCGTCGCCATCGATGTCGGCAAACACCGGGCCCATAGCGGACGTGCTTTCTCCGTTCTGACCGTAGGCTACGCCCAAATCAGCAGCAACTTCTTCAAACGTGCCGTCATGCTTGTTGTGGAAGAGAAAGTTTTCGGTCTTATCGTTCGCGACGTAGATGTCGGGATAACCGTCGCCGTCAAAATCAGCCGCGGTGACGCCCATGGTTCGGCCTTTGTAGGCGCCGATCCCGGACTTGTCCGTGACATCGGTGAAGGTGGCGTTGCAGTTGTTGTGGAAGAGGCGATTCGTGTCGGCGGCGTAGTCGAGCGGGCCAGGATAGTTATCGGCCGGGTAGTAGTTGCGGTATTTCGGGTCGAACTTCACATACCGGCCGACAAACAAGTCGACGCAGCCGTCGCGGTCGTAGTCGAGCCAGGCGGAACTGATCGACCAGCCGTCGACCTTGATGCCCGCCTTGGCGCTGACATCTTCGAACGTTCCGTCCCCCTTGTTGCGGTAGAGGATGGCGCGGCCGTAGCCGGTGACGAACAGGTCGGTGAAGCCATCGTTGTCGAAGTCTGCAGCGATTGCCGCCATGCCGTAAATGTTTGCCGCCACGCCCGCCTGATCGGTGACGTCGGTGAAGGTACCGTTCCCGTTGTTCTTATAGAGATGATTGTGCGGAGGCGTCGCGGGCGGCTGCTTCAGCGGATACGGATGAACTCCCTGTTCAAGCGGTTTGCCGCTTGCAACGTAGAGATCGGGCTGGCCATCGTTGTTGAAGTCGAACCAGACGCAACCGGCGCCCGTGCTTTCTAACAAGGATCCAAGTTGCCTTGCGCCAAAGCTGTGCGTGAATTGAATGCCGGACTTGGCGGTCGAATCTTCGAAGCGAATGGCGGGTGCGGTGGATGGGGATTGCGCGAGTAAGGCGGAGGGGCCGAGAAGAAACACGAGAGTGAGCGTGATGACGCCGATGTGTCGCCCCTCCGGGACGCGCATGTTCCGATTCGCGCCTTCCCAGGACTTGCGTCCTGGGCTAACGAATTTCGCCCCTTTCGGGGCTGGGATGAGTTGCTTGCCTGGGCCCTGGTCACCCACGGGGATTCCTGGTCTGGGGGATTTGCCGCGTTGCGACATTAGTCGCCTCCGCTGGAGTGCTGCATCGCTGCGCCGGTCATGTCGGCAGGCGTCGTCGACTTCAACAGAATCATCGGGACAGCATTTTCCGGGGCCGTCTCGGGACCGGCATGGCATCCAACGCACACGCGCTGCTCGCCGCGGCGCATCCAGAACCATCCCGCTTCGCGCTTCAGCGTTTTGCCGGAGCCGTCTAGCAGTTCGATCTGCAGGGACTGGTCTCCGATCGTCTGCACGTAGAACGAACCGTCGCTTTCCACAGGTGCCGTTCCCAACAACTTCACGTTCCCCGCGGCATCGCGCGTGTACAGCCGAACCAAATGAATCGATCCCTCGGCGAATTTGTATTTTGAGCTGTAGGCATTCAGACAAAGCAGGTTGGCAAACGGCCAGTCATGCAGGGCCGAGGGATGCCGCTTGGGTATGGTGCGCTGGGTGATCGGGGTTGGCTGGATCACGTTGGCGTTTGCTTCTACGACCGCTGGGCGCAGAGTGTCCACCGGGGCGGACAGGAAGGGCCGCCCCACACTCTCCGTCCACTGCATCAATTGAAATGCGCGGTTGGCATTCGAGCGCCACGAGACCAGCCAGTCGCCGGTTGCGGTTTCGGTAACGTCACCGGCGTATTCTCCGGCGGGCGCTGAGATCGGCACTTCCTGAGCCAGAGCTGAAGTGAACCTGCCTAGTCCGGATTGCGAGGCGAACACAATGTCGCCCGAACGCATCTGTTTGCCTGCGTGGCGCGCTTTGCCGTGATCACAGCGGTAGGACTCGACCCCGCTGCCATCGGAGTAGATGGTGTAGAGCTCGGGCGTGCCGTCGGCGCCAAACGCGGAGATTGCTTCAAAGAGGATGCGCCCATCGCGCAGAACGTCGTCGGGCAGAGAGTTGCCCGGGCCGTAGGTCAGACGAACAACCGGCGCAGTGGCTCTGCCATCCGCCAGCGTCGCCGCTTCAACTACAAACCGGCCTTCGATTTTCTTCGCGTAAACGATGCGATTTCCCGGCAAGTAAAACGGACGGATACAGTCGTCAGCACACGCTGTAATGCGCTGGGGCTTGCCTCCGGCTGCGGAAATCTCCCAAATCTGCCATGGATCCTGCTTCTTCTGTTTGCCGGAGAACATCACGTTCTCTGCGTCGAACGAGACGGCAGGATCGGCAGAGGCTGCGAAATCCGGGACGAGGGGATGGCGGCCGCGAGAGTCTTTGACGAAGACCATGGCACCGGCGTCAAATCGATCCGCGCCGTGAATCCAGGCGAGAGGGTCGTAGCCACGAGCCACGGTATAGAGGATGGGAGAGTCCGCGCCTGACGAGGCTGCAAACTGCCGCGGCGCCAAGGCGCCTGCAATTGCCAACAGAGCAAGCGCAGCAGCAGCCAGCAGAAACAGCCGCCCGAGAATGGACCGCCCCCGCACTAGTCCGCTCCTCCCAAGGCCACTAGGCGCGGTCGAGTTCTCGGAGGTTTGTCTCGCAGGTCAAGATAGGGCTGCAAATCGTCCATCATGTCGCGGAACTCGCGAAAGTTGAGCGATTGTTCGCCGTCGCTCAGAGCCTTGTCAGGCGTGGGATGAACTTCCACCAGCAATCCGTCCGCGCCCACCGCGACGGCCGCGCGCGACAGGATGGGAACCAGGCACCGGACGCCCGCGGCATGGCTCGGATCGACGATTACAGGAAGGTGCGATACGGCCTTCAGTACCGGCACGGCCGCAATGTCCAAGGTGTTTCGTGTGGCCGTTTCAAAGGTGCGGATGCCGCGCTCGCAGAGGATGATCTGGGGATTGCCATTCGTGGCAATGACCTGCGCGGAGCGGAGGAATTCTTCCAGCGTCGCAGTCATGCCTCGTTTCAGCAACACTGGCCGCCCACATCGCCCCAGAGCTTCGAGCAGGGCGTAGTTTTCCATGCTGCGCGTGCCGACCTGCATGAGATCGGCGTATTCCGCGATCACCTCGACCTCTTCCTCGCTCATCACTTCGGTGACGATCGCGAGGCCGGTGGCAGCACGGGCTTTGCGCAGGATCTTCAGGCCTTCGAGTCCCAAGCCTTGAAAGGAATAGGGCGAGGAGCGAGGTTTGTAGGCGCCTCCCCGAAGAATGCGGGCACCAGCGGCGGCTACGGCCTCGGCCGTCTGCAGCAACTGCCGCTCGGATTCGACCGCACAGGGACCCGCCATGACGACGAAATCACCGCCGCCAATCTCGATGTCGCCAACCGGAACCACACTTCGAGCGTGACTGCTGGTCCTGGCTACGAGGTCAAAACAAGAAAACTGGCCGTTCCACTGGGAGATCACTGTTTGTCGCGACCGAGACTATGATTTCCCCCCGCAGCCAATCGGTGACGCAGATCACCGAAGGTCGTGATGAGTGGCATGAAAATGACTCAAAACACTGCTGATACATGGCCTCGTGGCCTCGTCAATAGCACAAATCGACTAACGATTGAGCGCGGAATTGAGGCGGTCTTCGACGGAGAGCGGAGAAATGTGCTTGGAGCAGTATTGGTTCTGCGAACCGTGGGGGATCCGTGGGCACGGCACTGCCGGCATTGCGTTCGCTTGGATGGATAGCTGCGGGTCGATATCCGCGACCTCGGTCTTCACCACTGCATAAACTGATTCTCAGTGATGGGAGCCCTTCTGTCGCAGGCGCCCACGGTATGGATTTGCACCCTGATTGGTCGTACCCGGACCCTTTGCGCTCGCTCCAGAGGCGCGGATCGCCGGAGTCCGCTTTTCTTTTTCTGCCTTCGGTAGGGCTGCTGATCCCGCGGGTCGTTTGACTCTTTGAGGTGCCGACATTTTGGTTGACTGTTGTTCCAGCCGGCGCAGGTTGGCTGCCGCACCTGTAGAAGGCGGCGCTTTGGCAACCACTACGCTTTTTGCCGACTTTGTCCCGTCGTGAAGGTGTTTAGCCTGTGTTTGCTTACTCTGCGCTGCGCTGACTGCCGTCAGAACCGCGAGGGAGAATCCAAGAATGACAAAATGTCTCATATGACACAATTTCCTTGCCCTTAGGGTTCCCGGGTATGGGTGCATCCACCGCGCCATCCGGGCTCGTTCAGCTGCCTTATGTTAACCCACTCTTCAGAAAAATCACTCGATAACAACTCCAAGACGTTTAAGTAGATAGCTGGGCTCTTCGTTGCCTCCAGGGCCCCATACCCTAATCAGGGGAGCCCGGAGTCTCAGGGTTGATAGGCAATGTATTGCACATTGGGTCCAGTTTTTGGTGCCGGCTTCGCCACGTGCACGCCCGGACTTTAGAGTACTCCAGTTCACCCCCTCCCGGAATTTGGAACGAGCGGCCGGTGGCCGGTTGCCATAAACCGCTAAGCCTTTCGCCATCTATCACTTCCTCCCGCCCCACCCCAAACTGTCCTTTCCGGGAGCTCCCTGCCAGAGCTCCGGAAGCCCGAATTCTCGCCGTGGCGAAGCTACGGCTTTTAGAGGTAGTTGTGAGCGCTCATCAGTTGCGTGGCGTCTGGCTCGGCCTGTTTCTTACCGTCGTCTGCTCGTTATTCCTTACTGGTTGCCAAATCTTGTCAGCCGGAGGCTCAGGCGGCGGCAGTGTGGTGGTGGGGACTGCCAGCCTCAACTTTGGAACCGTTGCCGTTGGCAGCAGTAAGACTTTGCCCGACACGCTATCGAACAACACGGCCTCTCCCGTCACCATCAGTGCGATCACCGGTTCGAGCTCAGACTTGCAGGTCCTCGGCATTACGGCGCCGCTGGTTCTAGGGGCGGGGGCGAGTGTGCCCTTCACGGTACAGTTTCAGCCATCAACGGTGGGGAGTTTGTCGCGCACGGTCTCGCTGATGGGGGCAAACTCTGACGTCGTCGTGTCGTTCACGGCTTCTGGCGCATCCGGCGCTCCAGGACAATTGACGCTCAGCCCGTCGTCCGTTGCGTTCGGCAGCATCAAGGTCGGATCGAGTCAGACGAACAGCGTGACTCTGTCCAACGCTGGTGGAGCAGATATCACGGTCAACCAGGCCACCTTGAGCGGAGCAGGATTCTCGATCAGCAACCTGTCTCTGCCGCTGACACTGGCCGCGGGCAGCACCGCTTCGTTGAGCGTGACATTCGCTCCCACAGGCAGCGGGAGCTTCTCCGGCAGTGTGACGTTCGCCACGGGCTCCGGCAACGTGGTTCTGCCTATTTCCGGGATCGGAGTCGCTCCCGGACAATTGACCGCGAGTCCTTCCAGCCTGGCTTTCGGTAGCGTTCAGGTTGGCCACAGTTCCAGCCAGTCTGAAACCTTGACTAACACGGGCGGGAGTTCGGTCACCATTTCGCAGGCGAACGCGAGCGGCACCGGTTTTTCCCTCAGCGGGCTGACTGTGCCCGTTACACTCGCGACCAACCAAAGCGTCACTTTTAACGTGGGCTTTGCTCCCGCCACTGCCGGCGCGGCCAACGGCACGCTCGCGATCGTCTCGGATGCGTCCGTTTCTCCCTTCAACATTGCGCTTTCAGGCACGGCACTTGCACCTGGTTCTCTGACAGCGAATCCGGCCAGCGCGAGTTTCGGCAGTGTCACGGTGGGCAGCAACAAGACCGTCTCCGTAGCCGTCACGAACACGGGGGGGGCGTCCGTCACAGTATCGAGCGCGGCAGCCTCTGGGAGTGGATTCAGCTTCACGGGTCCGAACTTGCCCCTGACTCTCAACGCGGGACAATCAGCTACGTTTAGTGCCATCTTTGCACCCACCACTGCGGGCGCGGCCAGCGGTACGTTAACGATCAACTCAAACGCCAGCAACGCCACTCTCTCGGTGCCCCTCTCAGGAACGGGCATCGCACAAGGTCAGATTTCACCGACACCCTCCAGCTTCAGTTTCGGCACTGTGCAGACCGGAGCTTCCAAATCGCTCTCTGGAACGCTGACGAACTCCGGGGGAAGCAGTCTGACCATCTCCGCCGCCACCGCCAGCGGCACCGGGTTCAGTCTGAGTGGCCTTACGCTGCCGCTCACTTTGAACGCCGGGCAGAGCGCGTCGTTCACCGTCCTGTTTGCACCCACTACCAGCGGCGCGGCTAGTGGCAGCATCAGTATTACTTCCAATGGAGCGAATCCGAACCTCAGCATTCCGCTGTCTGGAACAGGAGTAACTCCCGGAACGCTGTCCGCAAGCCCGGCCAGTCTGTCGTTTGGCAACGTTCAAGTGGGCAACAGCAGCAGCAAACCAGAGACGGTGACGAACACAGGCGGGACCGCAGTCACCATCTCCGCCGCGACCGCCAGCGGCACTGGGTTCAGTATGAGTGGCCTGACCGTACCCCTTACTTTGAACGCCGGGCAGAGCACATCTTTCACGGTCCTGTTTGCGCCCGCTACAAGCGGCGCGGCTAGTGGAAACGTGAGTATCACTTCCGATGCTTCCGTTTCCAACCTGACGATCGCACTATCCGGCACGGGCGTGACGCCGGGCCAGATCTCGCCGAACCCATCCAGCTTCAGTTTCGGTAACGTGCAGACTGGAACCTCGAAATCGCTCTCTGGGACACTAACTAATTCCGGTGGAACCAGTCTCACCATCTCCGCCGCCAGCGCCAGCGGCACTGGGTTCAGTCTGAACGGCCTGACGCTGCCGCTCACCTTGAACGCCGGGCAGAGCACGTCGTTCACCGTCCTGTTTGCGCCTACTGCAAGCGGCGCGGCCAGTGGCAGCATCAGCGTTACTTCCAATGGAGCGAATCCGAATCTCAGCATTCCGCTGTCTGGAACAGGGGTAACCCCCGGAACACTGTCCGCAAATCCGGCCAGCCACTCGTTTGGCAGCGTTCAGGTGGGCAGCAGCAGCAGCACATCAGAAACCGTGACGAACACAGGCGGATCCGCAGTCACCATATCCCAAGCCAATGTCACGGGAGCAGCGTACTCGGTCAGCGGATTGACATTGCCCACCACCCTGTCCTCGAGCCAGAGCGTGACGTTCACGGTCACCTTTGCTCCAACCAGCGCAGGCTCGGCGAGCGGAACGGTGTCGATCGTCTCGAACGCATCCAACTCCCCGCTCTCCATCGCCCTCTCCGGCACCGGCACGACTCCGGGGCAATTAGCGGTTTCTCCGGCATCGTTGAATTTTGGAAACGTAGTCGACGGATCGAGTTCTGCACTCAGCGGAAGCCTGAACGCAACGGGCGCATCGGTCACGATTTCCTCGGCCAGCATCACAAACAACGAATTCGTGCTGTCGGGAATCACGTTGCCCTTGACGCTGACGGCGGGTTCGTCGACTCCGTTCACGGTCACCTTCACACCCCAGTCGAGCGGAGCGGCTTCTGGGAACCTGTCTTTTATCAGCAACGCGACGAACTCCCCGGCAGTGCAGACCCTAGCCGGTACGGGCACGGTTCCGCCACAACATTCCGTCGATTTGACCTGGAATAGTTCGGCCAATGCCGTCGGCTATAACATCTATCGCGGCAGCGTATCGGGCGGTCCATACTCGATCATCAACACATCCCTGGATGCAACGACCGCGTTCACCGATAACAATGTCACGGCGGGGCAAACCTACTACTACGTAGTTACGGCGGTGGATGCTAGCTCGAACGAGAGTGGGTACTCAAATCAGACCTCGGCGGCGATCCCAACTCCTTAGGGACTCTCTGAATAAGTAAGTTTCTGACCGCGCAAGTCTCATACCTCAGCAATGGTGGGTTGATGACCTAGGCTTCCCCTTTGGATTTCTTGCCTTCGCCTTCGCCCATCGAACCGGCTTTCATCTACGCGCTCGCTGTCAGCAGCTTCTGACGACTGAGAAACAGATTGACCAACCCGCACATCACGAACAGCTGATGCGCGTTCT
>JAIQEY010000084.1 GCA_020073565.1 Terriglobia bacterium
GGGGAGTCGCGGTACGACTATATGGATTTCTACATGGGAAGCTTTGGAGTGTCGCAGCGCGCCGATTTGATGCCCGTTTATGAGATGGTCTTCCGCCGACTCAAGGAACGGTGGTTGGATTGGCGGTATAGTTTTCCCCAAGTGCAGTTGATTGAATTTCCCTCCGAGAGACCGAACGGTGCACGGAGTTACCAGCTCGAAAAAATGAAAGCCGAGCTAAGAGAGGCGCACCGCCAAGCCATCGAAGATTCCAAGCTGGAGCCCGTGCCGGAAATCGTGCTTGCGTACAGAAATGTGTATGGCGTCCTGCCCCATGGTTGGCCGCCGTGGGAGTTCAACCAACGCGACGATTGAGTTCGTATTCTTTCGCCAGCCAATCGCAGGCTTAGGAGTGCGTGCTACAATAATATTTATATTGTGCTACACCAACAATGACGATGGAGCTGGTTCATGGGAGGTGAGTTGTGAAGCGTGGCGCTCAATCCAGTTCCCCACGAAGAAGAAAGCATTCGGGCATGGGGAAGGAGAATCCCGTGCGTTCGAGCAAGTTGCGCGACGTGATGGTCATTGCCGAGACAGAAGGACTGCTCGAGGGCGAGCGCACCCAGGTGGTCCGGGGAAGAATGCCGGAAGCACTCGTGGCCAGGGCAAAAAAACGCACCGGCATTGATTCTGACACGGAGTTGATAGAAGTCGCGCTGGCCAACATCGCCGTTGCCGACGACTACGCGGACTGGCTGCTTTCCCGGCGGGGCGTGGTTGGGAGCGAGGCGGAGCTTGAGTTCTGAATTTCAAGCAACGCTCAGGCGGCTCAAACCAGGCAAACATCGAGCGCAGCTCAGACCCCGGACCGAATCGGAGCTTGAGTTCGTTGGAACGACCAGTCATCGACCCGCCAAGCTGCTCTACGATACGACGGTCTACATTGACATTCTTCAAGGCCGCTTTCCACAACAGGGCGAAGCGATGTTGCGGGCGACCGAGGCATGGCACTCGCCTGTTACGGAAGGGGAGCTGGCGGCGACCTGCGGCCTGCTCGATCCCACCCACTCCCAAACACGCGAAATCATCGAGCAAATTGCCGCGGTCATCGACCGTCGACCCAGCTACCGGAGCTACCGGACGATTACGCCCGACCCCGAGATCTGGCGGGAAGCGGGAGTGCTGTCCGGCACGCTGGCGAGGATCCAGGGATACGGACGAGAGGAGCGACGGCGTGTCTTGAACGACGCGCTGCTATTTGCCACGGCTCGAAAATACGGATGTGTGGTATTGTCCCGTAACGTTCGTGACTTTGACTTGTTGCAGCAACTTGATCCCTCGGGGAGAGTCATGTTCTACAGAATTGGTGCTCCGTAAACACTGTGGTTCGTAAAACTCACGCGGCTTAAGAGCCTTGATCCGGATAGGTGCAGCCCTGTGATTGCGGTTGACAACTCCGACCGATGTTTCCGCCACGCTAAAGGGGCGTTCACCGAGAACGATTGAAGGGCGGACCGGCAGATCCGAATTTGCATCCAAACAAATGATGTCTCCCTTGCCAATCGAAAGGCCAAATTCAGATGTGAGGCTTCGCAGCGAAGTAACGAGGCGACTGGAAAGGCGGCCCCAAGAATGCTCCGCCAACCGTTTATTGACACGAAATGCCTGTGAGGCTCGCTTCATGCATCTCTCCTAGACGCGAGAGGGCGAGGGGGCGATCTCCAAGGGCGATCTCCCCGCAGACCGTTTGTGGACCGCGTGCCATATACGCCTGCATGCGGAAACTGGCTCTGCTTTACCCGACGAACCGTTTCCTGCGTTCCCTAGGACAAGGACCGGCGGGGAAACAGAGCGGCCCACACTTGACTGCGGCCAAATGTCGATGTCGCAGGCAGTTATTCGAGGAGCAGGGTTTGTGACCCTCATCCAATTGGAGTAGCACTCCTGCTCGGCTTCCCTGAATACCCATTCCCGGGTAGAGTAGTTTTCGGTTGAACTGAGGAGGTCGGAGACGTCGACCTCCACCGAGGATCGGGCCCCTATTCGCGCGGCGTCAGATTCCTGCGAGCGTATCTCCGACCGCCGAGCCAAAGGAGCCTCTGAGCTCCCAATCCATCATGGCTGAGGTCTTCATTTCGTATTCCCGTAGAGACAGAGACTTCGTGCACAAGCTGGGAGACGCCCTTGCCACGCAGAAGCGCGAGGCCTGGGTGGACTGGAAAGACATTCCGCTGACGGCAGAGTGGCAGCAGGAGATTTTTGCCAACATTGAAGCTGCGGACAATTTCCTATTCATCATCAGCCCGGAGTCGGCAGCTTCAGCCAATTGCAGAAAAGAGATTGACCATGCCGTGGCCAACAACAAGCGGATGGTCCCGATCTTCTATCGATCGGTGCCAGACGAGGCGATCCCGGAAGCTCTGGGTAAATTTCAGAGGATCGATTTCGGTGACAACGATGACTTCGAGTCGAAGTTTACAGCGCTCATCGCAGCTCTTGATACCGACCTAGCTTGGGTGCAGATGCATACGCGTCTGCTGACCCGTGCCAAGGAATGGGAACGGGAGGCAAAGGACAGCAGCTTTCTGCTTCGCGGCAAAGACCTGCGTGAGGCTGAGCAATGGGTAGCGAAGGGCGCAGAAAAAGAGCCCGCGCCGACAACGCTGCATTCACAGTACGCCCTCGCCAGCCGTCAGGCCGCGACCAAGGTGCAGCGGATCATCATTGGAGCGGTTGCCGTCGCGTTTCTGATTGCTGTCGGTTTGGCCATCTATGCCTTCCTACAAAAGAACATCGCTCAACGCGAGACGACAGAAGCGGAGCACCAACGCACTGTCGCCGATGCGAACGCAACCGAGGCGCAGAAACAGAAAAAAGCTGCTGAGGAGAATGCCGAGGAGGCCACGCGACAAAGGAACTCCGCTATTGAGAACGAAGCTGAGGCCAAGCGGCAGGAACGCATTGCCAAACAGGAAACGGCTGAGGCGCTATCCGGCCAACTGGTAGCTCGGTCAGACCAACTCCGCGGCGGCGCGCCCCGCCTATTCATGCAAAGCTTTCTGCTGGCGATCGAGGGGTACCGTCGATTCCCTGGACGGGAGAGCGATTCGGCGCTCAGGGCCAGCCTCGCGCTGGCTCCGGTGCCTGGTCCGCGCCTCGGGCCGCAGGGACTCGTGGAAGCTGTAGCGATTAGCCCGGACGGGCGTTACGTCTTCACGGCCGGCCGCGACAAGACGCTGCGGGTGTTTGACCGCGCGTCCGGTCGGGAACTGGCCCGGCTGGCGCACCGGTGGGGCGTCAATGCGGTGGCGCTCAATGTAGACGCAAGCCTGGTGGCTTGCGGAACGGGAGACCCACCACACGATGTCGAAAAGGACGGCATGATCAGCCAGAGCGATCCGACTGCCGGCGAAGCTAGGGTTTGGGATTGGCGCGCCGAGAAGGAACTGGCGCGGCTGCCATTCGCAAAACCGGTGATCCTGGTCGCCTTCGTGGGGAGCCGCGACATGGTCGCGGCCACGGATTCGAGTAGTCTTAAGACCGCAACCTTCGACCGTGAGGGCGGATTCGATGCGCGGGAAATCGCCGCCATACAGGGCAACAGCGGTTGGATCAGCTCGTTCAGCGGCGACGGCACGCTGGCGGCGGTGCGGCGCGCGGCCGAAGCCGAGATCCTCAATCTGGCCAACGGCAGTATCGCCGGCCGGGTCACCGTCACGAAGGGCGAGGACGAAATTATCTTCAGCCCGGACGACAAGCGTGTGGCAGCCACGGGCCAATATGGCTCCACGCGGGTTTTGGATTGGGCCGACGGCAAGGTGGTGGCCACCAGGAACGGATCTACGCGCACGGTCTTCAGCCCGGATGGAAAGTTGCTCGCGCAGATCGATGGGGACGGCAACGCGCGCGTCTCGAGTATCGAATACGACGAGGTCCTCGGGGTGATGGAGAGGGGTGAAATGCTTTCAGGGAAAGTGATCGATTTGGCAGCATTCCTGCCTGATTCCAAGGTACTGGTTACAACCTTGGACGACGCCGCGGTGCGCGTGTGGCGGCCGTATAAGAAGATCTATGGGGACACGGCCGGCTTTTTCGAGCTCTTCCGGGCGGCGGAAAACAAGGTCACCGCGATGAGCGTCAGTCGTGACGGGCATTTTCTTGTGGCCGGCGATGGATCGGGCGCCCGCGTGTGGGAACTAGAAAGGGGAGGCGAAGTGAAGCGCTGGCCCGGCGCCTCATGGTTCTCCTTCGGACGGTGCTACGCTGCGACAAGCGCGGGCGGGAACTTACGGGTGATCGATTTGAAGTCCGGTGCTCAAGTGGCCTCGATTGTCGGCGACTTGCGCGACTTTCTGCTTTCGCCAGATGAGTCCCGTATCGCCTCTTCCACCTACGGCGGCGTGGTGGAGTTCCGGCGGGTTCCCGATCTGGCCCTGCTGCGACGAGTGGTGATCGGAAACGACATCGGGTCGATGGGATTCAGCGGCGATGGCAAAAGCCTCGCTGTGGCCTGGGGCACGGGAACGATTACTGAAATCAACGTGAACAGCCCAGGCCGTGTGGATCGGGTGAAGACGAGGAGCAGTTATCAGGGTATTTCGCCACGTGCCAATTACTTTGTACAGAGGATACCAACGCCAGAAATGGGTTCCCGCACCGAGCGCATCGACCTGTACAAAAGAACCGGACGCAAGATCGCCTCCATTCCATCGCGTGCGTATTCTTCGACGATCTCCTTTGCGCCGAACGAGGAATTTTTCGTAAGTCACCTCGATGACGATACGCTGGGCGTCTGGAATTCGGCTACTGGAAGAACGATATTGCGCATTCCGGTGGATGACCCTCATAGCGTATTTGCGATCAGCCCGGATTCGCGATACGTGGCCTCACCGGCCGGACCTCAGATCGCGGTGTGGGACGTCGCCACTCGCAAGAAGGCGCGGGTATTCGACCATTTCTCCCTTGTGCGCAGTATGGCGTTCAGCCCGGATTCCCGCAGCCTGCTAGCGAATTGCAGCACTTTGCGGGTGTGGAGCATGGATGACGGCGAGCTTAAGAACGTGATCGACGATGACGACGAACTTGATCGATCGTCAGTCACACCCGACGGAAGATACATCGTCTCCCAGAAGGATCTCCACCTGGGAGGCGCGACTCCCTATCTGAGCTTCAAGCTGTTCCGCCCTAAAGACCTCATCGCCGAAGCCTGCCATCGGGCCACGCGTAATCTGACCGCTGGGGAATGGCGGCAGTATCTGCACTCCCAGCCAAAACGCAAGACTTGCCCCAACCTACCTTGAAGGGCAGTCGGCCGTCCACAGGTGGCCAACCATCAGAGCGGCTGCATCGTCACAGCCAAGAAGGTGAGCTTAGCTTAGCTAAGCTAGCGCTGTGAGCTCACAGATAGGTAGTCGCTTAAATCTACACACAACGCCGTCGCGATCTGGGCGCTCTTGCTTGGATTGCTCAGCCGGGTTGAGGCGTCGCCCGTTTATAGACTAGTCGATTCAGGCGTCTGTGTAGCGAGCAGCGGAACCACCAGGTAATCCACAACCGTTCATGTGCACTCCGATGAACATCCGACAGACAGCGCGGTCCGAGGCATGTTGAGTGGAAGTAGTACCGACGCCCAGTGGCGTTGCATCGTGGGACGTGACAGGAGATTTCGGTAGGTTGACGGGCAAACCGGAGAGCGCCGAGCTAAACCCGTATGTTACAGTACTTACAACAGTTACATTTGGAGATTGCCATGAGATCAACGCATTCGATGGTCATCAGCATGCGCCTGCCGGCGGAGAGCGGAAAGCGTCTCAAACGGATGGCGAATCGGCATGGGTGGACCCCCAGCGACACCAGTGCACGTCTGGTCGAGGAAGGCTTGCGCCGATCCGAATTCGGATTCATCGACTTTCGAGATTCGCCTGCCGGCCGGCAAGCCTACATTCAAGGGAGCACGCTCGCCGTGTGGGAGGTCATGCTGCTCGTCCACAGCTACAAGCAAAGCGTGTCGGCCGTAGCAGGACATCTCAAGTGGCCAGAAGCGAAGGTCCAGGCAGCGGTTAACTATGCGGGGGCGTTTCCCGGAGAAATCAATGCCAGAATGGCGGAGAATGAGGCAACGAATTTTGAAACGCTGAAGCGAATGCTGCCGCAGGCCGTCGAATTCGTTCCCAAGAGAACCGCGAAAAACTGAAATGCTCAAGCTTCTTCTCGATGAGCATATCTCACCGGACGTGGCGACTGGTCTGAAGCGCCTCAATCCCACGATGGAAATCCACTGTATGGTGGAATGGAAAGACGGGTACCTTCTGGGACAGGAGGACTCCGCATGTTTGCGAGAAGGGGCCGCGCAGGGACTAACGCTCGTTACGTACGACCGGAGGACGATTCCTCCGTTCCTCAAAACCTGGGCGGAAGAAGAGCGAACGCACGGCGGGGTGGTTTTTGTGGACGACAAAGCAATTTCGCCCGCTGATATCGGCGGCTTGGTCTGGGCTTTGACCGGACTGGCAAGAGAAACCGGGAATTGGGACTGGACGAATCGAATCTATTTCCTGCGGCGCTGATGCCAATCGCCTCGAGTGATCGTGAAGAAGAAACTTTCGTGATTTCGGCCTGGAGGCGAAAGGTTCGGCGCCGCCGGTCATTTGAATCGTTCGTTGGCCGGTTCATTCTTCTCCAACCCGCTGACGGTGGCGTCAATCATTGCCGTCCGGAAATCACGACTGGCCGCCGCCCTCTCCCCAGTACTTCCTCGTCTTGATGCTCCCGTCGATCTTGCGGGTCTCCACCCTGGACTACAAGCTACGGCAAGCTGCTCGGATGGCCGGTATCACGTTGGTGTCCGTCCGCCCGATCGCCGATCAGAAACACATCTTCACACCATGTCCGTGCCGCTGCGAATCTGCAGCGCGCTGCTCGCAGCATAACGATCCAAGACCGCATGTCATTTGAATCTGTGCGGTGCGCCACTTGGGTAGGTCGGGCCGGAAGAAACGCCGGCCCAAGGTTAGGCACCACCAGTTTGCGAGCGCAACCGACCCAGTTACAATCGCGCAAAATCGAGTGTGCTTACGAATATCTGCAAGTTTTCGAATCGCACGACGATGTCTCCGTAATGGCGGGTGAAATGATGGTCCACATCTTGGGCGAGGACAACATTCTCGCCGTCTGAGTATTGCCGGCGAAAGGCTTGCAGATTGGTGGCATCGAAGTCAGAAGCGGACCATTTGCATTCAACTGCGACCGGCTTATTTCGCCGTCCTGTCAAGACGAAATCCACCTCGTGGCCACGCTTGTCACGCCAATACGAGATTTCGCGGGTCTGCTGCCGCGCCATGATTTCGTTCAGCGCAAAGTGTTCCCACAACATGCCGAGGTCTTCGAGTCGCAAGTCCTGCCAGCCGCGGTAGTAGGCGACAAACCCGGTATCAAAACCGTACACCTTGGGTGCAGAGACAATCTCAGTCGGCCGATGAGTGCTGAACGGGCGAATCACATGCGCGACGAAAGTGGCCTCCAGCACCTTGAGGTAGTTGCTGATCGTTGTGCGGCTGACTTCGCACGGGGCAGCGAAGCGACTGGCTTCAAACAACCCTCCGCTTTGAGTCATCAGCAATTCCGTGAATTTCTGGAAAGATGAACGTCTCTCCAGCCGGAACAGCTCTTGAATGTCTTTGGCCCAGTACGCATCCATCCAGTCCTGGAAATCGTGCTCTGGAAAGCTTTCGGCCAGGAAGAATGGAGGCAGCCCGCCACGCAAGAATCGGTGCCGCAGATCGGGACGCTTGGCGTCCTTCAAGTCTTCCAGACACATCGGTGTCAGCCAGACGTTACGTTTGCGGCCAGCCAGAGTGTCCTTAAACTTGGCTGATGCTCCCAAAGTGGAAGAGCCGGTGGCTAATACTCGAATACCTGGGTAATGATCGGCGGCGATCTTTAACAATTCGGATGGATTCGGGAGGCGGTGGATCTCGTCGAGCACGATGCGACGACCACCGAGACCATCAAGGAAAGCCTGCGGGTCCTCCATCATTCGTCGCGTGCGGGGGAGCTCGCAGTCGAAGTATTCAACGTTGGGGAGACTCTGGCAGAGGAAGGTCTTGCCCACACGCCGGACTCCGGCTAACCAGACCACGGAGCGTTGACGCCAGACTTGCTCGACGAGTTCTTGCCAGAAATGTCGCTGAATCATACACATTTAGTATGTCATATAGTGCTACTAAATGCAACCAGTCTGCCATTTGGAAAGGCGATCAATTGCGCCGAACTCAGGGAATGACCGATTCCCCTCGATCCCGCTTACTCCCAACGTCCGAGATCATCGAGCAAGTGCCCGCGGTGATCGACTGGCGGCCCAGCTACCGGACAATCACGCCCGACCCCGAGATCTGGCGGGAGGCCGGAGCTGAGCACCGGGACTATTGACTGTTCGCCGTATGTTCGCCTAGTATGCATGTGTGCCGCAGCGCCTGCTATGCTCGATTTGTGTTCTGCCCTTGCCCGGACTTGGCTGCCAATCCAGCCATCATCGTCGGCGTTGGTTCTTGACTGGAGCAGGGTACTGAAGCCCAAGTTTGTGCAACCCGGTTGCACAGGCGAGTTTGTGCACCCCGGTACACAGGGACGAAAAACCGACTCGCCCCCCTCGGTTGATGCTCTACATTCATTGACAGCAGTGATAGCATTGACTGCATGGCGACATTAACCATTCGGCAACTGGACGAGAAAACCAAGACCCGGTTGCGGGTCCGGGCGGCCCATCACGGACGTTCCATGGAGGAGGAGGCGAGGGAGATTTTGCGCTCCGCTCTAACCACCTCCTCGCCAGTCAAGGGGAACCTGGCGGAGATGATTCACCGACGATTTGCAGCGTTTGGCGGGGTCGAACTTGAGTTACCGCGACGCGACGCTATGCGCCAGGCCCAGGAATTTGCTGAATGATCATCGTCGATACGAATGTGTTGTCCGAGCTCATGCGGCCCAAGCCCTCTCCTCGGGTTGCGGCATGGGTTGCGAAGCAACCCGCGGCAGAACTCTTTACGACGTCCATTACGGAAGCAGAAATCTTTTTTGGAATTGAGTTGCTCGGCAAAGGCAAACGGCGCGAGGGGCTGCTGGCGGCGGCCGAAGCGATGTTTGCCGAGGATTTGGCCGGCCGCATCTTCGGGTTCGAGGGCGATGCGGCACGAGTTTTCTCTACGATTGCCGCTCACCGCCGCGCGCTCGGCAAACCCATCAGCCACGCGGATGCGCAGATCGCAGCCATTGCTCGAGTGCGACGGGCCAAACTCGCGACGCGTAACGTTGCAGACTTCGCGGACTGCGGTCTCGATGTCATTGACCCTTGGGCGGGTGCGTGAAACAGTGGCTAGAAAAAGCCCCGAAGGGGGTGGAGTTTGGCTTTGTGGCAGGTCCAAGACGCGAAGTCGCGGTTTAGTGAGCTTTTGGATGCAACCATCAAAACGGGACCGCAGATCGTGACCCGTCGCGGAATTGAAACCGCCGTGGTGGTGTCGATCGAGGAAGGGAACCGACTGCAACGAGCTGCCCGTCCCTGCCTTAAATCCTTGTTGCTCGCTCCCGGAGCTCGCTTTGAGAACTTGTTCGCCGAGCGTCGCCATTTGCGGCGACGTGTGCCGTTGGAGTTCAAGTGAACCAAGACCTACTGAATGCCAACGTCTTTGCCGAGTTCCGAAGCCGCGTCCGCACGGCGCCGTAGTCTCGTGGCTCGCCCTGGTTTCGGGAATGGGGCCGCATCATGGACGCGCAACCGGATCAGCTGCTTGAGGACGCCATGATTGCTGCCACGGTCCGCGTCCATCGTTTGGTTGTGGTGCCGAGGAATGAACGGGATTTCAGGGAACTCGATGTGCGGATTCTCAACCCCTTCCAGACTCGCTAGCAGTGCTCAATTGTGGAGCTTCTGAATGAAGAAAATGACGGCCGGCTTTTTCAAGGTCCATTGCCTTGCGGTCGTGGATGAAGTGCATGCGAAGCGCGAGACCGTGTTGATCACGAAACACGGCAAGCCGATAGCGAAGCTTGCCTGCTGACAAAAGCATAGACGACATCTAGGCTTCTTGGCCGGCAAGGGCACGATTACCGGCGACATCGTTTCGCCTGCTTTTGCGCGTGAAGATTGGGGAGAGCTAAAGTGATTCTTGCGTTCGAGTGTGTCAACACAGAAGTGGCGTGCACAATATCCAGTCATAATGGATATTTAACAGATGTGGATTCCGCGGCACATTGAGCCCCGCCTGTTGCGGTCTGCCCGGACCCGTCCGGTTGCGACTGATCGCCCCTCTTGAGTGCAGCAGGGACTGAGGCCCGAGTCGTGCACCTTGGGTGCACAGCTACGACAAACCGAACCTCACTCCAGCTTTAGTCGGGAAGGAAGTACTGTCTGTGCAACGGCCGATGCCGGATGCACGGCAGGGCCAGCACCGGCCCTCGCACCCCGGAAGGCCTGGGGAATTCCCGTTACGCCCGCTGGAAGGAGGGTCAATATTCCGCCCGAGCTCTGGCGGAACACAAACGCATACGTCCGCTTCTCCGAGAGGTTCGGGAACTGATGAAGTAATTGTGAACCGGTACCCCGCGGGCCGGTGCTGGGTTTCACCCCCCTAGAACCGATCTCACAAATTGAAGTTCGGGGGTCCAAAGGTCAGCGGATATTTCTGAAGGGCACGTTACCGTCTGCAATTCTGGCCTTCAATGTCCCACAAGCCGTCTCGTTACTAATCGCGGCGAGCCGGCGTTAACCGGCTATAATTTCAACTCGCGAATCGCGTCCCCAGCGCCGCTGAGGTCGGCGAGCCGCATCTCGGAATACTTACGAGATAGAATCACACCTGGCGCGCCAGCGCGGAAGGCCGCCACGACTGCTTCCTTAACGCTTTGCGGCGTACACTTGCTGTTATTGGGTTCGGTCGGGATATCGATATCAATGCCCGGCCAGATCAAAGTTCTCGTGCCACCAACACCCTCCAGCGCGCGTTTCGTCTCGCGGTAGACGTAGTCAGCTGAAAGCCCTGTGTGAGGAATCTGATCGTAGCTGCGTTCCTTGAATCCCATCAGTGCATAGTTAAGATCGATCAGGCTCTGTTTCGAGAGATCTCGATAAAGCGTCGAGCCGATATTGTCTGCATACAACGCCATCCGCTCGCCGCCGCAGTTGTTGTACATCACGACCTTGATAAAATCCGAATAATTCGAGAGTTCATGAAGGTCCTGTTCCGCACGGTAGATCGGATTGAAGGAATTGTTGTGCCAGATGTGCCAGCCCACCGGCACCGTCGGCTTTGCTGTCTTTACCGTTTTGTAGATTGCGGCGTATGTCTCGCGAAGGCTGTCAGTAAAGAGCATTTCCCAGGCAGCCAGTTCGGGATACCGCAATAGAAGCCGCCAGAATTGAACGTAGTAACCGTCCGTGGGGCGTTTCCCGCTCCGCGTCGAGCGAACGAATTTCTCCAACTCCAGAAATCCTTGTTTGGCGCGTTCCACATTGATGCCGCGTTGTTTCGCCTTGTTCTGACAAAACTCGCAGAAACAAGTCACGTTACCTGGATCGATCGGCGGTGTGTCATGTGTGGCTCCCAAGCTGTCTGAAAGCGCACCCTGCCGTTCGGATCCCCACATAATTCCGTCGATGTCATAGGAACGGGCATAGTCCTCGACCAGGCCGGTAAAGAAATTCCGGTAGTCTGGATTGTTGACGCACAGCGTTTCGGCATTGCGCCCGTACTGGTCTCGCTCCTGGATTTTCTCGATATTCGGCAAGTCGGTGCGAAACACGTCCTCGAGCCAGCAGATGACTTTCATGCCCCGCTTTTTCGCCGCCGGGAGCACTTCCGCCAGGATGTCCAGGTCGCCGTGGTCGGGAGCGCGCGTGTCCTTGATGACCGTGTTCTTGTAGTACTGGGGATGAGGTGTGGCGAAGTTCCCGCCGTGAAAATTGAGATCGTACTCCTGCTTGCCGTGATCGGGCAGCGGTTGGCCCGGAATCTGTCTTCCGGCGATACCGCGACCATACGTGAATACAGCAAGAAACAGCGTATTCACGGAGGCGCGTTCCTGGAGTACATCAAGGACTTTCTCTGTACCCTCATCCACAAATGAAACTGCTCCGACCTGGATGCCGATCATTTTGGAGGAGGAGACAGCAGGTTGTCCTGGAGTTGGCATGGCAAAGGCAGCGCCGGCGCCAGCAGTAATCTTCAGGAATTCGCGGCGATTTACGTCGAATTTCAACATGGACTACTCCTATTTTCTTTGGTAGCAGCCGATGTCTATGTTTCCGGATTGGACGCGCGGCGAGCCTTCAAGATCCAGTTCTCCCACCGGCACTCCGTCAGTCGTGCCAGCAGCGATGGCGGGGGAATCTGCACGCAAATGAAAGTCCTGGACAGCGTCAACAAAATGCGGATCCAGAAAACGGGAATGGCGGTCATTCCCCGTTGACTGAACATATTTTTCAAATCCGGTCACAGTGGCAGCAGAGTCTTTCCATGTGCTCGCCTTTGAGCCAGAAGCACAGTAATAAAGGTTGTGATCAATATTCACAGGCGGCTGGTCGCTTTTGACTTCAGACTTGTTCAGCGTCATGAGGCAGCGGGACCCTGCATAAACAATGTTATTGGCAAAAATATTGTCCGCCATGTTCCATTGCATCTGAAGTTCGCCAGAACCGGTTGCCGACGTATCGTTTTCGTAGAGCGTGTTGTTGAGCACTGTGCAGTGATCGGTGCGTCCCCGCTCAGGCGCATAACCTCCAATGGAAACGCCCGCGGTATGGCAGTGATAGACAAGGTTATTCCGCGCCGTGACGTAGCTGGTGGCGCGGTCCTTGTGCTCACTCGCCAGCTCGATTCCAAAGTCCACATCATGAATGACGTTCTGTTCGATAAGGATCCTGGTGCCGCCATCCACGTAAATGCCATCGGAAAATTCATCGTTGCGGTACGCCGGATTGCCGCGCGATGTGATGTTGTAAACCAAATTGCCGCTTACTACACCGTCGCGAGCCTGGTCGACAGCAGGGTCGGGTGCCGTGCGCTCGAAACCGATGACGTCGATTCCGATGTTGTTGTTGTCGTGGACAACATTGTGCGTGATGCGGAAGTTCGTGACGTTCCCGTTGACTACTAACGACTCGCTCGAACCGGTCTTGAGGTGATGCACCTCATTGCCGTCGATGATTAAGTCAGTGATAGGCGTCTTGGCGTCGGTACCGTATACAGCAATGCCAAACCCGTTGCCACCTTGTCCCGGAGCATCACGCCCCTCAAAAGTCTGCTCAATATGATGAACATTGTTTTTCAGCAGTTCTATATGGGAGCCGGCCCCGATCACGTTTATACCCAACGGGACAAGCCGATGTTCGGCAATGAGGTGCATCACCTCAAAACCGGTTCGAGCGAGTCGTTGGTAGTGAATGGAAACGTCACGAACTTCCGCATCACGCACAATGTTGTCCACGACAACAACAACATCGGAATCGACGTCATCGGTTTCGAACGCACGGCACCCGACCCTGCCGTTGACCAGGCTCGCGACGGGGTAGTAAGCCGCAATTTGGTTTACAACATTACATCGCGCGGCAATCCGGCATACCGAAACGATGAATCTTCCGATGGTATTTACGTGGATGGTGGCACCCGGATCCTTATCGAACAGAACGTCATTCATGATGTGGACTTTGGAATTGAGCTGGCAAGTGAGCACAAGGACCGCGCCACCAGTTACGTCATTGCGCGGAATAACCTTATCTATCACTGCCATACCGCGGGTGTTTCCATCGGAGGTTATGCGCCTGAGCGGGGACGCACCGAGCACTGCACGGTGGTGAACAATACGCTCTACGAAAACGATACGTCGGCAACAGGGTCCGGTGAGTTCCAGCTGCAGTGGAACATGGCGGACAATATTTTTGCGAACAACATCGTCTACGCAAGAGCCCACTGCCTTATCACGCTGAACAAATCTCAGATCGACAAAAAACAGCCGCCCGCCGCTATCGATCACAACCTTTATTACTGTGTCTCAGGAGCGAAAGCGAGCACTTGGATAGGAGCCTCCGCCACCGTGACTGGATTCCAAGAATATGTTCAGTCAACGGGGAATGACCGTCATTCGCGTTTTCTGGATCCGCATTTTGTTGACACTGCCACGAAGGACTTCCATCTGCGATCGGACTCTCCCGCGATCGCTGCTGGCACGACTGACGGAGTGCCGGTGGGAGAACTGGATCTTGAAGGCTCACCGCGGGTCAAATCCGGGAACATAGACATCGGCTGCTACCAAAGAAATGAATAGTCCATGTTGAAATTGAACGTGAATCGCCGCGAGTTCCTGAAGATCAGCGCTGGAGCCGGCGCCGCCTTGGCTATGCCAACTTCCGGACATACTGTTGTCTCCTCCAAAATGATCGGCATCCAAGTCGGAGCAGTTTCGTTT
Organism: Terriglobia bacterium; assembly: GCA_020073565.1. Lineage (GTDB taxonomy): Bacteria > Acidobacteriota > Terriglobia > Terriglobales > Acidobacteriaceae > Acidiflorens. Next base: position 14,440 of record JAIQEY010000084.1, read on the forward strand.
GTGGATGAAGGTACCGAGAGAGTCCTTGATGTGCTTCAGCAACGTGCCGGCGTGAATACGCTGTTTCTTGCGGTATTCACCTACGGTCGAGGTATCGCCGGAAGACAGATTCCGGGCCAGCCGCTGCCCGATCACGGCAAGCAGGAGTACGATCTCAATTTTCACGGCGGGAACTTCGCCATCCCTCATCCCCAGTACTACAAGAACACGGTTCTCAAGGACACGCGCGCTCCGGACCACGGCGACCTGGATATCCTGGCCGAAGTGCTGCCCGCGGCTAAAAAGCGCGGCATGAAGGTCATCTGTTGGCTTGAGGACGTGTTTCGCACCGACTTGCCGAACATCGAGAAAGTCCAGGAGCGGGATCTGTACGGGCGGAATGCCGAGACGCTGTGCGTCAACAATCCGGACTACCGGAATTTCCTGACGGGTCTGGTCGAGGACTATGCCCGCTCCTATGACATCGACGGAATTATGTGGGGGTCCGAGCGGCAGGGTGCACTTTCGGATGGCTTGGGAGCCACGCATGACGTACCGCCGATCGATCCGGGTAACGTAACTTGCTTCTGCGGGTTTTGTCAGAGCAAAGCGAAAGAGCGCGGTATCAATGTGGAGCGCGCCAGGCAGGGATTCCTGCAGTTGGAAAAATTCGTTCGCTCGGCGCGGAGCGGCAAACGCCCCGTGGACGGCTACTACGTTCAGTTCTGGCGGCTCCTATTACGGTATCCCGAACTGGCCGCTTGGGAAATGCTCTGGACTGACAGCCTTCGAGAGACCTACGCCGCGATATATAGAACGGTAAAGGCAGCGGAGCAGACGGTGCCGGTAGGTTGGCACATCTGGCACAACAATTCCTTCAATCCGATCTACCGTGCGGAACAGGACCTTCATGAGCTCTCGAATTATTCGGATTTTATAAAGATCGTTATGTACAACAACTGCGGCGGCGAGCGGATGGCGCTGTATGCAAACAATATCGGCTCGACACTTTATGGAGATCTCTCGAAACAGAGCCTGATCGATCTTAACTATGCACTGATGGGATTCAAGGAGCGCAGCTACGATCAGATTCCTCACACAGGGCTTTCAGCTGACTACGTCTACCGCGAGACGAAACGCGCGCTGGAGGGTGTTGCTGGCACGAGGACTTTGATCTGGCCGGGCATTGATATCGATATCCCGACCGAACCCAATAACAGCAAGTGTACGCCGCAAAGCGTTAAGGAAGCAGTCCTGGCGGCTTTCTGCGCTGGCGCGCCAGGTGTCATTCTATCTCGTAAGTATTCCGAGATGCGGCTCGCCGACCTCAGCGGCGCTGGGGACGCGATTCGCGAGTTGAAATTATAGCCAGTGGACGCCGGCTCGCCGCGATTAGTATCGAGAAGTCGGCATGGTGCCCCAATTCCAGGATCAGATGGTGCCAGGAAATGCACGGCTCCATGGGCGTTTATCAGTGCCGATCGCCAAGCTTCCATCTGACGCGCCTCAAGATCTCGTCTTCACCGTGTTTAGGCGTCGCTCCCGAGTGGTCGGCAACCCTTACCTTGGGATTACCTCAGAGTAGCCCGTTACTCGCCAAGTGGGAAATCCTTATAACATAGCTCTACGCTTGGCGACAGTGAGGAGCTATCTCCCTGAACGCCGTTTGTCGAACCTCAGGTCGGTGAGCCACGTGCGATATGCTGACTATCGGCGTGACATCGCTAGGTTCGGGGTTAATGGCACCCCTAGTCCTAGACCCAGATAAAACGAGCCGTCTCCGGAATTCGGGAAAGTTTCCACCTAGGCAGGTCCGGGGCGCATTGCAGACCGGAACAAAAACTTGTAAAACGTAATAACACAATGTAAAAAGAAACTCGCCGGAGCACCCATTGTGTCCAGAGCCGAGGGTCTGTTGAACGAGGAAAGACGACGCGCCATTCTGCATGCCCTGAACCGCGATGGCCGCGTGTTGGTGAAAGATCTAGCCGAAACTTTCCAGATCTCCCAGATCACAATCCGCAAGGATCTCGAGGTTCTGCACGCCCACGGCGTTCTGCATCGCACTCATGGCGGGGCTCTGCCTCCGTCCTCCGGAGCATTGAGCGACCTCTCAGTGCAGGAGAAGGAAAAGCTGCACCGCGCGGAAAAAGTGCGGATTGCCCAAGCCGCGGTCCGGCTGGTGGAAGAAGGCCAGTCAATCCTGCTCGATTCGGGGACCACGACGATGGCGATCGCCCGGGCCTTGCGTCACTTCCGCAGGCTGACAGTCATCACCAACGCCATCAACATCGCCGCGGAACTCGCCAACTCGGAGATCGAGGTGATCCTCACTGGAGGCACGGTCCGCAAGAACTCCTTTTCCCTGGTCGGCCCGTTGGCCGAAGAAACGCTGCATCACCTGAGCGCCGACATCCTGTTCCTGGGTGTCGATGGTTTTGATACGCGCTTGGGATTGAGCACGCCGAATCTACAGGAAGCCAAAGTAAATCGGGTTATGGTCGAGATTTCCCGAAGGGTCATCGCCGTTTGTGACTCGAGCAAGTTCGGCCGGCGAAGTCTTTCGACGATTGTTCCGCCGAATGCCATTCATCA
>JAIQEY010000023.1 GCA_020073565.1 Terriglobia bacterium
GGGGCCGGATCGGAATCTACTTAGACGGAGGATGACATGCGATTTACAAGAGCTAGCAGAGCGGTCTTAGTTCTCGCTGCGATGGCGTGCCTGGTCGCAGGGGCTGCCGCACAGAAAAACACCAAACGCCAGCAGTGCCAAGCTGCGGGCGGAATGCTGATGACGAACCTGGGCGCAGTCGACGCTGCCACCACCATGGGGCCGGTGACGGGCGACTTGAAAGGAGCGGTAGGCGCCACCATCCTGAGCACGGAAGTGATAGGAAACAACCTGGTCTTTCATGTTCAGCATCACTGGGTCACTGAATCGGGAGACACGCTCTCATTTGACCCGGCGACGGCCACCTCAACCCCTGTGGCTCCAGGGCTGTATGCCATCGTCACCTATCCGGTGCACCTCACAGGCGGCAGCGGCAAGTTCGCTGGAGCGACTGGAGACTTCACCAACATCGGGGAAGTCGACCTGAACAGCGGCCAGCTAGTATTGCGTTACTCCGGGAAGCTTTGCTTCCCCGCTAACTAAGTACCCTGAGGCCCGACCAGAGTCAAGATATGGCGGCAAAAGCTATTTCGTCCCGGAGTCGTCTCAGTTCCGCCTGGCCAGTTAAGAAAATGCAGGTCCGATGGAGCCACTCTGGCTGCGGGTCTCGTTGTTGTAAGTGAAGAGCGGTTTAGATCCATCGGGAGGAAACAATTATGTCGCGCATCAACTTCGTCAAGATGGCCTCGGTTGTTGCAGTAGCCATCGCCGGCAGTCAACTGTGCGCGGCCACTGTCCTCACCTACGCGGTCGGGACCTGCCTGCCAAAGCTTCCGACCTTCGGAACCATATCGGCTGCCGTTGCCGCCACGCCAGCCCAGGGTGTAATCAAGGTGTGTCCCGGCATCTACAACGAACAAGTGGTGATCACGCAGCCTGTAACTTTGGAGGGTATTAGCGACGGGAACTCAGATCAGGTGATCATCGCGGTGCCTGGCGGAGGGTTTGTGCCAAACACCTTCGATATGTACGGAGAACCGGTCGGAGCACAGGTGTTGGTCGATAGCGTCACAGGAGGCGATGTCAACATTAGGAATATCACAGTGGATGGAACTAACGACGGGACGTCACCAATTTCCTATTTGGCCGGGATCGTTTACCAAGACTCCTCTGGGACGGTGAATCGAGTAACCGCTCGAAACCAAGCCGGGGTGGGTTTTTATTCGACCGGTGTATGGCTGAGAGGCAGCTCGGACCCGTCGGTCACCGTTGAAAATAGCGATATACATGATTTCGATTTCGACGGCATTCTGAGCGGCGAAGTTGGGGGATTTCCTTCCAGCCTCACCACCACGATAAAAGGCAATCAGGTGTTGGCCAGACCCGACTGCGCCTGCAGTGGCATCTTTCTCCAATCTGGCACTAGGAACACAGTGACTGCGAATTTCATTGCCGACGCACTCAGTGGCATTTACATGGAGACTGGGGTCACCGGTTCCATATCCGCAAACACGTTGATGTCCAACTACTATGGTGTGACCTCGGGTGCTGATGGGAGTTCGATCACCTCCAACAAGATCTTCGGGGGAAGCACTGCGATTACCGCATACGGCAACACTACCCAGGTTCAATCCAACACCATCGTTATGAGCAAGTTCGGCATAGACTTTGACTGTCATTCCAATCCCGACGTGAATGCCAACACAATGAACGACGTAACTGTTGGAGTAGTGAACGTTCCGCCTGGCGTGAGCACAAAGAACTCCTATTTCAACGTAGGTACAATACGGGTTCGTGGTTTTTGTTTGCCTTTCACGCGAAAGCCATGATCGTGGGTGCTGGCGGCGCCCCTGCTCCTGTCTCGGGGTTCGACTGCTGATCGGTAAGGCTCGTGGCTTCGGTCTGAATCTATCGCAGCTACAGAATCCGCACTTCAACGGAGATTCCTCTATGAGCATGACAATTAAGATCACCCAATGGACGTTGCTAACGCTAGTGGCCTGTCGCAGAGTAACCATTACTAGACTGTTAGCATCAAAGCTGTCATGGCCAGTGGCAGTGAAATCTTGCTCACCCAGCAACAGTATTCCGACCTAAGCAGCATCGCCCAGTCCCGCTCTCTGCCCGCCGGATATGTGTTTCGCGCCAAGTTGATTCTGTTGCTGGCGGAAGGCGCGTCGTTCAACGCGATCAAGCGACAACTCCAGACCACCGCGCCCACCATCGTGCGCTGGAAGGAGCGCTTCCGGTACCATGGACTGGAGGGACTGGACACCTATCATCCCGGTCAAAAACCCAGTGTGCTCACTCCGGCTCTGCGTGCCCGCATCCTGTCGGCCACGCGGAAAAAGCCCAGCGATGGGTCCACGCACTGGAGTTGCCGCAAACTAGCCTCGGCGCTGGGCGTCAGCAAAGACGCCGTGCATCGCGTTTGGCAAGAAGCGGGCCTGAAGCCGCACCGTCTCGAACGCTACATGGTCAGCGACGATCCCGATTTCGAACGCAAAGCCGCCGATATCCTCGGTCTCTACTTGCGCCCGCCGCAGCACGCGGCCGTGTTCTGCGTCGATGAGAAGACCGCCATTCAAGCCTTGGATCGTCTCGATCCCGTTCTGCCGCTCTCGCCGGGACGCGCCGAACGCCACGGCTTCGAGTACTACCGCCACGGCACGCTCTCCTTGTATGCGGCCCTCAATACCGCCACCGGTCGAGTGCACGGCAAAACCGCCGCCCGCCACACCAGCCGCGAATTCGTCGGCTTCTTGAAAGAGGTCGTATCCTTGTGCCCGCCGCGGCAACAGATTCACATCATCCTCGACAATCTCTCTGCCCACAAAACTCAGGCGGTCCGCGAGTTCCTCCAACAACATCCGCGAGTCCGGTTCCACTTCACTCCCACTTACTCGTCCTGGCTCAATCAGGTCGAGATCTGGTTTGCCAAGATCGAACGCGAGGTTATCGCCCGCGGCATCTTTACCTCGGTTTCCGATTTAGCTCGCAAACTTCGCCGCTACATCAACGCTTACTCCGCCCATGCTCGGCCCATCCAGTGGAAATACTCTGACCCCACCCGCCGCGTTCGCAGTAACGAAATCACTGCGACAGGCCACTAGTACTGTCCGCTAACTCCATCCAGGCTCAGCAATGCTCCACCCGCACAACCGCCGGCCGATACGTCGTACGCTGCGATGGCTTTCTCACACCGGGCCCAAACGCGCCGCAATTGCCTGCGAAAACTCTGGCCACCGCCACTGCGGACAAGAACGGCAACTTCAACGGCAGCGGCACGGTTAGCGTTGGTGGAGTGACGGTCACACAGACCGTGAGCGGTACCGAGCAGATCAATGCGGACTGCACTGGGACAATCACGTACGCACAAACCATCAATGGTCAGCCAGGCCCGCCCATCAATATCGCTTTTGTAGTCTCCGAAGGTGGCGACCAGATCGACGGTTTGGTAACCGATGCTGGGAGCACCTTTGCCTGCAAGCTCACCAGAACCCCAAGAAGGCATGCGAAGTAAGGGGCGTCCGGCAAGAAATGGCCCTGCTGGGGCGCCGCGTGCAGAAAACGGGATTATCTCCCAGGAGTGCCTTCACATCCTTCCTGCTATCCTCACGAGCATCGAGTACACTCTGGCAGGCGACCAACTGGAAGACGGGGAGCTGTCTACTTCCGGGAAGGAGGCTGGACAAAGGATATGCTCGTGCGTCAAGCATCGATCCTCTTTGCCTGCCTGCTATTCTCCATCGGCGTGGCTGCGGCCCAGGACGAGGACTCAAGCAAGGTTCAAATCAAGGTCACGAAAGTGGCCGGCAATGTTTACATGCTGGCGGCGGCAGATGCCGGCAATATTGGGGCATTGGTGGGGGAGGACGGCATTGTGCTGGTCGATGACCAGTACGCTCCGCTCGCGGAAAAGATTCAGGCGGCACTGAAAACTATCACCGACAAGCCGGTGCGGTTCATCATCAACACCCACTACCATGACGATCACACAGGAGGGAACGCATACTTCCAGAAGCAGGCACCCATCATTGCGCACGATAATGTACGCAAGCGGCTGGAGAAAGGTGGAGCGGCTGGCAACGGCGGGTCTGTACATTTCGACGCCAAGCCACAGCCCAAAGAAGCGCTGCCCATCATCACCTTCGACCATGACGTTACCGTGCACTTGAACGGCGAGGATATTCGCGCACTATACTTTCCGGCGGGGCACACGGATGGCGACTCCATCGTCTTCTTCCCCAAGTCGAATGTCGTACACATGGGAGACGACTTCGGGATCTATGGCTTCCCCTTCATCGATGTGAACAGCGGTGGGAGCGTCAACGGAATGATTGACGCGGTAGAGAACGTCATCTCACAGCTCCCGCCTGACGTGAAAGTAATTCCGGGGCATGGCCCCATTTCCAGCCTCGACGACATGCGAGCCTACGTGAAGATGCTGAAGGAGACTCGCGAAGTCGCGCAGAACGCCCTGAAACAGGGCAAGACGTTGGATCAGATGAAGCAGGCTAAAATCTTGGATCCGTGGAAGAAATACTCCGGAGGCTTCATCAGCGAAGACGCATTCCTGGAGACGCTGTACAATTCGTTGACGGGACAGAAAAACGGCAAGTTCATCAAGCACCATTAAGCCCTCCATTGAAGGGCCTGTTGAAGGCTTGTTAAGAAATATCGAATCGTTGCACTGGATTCTATACGAATCTGCGGCATCCCTATAGCACCTCAAGAGACCGCGAACAGCCAGCGGCTAGGCCGAATTCGGGCTTATGGTCGGATGCTCTTCCACGATCCTATTCTGTCCGTGAAGGTCGTGATCCCGGCACAATCCGCAATCACCAGTCTCAATGCACCCGTGGTACCGACAGGTGCTAGTCTGGCGTAGCATCCGATGAAGAACCGTGAAATACAGGCAGCGTGGAAGTATCACGATGGCACGAAGCATTCCTCCTGGAGTATTCGTAACCATCCTCACTATCTGGACTGGGCGAATCGGCCGCTGCCTTTCAAAATCTATCCGAAGGTAGAACCCCTTCCATTACCACGGGATCTGCGGCAAACGGGCGTGGCCGCGCTCTCCGCAATCTCGGCGCGAGTCCCCTGGTCTCGGGCGGATTCAGTCCCTGATCTGCCGGACTTGGCGCGCCTCCTCTATTTCTCGGCAGGGATTACCAAACAGCGTGCATATCCAGGTGGAGAAATCTACTTTCGCGCCGCAGCTTGCACTGGAGCTCTCTACGAGATCGAACTGTACGTGGTGAATACCGATCTGCCAGGTTTGGATGCCGGCGTGTATCACTTCAATCCGGCGGATGTATCGCTACGGCTTCTGCGAAAAGGTGATTTTCGTGGAAACCTGGCGCAGGCGACGGCGATGGAACCCGCGGTGGCTCACGCGCCCGCGACGATCATCTGCACCGGAACGTACTGGCGGAACGCCTGGAAGTACCAGGCGCGCACCTATCGCCATTTTGGTTGGGACAACGGTACCCTGCTGGCAAATCTGCTGGCCGTGTCTGCGGCTTCGGGGCTGCCGGCCGAGATCGTGCTCGGGTTCGTAGACGCCGAGGTGAACCGCCTGCTCGATCTGGATACGCGGCGTGAGGTTTCCTTGTGCCTCGTACCGATCGGGCGCACATCGGAGAGTTCGCTGCCGACACCGAGAGAGGCTCCGGCGCTTGGCTTGGAGACAATCCCGCTTTCAAAGCACGAGGTCGAATACCCCGCCATGCTTGAGATGCACGACGCGTCTTCGCTTGAGTCTGCAGAGGAAGTAAATCAGTGGCGCAGCAAGCCGCCAGTCTTTCCATCTTCCGTTCTGGCGGGCGAGGCAGTTCGCCTCCCGCGCCTGCCGGAAGAAGAACAGCCGAAGGACACGACCGAGCATGTAATCCTGCGCCGTGGCTCTACCCGAATGTTCGATAAGGCAGCCTCCATTACACTGGCACAACTCTCTACCATTCTCGACAACGCCACGCGAGGTCTTCCGGCTGACTTCCTGGAGCCTCCCGGCGCGCAGCTTAACGATCTTTTCCTGATCGTGCACTCGGTGCAGGGGCTCAGCCCGGGCGCATACTTCTTCGCGCGTGAGCAGAACGGCCTGGAGCTTTTGAAGGAGGGGGAATTCCGCGCCGAGGCCCATCATCTTGGTCTGGACCAGGAGCTCCCGGCGGACGCCTGCGTGGACATCTTCTTTCTCGCCGATGTACAACGTGTTCTGGAGCGATACGGGAACCGCGGCTACCGGGCGGTCCAGCTCGAGGCGGGTACCATCGGCGGCAGGATCTATCTGGCTGCGTATGCCCAGCACCTGGGTGCGACCGGGCTGACCTTCTTCGACGATGATGTAATCAACTTCTTTTCAACGCACGCCAAGGACAAGAGTGCCATCTTCCTGCTCGCGATTGGCAAGCCGCTGAGACGCAAACCACGGTAGAGCCTGTAGAGATCGTTTATTTACAAATGGAATCGCGACGACTGGCTCCGCCCCAACCATCTCGCGCGAAGGAAGCGCGAGTCCCAGAACTCGGCGACCGTCACCCTGGCGCCGTGCTTCGGCGAAACCGCGGAGTCGTTGACCTTCAGAATGAACTTGTCTCGCAGGAGCTTCACCGACTTCGCCTGGACCGAGTAATGCTTGTCGTCGACCTCGCACAGCTTTTCTGCGACCCTCTTCCCGTCGCGATAGAATCGAATGTATATTGATTCTGAGGCCTCTATGAGCTGTCCCTTCTGCATGGCTCCCTCCATGGCCTCATTGTGTCGCGTTTGGACAGCAGACGGACAATAGCCTAGGTAACGCCGCCAGGCGTGACTGGGACATGCTGTTCAGATTCAGCGAGTTGTAGACGTGGCGGTGTAGCTCAGGTGGTTAGAGCGACGGTCTCATAATCCGTAGGTCGTAGGTTCGAGTCCTACCGCCGCCACCACATTGATCGGGAAATTAGCGACATGGACGTTCTCAAGACTCTTTTTGAGCAGCATTTTCACGTGGCCGTCGAGCGGGTGCAACCGCTGCAGGGCGAACTCGGCGGGTCCGGGAGGAAGATCGTCCGGCTTGCCAGCGGCGAGCTTAGTGCCATTGGCATTCTGTATGGTGTGCGCGAAGAGAACGTCGCGTTCCTCGAATTTTCCAGGCACTTTCGACGCCACGGTTTGCCGGTGCCGGAGATTTACGGGGAAGCGTTGGACCAGGGTGCTTATCTCGAAGAGGACCTGGGTGACACGACGCTGTTTGAGTTTCTGTCAAAACATCGTGTCGGCGAAAAAATCGCTTCCGAAGCTGTGGAAATGTATCAAAAGGTCGTGGCTGTTTTGCCGCACTTTCAAGTTGAAGCCGGGCACGACTTGAATTACAAAGTTTGCTATCCGCGCGGCAGCTTCGATCGCCAGTCGATCGCCTGGGACTTGAACTATTTCAAGTACTACTTTCTCAGATTGGCAGGCGTGCCCTTCAATGAGCAGGCGCTGGAGGTTGATTTCGGCCGCCTGACGAAGCTCCTGCTAAGCGCGCCCCGCGATTACTTTCTTTATCGCGATTTTCAATCACGCAATATCATCCTGCGCGACGGGCAGCCGTTTTTTGTGGATTATCAGGGCGGACGCAGAGGGGCGCTGCAATATGACATCGCTTCGCTACTCTACGATGCCAAGGCCGATCTGCCGCCGCTGCTGCGTCAGCAGTTGCTCGATCACTATCTCGAAGGGCTGGCCGGCTTCATCGAACTTCCGCGCGAAGCGTTCCTGCAGCATTACTATGCCTATGTTTATGTGCGCATCATGCAAGCGCTGGGCGCTTATGGTTTCCGTGGATTCTACGAGCGTAAAGGGCACTTCCTGCAAAGCGTGCCATATGCACTGAAGAATCTCCGATGGCTGCAGCACAATGTTGAGTTGCCGATCGCGCTGCCTGCGCTGATGAATGCGTTCAGGAGCATGGTGGGCTCGGAGAAGCTGCAGTCCGTGGCCTCGGAAAAAGAAGATCTGACGGTGCGGATTATGAGCTTCTCATTTCACCGGGGGCTGCCGGAGGATGAAACAGGGAACGGCGGCGGTTTTGTGTTCGATGGCCGCAGCTTGCCCAATCCGGGGCGCGAGGAGCGCTTCAAGGCTCTGACCGGCAGGGATGCGGCCGTGATCGAATATCTCAATCAGCAGGAGAGCGTGCATCAGTTTCTGGCTCATGTTGAGTCGTTGGTGGATGCGAGTGTGAGTAACTATCAGAGTCGAGGATTCAAGAGCTTGATGGTGTCATTCGGGTGCACGGGCGGCCAGCATCGTTCGGTCTATCTAGCGGAGGAATTGGCGAAACATTTGCGCGACCGTAGTGGTGTAGATGTGGAGCTACGCCATCGCGAGTTGGAGAGGCTGGGCCAATGAAGGCGATGGTGCTTGCCGCCGGCCTGGGCACGCGCTTGCGGCCGCTCACCGACGATCGTCCCAAGGCGCTGGTGCAAGTAGCTGGGCGCACACTGCTCGAGATCACCCTGGCACGGCTGCGGGCATGCGGGATTCGCGAGGTGATTGTCAATGTCCATCACTTTGCCCACATGGTTCTCGAATATCTAAAGACGCACGATGACTTCGGCATGCGGATCGAAGTGTCCCAGGAAGAGACATTGCTGGATACCGGCGGAGGCCTGAAGAAAGCGGCGTGGTTCTTTCTTGAGGACTCGCACCACAATGAGCCGTTCATCCTGCACAATGTCGATGTGATCAGTACGATTGATCTCGGGCGCATGGTGCAATTTCATACGGAGAATCAGGTCCTCGTGACGCTCGCGGTGCAGAATCGTGAGACTGCACGAAATCTGCTCTTTGACGAGCAGCACCAGCTTTGCGGGCGGCGAACCGGACGTGACCCGAATACGGAGATCGTTCGACCGGCACAGCAGACGCAGGCGCTGGCTTTTTCTGGCGTCCACGTGATTTCACGTCAGCTTTTGAAGATGATGACGGAAGAAGGAAATTTTTCGATCATCGATTGCTACCTGCGCCTGGCCGCTCAGGGAGAAAAGGTGCTCGCCTTCCGGGCTGACGAATACGATTGGCGTGATCTTGGCAAGCCGGAAAACGTCAAACAGGCCACCAAGGACGTAGTTCAGAAAGTTCTTCTTTTGCAGTAGCACGGCGAACTCACCCATAACAGAAACCTGTGTCCACTTCGACTTTCCACTTGCAGCCAGGGCCGAGCTTAGGTACTATCAGCACACTGCCGGTTCACCCATGACTGACGGACGCAATCGCCATCGAGTTAGCCTTAAAATCCCAGGGGTACGAGTATCTCTACTCCGTCGAGGCGTGGGGGAAGCAGTGAGCTGAGCAACAAGAAATTTCAAGGGCTCCCGAATCCCACCCGCCAGAGACGCTGGTTCGGTGGGTTTTGCTTTTTGGAGCCATAGCGGGAAGGTTGGTATGAATGATCAGAAATCAAGTTCGCCTATGACTGGGGCAAGGATTCTGTGGGAATGCCTGGAACGGGAAGGCGTGAAACACGTTTTCGGCTATCCCGGCGGCGCGATTCTGCCTGCCTATGACGCCCTGAAGCACAGCAAGATCCATCACGTGCTGGTCCGCCACGAGCAAGGCGCGACTCACATGGCCGATGGCTACGCGCGCGCCAGCGGACAAGTGGGCGTGGCGGTGGCCACCTCCGGGCCGGGTGCAACCAACATGGTCACCGGAATTGCCACGGCCATGCTCGATTCTTCGCCCATCGTTTGTATCACCGGCCAGGTCGGGAGCAAATTAATTGGCTCCGACGCATTCCAGGAAACCGACATCACCGGCGTCACGCTGCCCATCACCAAGCACAACTATCTTGTGACCCATGCCAGCGAAGTCGCGCAGACTGTCCGCGAAGCTTTTTACGTAGCGCGCTCCGGGCGTCCCGGGCCGGTGCTGATCGATATCACCAAGGATGCGCAGCAGACTACCTGCCCATTCGACTGGGAAGCCGCCGCGCCCCAATTGCCGGGCTACCGTCCCGACCTTTCCCCGGCTCCGCACGAGTACGCACAAGCCCTGGAACTGATCCATCATTCCAAGCGTCCGGTGATCCTGGCCGGACATGGCATCATCGTCTCCGGCGCCATGCGTGAAGTGCGCGACTTTGCCGAGCGCGCCGGCATTCCAGTTGCCCTCACCTTGCTAGGTCTGGGCGCATTCCCCGCATCGCACCCGCTGAATCTGGGCATGATGGGCATGCACGGCGAAGCGTGGGTGAACCACACCATTCAGGAAGCGGATTTGCTGCTCGCCTTCGGTATGCGTTTCGATGACCGAGTTACAGGCACGATCAAGACCTATGCGCCCAACGCGAAGAAGATCCACATCGAAATCGACCCCGCCGAGATCAACAAGAATGTCAAAGTCGATGTTGCGCTCGTGGGCGATCTGCGGGAAGTTCTGCACGAGTTGCTGCCGCGCATTGAAACGATCGACCGCAGCGAGTGGCTCGATTCCATCGACAAATTGAAAGGCGATTCCGCGGTTCGCGACATTCAGAACCTGCCTGACAGCGGGCATCTGTACGCTGCCCATGTCATCAACGATCTGTGGCGGGAGACGCGCGATGCCAACGCGATCGTCGTCACCGACGTCGGCCAGCACCAGATGTGGGAAGCGCAGTACTACCATCACGAGCGCCCGCGCTCGCTCGTCACCTCAGGCGGCTTGGGTACGATGGGCTTTGCCTTGCCGGCGGCGATTGGAGCCAAGGTCGCGTGCCCCGAAGCGGAGGTCTGGGTGGTCGTCGGCGATGGCGGTTTTCAGATGACCATGTGCGAACTGGCGACGCTGGTGCAGGAAAATTTGAAGATCCACATCGCCATCATCAACAACGGCTATCTCGGCATGGTGCGTCAGTGGCAGGAGTTTTTCTATGACCGTAACTACCAGGCAACTCCGCTGCTGAACCCGGATTTCGCCAAACTGGCCGAGGCGTATGGCATCAAGAGCATGACGATTTCCGAACGCTCGCAGGTTGTACCTGCCGTGCAGTCTGCCCGTAAGCACGATGGGCCGGTGCTGATTAATTTCAAAGTGGAGCAGGAAGATACCGTCTATCCGATGGTCGCGGCGGGCGCGGCACTGCACGAGATGATCCGCCGTCCGAGTAAGATTGTTGAGACTGCTGCCGACGAATGAGAGAAACATGCTGAATACCTATGTCGTATATGTCGAAAATAAGCCGGGCGTGCTGACCCGTGTGGCGTCGCTGTTTCGCCGACGCGCCTTCAATATCGATTCGCTGACAGTGGGCCGGACCGAGAAGCCCGAGGTCTCTCGCATGACCATTACGGTCGATGCCGACCGCGACCAGGCGCGCCGCATCGAAGCCAACCTCTACAAACTGGTCAATGTGCTCCTGGTAGAGAACATTACGAAACAACCGGCCATCATGCGTGATTTGGCTATGATCAAAGTCGCGGCCACGCACGAGGCCCGCTCCCATGTGCTCGAACTGGCGAGTGTTTTTCGCGCGCGCGTGGTCGACGTTGCTCCCGAATCGCTGACCATCGAAATCACCGGAGCAGAAGACAAAATCGACGGTCTGCTTGAGGTCCTGCGTCCCTATGGAGTGCTGGAAATGGTGCGCACGGGCATTGTCGCCATGCGGCGGGGGAGTAAGTCATCCGAGGCAGCGACTGCCGCAGGTGTAATGGCTCACGAGACCAACGGCGATGACGTGTCTTACTCGGTGTGAGCTTAGTTTCTGCAGCTCGACTAAGCAGTGAATCTGATTGTAATTGTCATCGCGAGCGGAGCGAGGGATCTGCAGTTCTTCTCTGTGCAGCAGGTTCTAAGTTCCCGAGTTGACCATCATCAGTGCAAATAACGCAGGCAGATACAGAATAGTAGCCCGCAGCAGCAGCCGGGCGTGCGGCTTCGATGCGGCCGCCGTCGCCGCCAGTCGGGGACGAGCCATCGCCAGCGAAACCCGGAATAGCGCCGCACCCATCAGGACCGCACCTGCCAGATAGACGCGCCCCGCCATCCCCATGAAAACCGGCATGACACTAACGGGAATCAAAATGGCCGAGTACGCCAGAATTCGCCACACCGTTGACTTCCCGTCCGCCTGAACCACGGGCAGCATGCGAATGTCGCCCCTTGCGTAATCTTCGCGATACAACCACGCGATCGAGAGAAAGTGTGGGAATTGCCAAACGAACATGATCGCGAAGAGGACAAGCGTTTCTATCTCCAGCCGCCCGCGGACGGCTGTCCAGCCCAGCACCACTGGCATCGCCCCCGGAAACGCGCCCACGAAGGTACAAATCGGAGACACCTGTTTCAACGGAGTGTAAGCGAGCAGGTAAACTACGGCGGTCAGAAACACCAGCATCCCCGTGAGGGCATTCGCAAGAAACACAAGGTAAAGTGAGCCGCCCAGCGTCAGCACCAAACCCACCGTGGCCGCATGCACTCTGCTCATTCGTCCCGATGGCAGAGGACGGTTGGACGTCCGGCGCATTCGCGCATCGACGCTGGCTTCGAGTACCTCGTTTAACGCCGCGGTCCCGCTCGAAACCAAAGCCACACCCAGTAATGCGTGCAGCAGGCCGATCGACCACGCAGTGACGCCCGCTTTGTGAGCGCCAAAAAAGTACCCGCACCAGGCGGTGAGCACGATCAGGGCTGTAATGCGCGCTTTGGTCAGTTCGGCGTAGTCGCGCAACAGACTCACGCTCCGGTTCGTGGAAACTTGTTCTTGAAACATGGACCCCACATTCGCCAGCTCGTTCAATTTCGCTGACCTTCAGCGAAATGCCACAAACCGGCATTCCCAAATACTTTTTTGCTAACAGACCGCGCTCAACGGACTGCATTGGTACTCTGGCAGCAATCCAAAAGTCAAGCGAAAACCAATTACGAACCACTGTCGCCTTACCAGAATACACGGTTTGGCGGAGCACTCTCTGTCTAACGGCCGCTGGAAGAACCTGTGACAGCAAAAGTTTCTGGCGGATCAAAAAAACATTGGTGCCAAAGCGCGGAGTCCGACAGCGTGCCGGCCTTCCATCGCTGCAAGACCGAAAATGGTGCGGCGATCATGCCTCCATCCGCGGAATCAAAAATCAGAACAATCCCCGAAAGCTCCTGGGATTTCCGGGCAAGATCCGCGTAGTTCCTGTCCAGCACAAACTTTGCAAATTCCAACTTCGCCTCGGGACCGCCATCTTGCGCCGTCTCGCGCGTTTTTTGGACGGAGACGATCTTGACGGTTTTTCCGCGCAGCGGCTCCCAGTCCCCCGGGAACGGTGCGGTCTCCTCGCGGCTCACCTGAAACAAGTCCCCCGCAGGTGGTGGCGTCATGCTGGCCTGCGGATTGTTAGGGATATTGTCTGGCATTTCCAGACTGTCGCGCCAGATCCATCCGCGTGATATGCCGGAAATCCGCACGTGCACCCAGTCCCGATTGAAATCGAGCATCTCGAATTCGTCATGCATGCTCGCCAGGAACAGAGGCTTCGCACTCAGACTGGGCGTTGCAACCACGGCCGTGCCCGATTTTTTCACGGCCACGATATTCTTTGGATGAGTCTGGTTTCGTAGAGCTTCCTCCAAGCTCGCGGCCTCGGCCTGCAAACCGCCTGCACTTTGATCTGGGGGCTTCTGCTGATCTGCTTTCGACGCGGCCAATTCCTGTGCAGACAGTCCCCGGCTCGTCGTCGATGAAAATGTAGCCGCGGACCTCTGCTGGTTCGGCACGGGCGCCGAGATGATGGGTTCCGCTGTCCCCGGGCCTTCTTCTCTGGGCAACGTCGCAGATTTCGGGGCACGAGCCTCAACGTTCCCCGGCATGCTGATCAGTTGCTCTGCCAACTGGTCCAGCAAGTCTGTTTCGAGACGTCCATTCGACGGCAGCAATTTATAGCCCGACCGGCCCGGAACCGCATCGGCATACCACGCCGTTACTTTCGTATTCACGCGCACAACCGAACCGCCCGACGCGGTTGCGCTCACCTGCACGATTGACTGGTAGTAGGCACGCTGATAGCGATCCAAGGGATGCTCGCCGGCTAGCGCGAATCCGTCCAGCGTCGGAAGGCGGCCGCTCGTTGATGCCTGCAATCCTCTCAATACTTTCTCCACCACGGCTTTCGATTGACGAAATGTCCGCTCGTTGGGAGCGTCCTGTCCCATCGCCCAGCTTGCGCAGAGCAGCAGCACCACCGCGGAGACGGTGTCAAGAAACACCACGCGACGGCTTGCCTTCGGCGCCCGATTCATGGCAACTGCTCCAGTTGATCGCGCGGGATCCAACCATGCTGTCCGTCATGAGTCTCAACGCCGAACCAGTACGGGGTCGAGATCACGATCAGAACTTCAGCCCCGCCCGGTAAAGACTTCAGCGTATTCGCCGAGCGAAATGGCGCTGACTTCAGCGGGGCACCCGGAACCTTGACGATTCTCTCCACCCTTCGCCGTAGATCCGCAACGTGCTGTTCAAGAGTTTCACCCGGCGCCATGGCCACCGATTCCGGCGCGTCGACCTTCGATTCCTCCGGCGGCGCGGCGGGTGACGGAGGTGCGACCGCCCCGCTCGCGTCACTGCCCAAGCCGAAGTTTTTCTTCGCCAGCCGCTCCTGCCGGTCTTCCTCAGCCTGGGCGGCTTGCTTCTTCATCAATTCGATCGCGTCCAGATGATCCTGGATATCCTTGCATTCGCTGCTTTCCACAGAACCATTCGAGGCATGCGCTGTGCGCCGGAACTCTTCCACAAAAACCGCATCAATTCGCAGCACAGTGTTCTTGTCGCCCTGCGGCTGGACCACGTAGCGCACAGCCAACGCGCCAATATCCCCACTGTCTTTGAAATTCAAAGGGTCAAGCGCCTGCTTCCGCACTTTGTAAAAAACCTTTCCGCCCTCGGTCCATTCGGGAAACACGGGCGTGGATGGGACGGCGGTTGCGCCGGTGATGTACTC
This sequence comes from Terriglobia bacterium, assembly GCA_020073565.1. Classification (GTDB taxonomy): domain Bacteria; phylum Acidobacteriota; class Terriglobia; order Terriglobales; family Acidobacteriaceae; genus Acidiflorens. The sequence goes on from JAIQEY010000023.1 coordinate 14,922, forward strand.
GTCTTTGCTGTACTCTTTCGAGCCCCGAATGATTCCGTTCTGTGCCACATCGCTCACCACCTGAGCGACCTCAGTTTCGGGTAGCGGAATGTTGACGACCAGCCCGGCGCCGTAATCAACCGCGTCTTTCTTTCGGCCCTCCAGTGGGAACGCGGCGGCAAGCAATAGGGTAACAATCGTAAAAGCGCAGCGAAAACTCCTGGAGGGTTTGGGCTGGTACCCGCGAGCAAACTTCTCTGCGCAAGCGCACTGCAGCGCCGCTATTGATCCATGATTTGCCAAAACCCCACCTAATGACTGCAAAAGCCCCACCGCTTTGCTGGCTATTAGCGAGTCTCCTGCCCGAGATGCGCCACTGTCAAATCCCCGGCGCGGGGGTGGCCTGCCAGTCCACGCGTGGCAAGATTAACGTAACGTAAGGGAATTGTAAAAAAAAACTTACAAACCACTTGCGCTCGCTCAAGGACACGTAGTAGCATCGCCACCCGTCAGCGTGGTGGGGTCGTGGGGAAAACTTTGGTTCTGGTCCGAAGAAAGCATGCGGGAGGGGTCCCCCGTGCCATCGATTCTTGCTACCGTTCGCGCTATCCGCGTCGTGGGAAAACCGTATCCAACAAAAAAGAATTCATCTGAGGGGTGCAGCATGCGTGTGTGGGCGCAGTCTCGTTTCGTTCAGAAATTGCTGCGGGGAACCTCCGCAGCGATCGTTGCTTTTACTCTAGTTCTGTTTATCGTAAGCACTAGCCAGCCGGCCACCGCGTTTCCGGCCTTCGCCAGAAAATACGGCCTGCGATGTTCGGCTTGTCATGAGAGTTGGCCGATGCTCAACTATTTCGGCCAGAAGTTCAAGGATAACGGCTACCAGTTGATGAATGATCGTGATGCTCCGATCTGGCAGAATCCGGGCTACTGGCCGGTTGCGTTTCGCTTCACGCCGTTCTGGAGCCGCGAAAGTGTGAACAAAGTCCCGGTCGATTCGGGCGACAGCACCGTGCAACAAAAGATTACCGCCACCGGTTTCAATTACGGCGGGCTCGATATCTTAAGCGGCGGCACTCTCGAGAAGAACATTTCCTTCCTGTTCGTGCCGTCGTCGGATGAAAACGGTGGGTTTCACTTCGAATCCGCAAACGTGCGATTCAACAACCTGCTCCATAGTCCGTGGCTCAACGTCAAGGTCGGGAAATTTGAGCTCGACAGCTTCATTTCGGAAAAGCGTACGTTGACGCTCTCCGGCGCCGGCGGAGGGTTTCAACTCTTCCACTTCATCCCCGTGGGCGATGGAAACATCTTCGCGCAGATCGGCGACAACCAGTTGGGAGTCGAGTGGATGGGGCACTCGATGGATGATCGCACCCGCATTTCTGCGGCCGTTTTCAGTTCGACCGACGGGAATCCGGATGTTCCCTACGGCCAAAACTCCTATAGCGCGTTCTTTGCAGCCAGTCACGCCTTTAGCGCAGGCAAACTCGGCGTTCAACGGATCGGAGGCTACGCCCTGATCGGGCAGGCGGCAACGGCTTTTCTCACCCAGAACGGGGGAGACCCCATCCCGGGTTCGGGAACCGCCAACAAGAGTTTCAGCCGGGTAGGCTTTGAAGGTCTGTTTTACCTCGGTCCAAAATTCGACGTCCAGGTTTTCACTCAGCACGGATCGGATAACGCGTGGTTCGGCGCCTGCTTTGGGGACGTATTCGACACCGGGTGTAATAACACGGATGGAATCCTTCCTGACGGCGCGCGCAATCCAACCTGGAACGGCGCCTTCGTGGAAGCGCACTACGTCTGGAACCCACAGTTCACTATTATTCAGCGCTCGGAGTGGGTCCGGATGTCACAACAGGCGTTCGCGGACATGCCGTCAAACCTGGGTAACATTGACACCTACGTCTTCGGGTATCGGTACAACCCGTTCATGACGAGCCGGGCGGGATTCGCGTTCCATAACGAATTCTCCTGGTTCCGGCAGCGCGGTGGAGCGCCCGACGGCACCGATTTGTCCACCAACAGTCTGATGGCGGGATTTGATTTCGTGTTCTGAACAGCCCGAATCCGGCCGCGGGCAGAACTCGCGTGGGCCGATTCATGAGGAGATCAGCTAATGAGAATCACTAAGTCAGTCTATGGGTTCGCCGGGGTTCTCAGTCTCGTTCTGGCGAGTGGCTTCACGGTTTCGGCTCAGGATGTGCCCGACGTGGGCCCACATCCGCCACAGCCGATGAGGGCCATGGAAAGCCATATCGGCAAGGCCACAGGCCACGCCAACGACGGCAAGATGAATTTCCGCAGATACTGTGCCGGGTGTCACGGTGACTTGGGCGACGGGAACGGCGAGAACGCGCAGTGGATCGACCCCAAACCTCGCGACTTCACGATCGCCACGTTCAAGTGCCGTTCCACTCCGACAGGCACTCTGCCCACCGACCAGGATCTCTACAATTCCATTGGCCGTGGCTTCACCAACTCCAACATGCCCATCTGGAATACGTTCGACGCGCAGCAGCGCGCTGATCTCGTTGCCTATATCAAAACATTTTCGGCCCGCTGGGAAAAAGAAAAAGCGGGCGAAACGCTGAAGATTCCGCCCGAGCCGACGGTTACCATCGATAGTATCGCGCACGGCAAAGCGCTTTTCACCAAGTTAGAATGCTGGAAGTGCCACGGCCCGCAAGGCAAGGGGGATGGACCTTCGGCTGCCACGCTGACGGACAGCAAAGATCAGCCCATTCGCCCCTACAACTTCGCCGATGGCAAGGATGACTCTCGATTTAAGTGCGGTTCGACCAATCAGGATATCTACAAGATCTTCATGACCGGCGTGGATGGCACGCCCATGCCATCGTTCGCCGACGTAATCCAGCCGAACGATGCGTGGGATCTCGTCCACTTCCTGCGAACGTTGCAGGTCCACCGTCATAGCAAAGAGAACGACGTACTCGCAGCGGCTCACGGAGTGATTCCCCCGTATGTAGAGAAACCGCAGGACAACCCTGCACCCGCCGCACAGCCAGAAAACAAGCCGCCCAGCAGTGGCGGCCACTAGAGAAAGCTCGAAGACCTTAGGAGGAAGTATTCGAATGCGTACAAAGAAAATGCTGGTAGCTCTCTTGGCGCTGTTGCTCTGTTCATCCCTGATGTTCGCTGGCACGGTCAGCGGCAAGGTAACCTACACGGGCACACCAGCCAAACCAAAACCCATTGACATGTCCAAGGAGCCGAGTTGCGCCAAGCAGCACAACCCACCGATTACTACCGAGACGGTTGTGACCGGCCCGAACAATGCCTTGGATAACGTGGTGGTGTACATCTCGGCGGGCGCGAATGACGAAGGTCAGGTTCCCTCGCAGGCGGTGACTTTTGAGCAGAAAGGTTGCCAATACATTCCACACGTGTTGGCTATGCACACCAACCAGGAGTTGAAGGTCCTCAACAGCGACCAGACGTCGCACAATATTCACCCCCTGGCCAAGGTGAATCGCGAGTGGAACAAGTCGCAGCCGCCCGGTACTCCGCCCATTAGCGAAAAGTACGACAAGGCCGAATTCATCTCGGTGAAGTGCAACGTACATCCCTGGATGCACGGGATCTTCGCCGTCCTGAACACATCGCACTACGATATTAGTAAGGGCGGTGGCGATTTCAAGCTGCCCAACCTGCCTCCGGGCAAGTACACCGTGACCGCCTGGCATGAGGACTACGGCACCCAGACGGCCGACGTCACTATTACCGGCAACGAAACCAAGGACGTGAACTTTACCTTTAAGGCGAAGGCGTACTGACGGAAGCGTTGGCGGCGGAGTCTCGTCTCCGCCGCTGCATTCCCTAACGAAGTCAGACAGGGGAGGCAACAATGGGGAAACTTTTTGCAGTCACGATTGCGATCATCGCGATTTTGTCGGCGGTGCCCATCGTGATGAACTACTGGGGGCCTCCCCCGGATATTTCTACCCACGGACGCGCCATCGACGACCAGATCCACGAGACGATGTGGGAAGCCGGATTGTCCTTCCTTGCCTCGCAGTTGATCCTCGCGCTGTTCATCTGGCAGTACGCAGGACGCGGCAAGAGTGACAAGGTCAAGAACTTTCCCGGGGGCGCCAAGGGCCTCGTTATCGCGGCGCTGATTTTTGTGGGAACAGAAATTCTGGCTCTCGGCGCCATCGGCCAGAAAGCGTGGGCAACCGTGTACTTTACCCCGCCCGAGAAAGACGCTCTGACCATCCAGTCCCAGGCCGGGCAGTTTGCCTTCTACTTCCGCTACCCTGGTCCCGACGGGAAATTCGGGGCGCCGCATCCCGACAAAATCGACGAAGGCAACCAGAACTTCTTCGGGCTCGATCCCGAAAACGACGTGGACGCCCGCGACGATATCGTTGCCGGCGAACTCGCGGTCCCGGTCAATCGCCAGATCAATCTGACGCTGCACTCGAAAGATGTCGGGCACTCGTTTTACGTGCGCGAATTGCGCATCCAGCAAGACTACGTGCCGGGCCTCGATCTTGCTGTGCACTTCACCGCGACCAAGACTGGCCAGTACGAGATCGTTTGCACGCAGCTCTGCGGCCTTGGCCACTACAACATGAAGGCCTACCTGACGGTGCTGTCCCAGGAAGACTTTGACAAGTGGCTGAAAGACAAGTCGGCTCAGTAATCCGCCGGCACTCCGGGTTTAGGTAGAGACGGGGCTTGCCCCGTCTCAGACGCGGCAAGCCGCGTCTCTACGGAGAATCAGATGATGGGGTATCAGCTATAAGACGTCGAATATAAGACGTTGACACATGGTTCAGCTCTTAACTATGAGGTGAGTAAATGTCGGAAGCAATGGGGCATCACGGTCCTCCCCAGGGGTTTTTTCGGAAGTATGTGTTCAGCCTCGATCACAAGATCATCGGTTTGCAGTATTACGCACTGGCACTGGCCGCTGTCTTCATCGGAATGGTCTTGTCCTGGCTCATGCGCTTCCACCTGGTGTGGCCGAACGCTGTGATTCCCGGGCTCCAGCTTTTTTCCAAAGCGGGTGCACCGGGGGGCGTGATGACGCCCGAATACTACTTGTCGCTGCTCACCATGCACGGCACGCTGATGGTGTTCTTCGTCCTCACCAACGCGCCCTTTGCCGCCTTCGGCAACTACTTCCTGCCGATTCAGATTGGGGCGGAAGATATGGCTTTCCCCCGCTTCAACATGATGTCGTTCTGGACCACCCTGGTGGCCTTCGTCGTGTTGATTGCTGCCTTCTTCGTCCCCGACGGTCCGCCCATCTCCGGTTGGACCGCCTACGCGCCGCTGAGCGCCGTCGGTAAGGATGCCGGTCCCGGTCTGGCAATGGGCCAGAATCTCTGGGCGATCTCCATTGCGCTCTTCTGTATCGCATCGCTGCTGGGATCGCTCAACTTCATCTCGACCACGCTCGATCTGCGCGCGAAGGGCATGACCCTGATGCGCATGCCCATCTGCACCTGGGCCTGGTTTATCACCGCCTGCATCGCGCTTCTTGCCTTCGCCGTTCTATTTCCGGCGTGCCTGCTGCTCATTCTTGATCGCGTCGCGGGCACCAGTTTCTTCGTTCCCAGCGGCCTGATGGTCAGCGACCACCTCCAGCCCCACTCCGGAGGCTCGCCCCTGCTCTGGCAGCATCTGTTCTGGTTCTTCGGACATCCCGAGGTGTACATCGCGATTTTGCCGGCCATGGGCATCGTCTCGCACATTCTGATCAACAGCATGCGCAAGCCGCTGCTCAGCCACAAGGTTGTCATCGGCTCGATGCTGGCCATCGGATTCCTCAGCTACATGGTCTGGGGACACCACATGTTCCTGAGCGGCATGAACCCATTCTCGGCTCTGGTGTTCTCTTTCCCCACGCTGATGATCACCATCCCAGCGACGATATTGACGCTGGTCTGGCTCGGCAGCCTCTACGGCTCGCGGCTCCAGATCACGGCGGCCTCACTATTTGCTCTGGGTTTCATCTCAATGTTCGTTAGTGGGGGCGTCAGCGGTTTTTTCCTGGCGCAACCCTCGATTGATATCTATCTGCACGCGACGTACTTCGTCGTCGGACATTTCCACCTTGTGATGGGCGTCGCCGCCATCTTCGGGATTTTTGCCGCTACTTACTTCTGGATGCCCAAGATGACCGGCCACATGATGAACGAAACGCTCGGCAAGATTCACTTCTGGTTCACGTTCGTCGGCTCCTATTGCATTTTCATGCCCTTCCACTATCTGGGACTCGCGGGCAACGTGCGCCGCTACTCGGCCTTCGTCGATGACTTCCTGCAGCCGCTCCTTCCGCTGCATAAGTTCATCACGATTGCTGCGTTTTGCACGGGAGCCGCTCAGCTGATCTTCCTGTACAACCTGGTGTACAGCCGCTTCAAAGGCCCGGCAGCCCCCGACAATCCATGGAATGGCACGTCGCTCGAATGGACGACGACGTCTCCGCCGCCCTGGAACAACTTCGGCGGTGTGCACCCGGTTGTCTATCACGATCCGTACCAGTACAGCGTTGAAGGCGCGAAGGAAGACTTCATCATGCAGACGTCGCCGGAGCAGGTGAAATCCCCGGTGCGTTCGTAAGCCAGCGCCCGACTCGTCAGAGCGAGAATCGGACAGGGCACGGCGTCCGACCTGCCAATCCGGCTGTACCGAGGACAGCGGCTTTACCCCGCTGAGGTTTCAGAAAAGAGGCAAGCAGCATGGCCACCACGGTCCACGAGCCACCACGAATCGATCAAAATTCGCCTGCCAGGCCCCTTCCCCGCAGAACCGGCGGCGGGGGCTTGTCCGACATCATTCCCGGAGACGGTCAACTTCGGGAGGTACGCGACCGTTCGCCTGAGCCTGCTCGAACCGGAATCTGGGTAGCTCTCGCGGCGATCGCCATGGCATTTGCGGCGCTCACCAGCGCTCTCATTGTGCGCCAGGGTTCGGGCAACGACTGGCAGCACATCCTGATCCCGCCGATTCTCTTCTTCAACACTCTGGTTCTGGTCGTAAGCAGCGGTACCCTCGAGATCGCGCGTAAGCAGGTTGCCGGTTTCGTCCGCGGTGAGGGTGCGACGCGGGCCCACGCCATGCAGTGGCTGGGCGCCACCTTGACGCTTGGACTTGTCTTTGTGGTTGGGCAGTACCTCGCGTGGTTGCGCCTGCGGGCCGCCGGACTCTACCTTGCAACCAATCCCAATAGCTCGTTCTTCTACGTGCTCACCGCCCTTCATGCGATTCACGTGCTCGGCGGTCTGGGAGGGTTAACGCGCGTCATCGTTCTTCTGCGAGGCCCGGTGCTCCGGCTGCGCAAGAGCACCCTGGACGCAACCTCGTATTACTGGCACTTCATGGGCATGCTTTGGATTTACTTGCTCTTCGTTCTCTGGCTGAAGTTGTAAACGATCCTAAGGAGGCGCTGTGAGTCAAGCGAACTTGGCAGTTGATTCCCATGCCACGGCAGGCGTGATGGAAGAATCCCCCTTTGCCATTCCATCCAGCAAGCTGGTGATGTGGCTGTTCATCATCTCCGATGCGGTGACATTCGGCGCCATCCTGTTCGCCTACGGCTACATCCGGAACGCCTCGACCGACTGGCCCACACCCTTCGAGCACGCGAGTATCTGGAACGCCTTGCTGATGACCTTCATTCTCGTCACCAGCAGCCTGACGGTGCTTCTTGCGGTGCGCGACGCTCAGAACGACGACCGCGCCGCCGCCTTTAAATGGACGCTCATCACCGCTGCCGGGGGCGCCCTGTTTGCCCTCCTGCACCTGCGCGAATGGAGCGCGCTCATCGGAGAAGGCGTTCGCATGTTTCAGAATCCCTGGGGCGCTCCCATGTTCGGCGCCACCTTCTTCTCCATCACCGGGCTGCACATGGCCCACGTGATCGGTGGCGTCATCGCGCTGCTCGTGGTCGGTCTCAAATATAAGGCCGGCCGCTTTTCCGCCAAGCACGTCGAGATCTGTTCCCTGTACTGGCACTTCGTCGACATCGTTTGGATGTTCGTCGTGCCAATGGTCTACCTCTTGAACATGAAACGGTAGCGATAAGATCCCGGGAAGGTGAATGCTATGACGACACAGAATTCAACCGGAAAATCAAACGGCATGGCGACGACCTACATTGTGTATGTCACCATTATGGCGATCGCTGTCTATCAGGTCTGCTTCGCCATGATGGCCGGTCCGCAGCCCCTGCTGATGCTCATGCTAGCCCTGTTGCAGGCCGCCATTGCCGTGATGTATTTTATGCACCTCGCGCAGGAGCGCCAGGTCCTGGCTCTGGCGCTGATCCCATACACGATCTTCGTCCTGTTCATGCTGAACATGATTTGGTCCGATAGCTTCCGCCTGTTGCACATGCGCCCGCACTGAACCGGGGACGATCGGGACACGGAGGAGGAGTATGACCGTTAGAACCGCCACCATCGCCAAGGCCGCTCTGTTGCTGCTGATCCTTGCGTCCCTCTCATTGCCCGCATGGAGCCAGAGTTGTGCGCTCTGTTATACGCAGGCCGCCGGTGCAGGCCAGCGCATGATTCAGGCCCTTAAGAGTGGCATTCTGGTCCTCATTTTTCCGCCCATGGGCATCTGCATCGCCTTGATGGTCATGTCTTACAAGAAGCGTAACCAGTTCGGCCCGCAAGATGGCCGGGGCCGAAAACCACACCGTGGCTCTGAGCTCGGCTGGTAAAGACGCAGTTTTCACCACCGAGACACAGAGTCACGGAGAAAGCGATTCTGTTTTTCTAGATTCGGGTTTCTCTGTGACTCTGTGTCTCGGTGGTGAATTGGGGTTTATTCAGCTCGCCAATCCAGAAACCACTTCGCCCACAAACCCCGCAAACGTTCGCACATCCTCTTCCGTCGTGTCGAACGAGCACATCCACCGCACCACCGATTCCTCTTCGTTCCACACATAAAAGAAATAGCGTTCCTGAATCTTTTGGATTGCCTCCCGTGGAATCTGCGCAAACACTCCATTGGCCTCCACCGGATACACAATCTTGACCGGTGGGGTCTTTTTCACTTCCTGCTCCAGCAACCGAGCCATGCGGTTGGCGTGCTCCGCATTCCTCCGCCACAGATCGTTTGTCAGCAGCGCCTCCATCTGCACCGCCATGTAGCGCATCTTCGACGCCAGCTGCATCCCCTGCTTGCGGACGTATAAAAACTCCTGCGCTGGTTCTGGACGAAAGAAGACGACTGCTTCCACGCCCATGAGGCCATTCTTCGTGCCGCCAAATGAAAGCACGTCCACACCCAGATCCCGGGTCGCCTGCCGCAGCGTGAGCCCCTGTGCCACGACAGCGTTTGAAATGCGCGCCCCATCCACGTGCAGGAACATATTCCGCTCGTGAGCAAACCGGGCTAATGCCTCGATCTCAGCGGTTTTGTACACTGTTCCCATTTCAGTCGATTGGGTGATGGAAATCACGCGCGGCTGCACGTGATGCTGGTCGCCTATCCCGTGATACGCACGCACCACTGTGTCGACTGTCAGCTTGCCCATCGGTGCTTGCAGGGGAATCAGCTTGCACCCCGTAAACTTTTCCGGTGCCCCGCATTCATCCGTATAAATGTGAGACAGCTCGGGACAGAGAACTGCGTGATACGGCCGCGCCACAGCCTGCAAACTCAGCACATTCGCTGCCGTCCCATTGAATACGAAAAACACGGCCACGTCTTGGCCAAAATGCTCCCGGAACTTGGCCACCGCCGATTCCGTGTACGGGTCGTCCCCATACCCCACCACATGCCCCTGGTTTGCGCGCTGGAGTGCGTCCAACACTTCCGCATGCACCACCGCATTGTTATCGCTCGCAAAGCTTCGGCTCGGTTTCATAAGCAGACAATCTAGCAGACCTGAAAAGTCTTGGGAGCCCCGGCCCTTATGCCAAACCAATTATTGTTCTAGTATGGATGCGGACTTATTCTGGGCACAGTCGGTGAAGCCCACACTGCGGGTTGTCAGCCCGTCCAAAGCCGGCGTGGTGGACCGAGGGATCTGTAGATTGCCGGAAATTAGTCCGGCCCCGGCCGCTGACGAGCAACTCTTATGCCGCCATCCTTAGACCGAACTGTATCTACCATCCTCTCGGGCGGGCTCCTGACTGTTTTGATCGCCGGTACGCTCGCCTGCGGCAACGGTAAAACCGCCAACGCCGGCGCCGGAGGCATGCAGGCCATGCCCGTCCAGGTAAAGACTGCCCACCCTGCCAAGGTCGACGACACCACCGAATATGTCGCCACCTTGAAGTCACGCGCTTCCGCTGTCGTGATGCCGCAAGTGGAAGGCATCATCACCCAGATTTTCGTTCACTCGGGCGAGCGGGTTGCGGCGGGCGCGCCGCTCATGCAGATTGATCCCGCCAAGCAGCAGGCCACCGTCAAAAGCCAGGAAGATGCGCGCGCCGCCCAGGTGGCCCAGGTGAAGTGGGCTCAGCAAAACTACGACCGCATCAGCGGTCTGGCCAGCGCCGGCGTTGTCAGCAAGCAGGACCTTGACCAGGCCCGGGCCGCGCTCGACGCCGCCCAGGCGCAACTTCATTCCCTCGATGCCCAAGTCAACGAGCAGCAGGTGCAGTTGCACTACTACAAGGTGGTTGCCCCGCGCGCCGGAATTGTCGGGGACGTCCCAGTCCGCGTCGGCGATCGCGTGACGACCACCACCACGCTGACCACCGTCGACCGTCCCGGCAGCCTCGAGGCCTACATCTATGTCCCGGTCGAAAAGTCCGCACAGCTGAGGATGAATCTTCCTGTCCAGATCGTCGACGCCACGGGCGCGCTGCTGGCCTCCAGTCGCATCACCTTCATCTCACCGCAAGTGGACAACACGACGCAAACCGTGCTGGCCAAGGCGCAAATCGCCAATTCCAAGGACACCCTGCGCACCGCCCAGTTCATTCGCGCTCGCGTCATTTGGGGCAGCCACGATCGGCCCGTGGTCCCGGTGGTGGCCGTGTCCAGAATTGGCGGCCTCTATTTTGTTTTTGTGGCTGAGTCGGATCAGAAAGGCGGATATGTGGTCCACCAGAAGCCGCTCCAGGTCGGTCAGATTATCGGCAACGACTATGTAGTCCTTGACGGCATAAAACCCGGAGACAAAGTCGTCGTCTCCGGCACCCAATTTCTCATCGATGGCATACCCGTAGTCCCGCAGGAAACCAGTAGTAGCTAGTTGCTGGTTTCTAGTTTCTAGTTGCTTGTTTCTCGCAGGCGATCAGCGAAGACTAGGACTGGAAAACCACAGGCTAGCGACTGCTTCGAAAACTAGGAACCAGAAACGAGCAACTAGAAACTGCTCTTATGGTTGATTTCTTCATCCATCGCCCCGTGTTCTCGACCGTCTGCGCCCTGCTCATCATTCTAGCCGGCGCCACCGTCATTCCCACCCTGCCGATCGCTCAGTTCCCCAATCTCGCTCCGCCGCGGGTGGGGGTCACCGCCGTCTATACCGGGGCGAGCGCCCAGACCGTGGAGTCTGCCGTAACCACGCCGCTCGAGCAGCAGATTAACGGCGCCGAGGGGATGACCTACATCACCTCCTCCAGCACCAACGACGGCATTAGTTCCATCACCGCCACCTTTGCCCTTTCGCGCGACCCTGACCTCGCTTCTGTCGATATACAGAATCGCGTCAACACCGCTCAGGGTCGCCTCCCCAACGCGGTCAAGCAAATCGGCGTCACGGTCGCCAAGAGTTCGCAGAACTTTGTCTTCGGCGCTGCCGTCTATTCCCCCGACGGGCGCTACTCCACGTTCTTCATGAGCAACTACCTCGACGTCTACGTCCGCGACACCCTCAAGCGCGTGCCGGGCGTAGCGGACGTTCTGATCTTTGGCGAGCGCCGATATTCCATGCGTCTTTGGCTCGATCCCGCCCGCATGGCCGCCCGCGCCCTCACCGCCGATGACGTCGTCAATGCCCTGCAGGAACAGAACGTCGAAGTCGCCGCCGGACAGGTCGGTTCACAGCCCGCTATCCCCGGCCAGCAATTCCAGATCAGTGTTCGCGCCGTGGGCCGTCTCTCCGAGGCCACGCAGTTTGAAAACATCATTCTCAAGAGCAATGCGGACGGCACGCTTGTCCGCCTGCGCGATGTCGGCCGCGCGGAACTCGGCGCGGAAAACTACGGCTCCAACCTCATGTACAACGGGCATGAATCAGTCGGCCTCGGCATTACTCAGCTCTCCACCGCCAATGCCCTCGATGTCGATCGCCGCTGCATCGCCGAGCTCGAGCGCTTGTCCAAGCGCTTCCCGCCGGGCATGAGATATGAACTCGCCTTCGATACCACTGACGCCGTCGGCGAATCCATTCGCGATGTGGTCTCTACGCTGGGCCAAGCCATTTTCTTGGTCATCCTCGTGATCTTCATTTTCCTCGAAGACTGGCGCTCCACCATCATTCCCTCGGTTACTATCCCGGTCTCGCTCATTGGAACCTTCGCCTTCGTCAAACTGCTTGGCTTCTCCGTCAACACGCTGACCTTGTTCGGCATCACGCTGGCGACAGGTCTGGTCGTCGACGACGCCATCGTCGTCATTGAAAACATCGAGCGCCACCTGCAGGAAGGCGAGCCCAACCCGACCAAGGCTGCCTCCGACGCCATGAAGGAAGTGACGGGCGCCGTGATCGCTACTTCGCTGGTGCTGGTTGCTGTCTTCGTTCCAGTGGCCTTTTTCCCCGGCACAACCGGAATTCTCTTCCGGCAGTTCGCGCTGACCATCGCCTTCTCGATCACGATCTCGGCCTTCAACGCGCTGACCTTGACCCCGTCACTCTCCGCGCTCCTGCTGGGACGCACGCACGGCGAGAAAAGCTGGTTCTTCAAGCGGGTTGATCGCGCGATCAGCGCAGTGACGAACGGCTACGTCCGCGCTCTGCGCACTTTCCTGCGCTTTGAGGCTGTGGCACTCGTCCTGTTCGTCGCCGGACTGGGCCTTGCCTATTTCGTTTTTCAGCGCGTCCCCAAGGGATTCGTTCCCAACGAAGATCAGGGATATCTCATCGCCATCATCCAGGCCCCTTCCGGTGCTTCGCTTGAATACACCAAGAAGATCGGCGAGCAGATCACTGCTATCACCAAGAATTTCCCGGAGATCGGAGGCACCTTTGCCGTCTCCGGTTTCAGCTTCACCGGCACCGCTGCCAATCGCGGTCTGGTTTTCTTGCCGTTGAAGCCCTACTCCCAGCGTGTGGGAAAGGAGCACACCGCATCCGCCGTCCTGCATCGTCTGTTCATGCCTCTGGTCAGTATTCCCGGAGCCATCGTGATTCCTGTTGAGCCGCCTGCCGTTCAAGGTTTGGGTGCATTCGGCGGATTCCAGTTCCAGGTGCAGGACCAGGCGAACCACACTCTTCAGGATCTCGACAAAGTCACGCACGACATGATCCGACAGGGAACTGCCGGCAAGGATCTGGTCGGCTTGTTCACGTCCTACACCGCCAGCGATCCCCAGTTCGTGGTCACCATCGATCGCGAAAAGGCTAAGAGCTTGCACGTCCCGCTCAGCCAAATTACCGACACGCTCGGCGTCTACATGGGTTCGGCTTACATCAACGACTTCGACTTCAATAACCGCTCCTATCGCGTCTACGTCCAGGCCGACAAACAGTTCCGCTCCCATCCGCAGGACATCAAGCAGTTCTACGTGCGTTCGGATTCCGGGGCCATGGTGCCGCTCGAAAATCTGCTCAGCATCAGCGAGACCGCGGCACCGCAGGTCATCAGCCACTACAATCTTTTCCGCTCCACGGAAATTGATGGTTCCCCCGCGCCCGGTTTCAGCTCCGGACAGGCCATCGATACCATGCAACGCCTGGCCGCCAAGGTGCTGCCCCAGGGCTACAACTATGAGTGGTCTGGAATCTCGCTCGAAGAATTGCAGTCCGGAAGCACCACCCTGATCCTGTTCGGACTCGGAACCCTCGTGGTCTACCTGACTCTCTCCGCACAGTACGAGAGCTTCGTGCTGCCGTTCATCATTCTGCTCGCGGTGCCTATGGCCTTGCTCGGGGCTCTCTCTGCCCAATGGATCCGCGGACAGCAGAACGACGTCTACTGCCAGGTCGGACTCGTCATGCTTGTCGGACTCGCCTCCAAGAACGCCATCTTGATCGTGGAATTCGCAGAGCAACTGCGCGAGCGCGGTTTGACAATCGTGGATGCCGCTGTCGAAGCTGCCCGCATCCGGCTACGCCCGATTCTCATGACTTCGTTCGCCTTCATCCTCGGAGTTGTACCGCTGGTTACTGCCAGGGGCGCCGGGGAAAACGGTCGCCATTCCGTGGGCACCACTGTATTCGGCGGCATGATCATGAGCACCATCCTGAACCTGTTCTTCATCCCCGTGCTCTACCTGCTAATCGAAGGCTTCAGAGAGCGCCGCCGCAAGCCCAAAGCTGCGTAAATCCCGTGTAGCGCGGACACTCTTGTCCGCGCATGTCAGCACCGGATCAGATGTTGGATGTTGCACCTCCGCGTTTCCCCTGTGTGTCTCTGTGCCCCCTGTAGTCCCGCCTCTTACCGCCCGAAGCGGTATGATTCTTCCCATGTTCCTCACCCTCCGCCCGGTGTCGCTCCTGCTCTTCGCACTCCTGACCGCAGCCAGCCAAGCCCAACAACCCTGGACTTTCGCCGTTTCCGGGGACTCCCGCAACTGCGGAGACGTCGTCATGCCCGCCATTGCCGCCGGTGTGCACCAAGACCATGCCGCCTTCTACTGGCACCTCGGCGACTTTCGCGCGATCTATGATTTCGACCAGGATTACAGGCAGGGCATCACCACCGGCCCGCCGCTCATCAAAGACTACGAGAACCGCGCCTGGGACGACTTCATCCAGAACCAGCTCACACCGTTCGGCAACACACCCGTCTTTCTCGGTATCGGCAACCACGAACTCATTCCGCCCAGAACGCGGCCCGAATTTCTCATTCAATTCGCGGACTGGCTCGACACGCCCGAACTCAAACAGCAGCGCCTCAAGGACGATCCCAAGGATCATCGCCTCCGCAGCTACTATCACTGGCAGCGCACCGGTATCGACTTCATCAATCTCGATAACGCTTCCCCCGACCAGTTCGATCAGGACCAGATCGCTTGGTTCGAGCGAGTGCTGCGCGCCGATGCCGCGGACCCGTCCATTGCTACGGTTGTGGTCGGCATGCACGAAGCTCTGCCTGATAGCATCGCGAACGGCCACAGCATGAGTGAGAGCCCGCAAGGCGAAGCCAGTGGGCGCCGCGCCTATGCCGATCTTCTCAACCTTCAACAAACGGCTCACAAGAACATTTACGTTCTCGCCAGCCACTCTCACTTTTTCATGGATGGCGTCTATAACACCGGCTACTGGCGCACCAACGGTGGCGTCCTTCCCGGGTGGGTCATCGGCACCGCCGGCGCCGCCCGCCGCGTCCTCCCACCCAACGTCGCCGACGCCAAGGCCGCAAAGACCAATGTTTACGGGTACTTGCTCGCAACCGTGAATCCCGATCACACCATTGGCTTCAAGTTCCATGAAATCGCAGAAACCGACACTCCCGCCGGCGTGGTCACACGCTTTACGCCGGATTTTGTCCACCAATGCTTCATTGCCAACCGGCAGAATTGAATCGAAAAAAAAGAAGCAACTTTTTCTTCGCGTGGAGCGTCTCCAATGATGCGAAGGGTTTGAGACCCTACAGATTGAAAAATCAGTGAGGTCAAGCAAATGAAAAAAGCACTGCTGTTCTCAGTTCTTGCTTTCACAATCGTTTCTTCGGTCGCCGCTCTTGCTTGCCCAGGCCCCCAAAATCAGGACAACCGGCAGACCGGCGTTCTCAGCCAGAAAGGCATTGACCGGATCGTCAAAGAAGTACACCACGAGCTCGTCATGCTTCCCTTTTACGGCGTGTTCGACAACCTTGCCTACAAGGTGGACCCCAATGGAACCGTTACCCTGCTCGGCCAGGTCTCCCGGCCGACTCTCAAGTCCGATGCCGAAAACGTCGTCAAGCGCATTGAAGGTGTAGAAAAAGTCGTCAACAACATCGAAGTTCTGCCGACTTCCCCCAACGACGATCGCATTCGTCGCGCGACCTACCGGGCCATCTACGGCAACGACGTTCTAAGCCAGTATCAAGTGCGCGCCGTTCCGCCGATTCACATTATCGTCAAGAATGGACACGTCACCCTCGAGGGTACGGTGGCCCGTCAGATGGACAAACAGATCGCCGGCACGCAGGCCAATCAGGTCCAAGGCGTCTTCTCCGTAACGAACAACCTGCAGGTAGAAGAACAGGAAGACAAGAAGAAGTAGGAGCTTTCGTGGGAACGCCGGGCGCTGCCGCCCGGCGTTTTTCCGTAGCGCCGGCGTCCCGCCGGCTTTCGAGCACCCTGCAAACTCCCTTTTGCAATCTAAAATGATCTGTGCCGCAAGCGCTCCCACTCATCAGTATCGAGGAGATCGAGCACGCTGCTCGCCTCCTCCGCGCTGGACGCCTGGTCGCGTTCCCCACCGAAACCGTGTACGGTCTGGGTGCCAATGCGCTGGACGCTGAAGCCGTAGCCCGTATCTATGCAGTAAAAGGCCGTCCCGCCACCAGTCCGCTAATCGTCCACGTCGGGTCGATAGAAATGGCGCAGTCGCTGGCCGCTGACTGGCCCGAAGCCGCGACCCGACTGACCCAGAAATTCTGGCCGGGCCCGTTGACGCTGGTGCTTCCCACTGCCCGCGTATGGACAATCGCTCCCACCCGTCCAGCCGACCAAAGCGCGGCAGAAGTCCCCTCCCGACCAGCGATTCCCTTGATTGTCACGGCCGGCCTTCCCACCGTCGGACTGCGCATGCCCGCTCACTCCATCGCCCTTGCGCTAATCCGGGCCGCCGGCGTGCCCCTCGCCGCCCCCAGCGCCAACCGCTTCACACAACTCTCTCCCACCACCTCCGACCACGTCCGCCGCAGTCTGGGCGCTGACGTGGACTACATTCTCGATGGTGGCCCCTGCCACGTCGGTATCGAGTCCACTGTCCTCTCGCTGGCCGGGCCGCAGCCGGTCCTACTTCGCCCCGGAGGTCTCTCCCGTGTGGAAATCGAAGCTGTGATTGGCCCGATCACCACTCCCGCCGATCCCGCTGCGGGTGCGCATCCTGCTCCCGGCATGCACCCGCGCCACTACAGCCCGCAAACCTCTTTATTGCTGGTGACCGCAGGAATGCTGCCCGAACAGGGCCAGGGAATCTACCTGCAGCACCTGCATCCCCCCAACCGCATTGATGTTCCTATCCGCCAGATGCCGCATTCCGCCGCTCATTACGCCGCAGTTCTCTATCGCGAACTGCATGAGGCTGACGCAGGCAACTACGATTGGATCGCCGTCGACCTTCCGCCCAACACCCCCGACTGGGAAGCTGTCCACGACCGTCTCCACCGCGCCGCCTCGAATTCCTGAGAAGGCTCCCTCGAAGCCACCCTCATGTCCGCAGAGGTTACTTCTGTCACTTGGGTTCCCTTCGAGAACACGTTGTAATTCCCACTGGGGGAATTAGTGCGTCTTCGATCGAGCTCGAAGATTTGGGCTTGGGCCGTTGTCTGCCTGGTGATCGCGCAAGCGGTCGCGTCCCTGCTCCTTCCGAAATCCTATCGGCTTACCGCGATTACTGATTGGATCACCTTCATCCTGCTGCTCTCGGCGTCGGCAGCCTTTGCCAGGAACGCCTTCGGCGGCCATCGCCGCCAACGCCTGGTGTGGATCCTTCTGGGTGGCGGCTATGCCATCGAGGCCTACGGCCAGATCGTGTGGATGCACTGGGAACTGGTGCTGAAACAAACGCCCGCCATGAGTCTGGGCGATGCCTGCGTTTTTCTCGCCTGGACCGCCCTTATTCTAGGTTTTGCTCTGCGGCCTCACGTGGAGCTGTCCCCGCAACATCAGCGCCTGGGAACGCTCGATCTGCTCTTGTTGCTACTGGCGGGCCTGTACCTGTACCTGTTTCTCGTGATTCCATGGCAGTACCTGGCTCCCGAGCCCCATTCGTATAGTCCGGCCTACAAGTTTCTCGCACTGGCCCAGGACTTGATCTTGCTTTCGATCGTTGTCCACGGCTGGCGGCACAGTTCCGGCCGATGGCGATATTTCTATCTGCTGCTCACCGGCATCGTCGCCTTCGACACCGTTATGGAATACGTCGTGGATACGCTCGCCGGTGCTGGCGTTTATTTCAGCGGCAGTTGGTACGATTCCACAACGGCAGCCTGCCTTGCCGGCATGACGTTGGTTGCTCTCATGGCGCAAGGTCTGGAACCATTGCCGGAACGCGGCGATCCCGACGGCGAACGATACTGGCTGTGGGCCTCTCGTCTGGCCGCACCCGTTACCCTGTTCCTGCCCCTCCTGGCGGCTTGGTCGTTCTTCGATCACACTCTGCCCAACCCGGTGTGGAAATTCCGCATTGTGTTGTCCCTGGCCGCCATTGTAGTGTTCGCTTTTGTCGGTATGGTGAAGCAGGCGCGCCTGGAACGGGAACTGGCCAATGCCAATCATGAGTTGCTCGACGCTTCGCTGACCGACCTGCTCACGGGTGTTCGCAACCGGCGGTTCTTTACCAATTCGATTGAAGCCGACGTGCAACAGGTCGTGCGCTCGTTTGCAAGCAATCCATCGGTCGACATTCGCAATCGTGACCTGGTTTTTTATCTGATCGATATCGACCACTTCAAGCGAGTCAATGACCAGTTTGGGCACAAGATTGGAGACCAAGTCCTGGCTGAGGTCGCGCGTCGCATCAACTCGGCCGCCCGGCTTTCCGACGCCGTGATCCGCTGGGGGGGCGAAGAGTTTCTTCTCCTGTCGCGCAACACCGATCGCAGGGAAGCCCACATCCTCGCGAATCGCGTGCTCGACTCGGTCGGATCCCGGCCGTATCAGGCGGAAGCCAATCGCGCGGATCTACGCATCTCCTGCTCGATTGGCTGGGCAGCTTTTCCGTGGAATGAGCGGGAGCCGAAACTCGTGTCTCACGAGCAGGTACTCGTGTTATCCGACTATGCGCTCTACCAGGCTAAGGGCTCGGGAAGAAATCGGGCGGTTGGTCTGCTGCCGGCGGGCGAAACCGTGCGCGGTGGAACCGTTTCCTCCACCATCTACATCAACGGAATCCCCGCTTCCCCAGTGACAACGCTCGGCCCCGGCAAGCAAAAAGTGGTCGGTGCAAGCGCGAACTAGTTTGTTCTTGTTTCCTCTTCCCCTGTGTCCTCTGTGGTTTGATCTTGTTTTTGCTTCTGCAATCCGACTTCTTACGTCTTCAATTTACCCGCACTCTCCCGGCACGCGCACCCGAATCGTATGTGGCACGCTGCGCAACTTGCCCAGCAATTCCTCGTCGCAAGCTTGGTTGATGTCGTAGATCGCATATCCCAGCGACCCTCGCGTATCCAGCACCTGCCGCTCGATGTTGATCCCGCGATCCGCCAGGATGTCGTTAATCGCCCGCAAAATTCCCGGCACGTTGTGGTGAATATGCATCAATCGGTGCGATCCCGGCTCGTAGTCCAGATGGCAGTGCGGCAGATTCACGCTCAACAGCGAATTGCCGCTCTTGAAGTAATCGATCATGCGCGCCGAAACAAACTGCCCAATGTTCTGCTGCGCTTCTTCCGTGCTCCCGCCGATATGAGGTGTCAAGATCACGTTCGGCAGTCCTTGCAGCGCGCTCGAAAACCCGCCTCCACTTTCCGGTTCCTGCGGGAACACATCCACCGCCGCTCCCCCCAGCCTTCCGATCTTCAAATGCCGGGCCAGCGCTTCATGGTCGACCACAAACCCGCGGCTCAGATTGATCAGGCACGCGCCTTCTTTCATCGCCCCGAATTCATCGTCTGCAAACAGGTCTTGATTCTGCGGCTTGCCATCGACGTGCAGCGTGATCACATCCGCGGTCTCCAACAACTCGCGGAAGCTCACCGCACGCGCATTCCCACGGGCCAGCACGTGCGCGACGTCGTGGAACACGACGCGCATGCCCATCGCCTCGGCCAGATCTGATACCTGCGACCCGATCTTCCCATAGCCCACAATTCCCAACGTCAGCCCGCGCACTTCGTGCGAGCCCGCCGACGATTTATTCCACATCCCGCGATGCAGTTGTGTACTCGCTTCAAACGTGCGCCGCATCAGCAGGATGATCTCGCCCATCACCAGTTCCGCCACCGACCGGCTGTTCGAGTGCGGATCGTTAAACACTCCAATCCCCCGGTCGCTCGAGGCTACGCGATCGATCTTGTCCACCCCGATGCAGAAGGCCCCGACCGACACTAGTTCCGGGGCCGCATCCAGCACGGCCGCCGTGATGCGCGTTTTCGAACGCACCCCCAGAATCGAAGCCCCACGCGCCTTCTCGACCAGTTCCCGTTCTTCCAGCGCGCCCTTCAGCGATTCAACCTCAAACCCGGCTTCCTCAAACTGCGAAGCCGCCACCCCACTGATGTTCTCCAGCAATAGAACCTTCAAGAACCCTCCCGGAACTAGATCGCAAGATGATCCACAGGAATTATAAAGGGCGGCGCTTCCGACCTACTCCCGAGAAATGGTATTCTCCTCCTTCGCATCGTTTAACGAACCAATCAGCGCTGTATGAAGAAGACGGAAGACCGTCGCCTGATTCGCCTCTCCAAAATCTGCCTGGCCCTTCCCGAGGCCACGCGCTGGTACGACGGTCACCAGCGCCGGCTTCCTGATTCGAAAAAAGACGTTCGCCTATTTCCTCAACGACCATCACGGAGACGGTATCGTCGCCGTCACCGGCAAGGTTCTGCCCGGAGACAACACGGCGCTCGCCGACGCGCAGCCCCGCAGATTCTTTCTGCCCGCCTATCTAGCATCGAAAGGATGGGTCGCACTCCGCCTGGACATCGGTGAAATCGACTGGTACGAGGTCTCCGAACTAGTCCGTGGCAGCTACCAACTCATCGCGCCCAAGCGCCTGGCCGCGCTCGTGGACGATGAGGGGCCGCACTAAACCTTGCCGAAGATGTTACAAATATAAGGGTGTGGGGCACCGCGATCCGTTCGCCGCACTGAATCTTTGTGGCTACCCCTGACATCTTGTAATCCCTTGGAGGAAAACTGATGGCCCACGAACTACCCCCCTTGCCGTATGACTATACGGCGCTCGAACCCACCATCGACGAGAAAACGATGCATCTGCATCACGACATGCATCACGCCGCCTACGTCAAGAATCTGAACGCGGCGCTCGACAAACATCCTGAGTTGCACAAGAAAAGCGCGGAAGACCTTATTCGCGACCTGAACGCCGTGCCCGAAGACATCCGTACCGCGGTCCGCAACAATGGTGGCGGCCACGTCAACCACTCTATGTTCTGGAACATCATGAAGCCCAACGGCGGAGGCGATCCCACCGGCCCCATCGCCGACGTAGTCAAGAAGACTTTCGGCGACTTCAAGACTTTTCAGGAAAAGTTTAATGCCGCCGGGGTAGGCCAATTTGGCAGCGGATGGGTGTGGCTGGCAGGCGACTCAAAGGGCGAAGTAAAAGTCTTCTCCACCCCCAATCAGGACAACCCGCTCTCGCAGGGCCTCTATCCGATCTTCGGCAACGATGTTTGGGAGCACGCCTACTATCTCAAGTACAACAATCGCCGCCCCGAGTATCTGCAGGCATGGTGGAACGTAGTCAACTGGGACGAAATCAACAAGCGCTACCAGTCGTCGCTAAAAAAGTAGCCCGAGTGTGTGTGTGGCGGCATTCCCTTCGACTTCGCTCAGGGCAGGCTCTGCCCGCCCCAGTGTGGCGCGGACACTCTTGTCCGCGCGCCCTGTCCCAATCGATACGGTCGCGGGGCATTCACAGAGTCGTCTGAAAGAAGGTTAGACGGAGCGCGAATGCCCAACCCGGCTGCCTACCCGTCGGTCTTTTGCCCCAGAGCGTAAGATAAAGAATAGGTCGTTCACCATCTCGCCCGTTGGGAGGTTGCGATGCGCGAGCCAACGCTTGCTCTCACAGTTTTCCTCCTGATTTCATTTTTTGTGGTTGCGCAAGCCACCAAGCCCACTCCCAGGACGGCCTACTCCCCGGTTCCCGTCACAGCCGCCCGCGAGCCCAATCCGGTGAAGTCCACTCCGGAGTCCATCGCCCAAGGAAAGAAGATCTACGGCTACGACTGCGCTCAGTGTCACGGCACCGCCGGCGACGGAAAAACCGAGGTTGCCAAGGAGTTGAAGATCCCCGACCTTAGCGATCCCGCTGTTCTCAAAGACCGCACCGACGGCGCGCTCTTCTACATCCTCAAGAATGGCCATGGCAACATGCCGCGAGAAGGCGATCGCGTTAAGCCCGAGCAACTGTGGGATTTGGTCAACTATGTCCGATCGCTGGCAAGGAAGCCACCTTCTGCCGAGCCGAAGGTGTCCAACTAGACCTGATCACAACGGAACCATCAGCTTCCAAAGAACTCTCGGATCTGCGGCCAATACTTGCGAACAATCAAATCTGTGCTCAAGTGCCCGCCACGCCGAAACAATTTCAATCTCACTCCCGTGACCTTCGCAAATTGCTTGACCGATCGGTACGGAACGAATGGATCATCCTGGGCATGAAACATCATGACTTTCGACGCAGTAACTCCCCCCGCATGATATGCGGGGTTATAAAACTTTCCGCCATGCAGTTTCTTCCAATTTCGATCGGACAGCCGATATCCGTTCCCAAAAGCTTCCCGAATATATGCGGAGTAACTGGCGTTCGAAGTCTCCGCCTTCTCGGAACGCGGAAGAATCGTCCAATCCACCACTGGGCAATTGGCAATCACTTTCTTAACCCGCGGGTCGAGTGAGGAAAGAATCGCCGCTGCCCCGCCAAAACTGCCCCCGATCACAAACAGTTCATCCGCCGCCACGCGAAATCGCCGTCCAAACGCAAGTTCTCTGAACTCGTTCGACAGTCCGCCAATCACGTCCAGAATATCCTCGTGCGGCGATCGTTCCAGGAACTCCCCGCCACTCTCCCAAGCTCCCCGATAGCGCGGATAAAACACCCAGTATCCCTTCCCGGAGAGAAATGTTGCTAGCGGCTGTTTACGCGGGATCGAAGGCATCCCATCGCACAAGATGATCGTCTTTTGAATCTTCCCCGGTCGCACCGGAGGCAGGAATTCGGTAGCAATGTCGCGGTTGAATCTTGTCCTGAACATAGAGTTGCGCAGTCCCTGGCGTGATCGCCACTGTTCGCGCTTTTTCTGTACCCCGTGTCTCCCTGTCTCCTATCACTCGCCCGCCGAGTGATCGTGCACGATCCTCCAGCCCTCCGGAAATTTGCGGAAGACGAGCGTAAACAGCCCATGCGGCGTTTTCCCGTCCGACATCGTCAGATGAAACTCGCCGCGCACGAACGCCGCCCCTGGCCCCAGCATCTCGATGCGCAGATTCGCAAATTCCAGCTTCCCCATCTCGTGCCCGGCGCTCTGATAGCTCTTCTTGTACCGATCAAGCGCCGCCAGCCATCCTTTCGCCTCGTGTGCTCCCGAGAAAAAAGTCAGCTCCGGCGAATTCCAATATCCCGCCATGAATCCTTCCAAATCCTGTCGGTTCCAGGCCGCCTGCTGCTCCTCGATCACCTTTCGAATCGCCGGCGAGGCAGAATCACCCGCCTCCTGACCAAAGCTGCAGACGGTAATGGCCACCACCGTACCCAATAGGAAAGCCGAGACGCGCATTGACCCCTCCCAGGCAATCAGTTTCGCATGAGTGATGGTTTTAGCGGGCGATGAAGAGACGATGTCGAACGGAGAGAGCAGGGGTGGGCTTGAAAGTTTGCCGCGAAAGAGTTCGAAAAGGTGACGGTACGAATTCCTTACCGCGAGGGTTTAGCCGTGAGCCTTCGGTGGGACGCCCGCGAAGGCGATTATTGGCAGCAGCGGCGCTGCTACGCCCTGCTTTTCTTCGCGGACGCGCTCGCCGCTTTAGCCTTCTCAGCCTGCCACGGGCGCTTAGGCCGCTCGACATCCGGCTTGTCGCGATCCTTGATGCGGTCGTACTGATACGACTCGCTCACTGTCCCCAGCGACTCGTTGTACAGACTGGGCAGCGCGAGCGCTTCCTTCATCTCTTCGGCGAACTGGTGCAGCGCTTTCAGGTGATCGGCGGTCGCGGGCACTTCCGTCTTCGCGGTCTTCAGGAATTGCTGGTAGCCGCGGTTCACGAGCTTCGAGATCTCGCTTCCGATCAGGTAGCCCGGATAGGCAAAAATCTTCACGCCGCCGTCCTCGGCCTTCTGGATCGCGGCTGAGCAATAGTACTTTTTTAGAAACACGCGTGCCTGCGTGCCGGGTGCTTCAATCAGGTCAAATCCGTGGTCGCGCAGCCAGTTGACTGCGTCTTCGTATGAGCGTTGTTCTACGTTCGTTGCCATTGTGTGAACTCAATTCCGGTTTCTTCAGGTTAGATGCGGGGTAGCCGCGCCTCGGATTACTTGTAGTTTCCTGGAACCGAAACTCCTTGCTATGAATCTAAACAACGATAGTATAGATATACCTTTTTGGGGTTGCGGGCACATTACTCTAGTCATTAGGTCCTACATTCCGCATGGCCGCAAATTCTAATCCGTTCCCTCGGCAGGCGCATGCGCGCACCGATCAGGCCACACCTCGGCCTGCGGGAGAAGCCCTCCTCGATCGCATTGGCAACACACCGCTGCTGCCTCTCGACGCGCTCACCCGCGATCTTTCCACCATCCACCTTCTGGGAAAGGCCGAGTGGTACAACCCCGGCGGATCCATCAAGGACCGTGCCGCCGCCAGCATCATTACCGAAGCGCGCCGCACGGGCAAGCTCGCACCCGGAAAGATTCTGCTCGATTCCACCAGCGGCAATACGGGCATTGCCTACGCCATGCTCGGCGCCGCTCTTGGATTCCCAGTCACGCTGTGCGTGCCCGAAAATGTTTCCCCGGAGCGAAAGCGCATTCTACAGGCATACGGCGCAAATATCATCTACACCGACCCGGGCGAAGGTTCCGATGGCGCCATCAAGATCGCGCGGCAACTCGCCGCGAACCATCCTGATCTTTACTTCTACGCCGACCAGTACTCAAACGAGGCGAACTGGAGAGCGCACTACCGGTCCACCGCCAATGAAATCTGGGAGCAAACCAAAGGCCGTATTACCCACTTCGTCTCCATTCTCGGAACTACCGGAACCTTTGTCGGCACCACGCGGCGGCTGAAAGAGTTGAACCCGCACATCCACTGCATCTCGCTTCAACCCGATGCTGCTTTCCACGGGATTGAGGGAGCCAAACATCTGCCTTCGGCAATCGTGCCACACATCTACGATGCTTCGCTCGCCGATGCAAATCTGGAGATCTCGACCGAAGCGGCACACGAGATGGCAAGACGCCTGGCCCGGGAACAGGGACTGCTCGTCGGAGTCTCCTCGGCCGCCGCCGTGGTCGGCAGCCTGCAAGTCGCCGAATGCCTCAAGAAAAATCAGCCTGCGACGATTGTGACCATCCTGTGCGATTCGGGCGACAAGTATTTGAGTGAGAGATTTTGGGACGAGGGCTAAGATCAAACTCACCACAGAGACACAGACAAGACTGTTCAATACTTTTGATTTGTTTTTCTTGATTTCCTCTGTGACTCTGTGACTCTGTGACTCTGTGACTCTGTGACTCTGTGACTCTGTGTCTCTGTGTCTCTGTGGTGAAATAGCGCTTTCTCATGCTCACGCTGTCTCAATCTGCCTACGACTCCCTTCGTCAGCACGGCGAAGAAACCTATCCCTACGAGTGCTGCGGCGTGCTGCTGGGGCTCTTCGAGGAAGACGGCACAAAGATCGTAACCAGCGTCGCGCGCTGCGGAAACACGCGCGAGGACTCGCCGCACAACCGCTACAACATCGATCCCAGGGAACTCATCCGTATCCAGCGCGAAGGCCGCGAGCGAGGAGAGGATATCGTTGGCTTCTACCATTCTCATCCCGACCATCCCGCCCAGTGGTCGCCGACCGACTTGGCCGAAGCGCACTGGATCGGCTGCTCATACGTGATCACGAGCGTACAGAAGGGCAAGGCTGCGGTGACAAATTCGTTCGAACTAACGGGCAGCGACGAGGCCGACAAGAAATTCGTAAGCGAGCCAACGCACCTAACCCGACCGTGGGCTTAATCCAGCACCTTCAGCACGATCGCAGTGATGTCGTCGTCCGGCGCGCTGCCATCGGAAAAGGCCAGCTGGCGGTCGAAAACGAAGTCCACGGACTCGGTGGCCGATTTGCATTGGCATTGTGCCCAAACATTCTCCATTTGGGCAGTCCAGAACTCGACTCCCTCCCGGTTGCGCAATTCATGGAGACCGTCGGTCGCGAACAGAACGCAGTCTCCCGGGCTGAGTTGCACGACGTGCCGTTCGTAAGTGGCGCCGGGGAACATACCCGAGGGGAATCCACCCTCGCCTAACGTCTGACACGTAGTCCCAGAGATCAAGAGGGGGCGGGGCATTCCGGCATTGGAGAAGATGAGTTCTCGCGTGTCGGGATCGAACAGAGCGTACAACGTCGAGCAAAACCGGCCCCGGATAGGGCGCTGCACGAGGCGCTCGTTCAATAGTCCGAGAACATGCGCGGTATCCGTCCCCGTCTTGTGAATCCCGCGGAGGGTCCCCATCACGAGCGCGCCATACATGGCCGCGGGTAACCCCTTGCCGACCACGTCCCCGAGGTAGATACCGATGAAACCGTCGGGCAAACGGAAGAAGTCCGCAAAGTCGCCCGCCACGTCAGAGAAGGGGATGAAGCGGAATGCGATCTCGACGCATTCGTGGGAGAGTCCCCGGGTGGGCACCAATGACGCCTGGATGAGTTTTGCTTCCCGTGCTTGATCGTCGCAAACGCGACCACACGGGAACTGCTCCTTCAACGACTCCGACTTCGCTTCGCGATTCACTCCAGACAAGGGCGACCACCGTTCTAAATGGATAGATCGGCAGGCCGCTGGTTTTGCTTTATTGGCCGAAGTAATTCCGTACTCTCGCCCGCGTCATGTAGAGCAACAGCAAGCCGGCGATCGCCACTCCGATGGCTCCTTTGAGCCGATCTCCCATCACGCCGTTGATCAGATCGCCGGTCGCGTTGATGCTGACGATCGTCACCCCAAGCACCCACCCCCAGTAATTTCGCCGGAACCACCCGACCGCCGCCAACCCGAGCGCCACAGAGAGAGCGGCGAAAAGCAGCACTGCACCTCTGCCCAGCAGAATCAGCCCAGCGTGTCCCCGCTGGTTCAGCGCCCACAGCAGGTCCAGAATTGTTCCCGGCGTCAGGAGCGTGACGGCGGCGTACGCGGCCATGGTTGCGCCGAACACGAAGAATGCACCAATGGGTACGAAGCCACGGGGGCGGATCGGTTCGTCAGGCTCCACTTTCCTCTCCTCAAAAGGCAGTTTGACACGGCCTCGCGGGCCATCCCGCATCTATCGAAAAAATCGATCTGACCGATCGGAGTTGCTGAATCTTCACGCGATACCTTAGCATCTTGTTGGTATGCCCCAGATTCAAATACCCTCACCCCTTCGGCAGTATGCAGGTAAGCAGGCCTCCGTCAATGTGCCGGCCGCATCGGTCGGCGAAGCGCTCAAGAACCTGGTTGCGCAGCATCCTGACCTGAAGCGTCATCTCTATACTGACGACGGCAAACTGCGTGCCTTTGTGAATGTCTACGTCAACGACGAAGACATGCGCTACCTGCAAAAAGAAGCCACTGCGCTCAACGACGGTGATACCATTTCAATCGTTCCGTCGATTGCCGGCGGCTGCTGAACTATGATTTTCTGATGATGACCTGCGGACCAACACATCGCCGAATGTCCCGCCCCAAGCGCTGTTGCCGCCGCTGCCGGTAGTTCGCCTTCGATCCGATTACAATTGAACAAAAGAGGACCCCATGGCCACGCTCCCTGATGTCAAACCCGTCGAAGCCGTTCTAAGTAACGACGAAATCCTGCGCTACTCGCGCCACCTGATCATGCCCGAAGTCGGCATGGAAGGGCAGCAGAAGTTGAAGGCCGCGAAAGTGCTGTGCATCGGCGCGGGCGGCCTGGGATCGCCGCTCGCACTCTACCTGGGGGCCGCGGGCGTGGGCACGCTGGGCATCGTGGACTTCGACGTGGTCGACTACACGAACCTGCAGCGCCAGATTATCCATACCACCGACGATGTGGGCCGCAAGAAACTCGACTCGGCCGCCGACAAGCTGAAAGCGATCAACCCGTTTCTAAACCTGCGGTTGTTCGAAACGAAACTCACCAGCGCGAATGCGCTCGAATTGTTCCGCGAGTTCGACATCATCGCCGACGGCACTGACAACTTCCCCACGCGCTATCTGGTCAACGACGCCTGCGTGCTCACCGGCAAACCCAATGTTTACGGCTCGATCTTCCGCTTCGAAGGACAGGCGAGCGTGTTCGCTACCGAGGAAGGCCCGTGCTACCGCTGCCTGTATCCTGAGCCGCCACCGCCCGGACTGGTTCCTTCCTGCGCGGAAGGTGGAGTGCTCGGGATTCTGCCCGGATTGGTGGGCGTGATCCAGGCGACCGAAACCATCAAGCTGATTCTCGGCGTGGGCGATTCGCTCGCTGGACGTCTGCTGTTGGTCGACGCGCTCGGCATGAAGTTCCGCGAACTCAAACTGCGCAAGAACCCCGATTGCCCAGCTTGCGGCAAGAACCGCACGATTACCAAGCTGATCGACTACGAGGAGTTCTGCGGGATCCGGGGCCAGGAAGAGCCGGCTGGAAATGACGTGCCGGCGATCTCAGTGGAAGAATTGAAAAAAAAGTTAGACGCGAAGGCCGACATCTTCGTTCTCGACGTACGCGAGCCGCACGAATATCAGATCTGTAACCTGAAGGGATATCTCATCCCGGTGGGCGACCTGCCGAAGCGTGTGAATGAACTCGATTCCAGCCGCGAGATCATCGCGCATTGCCGCTCCGGCGTGCGCAGCGCGAAGGCTGTGAACTTCCTGCGGCGGTCGGGATTCAAGAAGGTCTACAATCTGACCGGCGGCATTCTAGCCTGGGCGGATCGGGTCGATCCGACGATGCCGAAGTACTAAAAGGCAGGTGTCAGGTCTCAGGTTTGGAGGGAGCGCTTGGGCGCTCCCTTTCATATTTGGTGTTCGGCCGCCGTTCGCGTCAGTATTTGAAGTAACACCCGCGGAAGGCATAATCACGAGGTGAGTAAAAAAAGGGAGCACGCCGGTGCTCCCATGCTTCTCGATTTGTTATTCAGACTATTTGCTGGAACTTGCGCTGGCGGATGTGGTCTCGCCGATCGCCAAGGCGAATTTCTTGCCTGCGAAGCGAACCTGGGAGATTGAGGCTGTGCTGCTGCTGCGGTCTACTACCGTCGAGTCGAAGGGAGAAGCTTTTTCCAACTCGACGACCTTTGCAGCAGTCCTGGCAACCTCCTTCTTGCCTTTCAGGAAGACCACCTGCACCTCCGATCCGCTGCCATCCCAACGAACCTGATATTCGCCAGCCGGGATCTGCTGTCCGTTGACCTGGACGGCCTCCTGCACATTCAGCGTACCCTTGTTACTCGCGAAAGCACCCGTTGCGAGCAGTACTGCCAGCCCGAGCACCGCAAACTTTGCCAGATTGTTCAGTTTCATAGGTTCCTTCTCTCTGCCCGGTTTCTGGCCGGGACATCACGGGCGGCTGGTTCAGCACGCGCACATTCGGTCTTGCCTTTTCCAGCAAAAGTCCTACAATGCGCCTGTCAGGGTGACGCAAAAAGGCGCGGGCCTCAAACTCGCTCTCTTTGCCCGGACTCGGCTCACTCAGGGCCGCCAAACCACGCGTGAGCTAGTCCCGTCACCCTGCAAGAATATCTTGATCTTGCGGATCGAGAATTTTCCTCTCTCCCCGACCCCATCACAGTTCGCTTCAGGATACGAAATCCACTTTGAGGAAGTTCCCGATTTCGTTCGCGAGCATGAACATTAGACGACTGCGGAGTGACGCAGGTAGCAATAATTCGGACAAATGAAAGGTGAGAAACAATACCAAAATGTTTTGTGTAGAGAGCGAAGACGACAAACACGTGAAGTAACGATCGATCAACTTATCTTGAGTACGATCTTGCCGTAATTCTTTCCTTCCTGCATAAGCGTGTAAGCGGTGCGGGCTTCGGTAAGGGGGAATACTTTTCCGATCACGGGAGCGAGTTTGTCGGCGGCCAACCACTCGGATAGCTGCTTCCATGCCGCGTCCATGATGGAGTGATTCTGGCTCAGATAGCTGAGCCACAACCCGTGCACGCTGGCGCCTTTGGCGTAGAGAATGCGAGGGTCGAGGATGGCGGGCTCTCCGGTGGCGGCGCCGTAAACGATCACGCGTCCGAAATCGCGCAGGCAGCGCACGCTCCTGGCCACGTGCTCGCCCCCCAACATTTCAAATACTGCGTCGACTCCTTCGCCGCGGGTCAGATCTTTGATCGCCTCAACGTAGTCTTTCTGTTTGTAATTGATGCCGTGCTGCAGGCCGAGTTCGCGGACGCGCGCCAGTTTCTCGTCGGACGAAGAAGTGCCGTACATTTCGATGCCGAGGATTTTCCCGATCTCGACCGCGGCGGTGCCGACTCCGCCGGCGACCGCGTGAATCAGCACTCGCGCGCCGCCCCGCCTCTCGACGAGACCGGCCTTCCAATAGGCGAAATAGGCAGTAAAGAAATTGACGGGGAAGGCAGCGGCCTGCTCGGCGCTCCAGCTCTCGGGAACCGGCCATAGCAAAGCGGGATAAGCAGGCGTAGTTTCAGCGAAGGCCGCCCACTGCGAGTAGCCCATCACGCGGCGCCCGGTGCGCGTGTCGACGCCGGCGAACTCGCGTCCGGCGATGAGCGGCGGCTTGGGAGTGCCGGGGTAGCCTCCGCGAGCGGTGAGCAAATCGGCGAAGTTCAGTCCACCGGCCTCGACTTTGACGACGACCTGTTCAGGACCCGCGTGCGCGTCGGGGGCGTTCTGCACTTCCAGTACCTCGGGGCCGCCGAAGCGAGTGATGACGAGTGCTTTCATGCGGACAGTCTAGCAGTCTGCGGGCCGCTCGGTTGACGCTAAGAAAGTTGTCACCCTCGACCGGCTCCGAGCATCTATAATGGCGTTCTAGTTTCCGACCCTCGCTGCCTGGGAAGCCGTGGCGGCGCGGGCGAGGGGATGCCGGCGAGACGCCGGCGCTACCCGAGGGTGCCGGTGGAAACGCCTGCGCCTCCCGTGTTTGGAAAGGAAACGCGCGCCGGTTGATTCCCGCCTGTGTTTTCTTTCCTGCAACCAGTCGTTGGTCGTTCGTCGCTGGTCGTTGGCGCGGCGATGCCCAGCGACGAACGACTGCCGACCAACGACTTGCTGCTTACTGACAAATTCGGGCGCTCAATTCACGATCTGCGGATCTCGATTACGGACCGCTGCAACTACCGTTGTGTCTACTGTCGCACGGGGACGAATGGCGCGGCGTTCGCGGAGCTTCCGTTCGAAGATTATCTGCGGATGGCGCGGATCCTGGTCTCGATGGGAATCACGAAGGTTCGTCTGACGGGAGGCGAGCCTCTGCTGCGCAAAGGGATTGTGCAGTTCATCCGCGATCTTTCGAAGCTGCGCACAGTGAAGGGTGAGAAGCCCGCGATTGCTTTGACCACCAACGGCCATCTGCTGGCCGAGATTGCTCAATCGTTGAAAGATGCTGGGCTGGACCGCGTGACCGTCAGTATGGATGCCGTCGATCCCGACCGATTCGCCCGCATCACGCGTGTGCCGAACGGATATGACAGCGTGCTCGCCGGGGTGCGCGCATCGCGGCGGGCCGGGCTCGATCCCGTGAAAGTCAACTGCGTGTTGCTGCGCGGGTTCAACGAAGACCAGATCATTCCCTTTGGGGTGTTCTCGCGCGAAGAAGGCGTGGTAGTGCGGTTCATCGAATTCATGCCACTCGAAGAGGACCGCGTGTGGACACCACAGACGGTGGTAACGCTCGATGAAGTCGTTGCGCGCATGTCGGAATATCTGCCACTGACGGAGATTGCGCGCGAACACAGCGAGACGGCGCGGCGCTATCGTTTTCCCGATGGTATAGGCGAGATCGGAATCATCGCTCCGGTATCGCATCCATTCTGCGGACATTGCAGCCGGATTCGGATTACGTCGGATGGCAAACTGCGTACCTGCCTGTTTTCCGCGTGGGATCATGATCTGTACGAATTGATGCGACGCGGCGCCTCCGACGAAAAACTCGCGGAATTCATCGTGAAGGTCGTGGAGAAGAAGGAAGAGCGCCACCACATCGGAGAACCGGGATTCGTGCCAGCGTCGCGGACGATGGTGCATATCGGGG
This sequence comes from Terriglobia bacterium, assembly GCA_020073565.1. Classification (GTDB taxonomy): domain Bacteria; phylum Acidobacteriota; class Terriglobia; order Terriglobales; family Acidobacteriaceae; genus Acidiflorens. Next base: position 47,300 of record JAIQEY010000023.1, read on the forward strand.
GGTAGGGCTCTCCCTCGTGTACCTTTGTGTCCTTAGTGGTTAAACGAAGTCCAACCACTAAGGACACGAAGAACCACGAAGGACACCAATGTTCACTTCGGATTCTGCTGGCCGGCTTGGCCTTCTTATTTCCGTATGTTTCGTGTTTTTCGTCGCGGATGCCTTGGGCGCGGATCGACTTTCCGGGTTCTTGGGTTTTGACCGCAACGACTACCCCGGCGACACCAACCTTAATGAACTTCACAAGACCTTTGCTTGCACCGGCTACTGGTTGAATAACCCGCCCGGCGCAAAGACGAATACCTGGGCGGGAAAGCGCCGCAAACTTGAGGCTGCCGGATTCGGATTTCTTGTGCTCTTCAACGGGCGGCTGTATCGGGAATTGCGATCGCACGCGGCCGAGCTTGGAAAGTCGGACGCACAAGCGGCGGTCGCGGCCGCCAGGCGCGAGGGGTTTCCGGCGCAGACCATTATTTTTCTCGATCAGGAAGAGGGCGGACGGTTGCTGCCAGAACAGAAGGCATACCTGTTCGCGTGGGTCGACGGAGTCAGCCAGTCGGGGTTTCGCGCGGGCGTGTATTGTTCGGGGATCGCGGCTCAGGAGAAGACTGGCGCCAGCGTGATCACCGCTGACGACATACGGCAGAACGCGGGCACGCGACCCATTACCTACTGGGTAACGAATGACGCTTGTCCGCCATCGCCCGGATGCACGGTTTCGCAACGTCCACCTGCGCCTAGTGAAAGTGGAGTCGCGTTTGCGGATGTCTGGCAGTTCGCGCAGTCGCCGAAGAGAAAGGACGTTGCGGCGAGCTGCAAAGGGTATCACGCGGATGGAAGTTGCTACGTTCCGGGCGGCGTTGACCAGCGGATGCACCTTGATTTGAATGCTGCGACTTCATTTGACCCTTCGCATGGGCGGACGCGCTGACTCGCTGGGCTTGCTGGAGGGAGTAGGGGGCCCTTCGGCTACGCTCAGGGCAGACTCTTCGACTCCGAAGGACGATTCGCTTCGCTCTTCGTCCTGCTCCGATCAGAATGACAGAATATAAAGAACTGGGAACTGAGGACCGGGAACTGAGAACTCTACTAAGAACTCAGTAGAACGCGTCGTACTTCGTAACGGTCCAGGGACTATCTCTTTTTTCTAAGGTTACTGAGAAGAGGTCTTTGTAGGTAGCGTCCTGGCTGGGGCTGGAGTAGCGCTGGCCTTTGTAGTGCAGAATCACCAGCGGCGGCACATCTTCCCATTCGACCAGGTTCCAGGAAATCAGCGGGTGCTGCGTTTCGGAGTCGCAGATAAATTTAGCGCGCTTCTTGCGATAGTCCTTCTCCCAGGCGGCCAGCAGTTGCCGGCAATTGCCATCGCGCATCTGCGTAATGAAGGCATTAGCGGTGCGCTCGATGGTGCGGTCGCGCAGCGGATTCATGGTGATGCTGAGCGGCATATGGGTCAGCGGGTCCCGCTCGTCGGAACGCGCGAGTACCGGCGGCTGTCCACTGAGCCAATACAGATAGCCCAGGAAAATCAGCACGAGCAGGCCCGAGGTGCCCAACGCAATCGCGAGATGGGTGCGCGAAAAGTGCATCAGGAGAAGTTTGGAGGAGGAGTGGGGTAACTGCAAGGTTACTTCCGATACCTGCGTGACTGGCGAGAGGCTAAGAAGCCCGCCGGGACGCCTGCCCCGCACGCTCAATTTGTGCCATCAGCGCTTCCGTAACGGGAGCTTTTAAACCATGGCGCTTGGCCCCGCGCACGATGGGTCCGCCAATCGCATCCAACTCTGGCGGCCGCCCATGCTCAACGTCTTTCTGCATGGAACTCCTCATGCCCCGCGGCAGGCCCTTGATCATCTCCAGCACCGGCCCTGCTTCTACCCTGGCGCCCTCGGCCTGTCCCGCGGCACAGGCCTCGCGTACGCCTGCTTGCAGCTGTTCCCACGTCTCTGGCCCGGCAACCAGTTCGTCGATCGTTCTGTCGAACGCGGTCGTGGTCAGCGCGAGTGGTGCAAGGAATACCAACTTGCTCCACATGAGCGTCACTTCATCGTCGACGAAGTTACAGGTGAAGCCCATGCCTTGGAGTTGATCGAGTGTCGTCTGAAGTAACCCGCGACCGCGCGACGACAGGTTCAGGCGCGCGAAGGGCGTTCGATGGATGATATGCCCGATGCTCGCTCGCTCGAACTCGCCCGCGATCGTGGCCGGAATCACGTGGTCGGGGCCGTATTTTGAGCGCAACAATTCCACGTGCTCCACTCCGTTCAGCAGGGGCACGATGGCCGCAATCGTCGAGGCGTCGGTGATCGAGCGCAGCGCCGCATCCAATTGCGGGGCCTTGACCGTGAGCCATAGGACATCGGTCGGCGGAACCGACGACGCCCACCCAACCTCCACACTCCAGTTTCCGAATGCGCTCTCCAGTTGAAGTTTCAGAGGATGGGCAGCCAAGGTTTCTGGCCGAACCACCAGCGTGACGGCCTCACCGGGTCTCAGGTGCTAGGTCTCAGGGAAAAACTCGGGTTCCTGACACCTGACACTAGGATTTCAGGCGGCGATTATACCCTCCCGGTTTGTGTTTTCAGGATGGCGGGCGTATAGTTAGACCTGAAAACTGTTGTGTCGTAGTCTCAGGATTGTCGAAGCACACCAGTGGGCGAAAGCCCACTTTTTAGTTGGACTGAGATCGGCATGGCGGTATGGGCGCAAGTTATTGAAAACATGGTCCTTGATCAGGACAAAGTCCGTCAGATTGCCGAGCGTGTGGCGGGCTCGAGCGGACTGGAAGTGGTCGATGTCGAGTTGCTCGGCGCGGGCAAGCATCGCATGCTGCGCGTCTTCATCGACCGGCCGGGGGCGGTGCCGACGCCACAGCATCCGGACGGCGTGACGCACGAAGACTGCGCGAATTTCAGCCGCGAGTTCGGCACGATCGTCGAGGTCGAAGACGCGGTGCCGGGCGGATCGTATGTGCTGGAGGTTTCGTCTCCGGGACTCGATCGCAAGCTGACCAAGGCGGCGGATTTTGAGCGCTTCCGCGGACATCGCATGAAGCTGATGACACGCGAGCCGGTCAATAACAACCGGCACTTTGAAGGCAAGCTGGAAAGTTTCGAGAACGGGAAGTTGTTGCTCGACCTGAGTGCAGCGCGCCGGAAGATGCGTCCGAAGGAAGGCGAAGCGCCGAAGGTTGAGATTGAGTTCAGGAACGTAGAGAAGGCGAATCTGGTTCCGGAAATTTGAAAGTTTCAAGGTTTCAAAGTTTCAGCGTTTCAAGGTGGCATGAATTCCCTGAAACCTTGCAACCTTGAAACCTCGCAACCTGGAATTCATATGGCTAGTGAGCTTTACAACATCATCGACGCGGTCAGCCGGGAAAAAGGGATTGATCCGCAGATTGTGGTCAGCGCGGTGGAAGACGCGATTGTGGTCGCAACGCGCAAATACTACAAGACGCAGGAAAACCTCCGCGCGGTACTCGACAAAGAGAGCGGCAAGATCAACGCCTATGCGGTGAAAGCCATTGTCGAGAATCCGGAGCAGGTCGAGGACGCGAATCTCCAGGTGACGGTGGAGCAGGCGCGCAAGCTGGATCCGAACGCCGAGGCTGGCGGAGAGTTGCTGATCCCGAAGGCGACAGAAGGCATTCTTGGTCGAATTGCGGCGCAACTCGCGAAGCAAGTTATTTTCCAGAAAGTGCGCGAGGCCGAGCGCGACACCGTTTACAACGAGTACATCGGACACGTCGGCGAGATTGTGAACGCGACCGTGAAGCGGATCGAAGGGCCCGATGTGATTTTCGATATCGGCAAGGCGGAAGGGCGCATGGGCCGCAAGGAGCAGTCGCGCCTGGAATCGTTCGCGGTGGGCGAGCGGGTGCGAGTCGTGATTGTGCGGGTGGAGAAAGCAGCCAAGGGACCCGGGGTGGTGGTGTCGCGCGCGGCGCCAGAGTTGGTGCAGCACCTGTTCCAGACCGAGGTACCAGAAATTTACGACGGTACGGTGGTGATCCGGGCGATTGCTCGCGAGGCGGGTGAGCGCACGAAGATCGCCGTGATGTCGAAGGACAAGGACGTGGATGCGGTGGGTGCGTGCGTCGGTATGAAGGGCATGCGCGTGCAGTCGATCATCCGCGAGTTGCGCGGCGAGAAGATCGACATCATCGAATACCACGAGGACGCGGTCACCTTCGCCGAAAAAGCGCTCCAGCCGGCCAAGGTGAGCAAGGTCACGGTGGTCGATACGGCCGACAAGCATCTGGAAGTGGTGGTTGACGACACGCAGCTTTCGCTGGCCATCGGGAAGAAGGGGCAGAACGTCCGGCTGGCGGCGAAGCTGTTGGGATGGAAGATCGACATCAAGAGCGAGGAAGAGAAGCGGCAGGAAGTGGAGCAGCAGATGTCGGCGCTGGTTACACAGACGGCGACTCCGCTCGAGAATGTGGTGGGTCTGGGCGAAGGCCTGGTCGAGAAACTCAAGGCGGCGGGTGTGGGGACAGTCGAGTCGCTGGCGGATATGACGCCCGAGCAGCTTGAAGCGATCGAAGGCATTGGCCCCAAGACGGTGGAAAAAATCAGCATTGCGGTCAATAATTATTTCGCCAGCCTGGAAGGCGGAGAACCCGTGGCCGTCTCAGAAGCCGAAGTCACAGAAGAGTCTGCGGTCGAGGAAGCGCCGGCGGAAGCATCCGGCGAGACGGCCGAGTTGGCTGCCGAAGCGGAGCCTGCCGAAACAGTGCAAGCCGAGGAAGCCACCGAGTCGGCGACAGAAGAAGCCGCGGAAGACAAGCAAAGCTAAATCTAGGCTCTAGGCTTTAGGCCTTCGATGCTGATGGCGCATTAGGCCTAGAGCCTAAAGCCCAAAGCCTAGAGCCCAAAGCCTAGAGCCGAGACTGAGTCCGTGAGGTTAGATATGCGAACTTAGCGGGACAGACAAAGGAAACGAGAGAGCGGATGAGCAAGGTTCGAATCAACGATCTGGCCAGGGAACTCGAAGTCAAGAGCAAAGCGATTCTTGACGTCCTGCCCATTGTGGGCGTGACCGAGAAGAAGACGCACTCCAGTTCACTGGAAGAGCACGAAGCGGAGCTAGTCCGCAAGCATCTGCGAGCGCGCTCCGATGCAGCCCCGGCATCGGCGAGGACTTCACGAGCCGCTCACGGCGAAGACGAGATCAAGACCAAGATCGACCTGTCGCACATTTCCCGTCCGGGCGATGTTTTGCGTGCGATCACACAGCAAAAGGAAGCAATCGAACACCCGCCAGCAAGGCCCGTGGTCAAGCCTCAAGTTCCCCCGCCGCCTGCGGTCGAGGCGAAGGCAGAGACGCCCGCTCCACCCGCTCCGGTCAAGCCCGCGCCTCTGAAGCCAGTGGTTGAGCCGCCGCCTCCGAGGCTAGTGACACCCGCGTCGGTCGCCGCACAACGGCCACCCGCGGTGGTTGTGATTCCGCCAAAGCCGCCGGTCGCACCGCCACCCGCCGCCGCGCCACCTGTTGCCAGTGCAGCTCCGCCGGCGGTTGCAGTTCCGCCGCGGGCGACAATTCCAGCACCACCCGCGGTAACTCCGCCCGCTGCGCCGCTGCCCGATCAGGGCGCGCAGATGCAAGCAGCGGCGCCCTCGAAACCAGCGACTCCGGTCGCTCCGCCTCCACGGGTCATCATGCCGCAGACGGGACCGCGTCCGGTCTACAAGGCGCCGGTTTCGGCACCGGGAGCTCCTACCCGTCCAACTCCAGGGCGGCCCGTGCCCGGGCAGCCAATTTTTCAGCGTACGCGCCCACAGGCGTCTTCGGCACCGGGAGCGCGTCCACCTCTGCGGCCTGGTGAGCGGCGTCCGATGCATCCGACGCGGCAATCACCGGCGGGAGCGCGTCCGCTGGGCGTAGGTCCGGGAGCAGGCGCGATGCCTCCGCCAGGACCAACGCGTCCGGGAAGCCGCCCAGGCGCTCCAGCCCGCCGTCCGGGACAGCGTTACGTTCCTCGGGGTGTGAAGGAAGGCCCGATGAAGGGCTATACTCCCCCTCCCCGGGTCACGATTTCCAATGAACCGCTGCCGATCACGCGGAATATCACCATCACCGAAGGAATTTCGGTCAAAGATCTGGCGGAGAAGCTGGGCCTTCGCGCCAAGGATCTGATTGCGCGGCTGCTGCTGCGCGGCGTGTTCGCGACCATCAACCAAACGCTCGACGCGGAACTTGCCACTGAGATGGCGCGTTTCTTCGGCGCCGACACCGAGGTCATCACATTCGAAGAGCAGGCCGCGAAGGAGATCACTGAGGCCACCGAGAGCAGCGAGGAAGGTGCGGAGGCCGGCACGCGGCCTCCGGTGGTCACGATCATGGGCCATGTCGATCATGGGAAGACGACTCTGCTGGACTCCATCCGCTCCACCGATGTCGCTGGCGGCGAGGCAGGCGGAATTACGCAGCACATCGGCGCCTATAAAGTCCGCATTTCGGATACCGCGTCTCCTGCGTATGGACGCGAGATCGTATTCCTGGATACGCCGGGTCACGAAGCGTTCACGCGCATGCGCGCCCGCGGCGCGAAAGCGACCGACATTGTTGTGCTGGTGGTCGCTGCGGATGACGGCGTGATGCCGCAGACGATTGAGGCGATTGATCACGCGCACGCTGCGGAAGTGCCGATCATCGTGGCCGTCAACAAAATCGACAAGCCCGAAGCGATGCCGGATCGGGTCAAGAAGCAACTGGCGGATCGCGGGCTGATGCCGGAAGACTGGGGCGGCACGACCGTGTTCGTCGATGTCTCGGCAAAAAAGAAAACCAATCTGAACCTGCTGATGGAAATGATCTGCCTGACGGCCGATCTTCAGGAATTGAAGGCTGTGCCCACACGCGCGGCCAGTGGCGTGGTTCTGGAAGCAAAGCTCGATCGCGGGCGTGGCCCGGTCGGCACGATCCTGGTACAAAACGGTACGCTGCACACGGGCGACAATTTTGTTGTGGGCAATGTGTACGGCAAGGTGCGCGCTATGTTCGACGATCGCGGGCAGCAGTTGCACGAAGCACCGCCTTCGACGCCGGTTGAAATCCTGGGACTCGAAGGACTGCCGCAGGCGGGCGACCAGTTTGTGGTGGTGACGGACCGCGAAAAAGCACGCGACATTTCGGAATACCGCGAGCAGAAGGCGCGTGAAGCCGCGCTGGCCAAGAGCTCCCGCGTTTCACTGGAAGGCCTGGCGGAGCAGCTGAAGACCGCGGGTATCAAGGAATTGAACGTCATCCTCAAGGCGGACGTGCAGGGCTCCGTCGAAGTGCTGGGCGACCTGCTGGCCAAGCTTTCCAACGACAAGGTGCGGCTGAAGCTGCTGCGGTCGGGGATCGGCGCGATTACCGAAACCGACGTGCTGCTGGCCTCGGCATCGAATGCCATCATCATCGGCTTCAACGTGCGCCCCGAGCGCAAGGCGCAGGAACTGGCCGAGCAGGACAAGGTCGACATCCGCCTGCACTCGATCATTTACGAACTGCAGGACGAGATCAAACGCGCCATGAGCGGCCTGCTCGAACCGACCATCAAGGAAACCTACCAGGGCCGCGCCGAGGTGCTCGAAACCTTCCGCATTCCCAAGGTTGGGACGGTGGCCGGATGCCGCGTCACCGACGGCCACATCAAACGCGATGCCGAAGTGCGGCTGCTGCGCGACAACGTGGTTGTGTTCAAAGGGAAGATCGCGTCGCTGCGCCGCTTCAAGGACGATGCCGCGGAAGTTCGGAATGGGATGGAGTGCGGCATCTCGATCGCGAACTACGGCGATATCAAGATTGGCGACGTGATTGAAGCGTTCGTCACCGAGAAGATCGCCGCGGAAGTGATGGCATAAAACAAAACGCCGGGTGAAGGCACCCGGCGCTCCATCTTCACTGACCACTTGGTCCTACGGCCCCGTTTGTACCGTGAACGCGCCGCCGATATCCACTCCTGTGTCTGCCTGCAGCATATAACCAGAGTTGTTCGAAACCAGGTAGAGAATCAAGCCGCTTGAAAGGCCGTTTACGTTAGCCGTGGCTCGACCGCTGGCATCGATGGCGTAGGTTCCAGAGAAACCGTTGTTGAGGGTTGAGGAACCCAGCGGCGGCGAGGACGGGAGAAATCCGCTGGCAACATAGTTGGTGGTGACCGACCCGGAACCATTCGGAATCCAAGTACCGACGCGATCCCGGTAGGGGAGTTGTTGGTTGGCGTCGAATCCATCCATGACAAATGCGTACTGTCCATTCATACTGCTGTCGGAGAACCCCGACCCTGTCTGCTTGTCGAGCGTTCCATCCTCCACGTTCACGGGATCGTTAACCAGGAAATAGGCTCGCGAGGAACTAACCAGCCACATGACTTTCTCATTCGTGATTCCCGAGGAAAGGTTCAACGTCACCACCGCCCGCCCGGCGGAATCTACGGAGTAGGCGCTTCCTGAGTTCAGAGAAATGTTCGTGACCGGGTTCCCATCCTGCACGGTGTCAAAGGTTCCAGTAGTGATATTTCCCGCGCCGTCAGCAGCGAACATCCCGACCGAGTGAACGCCATCGACGTTGGTGCTTTCGCCCGAACTGCCGAAAACATACGTGCCGTTGAGAGAGGCCGCGGAGAAACCGCTTCCAGTCTGCGCTTCCGCCTGTCCAATGGCGAGGGACGCAGTAGCCGTGGTGTTGAGGAAACGGAGTTTCCCCGCACTCACGACATAATAGTCATAGGTGGACGTTCCCGTGCTATCCGTGATGGTCATGGTGCCGCGGCCGCTTGTGGTGTTTGGAGCGGTTGCTGAACCGGTGATGTTGACGCCCGTAGAAAGTGCTCCTCCGATCAGGACGTCTTCGGTTCCGGTAATCTGTCCGGCGTTAAAAGTCAGGATTCCGACCTTGGAGCTTCCTTGCACCAAGTCGTGAGTCTGGGATACGAAGGTGCCTGAGGGCACGCTTGCAAAAGAAGCGGCATTTTGCATCTCGCCGGAGCCGCCGCTGGTAGCGAATCCATCGTCCTCTTCCATGTAGAAATGGCTGTCGTCGCTGAGCGTGATGCGGAACTGGGTAAACAAGCCGTTCGAAAAATTGAACTGCACGTCACCAGTGCCGTCCTTATTGATTCGGTAAACGCCTGTAATGTTGTCCGAGAATGATTGGAAGTCCTGGACGAAATCGTCGGTGACAGCCGTCAGATTGCCGTTTCCGTCAGCCGTGAACACACCGGCCTCGACAAAGTAGAACGAATTTATATTGTCCGGAGTGCCAATCCCTCGCAGGGTGAACGCGTACTGCCCTTTGAGGCTGGCATCACTGAAATTGCCATTGATGGGCACGATGTGTACGCTGTCGCCACAGCCAACGGCTGTAAGGAGGACTGCTATCGCCACCAGTGTCATGGCCAGGCGCGGGGCACACTGCTTCCAAGCGAGGGGGTTCATGGGACACACTCCTGTCATTTCCTATGATGCTCTAACCCTGATTCTAGAGGAAAGTTCCACAAGAAACTTAGTGGAGGGTGCAGTCTAGGTTTCGGTTACTTCGGCGGGGCGCGCCTGTGCCGGAACGGAATTCTTGTGCACGCCCGCTACCCACATAACAACGCGATACAGCAGTAACAGGCTGAGCGCGAACGCGTATTCCAGAGGTTTCCGCAGATCCGCTTTCACCAGCCAGATGTAGTGGATCACACCGAGGATCCCGGTCAGATAGATCAGACGATGGAGGCGCTGCCAGTTCTTGCCTCCGAGTCTGCGGACCCATCCGGCGGTCGAGGTCAGAGCGAGTGGAATCAGCAGGACGAAGGCGGAGAACCCCACGGTGATGAAAGGGCGCTTGGCGATGTCTTTGATCATTTCATGCAGGCCAAAGAACTTGTCGAGCCAGATGTAGGTTGTGAAGTGCAACACGCCGTAGAAAAATGCGAACAAGCCGATCATGCGGCGGACGCCGATCAGCCAGTACTGGCGGGTGATACGGCGCAGTGGCGTGATCGAAAGGGTCACGAGAACCAGGATCAGGGTCCAGTCGCCGGTCGAGTGCGTGATGACCTCGATGGGATTGGCGCCGAGGCCGTCATGCAGGGCTTTCCAGCCGAGGCGGCCGAGGGGAACGAGACATCCGAGGAAGATGAAAATTTTCGTTAATCGTAAACGGTTCATGAGATTCCGACTGCAGAGGTCAGATTGCAGAAGTGAAAGCGCGCGCTCTTGCAGCCACGGGTTCCACCTCTGCAATCTGACCTCTGCAATGCCTTCAAAAGTTTTTCTTCAGGTCCATGCCCGAGTACAGGCTGGCCACCTGGTCGTAGCCGTTGAACATCAGCGTCGGCCGCTTCAGGAATTCGCCGAGGCGGCGCTCCTTAGCCTGGCTCCAGCGAGGATGATCCACATTCGGATTCACGTTGGAATAGAAGCCGTATTCGCGGGGCGAGTTTTCCTGCCAGCTGTTCAGCGGCTGGTCCCCTGTGAAGCGGATGCGCACAATGGACTTCGCGCTCTTGAAGCCATATTTCCACGGAATCACGACGCGTAGCGGCGCGCCATTCTGATTGGGCAGGACCTCTCCGTAGAGGCCGAAACAGAGCAGGGCCAGCGGATGCATCGCTTCGTCCACGCGCAGGCCTTCCACGTAGGGCCACCGCAGCACGCCAAAGCGCTGTCCGGGCATTTGCTTGGGATCGTGGAGGGTGGTGAATTCGACGTACTTCGCTTTGCCTAGCGGCTCAGCGCGTTTTATCAATTCGCTCAGGGAGAAACCGATCCACGGCACCACGATTGACCAGCCCTCGACGCAGCGGTGGCGGTAGATGCGTTCTTCGGGAGCAGCCATTTTTATGATCGTGTCAACGTCGAGCACCTGTTTTTTCTTGACGTCGCCGTCGATGGTCACTTTCCAGGGGCTCGTCTTGAAATCCTTGGCCAGGCCGGCGGGTTCGTACTTGTCGGTGGAGAACTCGTAGAAGTTGTTGTAGTTGGTGACGTCTTTATACGGGGTTTCTTTCTCGGTGGTGCTGAACGGACTTTTCTGGATGCCGTCAATTTTGGCGTTGGCGCTTGCAACCACTGAAGGAGTGGCAATTCTCCGGAAGGCAGCACCTGTCGCCACGGCTGCGCCCGCCAGGGCCGCCCCGGCCAGAAATTTGCGGCGGTTCAGATAAAGATCCTTCGACGTGATCTCGGAAGACGGAATCTCAGGCTGCTTCTTGATTAACATTCCTCACCCTGCAGGTAGACGCGGGCAGGCGGGAGTGAAAGTCCTGCGGGCGCGCAAACCAATACCTGTAATATAGGACGCTGGGAAACGGGAAAAGTTGCAGGTTACTCTGAAAGGGTTGGATCAGGATTCCGGGAGCATGCATGGATGAGGAGGCGGAGGACTCACTCTGCGGCTGCGGCTGAAGCCCGCTTCGAGTTCAAAATGTCCCGCACCTTCTTGGTAAGGCTCTGCAGAGTGAATGGCTTCTGCAGGAAGGCGGTGGCAGGGCCGAGAGTCCCCTGGTGAACAACCGCGTCCTCGGTGTAGCCGGAGAGATAGAGTACGTTGATGCCGGGCCGGACGAGGAGGAGTTTCTTCGCCAGTTCCCGTCCGCCCATGCCGGGCATGACGACGTCGGTGATGAGGATGTCGATGTGCTCTTTGCAGTTTTGCGCAACGCGCAGACCGTCCTCGCCGTTCTCGGCTTCCAGAACCTTGTAGCCGCGCAGGGCGAGCGTTTCCCGCACCAGTTCGCGGACCGATTCCTCATCCTCAACGAGGAGAATGGTTTCGCAGCCGCCTTTCTCATTTTCCTGCGACTTGGCCGGAGCCGCTCTTTCCGCTGATTCTTCCACGCTGGGCAGGTAAATGTAGAAGGTTGTTCCGGACCTCAGTTCGCTTTGAAGGTAAACATACCCATTGCTCTGCTTCACGATGCCGTAGACCGTCGAAAGGCCGAGTCCGGTGCCCTTTCCTTTCTCCTTTGTCGTGAAGAAGGGTTCGAAGATGCGCGACTGGGTTTCTTTGTCCATGCCGTGGCCGGTATCGCTGACCGAGATGACCACATAGGGGCCGGGGAGGATGAAACGTTGTTCGTGGAGGTTCTTGCGGACGGTCACGCTGGAGCTCTGCAAAGTGATCCGGCCGCCCTCGGGCATCGCGTCCTTGGCATTGACGACCAGGTTCATGATCACTTGCTCAAGCTGGCCGGCGTCAGCGCGGATGCGGCCTGCCTCCGGAGACAGGCGGGTGACGAGCTCAATGTTCTCGCCGATCAGGGGCCGGAGCAGCCGCTCCATGTCGGCAATGACCGTGTTCACGTCCACCACCTTCAGTTCGAGTAACTGCTTGCGGCTGAAGGCCAGCAACTGGCGGGTGAGGGTGGCGGCACGGTCCGCGGCCTGCTGGATGGAATGGACTTTCTGGTGCATGCCGCTGCCCTGTTCCAGCTGCTCCAGCAGGACTTCGGTGTAACCGTTGATCACCATCAGAAGATTATTGAAGTCGTGAGCAACGCCGCCGGCCAGCCGGCCCACGGCTTCCATTTTCTGCGCCTGGCGAAACTGCTCTTCGAGCTGGCGCCGGTCGGTGATGTCTTCCGCAATCAGCTCCAGCATCTCTTCGGGTTCGTCCGGACTGCTGACGGCCCGCCCACTGAGCCGGACGGTGATGATTCTGCCATCCTTGCGTTTCCACTGGACTTCGACACCATTAAGGTTCCCGGTGCGGCGGTATTCGCCGGTCAGCCGGCGCAACTCCTGGGCATTGACGAAGACCGCCTGCGGGTCCAGCTTCAGAAGGTCTTCCACCGATCCGTAGCCGAGCATGCTGATGAGGGCGGGATTCACATCGAGGAAGCGGCCATCGAGTGTGCAGCGGTAAATTCCATAGGCGGCGGCCAGGATCAGAGAGCGGTAGCGAGCTTCGGAGCGGCGCAGCGCCTCTTCGTAACGCTTGTGCTCGATAGCCGACGCTAATTGCTGCGATACAAATTTCAGAATCTCGCGGTCGCGTTCTCCAAAGCGAATGTGTTCGTAATAGCTCTGGACCACCAGGGCGCCGATGCTGGTGCTACCGCTCTTAAGCGGCACGCCCAGCCAGTCCACCGAGGGCGCGCCGATCAGTTCGACCTCTTTCCGCTGCACCAGGTCCTCGAACACCGCCGGAGTCGCGAGAAGCGGCTCGCCGGTACGCATTACATATTCGGTAAGACCATTGCCGAGGTGCTTCGGTTCAGGCGCCGTGTCTACTTCATCGACGAAGTACGGGAAACTGAGCAGCTGCGTCTGCGGATCGTATAGCGCGATGTAGAAATTCCTGGCATTCATCAGCTGGCCGACGATGTTGTGAATGGCCGCGTAAAACTGCTGCAGGTCCTCGGTCGCCTGGTTGCGAGCGGCAATCGCGTACAGGGCCGAATTCAGGTCCTCGGTGCGCCGCTGTTCGGTGATATCGCGATAGGAGGCGTAAGTGGCGATTCTCCGTCCATCGACCTGCACGGGCGAGACCGAGAGCAGTACGTCGAGCAATGAGCCGTCTTTACGACGCCGAATCGTCTCAAGCGACAGTTTGTTGCCTTTCTGGACGCTCTCGACAATCCACGCCGTTTCGGCGTAGCGGTCGGGAGGCACAATCAGCGGATCGATGGTCCGGCCCACAATCTCGGCGGCGCTGAAGCCGAACAGCCGGGTAAACTCCCCGTTGACACGCATGATGCGCATTTCCGGATCCGCAATGCAGATTGCTTCCGGCGCATTTTCGAGAATCTGTTCGAGGTAGGCTTTTTCGACGTTCAGACCGGGATCGGCTGAATGGCCGTTCGCCGTTGAAGGCGCCGCGGCGTCACCGGTGAGCTGGGTCAGGGTTGGAGGCGCACCGCGATCAAGGGCCTTCCGCAGCGCTTCTGCCCGCAGCAGTTCCTTCGAACCTGCTGGCGGGGTGACTTTCTCCCCCATACGGTCCTTCCCCAAGTGCACCGATTGTATATTGCGATGGTAGCTGGGCTGGACGGGGCGTCGATAGTTACCCCGGTAATGCGGAATCTACGTCTGTCAAGGATCATCGAACGTCAAGTGTGGGCTAGCACTTCGCAGGTCCGGCGCAGCGTCTCCCGCTGTTCGCCGGTGACGACCAGGAACTCGAACCCGCAGCGCAGTCCGTGGCTGTAGCGCACGATGGCCCGCACCTTCATGACGAAGGGCGCGACTGGGATGGGGAATTCCATCGTGACAACCTCGCCCGCCACTAGTTCACCGCTCAGCGTTGCGCCGACACCGTCCTCACCCAGTTCGTTGGTTCGGCCCCAGAACGAGGCAGTCACACCTTCGCGGAATACCGACACCTGAATGCGCGAGTCGAGATGCCAGCGGGGGAAACGCCGGGCGTGGGCATAACCGGGCGTAGGAGTTTGGTTGGGCTCTGCCAATTCGTAGTTATCCATTTCCGATCCGGGGAGAGCGGATCGAGATTTGGTGGTCGAGGGAGGATAGCCGATTCCAACGGAATTGTCGCCCCACTATGATGATGTTGCCGCTGGACTCACGTCTGGGTCGGAGCCAGCCACACGGCGATTGCGCTTCAGGGCAAGGCCAGATCTCAACTGGCATCAAAGTCCATGTACCACGGGAGGAACTCTTCCACAATCGGACCGGGGAGCCACCTCGTAAAGCTGCGTAAAGACGCGTGACAGGCACTCTGGCGACAACTAAGATCAAAAGGCTGCGCCCTTGGAATGGCCCAACACAGTGTCAATCCAGCGGGGCACTTTGACCCTTATGTCTTATCGATCCAATGCCGCTGAAGCGTGGTACCCAGAGCCGGAACCGACGCCGGTTGAAAGTGCACTTGATCTACTTCCTCCCCCGAACCTGACTCAGCCGCTGTGGCGGTCGCTGGCGGCCAACCTTCGTGACACATTCGCGCCGCCGAAATTGCCGCCGTTGCAACTGGAGTCGCGCCCGGTCGATGTCGGCATGTTGCTGGTCGATCGCATCAGCCGGCCCTGGTTTCGCACGATCTTCACAAATATTGGCGACGTCGTTTCACCCGAGGCTCTGCCGCCGCTGGAGTTGGAATCGCGTCCGGTCGACGTCGGCGAGCTGATCACCGATCAGCTCAGCCATTTCTGGTGGGGTTCGCTGTTGCGCAATCTGGCGGACCGGGTCGCGCCCGAAAAAGTGCGTTCTCTCGATCTCACCGCGAAGCCGGTGCTCGACGTGATTCCAAAAGCCTGGCTGTTGCTGCCTTTGTGGTCGGATCTGATCAGCACGCCTAAGGTGTTCTATCCAGATAAGCCGGCGCCGGAGAACGCTGCGCGCGTGCCCGCGCCAAGACCGGTACCTGTTGTGCCGGATCTGCGCGAAGTCCAGAACGCTGATCCTACCGCCGCCGATCTGATACGGGACCTCCGTCGCTCGCGCATTCGCAAGCGGATCTGGATCAGCCTGGCAACCGCCCAGGTGATTTATCTGATGGTGGCGGTTTTCTGGCCGTCATTGTTGTGAGTGATCGGTGAACACCGATTCGCGGCCTGGCTTCCTACTGCCGCAATCCCATCCAGCCTTCCGCGATCACCAGGGAATTGCCGGGATTATGCGGATCGTACTTCACGGAAGTGGGCAAGCCAAGACGGCAGGAATGCAAGTTGATCCACTGCCTCAGGTAGGTGACGTCTTGCGAAGCTTCGTAAGACACGCCCGCGACATCGTATTGATAAATCAGCATAGTGGCAGCGCGGTGACCATTGGGGGTGATCTCCTGCACATCGATGACGGTGCCATCGGTGAGACGGCCGGTCTGACTCAGCCAAGTACGCCGTTCGCGCTCGACCTCGTCGGAGGTCTTGGATTTGCGACGCAACATGGCATAGCCGGCGACAGCCAAGCCAACCGCGCCCAGCGCGAGTGTATAGATACGAAACGGAATCATCTGCTGCGAACCTGAGTTGCTGAAGTCACCTTTAGAACTAAGACGGAAACACTTCCAATAGAATAAGACGGAAACACTTCCAACGCCAAGGGCACTAAGGTGCAGGGCGCATCATGGGGCCGGTAGACAGACGGTTGTGATTAGAACTGGTTTCAAAAATCGATTTTGGGAAGGGCACGGCTTCAGCTGTGCCGTTCAGAGCCATGGGCTGCGCGTCCACCCTCGATTCTGTCACAATATTCCCGGAGGTCCCTCATGCGGCAGAAGCGAATCCTCATACTGGTTGGTGATTACGTCGAAGACTACGAAGTTATGGTGCCGTTCCAGGCCCTGCAGATGGTTGGACACCGGGTTGAGGCGGTGTGTCCGGGCAAGAAGGCAGGTGAGTCGGTGCGCACCGCCATCCACGACTTCGAGGGCGACCAGACCTACAGCGAGAAGCGCGGGCACAACTTCACGCTCAATGCGACCTTTGATGAAGTGCAGCCGGAGAGCTACCAAGCACTGGTGGTGCCCGGAGGCCGGGCGCCGGAATATCTGCGACTAAACCAACGCGTACTGGAGATCGTCCGGCACTTCGCGGGCACCAATAAGCCGATCGCGGCGATCTGCCACGCGGCGCAACTACTGGCTGCCGCCGGAGTGCTCAAGGGACGCCGCTGCAGTTGCTATCCTGCCATTGGTCCCGACGTCGTGGCGGCGGGTGGAACCTATGCGGATGTCGCGATCGACAAAGCTTGTGTGGATGGCAACCTGGTCACTGCTCCGGCATGGCCCGCGCATCCGGTATGGCTGGCGGCTTTTCTGGACGTGCTGGAGAGGGCTGGCGCTGAGAGAAGCGCAGCATAACCAATGCCACTCACGCCCGGCTTGGTAGAGCAGGTTTTATGAATCCTTTCGCAGCCCGTTCCAGACCCTTCTTTGGGTGCCTGATTTTTGCGGCCGTCATTTGGGGTGTTGCTTGCAACGGTGGGCAATCGCCACCGCCGATTTCAAATGGCCCGATTGTGCAGCCGGTCGTGACGACGGGCGACCAGGCCAAGTTGCTCCAGTCGCAGCCTACCGTGCAGTTCAGTTCCGGCGGCCAGACTGCTTCGCTGGTCATCACCGTGGACCAGACGACCACATATCAGACGATCGATGGCTTTGGCGCGTCCCTGACGGATTCTGCTGCCTGGGTCATCTGGAACAAACTCAATTCCTCGCAACAGGCTGCGCTCATGCAGAGTCTGTTCAGCCCAACGTCGGGAATCGGCATCAGTTTTCTGCGGCAGCCGATGGGGGCAAGCGATTTTTCGGCCAATGGAAACTACAGCTATGACGATGTGCCGGCCGGGCAGACAGATCCAAACCTGTCGAATTTCACAATCTCGCATGACAACGCGTACCTTGTTCCGCTGCTGAAGCAAGCGATTGCCGTCAATCCTGCGGTCAAGGTGATGGGCGTGCCGTGGAGCCCGCCGGCGTGGATGAAAACGACTGGAACCATGAACGGCGGGAACATGATCACATCGTACTTTCCCAACCTGGCGCAGTATTTCGTCAAGTATGTGCAGGAGTATCAGCAGCAGGGGGTCCCGATGTACGCGCTGGCGGTGCAGAACGAGCCGCTGTATTCGAACTCGAACTATCCGACCGAGTCTCTGGCGGCGAGCGACGAATCCGATTTCATCGCGAATCATCTGGGGCCAGCGATGGCCACCGCCGGGTTGGGCGGCGTCAAGCTCCTCGCCTACGACCACAACTGGGACAATCCGGGTTATCCCGAAACGGTGCTGGCTTCGTCGGCGGCCAGCTACGTGGCCGGCACGGCGTTTCACTGCTACGCCGGTGATGTGGGTGCGCAGTCACGGGTGAAGACCGCGTATCCCTCGAAGGACATCTGGTTTACGGAGTGCTCGGGCACAGTGGGGTCGAGTTTCGCGGGTGACCTGGTCTGGAATGCAGAGAATCTGCTGATCGGCGCGACCCGCAACTGGGCACGCAGCGTCTCGTTGTGGAACATAGCGCTCGATCAAAATTCCGGACCGACCAACGGTGGCTGCCTGCAGTGCCGGGGCGTGGTGACGATCGACGACTCGACAACTCCGGCGACGATCACCAACAATGTCGAGTATTACGTGCTCGGTCACCTCGGGAAATTTGTCGTGCCCGGCGCGAAACGCATTGCGTCCAACACCTTCGCTGCGGGCAGCATTGAAGATGTGGCGTTTCAGAATCCGGATGCATCGATCGCTCTGTTGGTGCTGAATTCAGGCAGCAGTGCCAAGCAGTTCACGGTGAGTTGGAAGGGACAGACCTTCAACTACACGTTGCCGGGTCAGGCGGTGGCAACCTTTACGTGGAAGTGAATCCGGCGGGGAATGGTGGCGGCTTTCGCGGACAACAGTGTCCGCGCCACACGAGATTACGCGCGGCGCCGATAATAGATGTTGAATTCGAATCCGGAATTCGGCGGGAAGATTTCGGCGATCTTGCGGAGACGCTCCGCCATCGGAGTCGGTGCCAGCAGCGGATAGTCGCGCTCGCGAAGGTCGTAGTAATCCACGTCGAGATAGAGCGAGAGCAGGTAGATCGAAATCGCATCGGCGAAGCTGGCCGCCAGATACTCGTTCTTGTACTTCTCCGCGTCCGGGCCGTGTCCGGTGGCGAGCTTGCGGGCTTCCCAGGCGTCGAGCGAAGTTTCTCCGCGCACACCGGACTCGACCTGCAGCCACGCCAGTTCGGCAAACGCTGCGGAAACGCCCGCGCGCTCGACCAGCGCGTGCCCGACATTGATGTAGAACTCGAATGCGACCGAGAACTTGTCGTCCATTAGGCGAGTCGAGATGAAGACGCATTGCGCGTCGCCCAGATTCAGATTGCGGTGGCAAACGGCGTTGTCGCTCAGGGCAACGTCGTAGCGGTCCGCGATCACGGTTTCATCGCCCTGGCTGACGGTGAGCGGCACGAAGTAGTAGGCTTTGCGGCTGAGTGCGTTGGCAACCGGCACGGGGACAGCGGCAATCATGCGGTCGAGATCGTTTTCGGCAATCGTGATCTCGCCCGAGCGGGCATAGCAGATGCCGTTGGCAGCTTGCGTGACGGGGCTGGTTCGAACGATTTCCGCGGGGCTGCGGGTGATCGCCGAGGCGGCTTGCGACATGTCAGTATTGTAGCGCAAGGACAAAACGGGCCGTCTGCCACGTCGATAAGCAATGGTGTAGCTTAGAAACATGCTGAAGAGCACTTCAGGACGGCCGCCCTGGATCGGAATTCCGTTCCGCGTGGTCGCCGTGACCTTTCTGCTGACTCTGCTTTCGTTCGCGGTTGCCCTTCTGCTGAGCCTTCTCGGGACGATTGTGTATTCGCAGCTTAAGCACGTTGCGCCGAACCTGCCCTTTGCCTACCGGCATGTCGCATTTCCATTTGCCATTACCGTAGGAGCGATTGTGCTGGTGCTTTCGCTGGTCATGGAAATCCGAAACTACCGGCAGCGGCGGACGCTGGCCGGAATCGAGCGTGCGAGTTGAAGCCGCGCATCGCCATTCCCGTGCCGCATTCGGGCGACCGCGAGTATGCCGAGCGAGCGCTGCCGCAGTATGAAGCGGCGGTGCGCGGTGCGGGCGGAGAACCGGTGCGGATCGAACTCGAGCAGACGCCAGCCGAGGTGAAGAGGCAGATCGAGCGCTGCGACGCCGTGCTGCTGCCAGGGAGCCGAGCCGATGTCGATCCGGAGAAATACCGTGCCGAGCGCCACGAGAAGACTGCGGCGTCCGACTCGAAACGTGACACTGTGGATGAGTTGCTGCTCGAGGACGCCTACCACAAGCACAAGCCGGTGCTGGCGATCTGCTACGGGTTGCAGACGCTGAACGTATATCGGACAGGGTCCCTTGTGCAGCACATCGAATCTGCGATCAACCACAGCGCGGGGCGGACGGTGCCGAAGGCGCACACGGTCGAAATCGATCCGTCGTCGCGGCTGGGTGAGATTGTCGGCGCCAAGGATGGCCGGACCATTGCGGTGAATTCCTCGCATCACCAGTCGGCGGATGCGGTCGGAGATGGGCTCAGGGTGGTGGCGCGTTCTCCGGAAGATGGGATCGTTGAGGCGCTCGAAGGGACGGCTCCGGATCACTTTGTGCTGGCGGTGCAGTGGCATCCCGAGCGGAGCATAAACGATGCGCCGGAACTGGCCGAGTCGGCGCAGGCGATTTTCCGGGCGCTCGTTGAGGCGGCACGCGTGAAACGGTGAACTGGATAGCGATGTTCCCCTTCGTGATCCTTCGTGTGCTTGGTGGTCCTCAGGGGGTCGATGAACCACAAAGGACACGAAGGTACACGAAGGAAGAATTGCAGCAACGTGATGTCGTCCACCCGGCTTTATCGACGGGCGAGCAAGACCGTCACATGGGCGATCGCTGCGTTGTCCGTGTCAATGCCTTCCGGTGTTTTCGCCTTGATACCGACACAGTCTTCAGGAATTCCGCATAGCTCGGCGACGTGCTGACGAATCGTGGCAGCGTGAGGACCGATTTTGGGCGCAGCCAGAATCAGCGTCGAATCCAGGTTGACCAATTCATAGCCGTCCGCTGCCACCCGCTTGAGCGCCTCTGCCAAAAAGACTGCCGAATCAGCGCCCCTCCACTGCGGATCGGAAGGCGGGAAGAGGGAGCCAATATCGGGCCCGGCAATGGCGCCGAGTAGCGCGTCGGTGATGGCGTGCAGCAAGACGTCGCCGTCGGAGTGGCCGCCGAGGCCTTTGTCGTGAGGCAGAGTGATGCCGCCGATGACGAGCGGAATACCGGGCTTGAACTCGTGCGAGTCCCAACCGTAGCCGATGCGCATTTCTGGTTTCAAGGGATGATCTCGTTGAAGCTACCAGCTTCTAGCTACTGGCTTCTTGCTAAGTCGCGGACTTGGCCCTCAGGGGCGACAAAGCTCGCTTCTCGCGTCTCGCTACGCGCCACTCGACTTCAAATAAAACTCCGCCAGCTCCACGTCCGCCGGCGTCGTGATCTTGATATTTTTCGGCGAACCCATCACCACCGCTACCGGTTGTCCAGCGCGCTCGATCAGCGACGCTTCGTCGGTACCTAAGAACCCGTCTGCCGCGCCGTCGTCGAACGCCTTCTTCAGTAGGTCATAGCGAAAGCCCTGCGGGGTCTGCGCCATGACCACGCCCTCGCGCGGAATAGTGGCCGTGATCAGGGCGCCGGTGGCGGTGCGGTTGACCTGTTTCACCGTGTCCACAGCCGGCCAGCCGGCGATCGCGGCGCCGTGTTTCTGCGCGGCACCAATTACCTCGCTGATGATTTCCGGCGTGACGAACGGGCGCACCGCATCGTGCACCAGGATAATGTCCTCGGGGTCGGCGGCTACTGCCGCCAGCGCGTTTGCCACGGAGTTCTGGCGGTGCTCGCCGCCCTCGACGATTTGCAGTCGCTTGGCGAGGATTTCCGGGAATTGCTTCTCGATCTGCGTGCGGAAAGCCGCGATCTCGTCCTTTCTCAGCGCAACGATGATTTCATACACCTCGGGAGTGGCCGCGAACTTGCGCAGCGTACGGACAAGAATCGGCACGCCGCCGAGTTCCTTGAACTGTTTCGAAGGCGATTTCTTGTGGGCCTTGGCTGCCGAAAGGGGAGCCATGCGCGTGCCCAATCCGGCGGCCGGAACGATGACGAAAACCTTCATAGGGGCGATCAGTATAGTACAGGCTCTGTCTGGGCTCTAGGCCTTGATTTCGGCGCCAGTCAGTACGGTTTTCGCAGGAATGAAGACTGAATCCACACTTCAACGTTCAGACAAGGACTAAAGGCCGAGAGTCCAGAGCCTAAAGCCCAGAGCCTAATCCTGCGGACGCTCGATCAGCGGCGCGGGTTTCTTTAAGTCCGGGTTCGAACCGTCGGTTCCGCTGGCTGGGGCAACGGGCGGTGGAGGAGACGAAGCCTTGGAGTCATGGCGTCCGGCAGCGCGCTCGTCCCACTTGCCGAAGATCATCTTGCCCGCAGTCGTCTGCAGGACCGAAGTGACGGCGATGTCGATGGTCTTGCCGATCATCTTCCGGGCGTTGTCGACCACCACCATGGTGCCGTCGTCGAGATAGGCGACGCCCTGGTTGTATTCCTTGCCTTCCTTCAGGATGAACACGCGCATGGCCTCGCCGGGCAGCACGATCGGCTTGAGGGAATTGGCCAGCTCGTTGATATTCAGCACCTCCACTCCCTGCAGTTGCGCGACTTTGTTCAAGTTGAAATCGTTGGTGATGATCTTGCCTTCATAGACCTTCGCGAGTTCGATCAGCTTCATATCCACTTCGCGAACAGCGGGGAAATCGTCTTCGACGATCTGGATCTGCAGGGACGCCGTTTTCTGCAGGCGCTGTAGGATGTCCAGGCCGCGGCGCCCGCGATTGCGCTTGAGCGAATCGGCGGAATCGGCCACCAGTTGCAGTTCGCGCAACACGAATTGCGGGATCACGATGATGCCGTCAAGGAATCCAGTTTCGGCGATATCGGCGATGCGGCCGTCAATGATCACGCTGGTGTCGAGAATCTTGTAACTCTTCTTGCCCTGCTTCTCGCCGCCGAAGATCCCGCCCAGTGCTGACAGATTCAGTAAGTCGCCCTTGTTGGCCCCAACGGCGAGTCCGACGTAGGCCATGACCATCATGACCATGATCTGCAGGAAACTCTGGGTGTGGCTCGGCGGAATACTATTGCGGATCACGAGAGCGAACAGGTAAGCGCCGATAATGCCGAGCACGCTGCCGATAGCGGAGCCAATCAGGCGCTTCAGACTCATCACGCGGAGCCGCCATTCGAACACCACGATGGCGGCACCGATGAGCAGGCCGACAGCTGCATCGAAGTTAGAGGGCAGGCCGAATGGCTGAATCAGATAACAGACGAGACCGACGGTCAGAATAAACAGAAGACGGATGAGTACTACGTCCACGAACGAACCCTCCCCAGGGCAACGCGCCGCGCGAACGATGCCTGCCCCCACGCCAGTTTTTCAGGGCGAATGAAGTAAGAACCCTGAGCCAGCGTTCTATTTGGCAGAGCGGTATGAATGATGAATTCGAGCTCTGCACCCGGTTAGAAGCCGGGTCTCCGCCAACGTACACGGAGAAGTATATACCCGGGTGGTTTGCGCCAGCGCAAAGAAGCCTTTGGTTGCTTAATTCCCTCGAACGACTGCCTTGGCAATCGCCGCTTCCGCCATCGGGGCCATCAACGTGTATCCGTCCTTGTTCGGATGCAGGCCGTCATCGGCCAAGTCTTTCTGGAGGAACCCGTTCTTGTCGACCATGGCGCTGAAATAGTCGAGATAGACGCAGCCGTGGGCAGCGCAGTACTCCTTCAGCCAGCGATTAAGCGCGAGAATTTTTGCAGGCGTGCGCTGGTTGAACATGTCTCCAGCTCGTTCGGTGTACTCATGGACGGGAAGAACCGACGAGTAGACTACCTTGATGTCATGGGCGCGTGCGAGTTCGGCGATGGAGGCGTAGTTGGCTTCGATGTCTTCGAGGCGCATGGGCCCGGTGTTGCCGGCGATGTCGTTGGTGCCGGCGAGAATGACGACCACTTTCGGCTCAAGATCGATCACGTCGGGGCGAAACCGGATGAGCAGTTGTGGCGTGGTCTGTCCGCTGATGCCGCGGTTGACGTAGGGCTTGCCGGGAAAATATTCGTCAAGCTTCCAGTTGTCGGTGATGGAGTCGCCGTAGAAGACAACGCGGTTCTCGCCGGACGCGCGTGGCGGTAGGGCGGCATTGGCGTCGCGGTAGCGGCCAAGTTCGCCAAAGTCTTCCATGAGGATGGGCATGCGGGAGAGGCGCCATTGGTTCAGGCGCTCGGTGCCAGTCGGCTTGGGCGCCGGCGGTGCGGGCGGCTGAGTCAGTGCGGAGATGCAAAGGACCAGGAAGAGGGTGATTCTTAGAGGCAGTCGCATGTTCATCGAAAATCTATCCTCAGAGCCGGAGCCCTCTGGGGCTGGGGCGGTCAAGCTCATTCTAGACGACGGCGTTCATGCCTCGTGTGGTCCTGTACGCTTTTTGCGGAGGGCGGATTCCGACGGTGTTATGGTGAAATCAGACCAGCACTTTGGTAAGGTTTCGACGTGCCGGGCACAAAGTTCCCGAATTCGATGACGAGAACACTCGCGAGTTACTCGGCTACAGCTATCGCATCATTTACCGGCTGCAAGGCGATGAGGTGGTGATTGCCGGCGTGATTCATGGCAAGCGCATTCTGCAGTAACGCCGAGTTCTCGCGGGCAAGAATGCCCGCGCCACACAAGCCTTGCCGATCCACAAATCCTTCCGCTTACATGCCGTCATAGTTCGGCCCGCCGCCACCTTCCGGCGGCACCCAGGTAATGATTTGGTATGGGTCCTCGATATCACAGGTTTTGCAGTGCACGCAGTTTGCGGGATTCAGGCTGATCCGCTTGCCGTTGGGCGCGGCAGTGTCATCGACCATCTCGTAGACATTTGCCGGACAGAAATTCTGGCAGGGGCTGCCGAATTCTTTCACGCAGCGCTCGTTGCAGATGTTGGTGTCATGGATGACGAGGTGGGCCGGTTGATCCTCCTCGTGCTTGGTGCCGGAGTGGTAGAGGTCGGTGAGCTTGTCGTAGGTCAGCTTGCCGTCGCCTTTGGCGGGGCCCAGCATGTGCGCTCTGGGACCGCCGTCGGCGGGTAGACCTATGACTGATTTCAAGTTCTCGTGGCCGGGATGAGACGGTACGCGGTTGCGGAGGCCGCCATCGAAAATATCCTGCAGCACGGTGTTGAACATGCCGGCGTACATGCCGTTCTTGAATCCCTGATGGAAGTTGCGCACGGGCCAGAGTTCGTCTTTGATCCAGCTGGTTTCGACGCGGCGCTGGAACTTGCCCAGCGTGGCGGCCGACGAATCGCCGCTCACCAGCGCTTCGAAAGCCGTTTCGGCGGCGAGCATCCCGCTCTTGATGGCGAGGTGGATGCCCTTGAGCCGCGCCGAATTCAGAAAGCCGGCCGAGTCGCCGATCACCATCCAACCGTCACCACCAAGCGGCGGCAGCGACCACCATCCGCCGTAGGGCAGAGACTTCGCACCGTAGCGGATCATCTTGCCGCCCGAGAGCAGACTGGCGATGAATGGATGTTGCTTGAAGGTCTGCAGGACGTGCTGCGGATCAAGGCGCGGATCGCGATAGTCGAGGCCGGTGACGAAGCCGAGCGAGACGATGTTGTCCTTCGAGCCGTAGAGCCACGCGCCACCGTACTCTTTGGGCGTGAGCGGGTAACCCATGGTGTAGATGACTTCGCCCGCCTTAATACGCCCTGCAGGCACTTCCCACAACTCCTTTACGCCTACACCATAAGTTTGCGGGTTGCGGTCCCTCATCAGATCGAACTTCTGGATCAGTTGCTTGGTCAGCGATCCGCGCGTGCCTTCGGCGAGAACGACGACTTTGGCTTTCACGTCATAGCCGGGCTCGAAATTCGATTTCTGCTGGTTCTGCTTGTCGACTCCTTTGTCGTCGGTGCGCACGCCGGTGACGCGACTGCCGTCATACAGAAGTTCGGAGCCCGCAAAGCCCGTAAAGATGGTGATGCCGGCCTCTTCGACTTTGCCGGCCAGCCACTTCACGAACTTGTTGATCGAGATGACGTAGTTGCCGTGATCCTTCAGCGGCGGAGGCGTGATCGGAAGCTTGTGGTGTCCGGTCTTCGTCAGGAAATGCACGCCTTCTTTGTAGACGGTGGCGTCGAGCGGCGCTTCCTTTTCGAATCCGGGCAGCAGTTCCTTCATCGAACGCGGATCGAGCAGCGCGCCGGAAAGGCAGTGCTGTCCGGCTTCGCGGGCCTTTTCGAGCACGTAGATATTTTCTTTCGAGAGCTGCGCCTCGGGATGGCGCGCGTTGTAGTCGTCGATGAGCTGCGAGAGTCGCAGTGCGCAGGCCATGCCGGCGGGACCGCCGCCGACAATAACCACGTCGGCCGGCATCTCAGGATATTCGATATTTGGGAGAGGTTTGCGGAAGATCAGCATTTTGCACCTAGCCTCTAGCAGTTGGCTTAAGCCTCATGACAACGGCCGATCGGTGCGATCGAGCACCAGGAGGAGACTCTCTATGATAATTGCAAACGGCGTGTAAAGCACGGGCGGCAAACCGCTCTCGGTCCTTCTGGTTCACGACTTCTTGACAATGACGAAATCGGCGCCGTACGAGATAGGAACTTCCTGCCCATCGCCGGTGTCAGTCTATCCATGAGACGCAACTGGCCTCTGCGACAACTGCTGGCAATTTTGCGCGGAACCGCTTTGATGGTGGGGGTGTTCCTGTTGTTGATTCTGGTGCAGTTGGCGCCTCCCCTGATCCGTGGAGGATTTTCCGGGGTGCGCAATCACATCACGCGGGTGGCGATCGCCGGCGTGTCCCCGGAACGTTGGGGAACCGCGGTGCTGCGAATGTATGAGGCGCTTTCGGCGATCCTCCTGCTTGTCTGCATACTCTTCCTCACGCAGCGCTACTTGGCAAGGAAACTGGCGTCCGGTAACGAGACGCGGGACAGGACTGCCCGCTGATTCACGGTTGCACTTCCTTCAGCGTCTGACGGATCGCTTCCAGCACTCCGGTCATCTGATGACTGGCCGGTACGGTGATGCGCACGCAGCCTTCGCAGCCGAGATTGGCCGACGAATCGCGGATCATGATACCCCGGCGTTGCATCGCGGCTGCGAATGCCCCCGCGCCCCCGCCGACCTGCACCAGAACAAAGTTTGCGGAACTTGGCCAGCAGCGTAATCCCATTTCCTGGCACAATCTCGCTATTTGCTCGCGGCCTTGTCTTACTTGTGTGACGTATTCGCGCACGAAGTCCTGATCTGCGAGCGCTTCCTCCAGGCAGGCGAGAGCCACCGCATTAACGTTGAATGGGGAGCAGAACCGGCGCATGAATTCAATTTGTTCAGGCGGGCCGACCAGCGCTCCGAGGCGCAGGCCGGCCAGTCCGTAGGCCTTGGAAAACGTGCGCGCGATGAACAGATTCTGATGGCGGGCCAACTCTCCAAGCATGGTTTCGCCGTAGAAATCGAAGTAGGCTTCGTCGATCAGAACCGCGGCGCCGGGAGCAGCTTCGACGGTGCGCAGCAAATCGGCGGGTGCGGCAACCGTGCCGGTAGGATTGTTTGGGTTGGCGATCACGATTACTTGCGTCCGCGGCGAAATGCGGGCGAGGATTTCGGCGGCAGGGAAGGCAAAGTTTTCTCCCGCGGGCACACGCACCAACTGCGCTCCGAAAGCCTGGCCGAAAATCGGATACATCACGAACGTCGGATCGGAAAAGATCAGTTCCGAGCCTTCGCGCAAATAGGTGGAGAATAAGAGGCACAACGTCTCATCTACACCGTTGGTCAGCAGAACCTGGCTGGGGTTGACGCTGAGGAAGTTCGCAATGAGGCGCTCGCCGATTTCCCGTTGCGGATACCGGGCGATGTCTTCGGTGCCAAGTGTCCGCAGCCGCGCCAGGACGCGCGGTGAACAGCCGGCCAGGTTTTCGTTGAGGTCAAGACTTAGCCCGTCCCGGCTCGCGATCGGAGATCGGTACGGATCCAGCGCGGTAATCGACTCCCGCGGTTTCAACATGGGATGCCCGTCAACATGACGCGATGAGTTTACGACAGCGCCGCCGATGGTGTTGGAGCAACTTTCCTCGACTCACTCTTCGTTCCGCCTCGTATACTTCACCGCCACGAAGATCACCGTGCAGATGCAGAAATCCACAAGAAGTCCCAGGTCCTCCTTGAACAGCCTGTGCCGAATCGGGGTGGGCAGGTGAGGCATAAGCAGAAAATAAATTGCGTTGCCCGCAAGGACTGCCACCAGAGCGTCGAGGAAGTTCCTCATCGTCCGTCTCTTGACCATCGGGCTCTTGTCCAAGCCGACCTCCGCTCCTCCACCCGTCGCGCGAAAACCGGGCGCAATGGGACGACGGCTGCTAACATCCCTTGAGATGCTGGAACCATCCACTCCAGTGCAGTACGTCAAAGGCATCGGTCCACGCCTGGCTGAGGTCCTTGCGGGCAAGGGCATCCACACGGTTGACGACCTGCTCCACTACCTGCCGTTCCGCTACGAAGACCGCCTCAACCCGCGTTCGGTCGCTGAGTTGCACGCCGGTGAGATGGCCACCGTCATTGCCGAGGTGCGCAACTCGGGACTGTTCCGCACGCGCCGGATGCCCATTTTCCAGCTCACCGTGGGCCAGGGCCGCAGCCGTCTCAAGTGCCTCTGGTTCAACGCGGCCTATCTGCAGGATCGCTTCCAGGCCGGACAGATGGTTGCCCTTTACGGCAAGGTTGAAGCCGATCGCGACGGCCAGTTGCAGATCATGCAGCCGCAATTCGAGATTCTTGGCGACGTCAACGAAGAAGGCGGCGCCGATCTAGCAGAGAAAAACGCGGCCGCCTCGCTCGAAATCGGACGCATCGTGCCCATCTACGAATCCACCGGGAAGCTTACGCCACGGTGGTTTCGTTGCATTATCCGCTCCGCGCTCGAAAATTTAAATCCCGATCTTCCCGATCCGATCCCGCCCGCCGTGCGTGCGCATCTCAGCCTTGTCTCTCCCCGCGAAGCCTTGTGGAAGGTGCACTGGCCGGATGCGGGCGAGAGCTTCGCGGATCTCCAGTCTGCGCGGACGCCGGGGCATATTCGTCTGATCTTCGACGAACTTTTCTTCGTTGAACTGGGCCTCGAACTCAAGCGCCGCGAGCAGAAGGCGCAGACGGGAATTGCCTTCCAGCTCGATGATCGGGTGCGGGAAGCAATCAAAAAGATTCTGCCGTTTCATCCCACCGGAGCGCAGAAACGGGCGCTTAAGGAAATCGCCGGCGATATGCAGACGCCGTTCCCCATGCGCCGCCTGCTGCAGGGAGACGTGGGTTCTGGCAAGACGATTGTCGCGTTTGAAGCGGCCATTATCGCAATCGAGAACGGGTACCAGGTGGCGCTGATGGCGCCGACGGAAATTCTGGCGCAGCAGCACTATTTTTCCGCGCGCCAGATTCTGGAAAAGGGCGGATACCGCACCGTGCTTCTCACCGGATCGCTAGAACAGGACCGCAAGCGCGCCGTGCGCCGCCACATCGCCCAGGGGAACGCACAACTGATCATCGGTACGCACGCGCTGATTCAGGATCGCGTCGAGTTCGAAAAGCTGGGCTTGGTCATGGTTGACGAGCAACACCGTTTCGGAGTAATGCAGCGCCTGAAGTTGATGAAGAAATCAGACGATGCCCGTGTGGGGACGGGCGACTCGCCCGTCCCGCCGGGCGGGGGCGCCCGGCTCTCCACTGACGCCGAACCCGACGTGCTGGTCATGACCGCTACCCCCATCCCGCGCACGCTCGCACTGACGCTCTACGGCGACCTCGACGTCTCGGTGATCGATGAACTTCCGCCGGGCCGCACGCCCGTGGTGACCCGGTGCGTCCCGGACGAGCGCGCGCCCGAGGTGTGGGACTTCGTGGGCAAGCAGATCGCCGCCGGCCACCAGGCTTATGTCGTCTATCCGGTGATCGAAGAAAACGAAGAGCGCGAGCTAAAAGCCGCGCAGCAGATGCACCGGCAGCTGCGCGACAAGATTTTCCCCGATCTGCACGTCGGCCTGCTGCATGGCCGCCTCGACGCCGACGATAAAGAGCGCATCATGCGCGAATTCCAGCGCAACGAGATCCAGGTTCTGGTCTCCACGACAGTGATCGAGGTCGGTGTGGACGTGTCAAATGCAACCGTCATGGTGATCGAGCATGCCGACCGCTTCGGCCTGGCGCAACTGCACCAGTTGCGCGGACGCATCGGACGCGGCGCCTCCAAGTCCTACTGCGTGCTGATGCACGGCGGCAAAGTTTCCGAAGAAGGTGAACGACGGCTCGACGCCATGGTTCGCACGAACGACGGCTTTCAGATCGCCGAACTCGATCTCGAACTGCGCGGCCCTGGAGAATTCTTCGGCACCAGGCAGGCGGGCATTCCGAGTTTCCGCGTCGCCAATATCATCCGCGATCGCCAACTGCTCGAGGCCGCCAAGCGGGAAGCGGCGTTCGTGATTGCCGGACCCAACCCGGATATTTCACAGGACGAGATCAACCGCGCCCTCAAACACATGCGCTCCCGCTGGGCCCTGAGTTATGGGTTGGTCGAAGTGGGATGAGACTGTCCGTGGGCTCTTCTTGCCAACCGGAAAGGCTACCCAAGCGCACTCGCATCACGGACTTGCATCACTGCACTGTCCGAGTATTATGCGCATGATAGGGGTAGGAGGTGCGCCATGCGCCGTGCCGTACTTCTTGTGCCTTTCCTCCTCTGTGCTCTAGGCATCGCTTTTTCCCAGCAGGCATCGATTCCCGCCTCTCCCGTCAAGATCAAGATTCGGGCCGCGCTCTTCGATCGCGACTTGAATCTCAAGCCGGTCCCGCGCCTTGTAGTCAGCTTGACGCCGAAGCTCTCCGGCTCCCCGCTGACCACTCAGACCTCGCTCGATGGTGTCGCTGAACTCGAATTGCCACTCGGCGCTTATCACCTCACCACCGACAAGCCGGCCGAACTCTTCGGCAAGCAGTATCTTTGGGACCTTGAAATCACGGTCTCGAAGCCCGACCAGGTCATCGAGCTCAGCAACGACAACGCCAAGGTGACCGATTCGGCGGCCGCCCGCGGGGCCCACGTGGACGAACTTGCCGAACAGTTCAAGCGGGTACGCGGCAGCGTGGCCACCGTCTGGACCGAAGACGCTGCCGACGATGGGTTCCTGATCGACCCCGCCGGACTAGTGTTTACCTCACACTTCGTGGTCGAAGGCCACAAATGGATTGCCGCGCAATTCGATGGCGGTCGCAGAGTGGCGGCCGAAGTCCTGGTGGATGACGAGACCAACAGCGTTGCAGTTCTTCGCGTCAGCATGGAACCTTTGAGAGATATCTTCGTGCCCCCGCTTTCGCTCGACCCCGGAGCGCTGATCGAGGGCGAGCGCGTCTTTACCATCGACAACTCGATCAAGCGCGGGAAAGTGATGTCCACGGGCGTTATCAGCAAGGCAGACGCAAAAGAGATCGTCTCCGATGTGAAATTCACGGACCTGGCCAGCCCGCTGTTCAACTCCAGCGGGACCGTAGTTGGGTATAGCCGGATCATCAACAAGGAAATGCACATCGTCCCTCTCACGGAGGTGCGCGACGATATCGCCCGCGCCAAACAGAGACTCGCGGCGGCAACCACTCCCGCCCCATCGCGCCTGTTGCCGGTTGTGCCGGCGGGCGACTTCCCCGTTGACTCCCTCGTCTCCCGCCACGAGACGCGCTGGGAAAAGGAGATCTACGCGTTCAAGCTGGGTGACTTTGACATGGAGTTGTTGACGCCGGTGGCGCGTTACCAGTACGCGCAGGAGCGCTATACCGCGGCCATGAACCAACGCATGAAGCAGAAGGGTGGCGACACCACCAAACTCGAGCAGCCGGAGCACAAATACGAGTCGGTCCTCGGAATCTGGGCGCATCCTCAGATGAAGATGGCCTTCTGGAAATCCTGGGGCGACAACATGGCAACCAACAACCAGGCTCCCAGCACCTACCGCCCCAAGAGCAGCTTCGCACGCTTGCGCCTGCTTTGCGGAGACAAGGAAGTGGACCCGATTCGGCCGGGCAAGGTCGCCATCGGGACTGGGTCGAATCGCTTCGTCCGGGTTGATCAAAACGCGTTCTACGGCCTCTACACCTACACTCCGGATGTGATCTCGTCCGCGTGCGGTAAGGTCACGCTCGAGGTTTATTCCGCTTCTCAGCCCGACAAGCCGCTTGTGAAAGTGCTGGAGCCGGCGCAGGTCAACCGCGTCTGGCAGGATTTTGAGCCGTACCGGAAGCTCCAGGCCGGTGCCGCACCGGCAACTCCACAGTGAGCGGCTTCGCATTCTGCTATGATCGGCGCAAGTCGGTGGAACGCTGTCGCCGGGCACAATTGTAAGGAGTTTTGCATTTATGGAAACGCCGTCTTTACCAATGGGCGCACGCCGCAATGAAGATATCGCGCTTGACCTGATGAAATTCGTCGCCATGACAACCAGCTACGGCAAGACCGTCGGAACTGGCGTGGGTTTCCAGGGCGGAGGAGCGGCCTCCAAGCCCGAGGAATACGCGGACCATCTGCTCGAGCTCTATGGTCGCTGCCTGAAGGCAGTGGGTGGAAAGTAAATCGGATACGGGGGCGGCTCGGGCTGAGTGTGGAACGTCGAGGCCGGAATGCTGACCCCGGTAACCCCTTGCCTTTGAACCTCTTCGTTGACAATCGGAGAGGCGCTAGGCTATCCTGAATGTCTTTGGAAGTCCTGCGGCTGCCCGCCTGGAACACCTAGCGCGCGTTCTGCGTGGATTGATTAGGGCACTCAGCGGTCTTCATTGCGTTCTTTACACTCTGGGAGATTTCCGATGTCAACCTATTTCCCGAAAGAAGGGGAAATTGCGCGTAAGTGGTTTGTCGTGGATGCGACCGGGCTGCCGCTCGGCCGCCTCGCCTCGCGCGTAGCCCGCATTCTGATGGGCAAAGAAAACCCGAAATACACACCGTTTATCGACACCGGCGACCACGTCGTCGTCATTAACGCCGAACAGGTCAAAATCACCGGCATGAAGACCGATCAGAAGGTCTATCACCGCTACACCGGATATCCGGGCGGATTGCGCTCCGAGAATTTGAACAAGCGCCTCGTACGCAAGCCGGAGCTGGTCATCGAGCAAGCAGTTTCACGCATGCTGCCCAAGAACAAGCTGGGCAAACAGATGTTCACGAAGCTGAAGGTATACAAAGGCGACAAGCACCCGCACGAGGCGCAGAAGCCGGAAGCGAAAGTGTTCGCGTAAGACAGCTGCGAGCTACGAGCCGCGAGCTGCCAGCGACAAGAGTTTCAGATTCTTTTTGAAAGGTTAATAGCGACAGCCCGAGTGAGCCGCCTTGGAGGTGGCTCGAAGCTCGGAGCTCGAAGCTCGAAGCTAAAATGGCAGACACAGTTCAATACTACGGAACGGGCCGCCGCAAGACGGCGATCGCTCGTGTTTTCCTTCGTCCGGGCAGCGGTGAGTTCAAGGTTAACGGCAAGGCGTTCGAGGAATACTTTGTGACGCCCTCGCAGCGGACCAGTGCGAAGCTGCCGTTGGTCTCGACCGACAGCGCGGCGAGTTTCAATGTGCTCGCCAATGTCTGCGGCGGCGGAGTCGCCGGGCAGGCGGATGCGGTCCGCTTAGGCATTACTCGGGCGCTCATGGAGTTCAACGCCGAGCTGCGCAAGAAGCTTAAGGCCGAAGGCATGGTCACACGTGACCCGCGCGCCAAAGAGCGCAAGAAGTACGGACAGAAGGGCGCACGCAAGCGGTTCCAGTTCTCGAAGCGGTAGTAGTAGGTTTCAAGGTTTCAGGGTTTCAAAGTTTCAAGGTTGGCGACGGGCCTTGAGTCTTTGAAACCTTGAAACTCTGAAACCTTGAAACGTTTGTTGTATGGGTTCAATTCATCCCCCCACCTCCCCTGAGTTGGGGTGGACGGGAATGGCAATTGGGAACGGTAACGTCCCAATGTAGACCAATAGAGGAGGTTGTTTGGCTAACATCACCATGAAAGAGCTGCTCGAAGCGGGCGTCCACTTCGGGCACCAGACCAAGCGCTGGAATCCACGCATGAAGGAGTTCATCTTCGGAGAGCGCAACGGGATCTACATCATCGATCTCCAGAAGACGCTGAAGATGTTCAAGGAAGCGTCGAAGTTCGTGCAGGATCTGGCCGCCGACGGCAAAGTCATTCTCTTTGTCGGCACCAAGCGCCAGGCCCAGGATGCGATCGCCGAGGAAGCGCAGCGCTGCAGCATGTTCTACGTGAACCAGCGCTGGCTGGGTGGCCTGCTGACGAACTGGGTCACCGTGCAGAAATCCGTGAAGCGGCTCAAGGAACTCGACGAGATGGCCACCGATGGCCGTTACGACCTGCTGCCGAAGAAGGAAGTCATTAAGCTCGAGCGTGAACGCAAGCATCTCCAGGCCAACCTCGCGGGCATTAAGAACATGTCGCGGTTGCCGGATGCGATCTTCGTCATCGACTCGAACAAAGAACAGATTGCCGTACGCGAGGCGCGCAAACTGGGCATTCCGGTGGTCGCCGTGGTCGACACCAATTGCGATCCGAGCGAAGTGGATTACGTGATTCCTGGCAATGACGATGCTCTGCGCGCGATCCGGCTGTTTACTTCGAAGATTTCGGAGTCGATCGCAGAAGGGGTAAACCTGCTGGGCGACAAGCAGATTTCTGAAATGCAAGCTGCCGCCGAGCCGCACGCTGAAGCCGCCGAGGTTGCCGCGGAAGGTGAAGTCGCTGTCGCGGCTACCGGTCCTGAGGGCGAGGACATCCGGATGGAAGACGTGCTGGGAGCGGGTACGCGCAAGCGTCCATCGGCTGCAACGGAAGACGTCGACGAGTTGCAGGCGGAAACACGCCGGTTCTGAAATAGCTGCGAGTCGCGAGCTGCGGAATTTGTTAGCCCAGGACGTGAGTCCTGGGTGGGAGCGAATGAAGGCCAAGTCCCGTAGGGACGGCACAACCCGGGCAATCGCCTCTCAGGGAGTCTGACCCGCGTGCACATCTCCGGCGCGGGTCAAGTTTTATAGAAGCGAAGGAACTCAAAAATCATGGCTACCACCGCAAGTCCTGACCCTGACAACAACAAGGGGCCGAACATTTCTGCCGCGAAGGTCAAAGAACTGCGCGACAAAACCGGAGCGCCGATGATGGATTGTAAACAGGCGCTGACTCAATCGAACGGCGACATGGAAGCGGCTGTTGTTTGGCTGCGCAAGAAGGGCATTTCCGTGGCCGCGAAGAAGGCGGCGCGTGTGACGAGCGAAGGCTCCGTCGCCCACTACATTCACGCGGGCGGAAAGATCGGCGTACTGGTCGAGGTCAACTGCGAAAGCGACTTCGTGGCGCGCACCGACGACTTCAAAGAGCTGGTCCACGATATCGCCATGCACATTGCGGCCAGCGACCCGAAGTTCGTCCGCAAGGAAGACGTCACGCCCGAAGCCTTCGAGCGCGAGAAGGACATCTATCGTGCTCAGGCCATCGCCAGTGGCAAGCCTGCGAACATTGCAGAGAAGATGGTGGCGGGCAAGATGGAAAAGTTCTACGAAGAGGTTTGCCTGCTCGAGCAGCCCTTCATCAAGGACCAGACCGTCTCGATCGCGCAGCTCATCGCCGCCAAGATCGGAAAGCTGGGCGAGAACATCTCCGTCCGCCGTTTCGCCCGCTTCAAGGTAGGTGATGCCACGGCCACGGTCGCATTCACCAGCGCCAAGCCCGATGAGGGCGGCGAGGCGGCCACACCAGCCGCCAAGTAGGCGAATAATTCAGGGGCGCTTCGGCGCCCCTTTTGATTTATGCTCTCGGAGGCACCTATCGCCTCGATTTAGATTGGCTTTCCTTCGCGTACCTTCGTGTCCTTGATGGTTAGGTTTTCTTGTTCATATCACCAAGGACACGAAGGTACACGAAGGAAGACTGGACGAGCCGGAACTGAGAACTTTCATGGATACTCCGATCTTCAAGCGCATCCTGCTCAAACTGTCCGGCGAAGCTCTCGCCGCCGATCAAGGCTTTGGCGTGGATACCGCTCGCATGCACGAGATCGCTGCCGAGGTAGCCGACGTCCACAAGTTGGGTATACAGATCGCCATCGTCGTGGGTGGCGGCAACTTCTTCCGTGGTGTGGCCGACCAGGCCAAGGACATGGACCGCGTCTCCGCCGACCACATGGGTATGCTGGCGACCGTGATCAACGCCCTCGCCCTGCAGGACGCGCTCGAAAAGCAGAAAGTCTACACCCGCGTGCAATCCGCCATCGAGATGAACCAGGTAGCCGAGCCGTTCATCCGCCGCCGCGCGATCCGCCATCTGGAAAAAGGGCGGGTTGTGATCTTCGCCGGGGGCACCGGCAACCCGTATTTTTCGACCGACACCGCTGCCTCTCTGCGCGCGATGGAAATCAAGGCCGATGCCATTCTCAAGGCGACCAAGGTCGATGGCATCTATGACGCCGATCCGATGAAGGTGAAGGATGCGAAGAAGTTTTCGCAGATCACCTACATGGATGTTCTGAAGCAGGGTCTCAAAGTGATGGATTCAACCGCCATCTCGCTCTGCAAAGATAACAATCTGCCCATCATCGTCTTCAATCTCAACCAGCACGGCAACATCCGCAGAGTAGTGCTGGGCGAAAAGGTCGGCTCGCTGGTCAGCGCGTGAAAGGCAAGGTTTCAAAGTTTCAAGGTTTCAGGGTTTCAAAGACGCCAACGTCGCGGCCGACATTGAAACCTTGAAACTCTGAAACCTTGAAACTTGGCTGCCGGTTTATAATGCACGGTTCTGATATCGCTATGTTTGGGAGCTGAGAGAGATGGCTCATCCTGCCCTGAAAGAAGTCTTCGTACAACTTAAGACGCGCATGGACAAGGCGGTCGAAGATTTCCGCCGGGAAATGGCAGCGACCCGCACCGGCCGCGCCAATGTCCACATGCTCGATACGGTCGCGGTCGACTACTACGGTTCCCAGATGCCACTCAATCAGATCTCCCAGGTGCACGCCCCGGAGCCGCAACTGATCACCGTGCAGCCGTTCGATCCCTCGTCGCTGGCGGCCATCGAGAAGGCCATTCGCGCCGCCGACCTCGGCCTCAACCCGATGAATGACGGCAAAATGATCCGCGTGCCCGTGCCGCCACTGACCGAAGAGCGGCGCAAAGAGATGGTCAAGCACCTGCACAGAATTCTGGAAGAACACCGCACCGCCGTCCGCAACATTCGCCGCGACGGCAACGATGCCATCAAGAAGGCGTTGAAAGACAAGAAAATCACCGAAGACGACGAGAAACGGGCCATGGACGAAATCCAGAAGCTCACCGACGACGAGATCAAGAAGATGGAAGAGATGAGCAAGGCCAAAGAAAAAGAAGTGCTGGAATTCAAGTAGCCCTCGTGCGGGGCGGGCATTTCTGCCCGCCTGCCCACCGCAGTCGATTTTGGCCGGCAGGACAATAACAAAGTCGCATTGAAGTTACGTGCAACGCGGGGCGGCCGGACCTGGCCGCCTCTTTTTTCTTGATTCGGTTTTTTCTCTGTGTCTCTGTGACTCCGTGGTGCGTCAGCCCTATAATCTAGCG
Organism: Terriglobia bacterium; assembly: GCA_020073565.1. GTDB lineage: Bacteria > Acidobacteriota > Terriglobia > Terriglobales > Acidobacteriaceae > Acidiflorens. The sequence continues at coordinate 84,415 of JAIQEY010000023.1, forward strand.
ATGAAGCGCGTCGCCCACGCCGCCTGCCCGCATGATTGTCCGGACGCGTGTGGCGTCCTGATCACAATCGAAGACGGCCGCGCCACCAAGATTCAAGGCGATCCAGCGCATCCGGTGACGCGAGGATTCCTGTGCGCAAAGGTTGCGAAGTATTTGGACCGCGTCTATTCCCCCGACCGCGTGTTCTATCCGATGCGGCGCGTGGCCCCCAAAGGCCCATGTGGCGCGGACATTCCTGTCCGCGCTGCTTTCGAGCAAATCACCTGGGATGAAGCCCTAAACGAAATCACGCAAAAGTTCAAAAGCATCATCGCCGACCACGGCCCCGAGTCCATCCTCCCGTACTCCTACGGAGGCACGCTGGGCGCGCTCAACGGTGCCTCCATGGACCGACGCTTCTTCCATCGCCTGGGAGCGTCGCAACTGGAACGGAGCATTTGCTCATCCGCAGGCGAAGAGGGAATCAAGTCGGTGTTAGGTGTGAAATTGGGCACCGAGCCGGAACAGTTTGCACACTCGCGCTACATCATCGCCTGGGGCTCAAACATTCACGGCAATAATGTTCACCTCTGGCCCTTCATCGAAGAAGCTCGCCGCAAAGGCGCGAAGCTAGTCGTCATTGATCCGTACCGTACCCGCACGGCCAAGTGCGCCGACTGGTATCTGCCGATCAATCCCGGAACCGACACCGCGCTCGCCCTCGGCCTGATGCACGTCATCATCAACGAGAATCTCTACGATGCCGACTACATAGCGCGCTACACGGTTGGATTCGAAGATCTGAAGGCTCGCGTCCAGGAGTATCCGCCCGAAAGAGCTTCCGGATGGGCGGGCATCGCCGCCGACGACATCCGCAAACTCGCCCGCGAATATGCCACTCAGCGTCCGTCGGTGATCCGCGTGAACTACGGCATTCAGCGTTCCGAACGCGGCGGTATGGCGATGCGTGCCGTCACCATGCTGCCGTGCCTGACCGGATCGTGGAAAGAAGTCGGCGGCGGGCTGCAACTCTCGCTGAGCGGGGCGTTCGGTCTGAATAAAGCAGCACTCGAAATGCCGGAGCTGATGCAGAAGGCGCTGGGCCGCCCGGCCCGCACTGTCAACATGGTGCAACTGGGCAGCGTGCTGAACACGCTCAGCAATCCCCCGGTGAAGGGGCTGTTCGTCTACAACTCAAATCCTGCCGCCGTTTGTCCGAATCACAACGACGTCATTCGCGGCCTGAAACGTACAGACCTTTTCACGGTGGTCCACGAACAGTTCTTTACGGATACCACCGACTACGCCGACATCGTGCTGCCCGCCACCACGTTTTTCGAGCACAAAGACCTGCAGGCCGCCTACGGCCACTACTATCTCCAGATTTCCGATCAGGCGATGGAGCCGCGCGGCGAATGCCGCTCGAATGTCGAAGTCTTTCGCGCCCTGGCTGAACGTATGGGATTCGACGACGCGTGCTTCCGAGAGTCCGTTGACTCGATGATCGACCGCGCCCTCGATTCTCCGAATCCGTGGCTGAAAGGGATCACCCGCGAACGCCTCGAACATGAGAACCACATCCGCCTGAGTTTCTCCACCTCTGATGGAGGGACGGGCGCCCTCGCCCGTCCAGGCGAGCAAAGCTCGGCAGAAAACAAGGCACCGTTCCTGCCTTTTGCTCAAGGAAATTTCCCCACATCCTCCGGCAAGGCCGAGTTCTATAGCGAGACACTCAATCGTCAAGGCCTCGACCCCGTGGTCGCCTTCACCCCGCCCGAAGAATCCCGTTACGGGGAGGGGGCGGCGGGTTTCCCGCTCGAACTTCTGGCTCGCAAGGCCGACAACCATCTCAACTCATCGTTCGCGAACGTCCCCTCGGTCCGCGAACTTGAACCCATGCTCGGGCAGCTCGAGATGCACGCCGCCGACGCTGAACCACGTGGCATCCGCGATGGCGACCGCGTACGCGCCTTCAACCCACGCGGCGAGATCGTCCTGGAAGCTCGCGTCAACGGTTCCGTACCGACCGGAGTGGTGGCCGCCCGCCTGGATTGGGCGCGCTTCGGCCCCGGTTCCCGCAACATCAACGTGCTCACCTCAGAAAAACTCACCGACATGGGCAACGCGGCGACCTTCTATTCCGTCTGTGTTGAGGTGGAACTTTTTCGGGCGTGACTTGGGGGAAAACTCGCCTCCGACTTGGACGGGCTCCACTGCTCTACCGTATAATTACCGTTTTCCTAACTCTAGTTTTTCGAGGTAGTTGCGATTCTTCGTCATCTGGCAATCCCCGTGTGCCCCGGCCGTCTGGGGACGCGCACAGGTTCGCAGAGAGACTCAGTTATCTCCCCATCCTCTTGCTTCTCAAGAGCTTGGAAGGGTGGCGGTGTGTGGAATCGCTTCCTGGGCCTGGTCGCACTCGTGCTCTTAGCCGTCCCGGTGGTCGGGCAGACAGATCTGGTGGTGGGCATTACCGTGCACGGCAATCGCCGCATCCCGGCGGACACAATCAAGGCCCGCATTTTCACACATGCGGGCGACGTGTATGACGCCGCCGCCCTGGAACGCGATTTCAACGCCCTCTGGAACGCCGGCTACTTCGAGGACATCCGCTTCGAACGCGAGCAGACCCCCAAGGGCTGGATCCTCCACATCTACGTCAAAGAGCGGCCCACCATTCGCGAAATCAACTATACCGGCCTGAGCGCGGTCTCCACCAGCGACGTTCTCGATCGCTTCAAGGAGCGCAAGGTCGGTCTTTCGGTCGAAAACCAGTATGATCCGACCAAAATTAAGAAGGCTGAAGTTGCCCTGAAAGAATTGCTCTCTGAGCATGGACGGCAGTTCGCCACCATCCGCACCGAAGTGCGCCCGATTCCACCCGCGGCCGTCGGCATTACGTTCGTGGTTCGCGAGGGGCCGAAGGTCAAGGTTGGACGCATACGCTTCAGGGGCAACAAGCACATCAACGACCGCACTCTGCGCGCGGCCATGAAGAACCTGAAGCCGATTGGCATCCCGCACTCGATTTTCCTCGAGAGCCTGTTCGCCAAGACCTACGATGCCACCAAACTCGAAGAGGACACCGAGCGTGTCCGCGCCGAGTTCCAGAATCGCGGCTATTTCAAAGTCCTGGTCGACCAGCCTAAGACGGAAATCCACGACACGGGGCACACTGGCGTGCATGTCCCGCTTCTGCAGCCTGGTTTGGGGAAATCCGTCGATATCACCATGCCCATTGAGGAAGGCGAGCGCTATCGCCTGGGCACCATCACTTTCAAAAACAACAAGGCCATCCCCAACAGCGCCGCTCTCCGCAGTTTGTTCCCGATGAAAGATGGCGATATCTTCAGCCGCGAGAAGGTCGCCAAGGGCCTGGAAAACCTGCGCAAGGCCTACGGCGAAGCGGGCTACATCAATTTCACCTCCGTCCCGGACACCAAGTTTGACGATGAGAAGAAGATCGTCAACCTGGAAATTGACGTTGACGAAGGGAAGCAGTTTAACGTCCGGCGCATCGAGTTCAGCGGCAACACGACCACCCGCGACAAGGTCATCCGCCGCGAAATCGCACTCGAAGAAGGCAGTGTCTATAACTCGCGTTTCTGGGAACTCAGCCTGCTGCGCCTGAACCAGCTCGGCTATTTCGACCAGCTCAAGCCCGACGATCCCAACACCACCGAGCGGCATCTCGACGAAAAGGCTGGAACGGTCGATCTCACGCTCAAAGTGCACGAGAAAGGGAAGAACAGCATCGGCCTGCAGGGCGGCGTGAGCGGCCTGGCCGGCGCGTTCATTGGTCTTAACTACAGCACCAACAACTTCCTGGGCCTGGGCGAAACACTTTCGGTGCAAGCGAGCATCGGCAGCTTGCAGCGCGATTTGATGTTCGGATTCACCGAGCCCTATCTGTTCGATCGTCCCATCAATGCGGGCTTCAGCGTGTACACCCGCAAATACAATTACAATCAGGCTCGCCAATATGCCGTTCTCACGGGCCAGAACCTGAACCTGCCCACGCCGTACCTGCAGAATCTGCAGAACTACTCGCAGTCGAGCACCGGCTTCAGTCTCAGTGTCAGCTATCCGCTACACCGTTCTTTCAAGCGTGTGGGCATCAGTTACACGTTTGATCGCTCCTCACTGGTGGCCGTCAGCGACGCCTCGAAACTATTGTTCTCGAGTCTGAATTTCCGTGGTATCAGCGGTCCGAACGCACTCAACGGCATCGTCACCAGCAAGATCATTCCGAGCTTCACGATGAACACGCTCGATGCCGCCTACGCTCCCCACCATGGCAAGAGCCTCTTCATCGGCGGTGAGTTTTCGGGTCTGGGCGGTACGGTGCACACCGTCCGGCCGATCATCCAGTACAAGCAGTTTTTCCCCGTCAACAAACGCCGCAACGCCATAGGGTACAACCTGCAGGGGTCGTTCATCACCGGCTTCAACGGAGTGGTTGCGCCCCCATTCCAGCGCAGCTATCTCGGCGGAGAAAATGATATCCGCGGATTCGACATTCTTACCGTTTCCCCCATCGCGTATCTGCCCAGCGTGCAGAGCCTCCCCCTGAGAAATCCTGACGGCACGTTTGTTCCAGCCAACCCCAACCTTCCCGTGACGCCAAACGCTGCCGGATCCTGCGGCCCGACGTCGAACTGCTACCTTATCCAGTTGCCCTACCAGCAACTCGTCACCCCCGGCGGGGACCTCAGTTTGAGCGGCAACGCCGAGTACCGGATCACCATCGCCGGCCCAGTCGCACTCGCGCCCTTCGTCGACGTGGGGGTGAATCCCATTTTGCGCACGTCGCAATTACAAATCGCTCAGTTGCAGTACCAGGATCTTCAGAAGGCTTTGTTCGGATGTCCGTCGGTTGCTCCCCCGTACACGACAAGTGATCCGCCTTACACAAACTGTCAAGGCGGTGTGAACCTTACGTTTTCTCAATATCTGCACGCTGTGCCCGGTACGAACTGGGTGCCGCGCATGTCCACCGGCCTGGAGCTGCAAATGATGCTGCCCGTGGTCAATGCACCCTTCCGCATCTATTGGGCCTATAACGCGTTGCGCCTCAACTCCAGAACCACCCCACCCGTGCCCATCTCCCGCTCGATGTTCCCAGGGGCTGATTGTCAAGGCCAGGGTGGTCCTCAATGTATCAACGCAGCGGCTGGTCGATACACGTACCAGACCGCACAAGACACTCTTGGGCTCAACTACACTCTGCGCGAACCGCGCAAGACGTTCCGCTTCTCGGTGGCGACAACGTTCTAAGAGCAGCATTTAGCACTTAGCAGTTAGCTAGTGCTGCCTCTTGTTGCTCCTATGACTGTGTACATAAGAAACGCCCTCCTACGATGTCGGAGGAGGGTGTTTGGACTTGCCCCCAAAAATGAGACAACCGGTTAAGAGACAAAATCCATGGAATGGAGAAAATGAGTCATGGGATTGTCTCGCAGGCGGTTTACTCGGGAGTTCAAGCTAGCCGCGATCCAGCGGCTGGAACAGGGCATTTCAATCGCGGAAGTGACGCGGGCGTTGGAGGTCAACCCCAACCTGCTGCATCGCTGGCGCAGTGAGTTCCGACAGGGACCAGGCAA
>JAIQEY010000085.1 GCA_020073565.1 Terriglobia bacterium
CGTTCCCGCAATCGCGCGAGGTTGGGGCCGCCGCCGCATTGTGCATGCAGCCAGCCGCCTTTTTTGAGCGATGCAAACAGGTTTCGAAAGAGCGCATCGTGATCAAACACCCAATGAAACGACGCCGTGCTGAAGATTCCGTCAAAGCATTCGCGGAACGGGAGGGCCACGAGATCGCCAGCAACGAAGCGGACGCGGCCCGCAAATTCCGCTTTCAGATTGTCGTGTGCAAGCCGCACCATGTTCCGGGAGAGATCAACGCCGACAACGCGTCCCTGCGGTAGACTCTGAAGAAGAAGCCGGGTAAGCTTCCCACTACCACAGCCGGCATCCAGAACGCGCTCGTCGCCCCGCAGGTGCAGTTCGCTGAGAACGCGTTGTCCCCACTGAAACTGCGGCGCCGAGAGACGGTGGTATTCACCGGCGTTCCACTCGCGAGATGTTTGCGGAGGGGTCATTCCAGTTTCCAGCGGTTCTACTTCCGAAAAACTCATCTTAAAGGATAATCGTTGATGTGCCTTCGCCCGAGACATCTCCAACACGCACCGCCGAGACAATCAGGAACCACCATGCTCCCTCATGGCGACAACGCGTGGCGCTGCTGGTGGTTTCTATGATCGTGAGTGCTCCGGCCTGGGCTCAGTGGATCGGCAAACAAACGGGCTGCTATGCGGATGCCATCGTCGCCAATCCCAACCGGCCTACCGTCGCCAATCCGGCCGACATCACGCAGTACGGCGTGCTGGAACTTGAGTATGGTTGGGATCGCACGTGGCCCGAAGAGGGCGTTCACCAGACCTCACTTGGCGGCCTCCTGAAATTCGGGTTGCTCTGCGACGTCGAGTTGCGCTGGACCACGACCTCATTCCTTTCGCAGACCGACGCAGACGTCACGCACCGCGGATTCGGCGACAACTGGATTGGCCCCCAGGTTCGAATCTACAAGCAAACCAAACGATGGCCTACGGTCTCCTTCAGCTACGCCGCAAAAATCCCGTCTGCCAGTACCGAAGAGGGTCTGGGAACGGGCCGCGTGGATCACTTCGTCGGTTTCCTGGCAAGCAAGGACATCGCGGGTGTTCATTTCGATTTCAACGCTACGCACTATTGGATCGGCCGCCAGAGCGCGTCGGGCTTCGATCAGAACGATCAGCTCAACCTGGCTTTCTCGCGCCCGATTCGCGGCGCGCTTGGATTCACCGGCGAATTCTACGGGGACACGCAGCTCAACCAAACTATACCTGGTTTCGCCTCTTCGCTCTGGGCGCTCACCTACATGATTAACCCGAGGCTCGTGATTGACAGCGGCTTTGAAGGGGGACTCACATCCGGCGGGCCGCACCGGCATGTGTTCGCCGGGTTCACGTACTCGATTGGCAACGCGTATCCGGGATGGCGGCACAAGAAGCCAGTCGTCACAAGTCCGTAGCGTCTTCAAGAATTTAAGATCGATTGTCATCCTGAGCGGAGCGGGACGATGCGCAAAGCGCATCGTCCCGCGGAGTCGAAGGACCCCTACTTCGATCGAGAGGCCTGCGTTTGCGTTGTCGATGACGTCAAAGAGCGGGCAAGAGTAGGGATCCTTCTACTCCGCGGGAATTTCGCTGCGCGAAATTCACGCTCCGCTCAGGATGACAAGAACCCAGAGATTTCTTCTTTCCTAGATCGCCGCCAACGCCTGGTCAAGATCGGCGAGGATGTCTTCCACATCTTCGATGCCGACCGAGATGCGTACCATGCCGTCGGTGATCCCGATCTTGCGCCGGCCTTCTTCGCCCACAGCCGCGTGCGTCATGGTCGCAGGATGCGAGATGAGTGTTTCCACTCCGCCGAGCGACTCGCCGAGCGAGCACACCCGCACTTTGCGCAGCATCTTGTTGGCGTTCGCGAGCGAGCCGGTCTCGAAAGCGATCATTGCCCCGAAGCCGGACATTTGCCGCTTGGCCAACTCGTGCTGCGGATGACTCGCCAAGCCGGGATAGAACACCGTCTGCACCTTCTTATGTTTCGCGAGATAGTCGGCGACCTTGCGGCCGTTGCAGTCGTGCTGCAACATGCGCACCGCCAGAGTTTTCACGCCACGCAGAATCAGCCAGCACTCAAAGGGCGACAGGATGGCGCCAGCGGCCTTTTGTAGGAAGGCAAGTTTCTCGGATTGCGCGGGCTTGGTGCAGACGACAGCCCCGCCGAGTCCGTCGCTGTGTCCGTTGAGAAATTTGGTGGTCGAGTGAACGACCATGTCAGCGCCGAGTTCAATCGGCCGCTGAAAATATGGCGACATGAAAGTGTTGTCCACGACAACTTCGATTCCCTGTCGGTGCGCCAGATCGCTGATGGCGCGAATGTCGCAAAGCTCCATCAGTGGGTTGGTGGGCGTTTCCAGATAGACCATCCGCGTATTCTTCTGGAGTGCGCTCTCAACGTTGCTTAGGTCCGAGGTATCGACATAAGTAAATGCCAGCCCGAAGTTCGCCCACACCTGATTAAAGAGCCGTGGCGTGCCGCCGTAGAGATTGTGTCCGGCCACAATGTGGTCGCCTGCCTTGAGCATCGTGGCGATGGCATTGATGGCCGCCATGCCGCTCCCGAACACGCGCGAACCGGTGCCGCCTTCCAGAGCAGCCAGGTTCGTCTCCAGCCGGTCGCGAGTCGGATTCGAGACGCGCGCATACTCGTAGCCTTTGTGCTTGCCGATCTCCTCCTGCACGTAGGTCGAGGTAGCGTAGATCGGGACGGTGACGGCGCCGGTGGCGGGGTCAGGCTCTTGGCCAGCGTGGATGGCGCGGGTAGCGAAGCCGGAATGATTCTTGGTCAAAGGCACTCCTCGTTTGCAGCTTTTGGCTCTTACGCTCGCCCCAAGCCAACGGCTCAGAGCTAACAGGCCTTGGTGGAAGCACACCCAGCTAGGAGCCCGACAGGAATTCTGCCCTACTCGAGGATCTTCCCGACGAGCCACATATGACCAAACGGGTCCACAAGGGCGCCTTGGAGCATCCGCCTGATCGGTCTCGGTCCAGTCATCACGTGCTCGTGTTCTGCTATGGGACTGTGCTCGATTGCTCCGGCGGCCAACGCGCGCCAGTGCACCGCGAGTGGGTCGTCCACGAAGAGTTCGATTCTCACCGTCGTGCAACCGACCGAGGCCGGGCTCCTAGTGCCGTGTGGAGGAGACTCGTGGGCGAGGAGGAACTTCGCGCCATCAATCGAAAGTCCAGCCACGACGTGCCCACCGCCATCCAGGTGCCACAGGAGTTCCGCGCCGAATGCGGCCTTGTAGAAGTCGATCGCAGCATCTCCGTCGCCGACTGCCAACATGGGAGAGATCTGAGTCCCCATCGCATCCACCCCGAGCATAGACGATACTTTGAGCTTCTCTACACCCCACCCTCAAAAATCTTCTTCGACAAATACCGCTCCGCCGAGTCGGGGATCAGCGTCACCACGCGCTTCCCTGCCCCAAGTCGCTTCGCAATTTCAATCGCCGCGTACACGTTCGCGCCCGCACTCGAGCCGCCCAGCACGCCTTCGCGCGCAGCCAGTTCCTTCACCATTCCGAAAGCCTGGTCATCAGTCACCATCATCACTTCGTCGCAAACGGAATGGTCAAAATTTCCAGGAATAAAGCTGTTGCCGATGCCTTCCACCTTGTGTGGACCGGGTTTGCCTCCTCCCAAAATTGAGCCTTGGGTCTCCACTGCCACGGCGTGCACTTTCGCCAGCCGCTCTTTCAGGAAACGGGCAATCCCGGTAAAGGTTCCCGCCGTGCCGCAGCCGACCGTGATGGCGTCGACGCGCCCATCCATCTGCTCAAAAATCTCGCGCGCGGTAGTTTCGTAGTGGTAGTCGGTGTTGGCAGGGTTGTCAAACTGGGCAGCCAAGAATGCGGTGGGGTCGGACGTCAGTAGATCCTTTGCGCGCTGGATCGCGCCTTGCATGCCCTCGGCCTCCGGGGTGCGAGTCACCTCGGCGCCGAGGGCCCGCATGATCATGACTTTTTCTTCCGAAAATTTTTCCGGCACGAACAGACGAACCTTGTATCCGCGATTCACTCCGATGAGCGCCAGCCCAATCCCGGTATTCCCGGCCGTGGCCTCGATGATCGTTCCGCCGCGCCGGAGCTTCCCTTCCTCTTCGGCACGCGCGATCAGGCCAATGGCCGCACGGTCTTTCACGCTTCCGCCGGGGTTCAGATACTCCAGCTTCGCGAAAATGTCAGCCGAGCGCGGCGGCGCCAGCTTCTTCAGCTGCAGCATCGGGGTCTCGCCTACCAGTTTGGTGATGTCGTCGCTGACGCGCAGGCGGGAATTGGACGTTGTCGAAGGCACTCTACAGAGTAAGGAACGTCAGCCGTAGCGTCAATCACCGCTGGTATTGCCGGCCGAGGCCAGGGTGGCCTCGGGACAGCCGGCTGGGAGCCGGCGCTACATTCAGGCGCGGCTGGCCGCGTCGACTGTTGTCGTCGGATCGGCGCCTTGCCAGCTCACATCGGCCGTCGGCCCGTACGTCGCAGGTACCGGCTTTCCCAGCAAACGCAGGTAGACCGTCAACTGTGTCCGGTGATGAGCGGTGTGCAGGACGCGTCGCCAGAAAATCCAGATCCGCTCCCGGCGGGTATCAAAGAAAGAGACAACAGTCCGCCACCACTCCTCGTCGCGCTCCGCCATAAATCCAAGTCGCGGCAAAGCAAGCTCCAGTATCCGCTTGCTCAGATCCGAGACCGCCAGCTGCCGCGGCAAGACTTGTTCCGCTGCGACTTCCGGCAGGCCCAGGAATTCAGCGAAGAATCGCCGCTCCGACAGCAGTTGGTGCTTCATGATCTCGGCCACCGAACTGGAACTCGGGTGCGGGCGGTAGCCAAGTTCGGAATCAGCAAAGGTCGCCCACACGGAAATCACTTTATTCGTCTCGCTGGCATAGGTGTCGAGGACGTGTTGAAGGAGCGCAACCCGGGAGCGTGGAACCTGTTCGTCGCGAATCGCTGAGAACGGATATTTCATAAAGGCAGCGTAAGACTGGCTTACTGCGTCCCCGAAGCCGGTTCGGGCCCAGCATAGTAGCCGCTCTTGGTGCGGACTGTAAGTTTTCCGAAGCTGTGGGCATGGGCTTCCACTTTCACCTGCCGATAGCCGCCCTGATTTTTCGGGGTCGCCGGCTTATATCCCAGCGTGTATTGGCTGCGGATGTCATGCGCGACCGTACGGCTGATGGCATCCACATCATCGAGAGTCTTGGGGAAGAAGGCAATGCCTCCAGTCCTCTCCGACATGACCTGCAGAGCGCGCTTGGCGCGCTTGGGATGCTCTTCCTCTCCCAAAATGCCGATGGCATACACCGTCGGCCCGTTCTCAACCTGCAACCGCCGCACTGCCTGTTCCAGCGATTCGGTGCTCGCATTGTCCTCGCCGTCGGTCACGACGAAGATCACCTTCTTATCGAGCTTGGCACCTTTCAGGTGATCGGCGGAAGCAACCACGGCATCGTACAACGCCGTACCGCCGCGGGCCTCAATTTTCTCCAGTCCTTCTCTCAGCTTGTTGATATTGGACGTGAAATCCTGGTCCAGGTAGTACTCGTCGTTGAAGTTGACGACGAAGACTTCGTCGCTGGGGTTCGACGAGCGCACCAGATTCAGGGCCGCGGCGTTCACCTTCTGCCGCTTTTCGCGCATCGAACCCGAGTTATCGACCACGATCCCCATTGCGACCGGGATATCCTCGTGGCGAAACGAAGTGATCGTCTGCGGACGTCCGTCTTCATACACCGTAAACGCGGCCTTCTCCAACGTGGTGACGATGCGCTGCTTGTCGTCGACCACGGTGGCGTGCAGCACCACTTCCTCAACCTGTTTGCGGAAGACGAACACGCCGCTGTCGGACTCCGGGCTCTGCGGCTCACTCGGAGTTCCTTGCTGACCCGACGGATTCACCGGAGGCTTGGTGCTGTCCTGCGGCTGCGCCGGAGGAGACTGTGGTTTCGACGCGGCGGCGGAACTCCCGGCACTGCTGGTCGCGTCTGCGGGCGGCGCCTGGCTTGCGGTGGATCCCGCTCCGGTCTGAGCGGCGGTCAGAAGCGAGATTGTGAAGAGGAAAACAACCAGCAGAGGAATATTATTCCGTCGGTGCATAGTAGCCCGTCTTCGCATAAACCCGGAGTGGCGGCAGTCCTTTTGGCGGGATGAGCTTCACTTTTATTTTACGCCATTTGCCATCGCGCACTGGATTCTTTGGACGGTACCCTAGCACATATTGGTTGCGCAGTTCGATGCCGATTTTCGTGGAAACGTCGGCCAAGTCGTTCGGGTTGTCGATGGTAAACGCACGCCCGCCCGTTAGCTCGGTGAGGTCGCTGAGCAGCGTCGGCCCCAACCGCTCTTCTTCGGTCGGAAAGTAATGATCGTAGATGCCGATCGCATAGATCAGCACGTCCGCTTCTTTCACCGTCGACCGGATTTCACCCTCGGTATAGCGGCTGTGATTGTCGCCGCCGTCAGAAATAATCAGCAGGGCTTTCTTCGGAAACCTGGCCTGGCGCATTTTGCTCACGCCCAGGTAAATGGCATCCAGCAGCGCCGTGCGCCCCTTGGGAATCGTGTAGACGAGTTTCCCCTGGATGTCTTCCACCGAACTGGTGAAATCGGAGATCTCCTCGGGCTTGTCGGCGAAGGTGATCATGAAGAACTCATCCTGCGGGTTCGCCGTCTTGAAGAATTCGATCACTGCTTCCCGGGCGCGTTCGATCTTGCTCCCCATGCTGCCGCTCATGTCAAAGACCACGCCCAGGGACACGGGGGCATCCTCGCTGGAGAATGTCTTGATGTCTTGCGCGTCCTTGCCTTCGAAGAGGTTGAAGTTGTCCCGATCGAGGCCCGTGACCAGTCGGTTCATGGGATCGGTGATCGTAACCGGCACCAGCACCATCTCCACATCAACCTTGTAGGGCTTGGTGTGAGTCTTGAGAGCGGGATCGATCTCCGGTGCTTTCGGAGGCGGGGGCTGCACGCGGGGCTGAACGTGGACTTCCTCACTCAAACTCTGCGCGAAGGCCGGGACAGAGAAGCAGGCACCTACCAGTAGAAGAGCAACCAAGACAAACCGCGCGGAGAAGCGTTTGCTATACAACATAGGCCCCGCAAACAATACACAGCCGCCGACTGGCGTTTGGGAACGAGTTGACCCGCATCCCCAGCGGCGGGCCATAGAAAAACCTCTTCCTAAGCCGGATACTAGCACTCCCCAAAACCTGTTTCCAGCTTTTTTCAAGCATTCCAGAACATTTGACATTCTTCTGACAGTACGGAAGGGCATATCGACGGTGCATGTTTTTTCCTATGGCGTCGGACAACAAGTCTTGCCTGCTACAATTTCTGCGTTACCCATGGCCACAATTTCTCCTTTCCGCGCCTTGCGCTATGCCCCTGAACGCGTTGCAGTCACACAGGTTGTAACGCAGCCTTACGACAAGATCAGCCCCGAGATGCAGGAGCGTTACTATGAGGCCAATCCTTACAACCTGGTCCGGATTATTCTCGGCCAACGCCTGCCTGGGGATGAGGATGGTCAAAACGTGTACACCCGAGCGCAGGCGTCCTTCCAAGACTGGCGCCAGACGGGCATTTTGCGCCCGGACCGGGAACCCTCCTTGTACGCCTATTCCCAGAGTTTTACCGTCCCCGGCACCGGCGCACGGGCGGAACGGCGGGGCTTCATCGGCCTGGGCCGGATCGAGGAGTATTCCGCCGGAGTCGTCTTCCGGCACGAGCAGACTCTGGCCAAGCCCAAGGCCGACCGCCTGGACCTGCTACGCGCCACCCGCGCCCACTTTGGACAGATTTTCATGCTCTACAGCGGGTCTGGGGAAGTCGACTCCCTGCTTGAATCGCCGAACGCCCCCGACATCGAGGTTACCGACGAGTACTCTGTAGTGCATCGCGTCCGGAAGGTTTCCGACCCCACGGTAATCCGGCAGGTGCAGGAATACATGCAAGGGCAGAAGTTGATCATCGCCGACGGCCACCATCGCTATGAAACCGCGATCACCTACCGCAACGAACGCCGCGCCGCTGCCGCCCACGCAGCGCCCGCGCCGTACGACTACGTCATGATGACCTTCGTCGACATGAACCGGCCCGGCTTGGTGATCCTGCCGACCCATCGCATCGTTTTCGGTCTGCCGTCCTTTTCCGCGGCGCAATTCCAGGCGGACGCCCGCAAGTTCTTCGGCGTAGAAGGAGTCGATGCTGGGATTGATGCAGGGCGGGCCACGTCCATTTTGCGGGAAGCAGGACAGGCGGGTTCGGCCCTGCTTGCCGTCGCCGCGGACCGAGCCTTCCTGATGCATACCCCCAAGGAAAGGGGGACCAGCCGGTTCGCCGGCTTCTCGCTGCGGCAGCAGGCTCTCGACGTCGTCCAACTGCACAAGTGTCTGCTGGAGGGCGCGCTGAAAATCACCGAAGAAGCCGTCCGCAACCAGCAGAGCGTTTCCTATTGCCGCGAGGCGGGCGACGGACTGGCGCTGGTCCGCAGTGGCCAGGCACAAGTCGCGCTCTTGATGAATCCGGTGCGCATGGAGCAGGTGCGCGACATCGCGTTTGCGGGCGAAGTACTGCCCCAAAAATCGACCGACTTCTATCCCAAGCTCCTCAGCGGACTCACGATCTATGCGCTGGACTAGAACCAGCCTCGCGAGTCCAGCCCTTGTAATCCTCCTCGCTCTGGCGCTGTTCCCCGCCGCCACCTCCGCGGACGAGAAGCGCCTATCCGTCTACTCTGCTGTGGCCACCTACTCGCTGCCCGTGATCGACCGCGCCGGCCATGAGTATATCGGGTTGCTGGAGTTGCTCGAGCCGCTGGGCCGCGTATCCGTCGAAAAAAACGGTGCACGCTGGAAACTCCGCTACAACGCCATCGACAGCGAATTTGTCTCTGGAAAGACGCGCGCGAAAATAGGCGGACACGATTACCTTCTCCCGCTTCCCTTCCTGGTCGAAAACTCGCGTGGCCTCGTCCCCCTGAGTTCGCTGAGCACCCTGCTGCCGCGCTTCCTGGGCGCACCAGTTAATTTTCGCGAGAGTGCCCGCCGTCTGTTGATTGGCGATGTCGCCGTTCAATCCAGCATCCTGTTGGATCCCAGCACCCCTCCACGGCTGGTGCTGAACTTCACCGCCCCGGTGAATCCAACCATCTCCACCGAGCCCGGCAAGTTGCACATGCTATTCAAGCGCGAACCGGTCGTGCCGCCCGGCGGCCAGTCAATTTCCTTCGACAACAAAGTCATCACCCAAGTTGGATACTCCGAGAGCAACGGCGCTGCCGCATTGGACATATCCGCCAATGCTCCCCTGATGGCCACCTTCAGCAACGGTGGACGAACGATTACTGTGTCGGCCGCACAGTCATCCGCAACTCCTGGTGCCGCGCCACCACCGCCAACGGCGACTGCCCAACAGAATCCAACCGGGACACCAGCTGCGGGCCAGATTACGTCTGCATCGTCGTCTGGGGACGCGAGCCACCGTGTTCTTGCCGTAGTCGATCCCGCCCACGGCGGCACTGAGCGCGGCGCCGCCTTGACCGGCACTCTTGCCGAGAAAGACGTCTCCCTGGGATTCGCCCGCCTGCTTCGTCATGAACTGGAGCAACGCGGCTTCTCAGTCATTCTGCTGCGCGACGCCGATCTCAACCTCACCCTGGATCAGCGCGCCGGAGCCGCCAACGCCGCGCGCGCTGGAATCTACATTAGCCTGCATGCAGCTTCCCAGGGGACGGGCGCCCGCGTGTACACCGCCCTGCTGCCGGTCGAAAGCCCATCCAACGGAACGTTTCATGCCTGGAACGTGGCGCAGGCACGGGCATTGCCGATCAGTCGCACAGTGGCTGCGGCGATTGTGAGCGAGATGCAGAAGCGGCAGCTCCGTGCGCGCGGCTCATCCGCGTCTCTGCGTCCCCTGAACAATGTGCTCATGCCGGCCCTCGCCGTGGAACTCGCACCCGGACCCAACGGTCTTGCTGATCTGCCCTCCGCCAACTATCAGCAGCAGGCAGCTGCCGCCATTGCCGATGCGGTCGCCCCCTTCCGCGATCGAATGGGGGTGCAACCGTGATCCCCCGGAGTCTGGTCATTGCCGTGGCCGCGATGCTGGTGGTGGTAGTAGCCATGGGCACGTACGTTCACCGCATGCGCCACCGGGCCGGCACACTCCAGCCTACCGCCGACCTGCAACCAGTTACTCCCCCACCTTCGGGTCCAACCGAAACCGTAACGCTTTACATTGCCGATGATGCCGCCGGCACGCTCCGCGCCCAGTCCGCGCAAATCCCTCTTCCCGGCGGACGCCAGCAACGGGCCGAAGAGTTGTTGCGCGCGCTCTTGCGTATCTACCAGCAACCGGGGGCCAGCCATCCGCTCGCTGCGGCGGCAGACATTCGCAGCATCTACCTGGTCGCTCCCGGCATTGCTGTGATTGACCTCAACACCGCGTTCGCCGACCAGCACCGTTCCGGCATCCTGGACGAACAACTCACCGTCGACTCGCTGGTCGAAACGCTGGCTGCGAATGTTCCCGGAGTTACTCGCGTCCGGATCCTGGTCGAAGGGAACGAACGCGAAACGCTGGCCGGTCACGCCGATTTAACCGATTTCTTCGACGCCAGTACCATCGCGCAAGGGAGATAGGCTCTGGGCTCTGAGCGCCAGCTTCGAAGCTTCCGACCTCGCGCGGCAAAGGCCTAAAGCCCAAAGCCTAACGCCTAGAGCCTGATCCATGATTTAGAATCCTCCCGATGATCTTCCGCAGCGACAATCGCACTCCCGACCAAATCCGCCCCGTCAACATCGTTCCCGACTTCATATCCACAGCGGAAGGCTCGGCACTGATTGAAGTAGGCAACACTCGCGTCATCTGCACGGCGTCCGTTGAAGAAAACGTGCCCGCCTTCATGCGCAACTCCGGCAAAGGATGGATCTCCAGCGAGTACGGGATGCTGCCCCGCGCGACCCTCACGCGCACCGCGCGCGAATCCTCCAAGGGCCGCCCGAGCGGACGCACCCAGGAAATCCAGCGCCTGATCGGCCGTTCCCTGCGCGCGGTTGCCGACCTCACCCGCCTCGGCGAGCGTACCATCTGGATCGACTGCGACGTAATCCAGGCCGATGGCGGCACCCGCACCGCTTCCATCACCGGAGCGTTCGTTGCCCTCGGCTTGGCTCTGCAGCGGCTCATCGACGCGGGAACCCTGACCATCGCTCCGATCAAGGATTATGTCGCCGCGATCAGCATTGGCATCGTCGATGGCGAAATCCTGCTCGATCTCACGTACGAGGAAGACTCGCGCGCCGACGTCGATATGAATTTCGTCATGACCGCCGGCAACAAGATCGTGGAACTGCAAGCCACCGCCGAGCACCAGGTATTCGACGACGCGCAACTCGCGAAGATGATCTCGCTCGCCCGCCAGGGAATCCATTCGCTGATCGCGAAGCAGCAATCCATATTAGGAACACTGGCTTTGCGGCAGTAATTGTAGGGCGGACACTCTTGTCCGCCCCACGCCTGAGTATCCTGTGTTTCTCGAAGGTGGAAACGCATCAAAACGCCCAGCGCCGAAGGCCCCGAGCCCGCTTTTGGTTTAGAATTGGTGACTACACTGAACTCATCCTACTTCGTCATCTGGAGGATCTATGAAACTCACCCCCGGCAAACTCAAGGGGCTCAAAGCTGTCTCGAACGATCACGGCGTCATAGCCGCTGCTGCCATGGATCAGCGCGGCTCGCTGCAGAAGTCTCTCGCCAAGGAGAAGGGCTCGGCCGTCTCCGACGAGATGATGGAAGAATTCAAGTCGCTGGTAACCGAGGTGCTGACCCCGCATGCCAGCGCTATCCTGCTCGATCCCGAGTGGGGACTGCCCGCTTCCAAGCGCCGCGCCAAGAACGCGGGTCTGCTGCTGGCGTACGAGAAGACCGGTTATGACAAAACCGGGCCGGGCCGCCTGGGTGACTTGCTCGATCACTGGTCGGCGCGACGACTGAAGGAAGCGGGCGCCGACTGCGTCAAGATTCTGCTCTACTACACGCCGTTTGATCCGAAAGACGTGAACGACAAGAAGCACGCCTGGGTCGAGCGCATCGGCGACGAATGCCGAGCCAACGACATCCCTTACTTCCTTGAGTTTGTCGGCTACGAAGAGGGTGCGGACGAGAAGGGTCTCGAGTACGCCAAGAAGAAACCGCAGATCGTCACCGAGAGCATGCGCGAATTCAGTAAGGACCGCTACGGCGTGGACGTGCTCAAGGTGGAAGTGCCGGTGAACATGAAGTTCGTGGAGGGAACGAAATCGTTCGGTGGCGAGAAGGCTTACACCAAGAAAGAAGCCATCGACCTGTTCCACAAGGCTGCCAACGTTGCGACCAAGCCGTTCATCTATCTCTCGGCCGGAGTCAGCAACGCGGAATTCAGCGAGACGCTCGAACTAGCCGGAGAATCCGGCGTGAAGTTCAACGGCGTCCTCTGCGGTCGCGCCACCTGGAAAGAAGGAATTCCGATATATGCCAAGCAGGGAGGCGCCGCATTCCGCAAGTGGCTGGAAACCGAAGGCGTGAAGAATATCAACAATGTCAACAGCAAACTGAAGGCCGCGACTTCGTGGCACTCGATTTACGAAGTGGAACCGGTGCTGGTCTAGCCCTTCCGCTTTCAAGCATTGAGGCGGGTCTCCGGACCCGCCTTTGTTTTTCCTTCGTGCTCCTTAGTGTCCTTGGTGGTAATCCAACAACTTTATCCACCAAGGACACGAAGAGACACTGAGGAAATGCACATAGGAGCCACGATGGCCGACCGCAAAACTGCTCTCATTACCGGCGCCTCGTTCGGCATCGGATTGGAACTGGCCCGCATCTTCGCCCGCGAGAATTACAGTCTTGTCCTGGTTGCGCGCAGTGGCGACAAGCTTCGCCAGCTCGCTTCCGAACTGGAGAAGGCGCACGGAACGCGGTCACTCATTCTTGCCGTCGACCTGACCGAGCCCGGAGCTGCAGCGTATGTGCTCGATCAGACCACCCGCGCCGATGCGGTCGTGGATGTGCTCGTGAACAACGCCGGATTTGGCCAATACGGCCTGTTCGCCGAGAGTGACCTCGAAGAATGTCTGCGCCAGATCCAGCTCAACATCACAACGCTCACCCACCTGACGCGGCTCTATCTTCCCGGAATGATCGAGCGCAAGAGCGGACGCGTCCTGAACGTGGCGTCCACCGCAGGATTTTTGCCGGGACCGCTGATGGCCGTTTATTTTGCAACCAAAGCCTACGTGCTGCACTTCTCCGAGGCGATCGCCAATGAACTGCATGGCAGCGGAGTGACGGTGACCTGCCTGTGTCCCGGCGCGACGGCCACCGAGTTCCACAAGCGCGCCAAGGCCACCGGCCAGCGTCTGCTGAAAATGGGTTCGATGGACGCCCGCACCGTAGCCGAAGATGGCTATCGCGCGCTGATGGTCGGAAAACCTGTGGTGATTTCGGGACTCAAGAATTGGCTGGTGGTGCAGTCGGTGCGTTTCTCCCCGCGCAAGATAGTAACGGCAATCGCCAGAAAAACGCAGGAGCAGTAATCAGCGAACGACCGACAGTCGCCCGCCTATCGCGAATTAAGCATGTTTAAGATATCTTGCGGCCTTCCAATGCAGCCTGCACGCGGCTATGCTTCCGGCTGTACGTGAAATACACAACCAAGCCGATCACCAACCAGATAAACAATCGCAGCCAGTTGATCCAGCCAAGCTTGTACATCATGTAGCTGTTGAAAAGGATACCCATCACTGGCACGAACGGCACCCATGGCGTCCGGAAGGGACGTGGCTGGCCGGGGTTCGTGCGCCGCAAGGCCAGGACGGCGATGCAAACAATCACAAACGCCAGCAACGTGCCGATATTGACCATCTTTCCGATATCGTCGATCGGCGTCAGGCTGCCCACGATCGCCGCCAGCAGGCCCACGAGCATGGTGTTCTTCCATGGCGTCCGGAAGCGCTCGTGAACATCAGCGAAGAACTTTTTGGGCAAAAGGCCGTCGTTGGCCATTGAATACAACACGCGCGTCTGCCCCAGCAGCATGACGAGCATCACGCTGGTCAGCCCGGCCAGCGCGCCCAGCGTAATAATGTGGGAAGCGCCGGTGAGACCACGGTCCAGGAAGGCGCGGGCGATAGGCGCCTCGATGTTGACATCCCGCCACGGCACCATCCCGGTCAAAACCGCTGCCACCGCGATATATAACGCCGTGCAGATCAGAAGCGAAGCGATGATGCCAATCGGAAGATCGCGCTGCGGGTTCTTCGCCTCTTGGGCTGTGGTCGAAACCGCATCGAATCCGATGTAGGCGAAGAAGATGTATGCAGCCCCAGCCCCGATTCCGGAGAATCCGTAAGGTGCGAAACTCGCCCAATCTGATCCCCAGTTGGCGGCGCTGACGTAACGGAAGCCCAGCCCGATGACAAAAAGGACAACCGCGACCTTAATAGTCACGATCGTGGCGTTGAAACGGGCACTTTCCTTGATGCCAATCACCAGAATCGCCGTAATCACCAGCGCGATAATGAAGGCCGGGAGGTTGAAGCCGATTTCGTATCCGAAAAGATGCGGTGCGTTTAACAGAGCGTGAGCCCCCTGCACCAGTTCTGGCGATCGTTCCATCGTGATCCCCATCACTTTGTCGAGGAAAACCTGGGTGCCGGGCACCAGCGTTGGATCGGAGGCCTGTGCCATCCGACGAGCCACGATGGCCTCCGCCGTTTTGAGCGCGGTCCAGTGGTCGTATGCCAGCCACAACGGCATTTTGATGTGAAAGATGTTGAGCAGTTCGATAAAGTGATTCGACCAACCAGACGACACGGTGCTGGCGCCCATCGCGTATTCGAGCGTGAGGTCCCACCCGATAATCCAGGCAAAAATCTCGCCCAGCGTGGCGTACGCATATGTATAGGCGCTGCCCGCCAAGGGGATCATGGCCGCAAACTCTGCGTAGCACAGTGCCGCAAAAGCGCAACCTAACCCGGAGAGTACGAAGGAGAGCATCAGCCCCGGTCCGGCGTAGTGCGCGCCCAATCCGGAAAGCACGAAGATTCCGGCTCCGATCACCGCGCCGACGCCCAGCGCCGTCAACTGGAATACACCCAGCGTGCGTTTCAAGCTATGCGAGCCAGTCTCTCGCGCCTCCTCCATAAGAAGCTCAAGCGGCTTTTTCGCAAAGAGGTCAGTCATGAGTAGCGTCTCTCCTGTCAGTTAAAGCGAAGTCGTCCGGGCTCGCAGCGACCAGAGATAGTACACCGGGATGCCGAGCAGCACGATCGTCAATCCCGGCCAGGTGTATTGCGGTTTGTAGCGTAACAGCACAATATCAATAAACAAAGCCACCGAAATGTAAATTAGTGGCAAAACCGGGTACCCGATGGCTTTGTAGGGCCGCTCGGCCTCAGGATGCGTGCGACGCAAAACGAAAAGTCCGAAGATCGTGAGAATGTAGAACACCAGCACCGCAAAAATGATGTAGTCGAGCAGTTGACCGTAGCTGCCCGACACACACAACACGCAGGTCCAGACCATCTGTACCATGAGCGAGACCCACGGCGTCCTGTAAGTAGGATGCAACTTCGCGACGTTGCGAAAGAACAGGCCATCCTTCGCCATGGCGTAATAAACTCGAGCACCCGCGAGAATCAGACCATTGCAGCAACCAAAACCGGAGATCATGATGGCCACCGCCATCAACTTGCCACCAATGGACCCGAACATCTGAGTGATGACAGCGGTGGCGACGCGGTCTTCGCTGGCATACTGAATGCCGCGCTCCACGAGCGTCGCGCCGGCGGGACTGCCCGACAAAGGAAGCGCTCCCAAATAAATGAAGTTGCATCCGATATACAGCGCGATCACCACGCCCGTGCCCAGCGCGAGCGACAGCGGCAGATTGCGATTGGGATTCTTTACCTCACCCGCGGTAAACGTCACATTGTTCCAGGCGTCGGCCGAGAACAGTGAGCCTACCTGCGCGATGGCCAGCACCGTGACCGTCGAGACCAGTACCCCGCCACCGACCTCATGCAGTGTGCCCAGCCCGGCATTCTTCCAGAAGTTGGCGCCGAAATTTGCGGCCAGCGCCAGAGCGTTCCGGCCGAGCAAGATTCCGAAGATCACCAATCCCAGAAGCGCAGAAACTTTCGCGGTCGTAAAAATGTTCTGGATCACTGCGCCCGTCTTCACGCCGAAGATGTTGATGATCGACAAGGCTACGACCACCAGGATGGCCACGAAGTTCTGCGTATTCAGCCCGACATCCATACCTCCAAGCACCATGGGGCCGACTGCGAACTTGGGCACTTTCCAGAAATGTAGGATCCAGTGGCTCGACGAAATGGCTGGCCAGAAGATGCCCAGAAACTTGCCGAATGCAACACCTACTGCAGCAATCGTTCCCGTCTGGATCACGAGAAACAGCGTCCATCCGTAGAGAAATCCCCAGAGCGGCCCCAGGGACTCGCGCAGGTAGACGTACTGGCCGCCCGCGCGGGGCATCATGGCGGCGAGTTCGCCATAGCTGAGCGCACCGACGATGGTCAGGAACCCCGTGATCAGCCACGCGCCAATGAGCAGCGCGGGCGACTGCACCTCGCGCGAAATCTCGGCCGACACAATAAAGATGCCCGAGCCGATCATGGAGCCCATGACCAGCATGGTGGCGCTGGTCAGTCCAAG
>JAIQEY010000024.1 GCA_020073565.1 Terriglobia bacterium
GGGCGCATGCAAGATGGTTGCGTCTACGATCGTGCCGGTGGTGATGCGCACTCCCCGCGCTTGCAAGTGCAGATTGACCGTGCCCAGAATCTTTTCCCCAAGTCGATGTTCTTCCAGCAAATGCCGAAACTTGCACACCGTGGTTTCGTCCGGCGCCGGCTCATGCCCCAAATCGATCCCCACGAACTGCCGCATCACCGGCGAGTCATACAGGGCCTCTTCCACGGCTGGGTCCGACAGGTTAAACCACTGCTGCAGAAAATAAATCCGCAGCATCCGATCTACTCCCACCGGCGGGCGCCCATTCCCCGGCTTGGGATAATGGGGTTCGATGAGCACGCACACTTCTTGCCACGGGACAACTTGTTCCATTTCTTCCAGAAATACCTGCCGTCGTGTCTTTTTTGTGTACCGCTCAAAACCATTCATCGTCGCCAGACTCCTCTGTTGTTTGTTCGTCGATCTCATCTGGCGCAACCTACTCTATTTTCCTGTAAGAAGGGAGACCTTATTCAGAGTCTCCTTAGCTTTCCCATCCCTCTTCTAATGTATGAGTGATGACCTCACGGGTCCTAGGTCCCAGATCGGGGTAAACCGGCAAGGTCAACATCTCCTTTGTCAGTTGATGGCTCGTGCCACACTCCAGCCCGATTGTCGGATCTAGACGCCAATGAACAGGCAAAAAGACTCCCTTTTGCCCAAGGCGTGCCTCCAATATATCTCGCTGCTTGACTCTCACCGGAAAGCCCACCGGGCACACGCTTAAAGGGATGGTCTCAAAAACAGGTGCAATGGACCTAACTTCCTTACATACCCGCAGCCACACTTCAAAATCGCTCCTCCTTTTCTCAATAATATCCGAAAAACATGCCTTAGACATGCCAGTCCGAGCGAAGTATGAGAGCGGCAATATGTGTGTGGTTTTGTGTGGTGATCGGCTATCGGATAACATCGACCCTAACCTTGAGATTGTTTGGCCCCTGCTAAGTGCCTTAGTTCGAATATTACACAACTTCTTGGCCATAATGGCCAATGAAAGAGTAGTCGAATAGATATTTGGATGGTAGCTTGGCTCGGGCCAATTGCCATCGACATTGATCTTGAGGCCGCCACCATCAGGGAGGGGCACAATTTTGCGAAAACTATAGATTGCCATATCGCCCGTTTCGCCGGAACCTTCAGTGAGGAGCGAGTGTGCACAGTCCTCTATCAAGGACACGCCTTTGGTGGCACAGATATGGCGAATTTCTTTGCGGTAAGGCTGCAAAAAGCCGAAATAGTTGGTGAGCAGCATTAACCTTATTCGTCGCTCTCCGATTCGGGATTGTATTTCATTCGGGTCGATTGTCAGATCCGGACTGACATCATAGAAGACGACCTGATACTTTCTCAGAAACGGCTGAAGTAACTCCTGACAGGTGTAGAGGGGCAGTAGAACGGTATCGCCGGAGCTCAAGTTAAGGTACGAGGCGGCGAGAGACAGGGCATCCCTACCCATGTATGTACCAATGATTCCGGGCAACCTTGGCACACTGCTTGGTTGCGCGAGAGCCATTTTGGCGATGATTTCAATCGGATAAAGACTCATTTTCATTGCTTTTATGGTATGAACTCTGACATACAGAGCGGGCCCGCGGCGATGTTCTGTGGAGATTCCACGGTATCGCGCTTTTCAGCAAGTTACGCAATCTGAACCTTTCCTCACTTCTTCGAAAGCGAACCAGTTCAGGCGGCGCTATTTTTTCTGCCCTACTCACTGCGGCCCAGAGGAACCCCGCCAGACAGAGACTTCCGTTCAACACGAACGGTTTAAGTGTCCCCAAACGGTAAATGCACCTCAAGAGCTGCCATAACGGATCGCATCCGAGCGCGTAATCTCCTTGGCCTCCTTTGAAAGCGCCAAGCATACTGCCGTGCTTGGCTGACCCCATCTTGCGGTGATGAATGCACGTTTTCTCAAGAAACGCTTTGGTTTGCCACCCTTTCATTCGAGCGTTAGTCACGGCGAGTAAATCAATGCCGCCAACCATGCTCGGTATATATCCGCCGATTTCTTCGAAGCACTGGCGCCGGAACAACTGGCACGCCCCGGAAACATGCGTGTTTGATACAATACTGTAGTTGTACTGGACTGATTCGTCTTGAAATGGCGTTCCTGCAACTCCCAAGCGAGGGTTGTCGGCGAACTTCCGCAGGAGAAATTCGAAATATCTCTCGTCGAACGTGATGTCGGCATCGAGATTTCCAATAACGTCGTATTCCGATTCCGGTATGCGGGCATAGCCGGCTCGGAAGGCATGTACCTTCCCCGCAAAGTTCCGCTCTTGACGCTCGGGCATTCGGACTAGTTCAATCCACAGATTCTCTGCCGCGTATTTGGTTACAATCTCGTCCGTGCCATCGGTGGATCCATCGCTGACGATTACCCATCGGACTGGGCGGACAGACTGCGCAATCACGGACTGTATCGTCAACTCGACAAACTGTGCCTCGTTGCGTGCGGGAGTGATAAGGGCAAGCCTCAGAGACGCAGGGGAACTCACGCCCCGGTCGGACACCAAGTTCGGACGCTCGTCAGTTTCGCAATCCGTTCTCATGCTGTGAATCCCGGCGTGTCACGATCCGCGACGGCATGCGTTGGCTGTCCCAGCGGCTCGACATCTGCGCTCCCGAGAGTGGGGCCCGCCAGTTTGGGATAAATGTTTTGGAAGGTTGAAATTGCGATTTTGTTTTGCTTCAGGAAAGACAGCAAGGAATCGACCGTATCAAAATCCGTAAGATCTTTCGTATGGCCGATGGATACAATTGGACGAAAAGTTTCCGGATCCTTGCGATCCTCGCGGATGATCGTAGCCATCATCGATGTCAGTTCGTTCAATGTCATTCGGCAGAAATCAAGCTTAAGTGGGCAGTGGAACCGCAGGCGATCGCGGATGCGGCTCCATTTCTGGGCGATTGCCTGACCGTTGGCACCGGCACTGTTTTTTATGCCGAGCCGCTTTGAGGTGGCCATTTTCCAGAACGGCACCATTTCTGTGTAGATCGGCACCTCCACCCATCGTCCGGCGGGGTCTGGCACATTCACATCCTCCCCGAACGGCCAGTAGTAGCTATTTCTCAAGGCAGCCCGATAGTCCAGATGATGACTGCGCAGCGTCCCGCCCTTGAACACCGACGAGTCTACCCTGATGCCCTTCTCGGCCAGAACGCTTGCCGCTGTCTCAGTTGGTTGGAACAACCAGTTGCCTGCACGAAATGACAGTGGTGTGAAGCCGGAGCAGTTTACGAGCTGTCGAATGCAGGCGAGTGAACCGTCCACGATCTGCGAAATTCTATTGCGAGGCAAAGTGCAGAGATTGTATTCACGATAGTCGAGGATCCACGCGCCTCTGTCGTAGCGGGCGTTGCACCACTGTGGATGAAGGTGCAATCCGACCTCAAAACCGTCTCGATGGAACTCCTCGATCTGCCTCCTGACAAGGTCAATCGTCGGGTCTGTACCGTAGGTCTCTATTTTCTCAAGCTCTGCCACCTCGACAAAAGCGACGAAGCGAACACTCCTGTTTCGAAATAGCTCCGTGAGTCGTCGCGCGGGCCCATAGACCAAGTCATTTAACAGGCCACTGCCATTGCCGTAGATCTCATAATCGAGCGTGAACACGAATTCGATCATGTAAGGGAAGCTCAGGCCAATGCTGGTAAACTGGGCGCCAGTGAATGTTTGACCGTCACGTCCGAGTCGCACAGGAGCGTGGACATCGCCAGAAGCATCCACGCCTGAGACCACCTCATATATGAGGTGCGGATCGTACCCCACCTGAGAACTCTGTAATAGAAGAAGCCCCGATTGTCCCACATGTGATCCATGGCCCACCGGAAGACCGAATGAGCCAATCGGAGATTGTCCGGACTGAGGTCTCTGAACGCGAGGAGCGTGATAATGCTCTGTGCCACACAGTGGATGTCTACCGGATAAGTGCGGTTATGAAAATATCTGACTGCACCGTCTTCGCGGAAAAAGTGCGATCGGTAGAACTCAAATCCGTGCCGGATGTGCGCGTCAAACTGCGTTGTCTCGGCATGGCGGGAAATAGACTCCAGTGCACAGAGGTTGTATCCGGTGTGGAAGTTGTCAATCCATCGTTGTGACGTCGCCTCCCCGTAGTCCCAGGAACCATCCGCATGTTGTTTTGCAGCCGAGGAGGAGGCAACCCTCAGGGCCGGACTGAGGAATTTTTCGTCCCCTGTGTGCTTGTACACACGGCACAACAATGCGGCAGCAAGAAAGTGCGCGTTATGAACCTGAACTCGAAGTCGCGGTAACGGATAGCTGAAGCCGGCCTTGGAACCGTCGGTCCAGTAGAGCTCATTCAGCATGTACTCCGCTGCACTCACTGCCATCACCAGGCACTGGGGATCCTGGCGCTGTTCATAAACATCCAAGAGTGCCTCGGCAACAAAAGATGTGCACACTAGGTTAGCCGCACCCGCCGGCACCAAAATGCTGCGCCCTTGCCATGGGAAACTGTATCCCCAGCACCAGTAGGGCACGCCGGGTGATCGGAGTGCTTCCAATCGCTCGATCATAAATTCAATGAGCGATTCCTGTTGGGCCAAGCCCGCTTTCGAAAGCTTGATGAAAGACGACATGAATAGTGCGATGGCTTTGGGATTCTGCGTCCTCGGTATAAGCAGCAGCCGGCGGATGTTGATCGGGCTCCGCTTCAAGGCCTGGGTAAGAACGAGGCGGGGAATCTTGGAATCCAGGAACGGCAGCCTCTTGAATAGCTGACTATTCAGAGCATCGTAAGGGTCGTGACCCGCCCACCCGTTCGCAGAACAGTAAGCCAGAAGCATCATGGTCGCTGCTTCAACATCATTCTTCATGTCGAAACTAGGATCTTCGGCGTGCATGTGGATCAGGATTGTTACGGTACGGGGGCGATGACTCGACGGGCGATACTATGTTTCCGATGATGGTTTCAAGCTCCGGGCGCCTTGCGCCGCGAGATAGCGGTTAATGGCTCCGATCTTTCCCCGGAAGATTCTGTAGACGGGCACGCCAATATCGGCAGGCTCGCGGTTCATCGTTTTTGCCCCGCTTAAGGTCTCATTTGTACATGTTAGAACAGTTGAGACACACAGCCTGTCCAATGTTGCGATCTTCAACTCCTTACGTCAGTCGATCGTGAATGGCTAGAGGGACCGGCTGCTGCTGCACCACTCTTCGCCAGGCTCGCAACAGGCTCGCAAGTTTGCATGACTCGTTGTCCATTGTTTGATTCCAGAATTGACACGATGTTTTCCACAATCACATGCAGAGCTGGGCGGTCCCCGAGCCTGGGCTTGAGGTCAGAATTGCGGCGGACGAGCGCGATGCGGGTGCGCACGTCCTCCGGGCTGGTAAGAAGAGTGAGACGCCCGGCCTCCGCCAGGTATTTGTCCACCGCGCCCAGCGTTCCGCGAAAGATGCTGTAGACCGGCACACCGAGAGCGGCCGCTTCGCGGTTCATCGTACCTCCGCCGCTGATGACCAGATCGGAGAACCAGATCAAGTCCATGCCGTCCACCACGTGGTCGGGCACGACAACCTTTCCACTGGAAAACATGTCCGGCCACTTCTCCCGCAGATCGCGCTCCTGCTTGGGTGTACGCGGCAGCACGATGGCTTTGGTGTTTGGCTGGTTGCCCAGAAAATCGAGCACCGAGTCAAGCAGGACTTCGCTTTCGGGATTGTGATAATGGGCTTCAGTGGCTGGCGGACGAATGGTCACGATGATATCGTCAGGACCAAAATGCAGTCGTTCGCGGATCGATGGATCCGGCCGGAAGGAGGGGGCATACACGTCTTCTTTGATGCCGGGATAGCGGAGCACGCGATCCTTCTCAAGTCCGGCCAACGATCCCGCGTAGTCGGGCATGAGGTCGGGCACCATGACCCAGGATGGGCGGACGAACCCTCCCCATTTAGCGTGCTCGTAATCGAAGATCGTGATGGTGGGAATCCGCAGCAAGGAAGAGACCATGAACAGCGACCGCGAACCGTGCGAGACGGACAAGTCGGGTTTTTCCCGAATGATGGTCGGCATCAACTGTAAGGTGCGCACGACGAGTCCCGCCAGTTTGGCGACTGTGTGCTTGCCATAGTGCCGGCCAAACCGCTTGTAGGGAACATGGAGCAAATCTGCCAAGTCGCACACCTGGAAACAGTCCCGGGCAGTGATCAGGACGGAATAGTCTCGCCGCTCGAGTTCCTCGATGATCGGCTTGAAGAACGGGACGTGGGGGGAATTTTCAAGGTCGATCCAGACTTTCTTCGGACGCCCGGCTCCGTTGTGGGTGTGCTTATTTCCCTGAGAGGTCATATACCACCGTTCGCACTGGGGAGGAACCCAGGAGAGATTGGGCATTGCTAAGTGCGTGAAGCGACAAACTTAGGGTAGTGCATGAGCGGCGGGTGTCAACTCACAGCAGTGCATACTGCTGCGCAACTGCAACTGCCGGAGCAAGACTTCCACGATTCGTTGACCGGCCTTTCCGTCCCATCGTTCTGGAAAGGACCGGTGGTGAGTTCGCTGCAGCTGCCCGCGAATTGCTGCACGAATGCTGTCCCGCCGCGTTCCGCCAAGAATGTTCGTCCCGGCAGTCAGAGTGATCGGCCTTTCCGTGTTCTCGCGTACCGTGACGCATGGCACACCCAGGCAGGTTGTCTCTTCCTGGATTCCACCCGAGTCGGTGACAACTAATGCGGCGTGCCTCATCAGGCAGAGAAAATCCAGATACCCGAGGGGGTCGATCATATTGATCGCGGCGGCGGAGCCGTTTCTGACGTTCTGAGCGTCGTTGCTCTGGAAAACGAAATAGGACTCAAGCTGATGTTGCTGAATTTTGTTCTTCGTCCGCGGGTGGGCTGGGAAAATTACCGTTTGCGCAACCGCGGCTTCGTGCAAACCTTCAAGAATCTCCAGGAACGCATCACGATTGTCAACGTTTGCCGGACGGTGAAGGGTGAGGAGCACGTATGGCTTCTTATGAACTGAGCCATTCCACGTCAAAGTCATTAGGCCGAGGCGTTGGAGGATGGTCGAGTTATCCGCCTCTTTCTCGCACTCCAGCAGGGAGTCGATCATCGTGTTTCCCACGAAGAACACTCGATCTTGAGGGATGCCTTCGTTGCTCAGATTCCGCAAGCCGCTCTCTTCAGTCACAAAAAGCAGATCCGACAAGTGATCTGTCACGACGCGATTGCACTCTTCGGGCATGGTGCGATCGAATGAACGCAGTCCCGCCTCCACGTGGCCAAGTAGTGGACGACTGCCCACTGCGTCAAACGAAATCTTTGCTGTAACCAGCGCGCACGCTACGGTCGAGTTTACGTCTCCGACGACGAGGACAGCGTCAGGTCGCTCACTCTCCAGAACGCCTTCAAACTTCCGCATAATCTCAGCGGTCTGGGTCCCATGGGAACCAGAACCCACACCGAGGTGGATATCGGGCCGTGGCAGGTTTAGGTCCGCAAAGAAGGCGTCTGACATTGCGGCATCGTAGTGCTGTCCGGTATGAACGAGCACTGGCGTGAGTGCACCGGATTTATGTTGGTTCGCGTCTGCGATGGCGCGAAGGATCGGCGCTACTTTCATAAAATTCGGACGAGCGCCAACGACGAGGATGACCTTCATTCTGAGCCTTTGGATCTTGTATTTAGCCACATTGCACTGAAACTGCTTTCCTCAGCCTATGCTTACCGACTCGGTTGCCGGTGCTGCTTGAACCGAGAGGAACTCGGCTACGCTTTCTGCCACTCGGGTTTGCTGCTCCCTGGCGAGCTGCGGAAACATGGGTAAAGAAACGATGCTCTCCGACACACGCTCCGTGACGGGAAAACTTCCCTTTTTGTACCCCAGAGACACGTAGGCTCGCTGCAGATGCAACGGGATGGGATAGTGAATGCCGGTGCCTATTCCGACGTTCTTCAGATACGTCATCATGCCTTCGCGGTCCGCCGTGCGAACGACATATAGGTGATAGACGGCACGCGACCAGGAGGGCTCGAATGGCGCCTGAACGCCACCTTCAGAAGCCGCAAACAGACGCTTGTACTCTTCAGCTCTCTCGCGACGCTTGGCATTCCACTCTGGCAAGTGTTTCAACTTCACACTCAGGATGCCTGTTTGGATTGCATCGAGGCGTCCGTTGTATCCCTCGACATCGTGGTAATACTTTTTGGCTTGGCCATGATCGCGCAGCATTTTGACGGCATCGGCGATCCGCGCGTCGTTGGTCGTAACCGCTCCACCTTCGCCGCAGGCACCCAGGTTCTTGCCGGGGTAGAAGCTGAAGGCAGCCGCGCGGCCCATCGAACCGGCTTTGAACCACCGATTGTGCTTCCGCGAAAGGTATTCGGCGCCGTGGGCCTGGCAGGCGTCTTCAATGACGATCAGGCGATACTGCTCCGCCAGTTCGAGAATTGGATCCATGTCCGCCATCTGTCCATACAGATGAACCGGGACAATTGCGGTCACCGGCCGATGGCTCCGCTTGCTAACGAGTTTCCCATCCCCCGATACGCTGCATTGCATCTCAAGGTATTGGCGAAGCTTCTGCGGATCCATGTTGTAGGTGCGCTCGTCGATGTCGACGAACTCCGGCAGGGCGCCCGCTTGCGAGATCGCTTCGGTCGTTGCAATAAAGGTATTTGGCACCGTCACGGCCACATCGCCGGGCTTTACGCCGGCTGCAATCAGTGCGAAACGGAGCGCATCGGTTCCGCTGCTGACGGCTACCGCACGCTCGGTCTGGCAGAAGGCAGCAAACTCTTTTTCAAAGTTCTCGACCATGGGGCCGCCAATGAAGCCAGCGGTACGCAGTGCCTGTTGGAAAACCGCGGTGAGTTCCTGTTCGAGCTCAACGTGGGGAGTGACAAGATCAAGAAAAGGAATGCTGGGAACGCTCACTTTGTGACCTCCGTGGGCTGATCGATGTGGCGATGGACTCGTGCCGGATTTCCGTAAGCAATGCTGTTCGGCGGGATGTCTCTCGTAACTACGCTGCCGGCGCCGACGATGGCGTTTTCGCCAATGGTGACATTCGAAAGAATGGTAGAGCCTGAGCCAATCGAGGCGCCCTTCTTAACGAGTGTCTTCTCGACTTTCCAGTCGGCCTCGGTTTGCAGGCCGCCTTCGGTCGTCGTTGCTCGCGGGTATGAATCATTGATGAAGGCGACGCTATGGCCGACGAACACGTTGTCTTCAATGGTCACGCCTTCACAGATGAAAGTATGGCTCGAGATCTTGCAGCGCTTTCCGACGGACGCGTTCTTTTGAATTTCAACGAAGGCGCCAATCTTGGTGTCGTCGCCGATTTCGCAACCGTACAGATTGATGAATTTGGAAAGCTTTACGTCTCGCCCCAACTTTACAGTGGGTGCGATGCTTAAATAGGTATCCATATCCTCTTCCTGTGTGTCTCTAGGAATTTCGGGTGGTTATAGGCGCGAACAACACCGCACTGGAGGAAGGCAAGGAACTTCAGACTGCGATCGGCAGAACGTTCGAAGTTGACTGCGACGTGCGGTCGAGGTAAACCAGCGATCCTCGTTTCGTGAGTGACTCGTTGGCCGCTTCGAGCATGCGAACCACGTTCAGTCCGGCGCGACCGTCGTTGAACGGCTTTTCGTTTTTCTTGATGCACTCCACGAAATATGCCAATTCCACGCGCAGCGCCTCGAGTTGCTCCACGTGTGGCGCCCACATATCCCCGGAGCGGTAACTGACCAGCAAGTTGTACACGCCTTCCTGGCCTGTCACGTCTACACCCTTGTCGTAGACTTTCACCTTCTCGTCCGCCTCCAGATCGTTCCACACAACCATCTTCTTTTCGCCACCGATCAGCGTGGTGCGGATTTTGACCGGCGACAGCCAATTCACGTTGATGTGCGCAATCATCTTGTCGGGGAAATACGCGGTGATGAAGGCGATATCCGCGTGGCCATTGAGGTGTGTCTGGCCTGTGGCGACGATCGCTTCCGCATCTTTTCCCAGCAGATAGTTCATGATCGACAGATCGTGTGGCGCCAGGTCCCAGATCACGTTGCAATCATGTTGAAACAGCCCGAGGTTCACTCGCGTGGAATCGTAGTAATAGAGCTTGCCGAGCGCTCCTTCGGTCAGCAGTTGGCGGATCTTGCGCACTGCACCGGTAAACAGGAACGTGTGGTCGACCATGATCTGCAAGTTTTTTTGCTCGGCAAGATTGATGAGTTCTTCTGCCTGCGCGACGTTGCCCGTGAACGGCTTCTCGACAAAAACGTGCTTGCCGTTTTCAAGTGCCGCCTTGGCCAATGCGTAGTGTGTCCACACAGGGGTGATTACCGCGATGACATCCACGTCCGGCGAAGAGATCAGTTCTTGGGAATCCGAGAATACCGGTACCCCCGGATGCGCTGCCTGAATCTTCTTCCGGGCGGCAGGGCTCTGATCGCAGATCCCCACCAATTGGCAGCCTTCCAGGCCCCTGAGGTTCCGGACGATATTCGGCCCCCAATAGCCGTAGCCGATTACTCCAAACTTAAGCATATGAGTTCACCTTTATAAGAATGAGGCCCGTGTGGGCACCCTCAGCGACCGGGCACCCACGGCGAGGAAATTGGGGAAGGGGGAAAATTGAGGGAAGCTGTTCTATGGAAAACTAACAGGCGCCGTTGCCGCCGAAAACCGCTCTAGGAGTTTGCAGGAGGATTTTCAGGTCGAGCCACGGCGAGCAATTGCGCGCATAGCGCAGATCCAGCCGGACCATATCGTCAAATCCAATCCGGCTGCGGCCATAAACCTGCCACAACCCGGTGATGCCGGGCTTGGCCTCGAGCAACCGACGCCGGTGCCAGGTTGCGTATGCCTCCACTTCGTACGGCAGCGGTGGGCGCGGGCCAACCAATGACATCTCTCCGCGAAGAACGTTGAAGAGCTGTGGCAGTTCGTCGAGGCTGGTTCGCCGGAGAAAACTGCCCACAGGCGTAATCCGAGGATCATTGGTTAGTTTGAAAATACCTTCCTCGTTCCCATGTCCGTTCCCGTTACCGTTTGTGGGATGTTTGGCGGCCTGACCAGCGATCAACTGGCGGACATATTTCTTGTGCCCGCTGGCATCGTTGTTGATGTACATCGTCCGGAACTTCAAGAATGTGAACGGTATTCCGTGCTCGCCGATGCGCTTCTGCCGGAAGTGTACCGGACCGCGGGACGTCAGCTTGACGGCCGCTGCAATGATGGCAACAAGCGGCGATAACAACAGCAATAACGAAAGGCTCACTAGAATGTCGATCATCCGCTTCATGTTGCGGCCGAACCGTTTCGTCTTCGCGCGCTTCTCGATGTCAGGATAAAACGTTGTGTCGCTTGGGTGATCTGGATCGTTCGAGCCCCAGTTGTCCGGGAACACGTGGAAGGAAAACTTGAGGTGGCTGAACTGTTCCGCGTCAAACTGTTCACGCAGGACCGACGCGATCCGCGAAAGAATCATGCTGAGGACCAGCTTATTGTCGAGCGTGATCTCCCTGAATATCACTCCTGCCACCATGTTCTTTTTATGCCAACCGGTTACGTCGGTGTCGCGGGTCGCTTTCCGGAGCGCAGCCAGCATGTCCAGCAGGACGCTGCCATTGCCATTGTTTTCGCTAGGCAAACTGTCTCCGGTCTCGATCAGCAGAAGCACAAACGGCCGCTGCGAACGCTCACTGCGTTTGCGCTCGATCGAAATCAGCCGTTGAAACGCGGCTTCACTCAAAACCTCGGGTGGTATTTTCGATTCCGGCGGCTGTGGGCGCTCCACAGAACTTAGTGCGGAATTTGTACGGTCAGACACTGCGACTCTCCTCGCTGGGCCACTCAAAGTGCCAGTGGCGCAGATCTGAGCTAATGAAAGTGGGGGAGGGCAATTGGCCTGGTTGGGGGGACCAGGGCTGTGTCTTAACTGTTCTCGGCGGGGGATTCTACGGGGCTCGACGAAGGCGCACCGTAACGCTGGTAATAACTTTTGTGATCGCCGTTGGTATAGCTGTTGACAACAATTCCGAGAAGGACCGAGCGGTCGACGATCTCCATCACTCGCTTGAGCGGCTGCCTCTCGCTCACGCCTTCTCGCACGACCAACAGAACTCCGTCCGACAGCTTCATCCAGAAAGCGGTATCAGCTAGAGGGAACACTGGGGGTGAATCGATGATGACCCAATCGAAAAAATTCCCTAGGCGATCGAGCAGATCGGCAGTCCGGCCAGACTGCATCAGCTCAAGCGGATTCTCCGGTGGAGTTCCTGCCGGCAGGAACCAAAGGTTGGTACCGTTCAGCTTGTACAGCACCTCGGATAATTGCTTCTCTCCGCGCAGACACTCGGTCAATCCGGGCAACGAACGGCTCAACCCAAATCGGCTGCATAGCGCGGGCCGCCTCAAATCACCATCCACGAGAAGAGTTCTCAAAACCTTGCTTCGTGATTGATTGAGCGCCAGGTTCGCCGCGCACAGGGTCTTCCCTTCCTCGGGAATCGTGCTGGTCACGACAATCCGTTTCAGCTTTCGTTTCTCGCGAAGATTTCTGAGCCGCAACCCGAGAACACGGAATTTTTCGGCGGCCAGGCTGCCCTGGTCGTTCAAACACACCAGACGCGCATCGCCCGCCGGTGTCGGCAACAGGACCCGAGCTGCCAAAAGCGTCTCTGCGTCCAAACTATCGCCGATTGCGGCGCCGAGAACTGGGACCGCCTCCCCTCTTTGGTCTCCTCGGGCGAGAGCTCGTTCCAGCAAATCCGCTACTGAGTCAGGCACCTTGGACGAGTTTCCGCCCGATCGCTCCGCTTCCGCTCGCTGCAAAGCTTCGAATATATGGCTCATATCCACCTGTTGGAGGCTAGAGTCGGCATCTTAGTATCTGAACCTTTCAGACGCTCGTGCACATCGAGCAATGTCTTTACTGCCAGCAATAGTTCCTGCTCCTCACGTTTGAGCACCGGCGTCGCTTCTTGTTGGTTCAAAACCACTCCTAGTCGCAGCTCTTTGGCGACGCCTTCGATGATCTCAGGCGTAACGACTGCAGCGCGGTTCGCGTAGCCCGCGAGCAGCGCATTTTCGCAGATGGTGTTGATCAATCTCGGAATCCCCCGGGAGTGGCGAAACACCGCAATCGTCGCCGGTTCTGAAAAGATTTTGTTTTCTGGAGCTGCACCCGCAATTTGTAATCGGCGCTCGATGTACTTGCGTGACTCTTCGAGGTTCAACGCATCCAGGTGGCATCGCAGCGCGATTCTTTGTTTCAATTGACGAAGTTCAAACGAATCCAGTTTCTGGTCCAGTTCTGGTTGGCCCGCCAGAACGATCTGGAGCAGTTTCTTTTGCGAAGTCTCCAGGTTCGTCAGGAGACGAATCTCCTCCAGCAGTTCCGGAGAAAGATGGTGGGCCTCATCGACCGCCAACACCGTTGTCAATCCCCGCTCATGCCGATGCAAAAGAAACGCATTGAGGGCATGAATGATCTCGTCTTTTGCTTTGCCTGTAACCGGCAACCCGAAATCGCCAGCGATATACCGGATGAACTCAAGCGGCGACAGGCTGGGATTGAAGATCAGAGCAAACGCAACGTCGCGGCGCTGGAGCAGACCAAGCAACGACCGCAACATCAAGGTCTTGCCAGTCCCCACTTCCCCGGTGAGAACGACAAATCCGCGATGCGAGGTCACACCGTAATACAACGATGCCAGGGCTTCGTTGTGCCGGGTCGTCGGAAACAGGAACGACGGATCCGGCGTGATCTCGAACGGGTTTTTCTGAAGCCGATAAAAGGTCTTGTACACGTTTCTAGCCGTATAGATAGGTGATTGCTGAACCCAGAAGGATAACGCCCACGATTACAACCGCCGCGCCTGCGGCCATCCAACTATTCCGCCGATGCGCGACCTGTTCTTCTGGAGTCTCGATGAGCGGAATCTCAGACATGATCTCGAACGGCACGAGCTTTTTGATTTCCTTTTCAGTGTAGACCTTGCCGTTCAGCTTTTCCCGGCCATAGGCTGCGGCTCCTCCGAACACCAACCCTACGAGCAATCCAATGCCACAGAACTGCAGCCGCTTCGGCTTGTAGGGCCTGGTGGGCAGGCTCGGCGGGTCCAGCATCCGGAAGTGTTCCCCCTGCTGCGTTTTCTCAAGGTTGGTCGCCATCTCCGACTGATTCTTCTTGGCCAACAGCGAATCGTAATTCGCCTTCGACTGCTCGTAGTTTCGCGTGATGTCGGCAAATTGCTGTTCCATCACCGGAGCCATGTTCAGCCGGCTTTGGTACTGGCCGACCTTGGCCTGGAGATCTCGGATCTCAGCCTGGTGGTTTGCGACCTCGATGCGATTTGCCTTGAGCTGGCTCTCCAGCTCCAAGAGCATGGGAGTCTTTGATTCGACAGCAGCAGCCGCGGCGGAAGGTTCTGCGCTCGTTCCGCTGTTCATGTCCGCCAACACCCTCTCGCGCATCTTTTCAGTCCGGGCAATCTGGTCTCTCGTCTTGCGGACATCCGGATGTCGGTCGGTGTAATGCGAGCTCAAGTCGGCCAGTTGCGCCTTTAGCCGATCCAGTTCTTTGTCGATCGCGGCCAGCCCGCCCGTCCCTACTTCGCTCGATTTCGCGGCGCCGTGATCCAAGGCACGATATTGGCTGAGGAGCGATTCCAGATACGTGTTCTGCTGTTTGGCGCGATTCAGCGCATCTTCCTGGGCCTGCAACTGATTCTGCAGACCGCTCAGGATCTGCATATTGCTCTGTGTCTGCGTCGGCAGCTCTCCGATATGCTTGTCCTTGAATTCTCGGACCCGTGCTTCCTGTTCGGCGAGCTTCTGCCGCGCCACTTCCAATTGGTCTTCGAGAAACTTGGTGGTGTTTTCGGAGCGCTCCTGCCGTTGCTCGAGATTCTCGGTGATGAACAGGTTCGCCAGTTCGTTGGTGCCCCGCTGCGCCGTCCCCGGATCGCGGCTCAGATAGTAGATGTTGAAAGAAGAAAGTTTTCGGTCGTCCCCGCGAACCAATTCAATCTCAATGTCCTTCTGCATTCTCTCGACCAGCACGTCGTCGTTCACCCGGCCGCGATCTTGGGCGTAGAGATGGAGGTGATCGATGATCCGGAGTAGCCGCGTACGGCTCAAGATCTGCTGCGTAATGCTGTCCAATTGGTGTTGAATATCGGTGTCGATATTCGAGCTGACGAGCTTCTCCGGCACAGCAGGTTGTTCCACCAGAATCATTGTCCCGGAACGATAAATGGACGGCATTGCCCAGCTGATCCCCCACACCAGCAGCCAGCCGAGGAAGAACGGCACTAGGAAATGCCACCTGTGACGGCGGACGATTCCCTTGATCTCGCTGAATTCCATGAGTTCGGTCGTTTCTTGAAGTTCTTCTTCCATCACCTACATTCCTAGGGGCTTAGCCCACTGGTACGATAGCGTCACGAAAAACCGGTTGCGGTGCGCGTCAAGCTTTTGCGTCGGATCGGCAACGCCCGATTGCTGCTGAAAATCGTGGGCATAACCGAAGTGGAGGCCCAGGCTCTTGCCCACATTTCTCTCGAGCGACGCAGAGACCGATGTTACG
Organism: Terriglobia bacterium; assembly: GCA_020073565.1. Classification (GTDB taxonomy): domain Bacteria; phylum Acidobacteriota; class Terriglobia; order Terriglobales; family Acidobacteriaceae; genus Acidiflorens. The sequence goes on from JAIQEY010000024.1 coordinate 15,622, forward strand.
TTGATTGTGCTGGCGCTTCCGCTGGAAGCGACCGTGAGAGCTTTGTTGTTTCCGTAGCTGCCGCCGAGCTGTACGGCCCAACCAGGGAACAATTCTCGGCGCAGATCCCCGCGTGCAGTTTGGGACCGAACCGCGCCCAGCAAACCACCGCCGTCAGTGATGCGCCGGGAATATCCAGTCGACACGCTGGTTCGCGCAGACCGCCATCCAGCCTCGACTCCACCCGCAACCGACCAATTGTGGAACTGTGAAATCGTGTCGGCGCCTGGTACCAACCCGCGATTGTCAGAGTACTCGGGCCCGACGAAGCCGCTGAATGTGAATCCGCGAGAAAGGCCAATCGTGTCGACCAGCGCAAAGCTGTGCACGAGCGTTTCGCCGCCGCTCGGATCGAACGTTAGCCGCTCATAGCTGTAGCTCGCACCTGCCCAATTGTGGCGGAAAATCCTGTGCAGCCAGAACGCCGATCCGGTCGCCGTCCGCGTGTCCACCAGCAACGAGTCGGCCGGGGCGTTGGTGAAGTGCATGTCATAGAACGAGCCGCTGGCCCCGATCACGTCGTTCAGGGCAAAGTGATAGTTCGCTCCCGCAGTCGTCAAACTTGTTCTTTGCGTAGCGAGGGGCGTAATCAGACTCGCGTTCGGTCCACCCGTCCCGCTTACCGCGACGCCATTTCCACCGTCGAAGAACCCGGTCGTCAGCGCGAAATTCTCGGCGATCCTCAAATTGACGTGCGGGCTGAGGCGGAATTGCGAATCGAAATTGAGGTCGTGTGATCCTTGATTTTGGTTTGTGAGCCTCTGGTTGAAGGTGAAACCACCGGCATATGCGAGTGTCCAGCGCACCCGCGACCACGACTCTTCGAGCGCAAGGCTCGGAAAGACCGAGTAGCTCGTGTTGCCCTGAGCGCCATTCGTCCCAAGCAGCGCGTTGTCGTCGTACGCCGCTCCCACATTCAATCCGCCGCGCAGATAATTCGACCTTGCCATCTCGGATTGAAACGCCAGCGATGTTCCCTTCCCTCCGAGCATCGCTGGAATCTGTGGCATGTCACTGACTGTGTCGTCTCCGGCCACGTCGGCCCCGATCTCTGCCAATCCTGAAAGTGCAGGCTGCGGAACCGATCGGCTGCTGCTCGTGCCAGAGTTCTCGGTTGTCTGCGCTGGCGGATTCTGCGCCTCGGTGACCATTGCCAGGCCGACGAGCGCCAGACCGAACACCAAATGGCGGTAGATGTTCATAACGATCCTTACGGGACCACCACCGTATCGCGTGGTAGCAGACGGACGTTCTGTTCCGGATTCTTGCCTTTGATCACTTCTTTGTAGTTGAAGGGAATTCTTTTCTGGGTTCCGTCCGCGCTCGCGCGCAGCACGTAGATGGATTTCTGCTTCGCGAAGTCTTTGAAGCCGCCCGCCATTGCGATCGAATCGAGCACCGTCGTCGAACCGCTCAGCAGATAAGAACCGGGCTTGGCGACCATTCCGAGAATATTGATTCGCTGGCTCTTCGCGTCCTGCACAATGACCGTGACTTCCGGCTCGGAAATGTAACTCTGCAAGCGCTTCGAAATCTCCTGCTCCAGTTGCCGCGGAGTCTGTCCGCCGGCCTGCAGTTCTCCGATCAGGGGCAGCGAGATCTTGCCGTCGGTCCGTACCGGAACCGAACGCGAGACTTCCGGCTCCTTCCAGACGCTGATCGCCAGCACATCGTCGGCGCCAATCACGTAGGAGTCGTCAGGTACTGCGCCGCTCTTGATTGTGGTCCTCTGGTCGACAGCATTCTTACTGGTGTCGCCAGCGAGCGCCAGTTGTCCAGCGGGGTGATCCGATTGTGCAAACACGCCAACGGAAGCCAGCACGAAAAGCGCCAGGACTTGCAGGCCGCGCCGTATCTTTTTGTTTTCCGTCATATCCTCATACCTCCCTGCCATTCGACAGTTGCCGAATCGCCGCGCTATTTATCTTCGCCGAGGTTGTTGGTCCCGCTCAGGCGAGCCTGCTCACTCGGAGGAACCAGGCGATATTCATCGATCTTGTACAGCAGTCCCCGATAACTGATGTTGAGCAGGCGCGCCGCCGCCGTGCGGTTCCAGTGGGTGTATTCGAGAGCCTGCTCGATCGCGTTCCGCTCGGTTTCGCCTTTCGCATTCTTTACCAGTAGCTTGAGCGAAAATTTCTCTTCCGCCGCATGGCTATCGGACTTCGAATGACCTGACCCGTTGCCGTTTCCAAGTCCCTGACGTTCGGCGATTTCCGTGCTGGGATGCAAGCGCAATTCGTCCAGCGCCGCTTGCTCGTCGGCGAGCGCCAGGAACCGCTTCACGAAATTTTCCAGTTCGCGCAGGTTCCCTGGCCACGTATGGTGCTGACAGGCCTCGATCAGGACATTTGAAAAACGCGCTGCCGGCACACCGTAGCGCCGAGTCAGCCGGCTCATGAAGTGACCGAGCAGGAGCGGGATCTCCTCGCGCCGCTCGCGCAAGGGCGGCACGTGCACATGGAAAACGCTCAGCCGGTGAGAGAGTTCCTGGTCAACAATTTTGTCGGCGACCGCCGCTTCCAGATCGCAATCGGTGGACGCCATGACGCGAACGTCGACTCGGATGCGCGTGCGGCCGCCGCAGCGCACGAGTTCCCGTGTCTGCAGCAGATTCAACAGGCGCTCTTGGACCGCAGTTGGTATCGCGTCGAAGTCTTCCAATAAAATCGTCCCCCGCGCACATTGCTCAAACTTCCCAACAGTGGACTCAGGCTGTCCGCTGACCCCAGTGTGCTCGGAACCAAACAGCTCGTTCTCGAGCAGATCACCGCTCACGGCCCCGCAGTCCATGATCATGAACGGGAAGCTGGAGCGCAGCGAAAGAGAGTGAATCAGCCGCGCAACCGTCGCCCTGCCGCTACCGGCTTCTCCCGTAATCAGCACCGGGACGTCGGTCTGCGACAGCATTTCTGCCTGCGTCCGCAACCGGCGCGTGGCAGGACTGGCGGCCACGAAGTACAGTTCTTCGCCGATGCGCTCGATTTCTGGTTGGTACATCATGATGTTTGACCCATGGGTACGAAAGAACCCAGGAAAGTGCGGAATGAAATGGTTGCAGTGGTGAATCGGCCGCGTTCTGCTTGCTTAGAGCGGCTCTATGTCGTACCCGTCGATCCGTACCGCCATCGATCTCTGGATGGCATCGATCGAAATGACGAGACTGTGGTCTCCGTTTTCCGAGAGGAAAACGCCTTCGACTCCGTCCAGCGCACCGCCGCGAACTCGGACCCGTTGTCCGATCTTGAGGAAGGGGTGCGAGCGCCAGGGTGCTGCTTGCTCAAGAACCGTCCGGATGCTGTCGATCTGTTCATCCGGAATCGGCACACCCGCGCCCCGGACTCCGACGAAACCCAGCACGCTGTCCACGCGATGCACCATCGTCCTGTCTTCGTCGGTCAACGCGCAGTGCACGAACACGTAGCAGCTGAATAACGGTACTTCGACTCTTTTCTCGCGGTCGCTCCAACGGTGTACTTCCTGCACGACTGGCAGGAATGTCTCCATGCCTTGTTCGCGCAGCCGGTATTCAACGACTCTTTCGTGACGCGCGTGCGTGTGCAGAGCGTACCATTGCGTGTTATCTTGCCCTGTCCACGGGACGACTGCGGAATTAGTTTGGTAGCTTTGGCTGATGCTACTCATAGCTTCGCCCTCTGGGTCCCATCGGTCGGGTCCGTTCCTATTGGCATGTGAGGCACTCTAGCGAACTTAGGGGGGAAGTTCGTGCGGACTTGGGGTGGGGGAAACTCGTCGTCCAAATGCAGACTAAAGTCATATGCAAAACCGCGCAAGTGGCGGAAGGGCCCACGGCCGATCAAACCTATTCGTCTGGGGGGAATCTTCTCGTGGTAAGTGCCATTCGGCCATGAGACGTTCCTCTTTGGCACGATAGTGGTGTTTCCCATTCCCGGAATTGGCCGCTCCGATTCGCGTTCGGGAATTCGGCTGCGCGTTCTGCTCTAATGTTCTTCTTATCAACCATTTACCGAGTAGACAGGGACAGGTCGGCGCTCCTATTCTGAGCGCAGGACGTGACACAAAGTTGCAACTCACCCCGAAGCTGGAAAATCTGAACCGTGACCGGCGGTCCCGTTGCACAATCTTGCGCAGAGTTGCAACTCGTTCTTGATATCGAACGGTTTCCGATGATAAGCTTCATTTATTAGGGTTTTGATTTACCGCTTTTCCTCTTCTGGTGCTTTCTCCCCTGAATCGCTGATACGGCTTGTGGTGCGTTCGACGCCCACGGTCGATATTCATCACCAGGAGGGCTGATGCCATCGCACGACGAGCATAGATCCGAAGTTGTTACGATTGCGGTCGCCGACAACACCGATATCCACAGCCAGCTCTTAGCCGAAGCCATGCGTAACGATCGGGGCTTGCAGGTGGTCGCATCGGTGTCCGGTTCCGCGGAGTTGCTGGCAGCCGTTGCGCGCGTACCCATCGATGTCGCTGTCCTCAGCTACAACCTGGACGACGAGGCCGGTCGCGGCCCAGAAGTGTTGCGGGAAATGCGCGCGCTCAGGCCTCATATCAAGGGCGTCATCTTGCTGAACTCCTCCCAGCCCGAGGACGTCCTCGACTGCTTTCGCGCCGGCGCGAAGGGTATTTTCTCAAAGCACGAACGGCTGGAGAGTTTGTGCAAGTGCATCCGCACCGTCCATGAAGGCCAAATCTGGGCGCGCAGCGTGGAACTCGATCTCGCGCTCGATGCCCTTGCCAATTCGCCCGTCGTGCGCGCCACCAATCACAAGGGAGTCGATCTGCTTTCGACGCGTGAGCGCCAGGTGATTCAAGCTCTGGCCTCGGGCAAAACGAACCGCGAGATCGCGGACTCCCTGGGGTTGAGCCCGCATACCGTCAAGAACTATCTGTTTCGCATTTTTGACAAGATCGGCGTCTCGAACCGCACCGAACTGCTCTACCTCACCATGAGCAATTCTCAGTCTGAAGGTGAAAATGCTGCGAGGAAAACCAACGGCGGATTCTCAACCCTCGTGGAAGCGGCCGAGGCAGGTCTCGCCACGGCCCAACTCCAGATAGCGGAACGGCTGGACCAGAAGGATCACGGACAGTTCGACCCGGTATCGGCTTACATGTGGTACCTGATCGCAGGGGCGACAACCATCGCGATGCGCCAGCGGATCGAAGAAGGAACACAGGCACTCAGCAAAACAATGTCTCAGCCGGAGCTGGCAGAAGCGGTACACCGGGCCGATAAATGGCTGAACGACCTGAAGAGCCAATCCACCTCCGCCAGCATTGGTCGGGCGCCTAATCAGGAGACTCTGACCGGTGTACCCCAAAACGACGATGCAGGACTTATGCCCCGCGCAGTGCGGTAGCCCGCCGCAGCCAGAGCGGCGGCGGATGCCTGGAGTGCCGCATTGTAGGCGATCGAACACCGCCATCTGCGGGCAACTGTTTCACTTGCATCCGGTGTCGGGCGGTGTCTTCAAGCGCTTCTATCATCACTACTCAGGCAATGTTGAGGTCTCGTTCTCCAGCGAAGTACTTTCTGAGATCGACTGCAGCTCGTGACAAATATCCGCGTGATGCTGGCCAAGATAGCGGGCAACCCGCGCATTGCCAAGCAACTTCGCAAGATAGCCGCGCGCTAGGACCAAATTGAGGACTTGATTTCCATGGGACTCCTCAATCCGTTTTAAGTCGCGTTGCAGGACTTCCATCTCCTTTTCCATTTTCGCGACCTGTTCCGGGGTTAGCCCTTCGACTACTTTGTGTTTGTCAGGATCGACGAGCATGTCCGGCTGGGTGGCGGCCAAAAGGGCTTTTGCATAGGGCATTGAGAAGTTTCGCGTCGCTACCAGAAGGTCCGCCACTTCCATCTGGCGCATTGGCTTTAGCTTTCGCAGCAAAGAAAATACTTCCAATGACACGCGTCGATTCTTCAAGATCTCCACGGCTTCCTTACAGATACCATTCAACAAGTCCCGCTTGTGTCGAATTGTGGCGACATCAACTTTCAATACCTTGGCGATTCGTTCTTCCGAGACTCCGTGTCGAGTAGCTTTCAGGATCATACTGTGTTCCTGAATCGGGGACATCCGATTTACACGGCGGCTGTACGTGTAGGTCTCATCGTCAGTAGCTATCAGACAGCGTGCTTGGGTTTCGCCGAGCTGCCTCAAGACCTCAAGCCGCACGTGGCCGTCCAACAATAAATAGGTATCAGGGTTGCCGTTGTGTGGAAACACGATCAGGGGTTCGATGATGCCGACTTCGCGGACCGAAGATAGAACCTGCTGATACTTTTGGCTGGACCGCACGCCAGGCTTTACTTGCTTGAGCGGCAATATGCTTGTGATCGGCACCACCACCCCGTTGGGGCTAAATGCAATCGACACCTGCTTAGCCATACTCATGCCCTTTCGACGACTGGGATTTTTTCCGCAAGGTAAGCCGGCAGCGACTCCAGTCCTTCGGCTCGCAGCAACGTGATGAAGTTCTCATCACGGAAGAGATTTCTTAGAGCGGATACGACGAACAGCAAGCGGTGTTCCGTCAGCTGCGATTTCTTTACCAGGAGCCTTTGCCGGTCCGCTTCTTGACGAGATTTCGAGTTCGTTGGTTTCTTGGCTGCTTCCCTGGCTGCTTTGGCGGCAGCCTCCGTCTCTGTTCCTTGGCACTCTTCAAGGACGAGGACAACGCCAGGTGAGTCTCCACAAACTCCGCCAGTTGGCGCGGCAGTTCTTCGTCAAGCTCTTTGGGAGTACCGGTGACCCTCAGTGGTAAGCGCGGCACCATCATCCTGCTCATCAGATTTTCAGTGGCTTTGGGATGATGTTGACCGAAATCTGTTCGTCACCCACACGCGACAGGGTGAGCAGCAAGATTCGTCGCGCGAGCAGCGGCATCAATTCTTGAAACATGGCTTTTACTCCTTAAACGGGAAGGCAGGTTTCCAGGCCTCACAATTCCCTGAAAAAGTTGGGGATTGTGCTTCTGGCTGGAATAGCCAATCCTATAAAACCTTGTAAAAACAACGTGATACGCGAGGCCTATTGCCTGCGCGCACAGCGATAGCACATAATCCCCCAAGAAAGTTGGGGGAATATGTAATGCCAGGACCTTATAGAGAAGCCGCGCGACGGCTCCATGAAATAGCCCAATCCCAGCAGGGCTTCTTCACCACCAAGCAAGCCACTCGGTCGGGGTTCGCCGAGAAGACGCACTCCTACCATGTGAACGCCGGAAACTGGATTCGTGAGCACCGCGGGATCTACCGCCTTGCCGATTTTCCGGCTCCGGAGCGCCCGGACCTGATGCTCTGGTATCTCTGGTCCCAAAATCGGCAAGAAGTGCCTGAAGGCACCTACAGCCATGACACGGCTCTCAGTCTTCATGAACTATCGGACGTCATGCCTTCAAAGCTGCACATGACCGTGCCGAGAGAGTTTCGCCGCAATAGCAGGATTCCGGAGATTCTGGTGCTTCACCGGGCACACCTCGACACCAGCGAAGTTCAGGAAATGCACGGGATCCGCGTGACGCGTCCGCTTAGAACCATCGTCGATCTTCTGCGTAGCGGACACGTGGACCGGAGCCAACTGAAGCTAGCCGTCGACGAAGCCATACGCCGTGGCCTCATCGGAAGGAGAGAAATCGATCGCATGCCGGACGATAAACTGCAGCGTTCGCTTCGGGAGTTGGCCGGACAGCCCGCGTGATGGACGGAGCGAAATCCTACAAGACAGCCGGCGCCTTTCGTGCCGCGCTCGAAACTCGGTTGCAGACGCGCGCGCGCGAGCAAGGCACTGACTTGCAGCGCCTACGCCGGCAAGTGGCGTTCGACCGCTTCCTGGCACGAATGTTTCCGAAGGGGCCGAAGGCGACGTATCCATGGGTACTGAAGGGCGGCTACGCCATGGAGTTGCGGATGCATTCCGCCCGGACAACCAAGGACATCGACTTGACGCTGCACGATGGCACGCGTCTCTCAAAAGATCCGAAAGAGCGGGGTGAAGAGGTGCGTGCCATGCTCCAAGAAGCGGCCGCGACGCGCTTTGACGACTACTTCGAATTCCTCGTCCGAGAAGCGCGAGAGGATCTGGACGGCGCGCCGGAAGGCGGCAGCGGGTATCCCGTCCAAGCACGAATGGATGGACGAGACTTTGCGCGCTTTCATGTCCGTCGGCGTTGGGGACGAAGTGCTCGAGCCTCTGGAGATCGTCACGGGCGAAGACTGGCTTGGCTTCGGGGGCGTAGCGCCGCCGTCTTTCCCCGTTATTTCGGCGGGGCAGCAATTTGCGGAAAAGCTCCATGCGTATACGCTGCCACGAGGCGAGCGTGCAAACACCAGAACCAAGGACCTTATTGACATGGTGCTTTTGATCAGGGGAGAAACGCTCGACAAAAGCAAAACCGCTGCAGCGGTCCATGCAACGTTCATGAAACGCGCGACCCACGACGTGCCCAAGGAACTTGATCCACCGCCAACAGAATGGGAGCCGGTGTTCGACGCGCTGGCGAAGGAGTGCGGTCTGGCGATGGAACTTCGAGAAGGGTTTGAATTGGTACGCAAATTCACGAAAACCCTGGAGACGTAAGAAGGTGGGAACGCCCGACAGCCTGCGATCGACCGAAGACAAAGGAGAATGGACACAGGTTTTCTCAACAGCAGCGTAAGACGATCGATTGCGGCTGTGCCATTCAGGAAGAATCCGTCCACTAACACGTGCGAACAAGTTGGGGGCGGCCCGGCGATACCGCCGCCCCTGCATGCTAGAACGGTTGTGAGAACCGGGCCTCCAAGAATTCACCCAGCTTGGCTGTCGCCCTGAACTGCGGAATAGGCTCCAGGTCCTTGAACGCAGAAGTGAACGCGTTCGAGAGACTCCAAATGGTCCGCGGCCGGAATTCCTCGTACTTGGGCTCGAAGTAAAGATCATGCACGGTCCGGGCAAGGTGTTTGGGAGCTTCGAGTTTGCCCTCGACGAACGCTTCGTAAATGACCACCTTGGCCGTGACGTCCGTCAATTCACTTCTCTGCCAGGCTTCCACTTGCTTTCGCATGGGCTCAAAGTTGCGCTGCATTCGGTCGACACCAACCGAGATGCAGTCGATGAGCGAGAACGACTTCGAGTGTTTCGCAAGCACGGGCGTAAACACTCCCGGGACAATGTTGCCAAACTCAAGCTCAGTAGTGCTTACACGTGACCCATTTCATCCCCGGAGCGGCCAGCGATGATTCCCGTGTGTCGCACCAGGGATTCAATAGCGATGGACTTGAGAGCCCCTGGCGTCTCACCAGGGGTTCATTCCCCGGCTTGCTCGTTCGTGAATTCAGCGATTTACAGATTTGAATTTTCGGAATCATCGCCATGTTGCACCAAGAAAGGCGTAGCGTTTACGCAAGAGGGTTTGCATTCTCTCGGGCAAGAAATTCGGAGTAAAGGGCCACTTCGCGGGTCGATACCCCGAATCTGCAAGCTGAATACGTCCGGGCAGAACCATGCATGGAATTCTTATTGGTACCGAGGGCTGGACCGAGCAATCAGCCAGCCGGATCTAATCTGCATGCTCACAAAGTTGTCTCGGCTGTAACGGCTCATCGGTAAACAGGTCGGGATCGAGCGCGTGTTGATCAAACGGAATCAACAAATCAACCGCTGGCGGTTTAATTCCAAGTTGTCGAAGAAGCGTGGTGATTTGACCGCGATGGTAGGTCTGGTGATTGATGACATGCGGCAGGGCCAGCCAAATAGGATAACTCCAGGTTCGCCTTGCCTTGAAAATTCCTGTACGAAATCTTGCGAAGCGCTGTTCAACGGACGGAGATTGAACTATTCAGGGTATTGAAAGCACGTAAGATATTGATTCTTAGCAAGGCAAAAGGGCCGAGAAGGTCAGCATTTTCGATTTTATTGTACGTTTATTGTACGGAAAAGGACTTCCTGTCCGGAACGCTCAGGTCAGTCATTCCGCGGAATCGAAAGAATTAGGTTTCATCAAACCAACCGCCCCACATGATTGGCCCACTCCCATTCCGCAAGCCAGTTTCTGCCGCATCTCCCTTCACATTCAAATTGGGCCATCCTTCCCCCGCATTGTGGGCAGACCAGGTTAATGATTGACGAGATGATGCGAGCGTTCGATTCACCCGGTAGCGTGTCAACGGTCTTCATTATCGCTCCCTCAGTTCAGAGATCGCTTAAGCATGCGAGGGGCAGCGAGCGCCACTGAAAAAACGGAAACTTGGCGCGGGTCTTGCGCGCTCTCTGTTTCTCCGTGCTGGTTTGCTGCGGAGTCCGTCTCGGTCATATCCACTCGCTGCCGCCTCTCATCCGTGAGAGTGCAAGATCAATGCCAATACCGAACGGCGACTAAGAGCCGACAAAGACCAATGTTCCTGAGTCTGCTCGCGCTATCAAAAAGGATTTCGCGGCAAGCATTTGGGCACGTGCCCGGATATGGGCGCTACTTGGACTATTGAGTGCGGCTATCTTGAGAATCTTGTGCGATGTAATTCCGTGGAACGATGAAAAGGCACGACCTCTGAATACTTCACCCATTTGGCACCGGGATTGCTTCGGACAGTGCTGATAGCGGCAGAATGCCTGACCTGGCAAACACGTTCGAAGGGAAACAACGATCAGGCTGCAATGTTGAGAGCCCGGGTGACGGCAGTTGCAAATTGTCGGGAACGAGTGAGTTGAAGGACCAGGTTGCGACGACGAGTTGCTCCTGGTCCTGCGTTGACAGTCGCAATGGGGTCAGACGGGAGGAGTGAATCATGCGAAGGCTAATCGGCGTCATCGGACTGTGTCTGCTGACACTTACGGTGCTTGGCCAGTCCACATCGAAGTATCAGGTAGCCACAATCACCGAGGTCAAACCGCATCAGAATTCGGGATCTGGTGCTTCGGATGTCGTCAGTTATGACGTTTCCGCTAAAGTGGGCGACACAATCTACGTGGTGCTGTACACGCTACCACCGGGAGAAATTGCCCCAACGTACTTTGCAGGTCGCAACCTGCTCGTGCTGGTCGGAAAGAACACAATCACTTACAACGATATCTTGGGGCGGTCGTTTGACGTTCCGATCGAAAGCCAAAGGCCTGCAAAACCGTCGCAAAAGCCAGAATAGCTCCCGTTGGTTGCGGGAGAGTCATTGCTCGATGATCTTCGCAGGGATGCATCTGGCGCCGAGGATCCAGTGAGTTTGGAGGGAGAATGAATCAATATTTTCTTCAATGGAACCCTAGGGCCCGTCATTGCGGCGGCCTCGCAACTATCAGCATCGTGGCATTATTCTTCTGCTTCTGCCAAGATGCATTGGCGCAGAGTGCCGTTCCTCCGCTGAAGGCGAACGCTCCCATCAGCGTTCAGGCCACTCATCTCCTGGGTTTCGAAGACGCAAAGAACAACTGCGGCGGAACCCTATCCATTCAAGATGATGTGCTGCAGTTTCAGCATCCCGGCAAGCCCGGCGCGCGGGTAAAGATCGCTTCGCTCCGGGACGTCTTTCTAGGCGCGGAGAGCAAGCAGGTCGGCGGATTGCCGATGAAATTGGGCAAGGCTGCGGCTCCGTACGGAGCCGGCCGCGTCGTTAGTCTCTTCGCCCACAAAAAGTACGACACGCTGACCCTAGAGTACGCGGACAAGGATGGAGGGATTCACGGGGCCGTTTTCCAGCTGAACGAGGGAAAAGGTGAACTCGTAAGGGATGAACTAGTCGCTAGGGGCGTATCCGCCACTTCCCTCGAAGAGCAGCTTACAAAGCAGAATACAGCAGAGGTTACGCATGAAACGAAGTAAACGATACTCATGGACTTGTGCGACTGCAATCGTGGCGATTACGTTTGCATTTACCGGTCGGCTATCTGGCCAAACGGGCGCGCTGAACTCCTCCGGTGCAGGCAGCGGGTCTGCCACACCATGGAGAGTGCAAGTGGAGAGGGTCAACCCCGCCAACTTGGACCTCGCACCATCCTTCCAAGTCGCGATTTACGAGAATCTCTTGGAAGAATTGAACAAGACAAGGCGATTCACGCAGGTTATCCGCGATGGCGACCGTAAGGCTATCGAGATTCCAAATCTGCTGGTCTTGAAAACAACAGTTGTGAAATACACGCCTGGAAGTGAAACGCGGCGTGCGGTGACCACCGTGAGCGGAGCCACAAAGTTGAGGGTGCGGATTGAGCTTCTCACACGCGAGGGCAAACTCGTTCTCGAGAACACAGTGAACGGCGACGTTCTCTTCTTCGGCAGCAATTTGCGGGCTACCCACAACTTAGCCCGCAACATAGCCAAAGCGATCAAGAAATCATCCTGGTCGGTGTCTGAGCAGCCTACCACGATACTCACTGGGGAACTCTGAACGGCATCCCCTTCCTCCTAGCACAAAACCGGAGAGTCACAAGACTGAATCAGGACCGCGAATCCAGCGCATCGGAATCTCTTGCACCGGCCACGCTCAGTCGAGACCAGATGAGGTCTTCGTGCCCCTCGGCGGGCAGAGCACCGCATCTTAGCGCCGCGCTTTCTCGCAGAATCCTGAACGACAAACGACTTCGCCGTGAAGACCCATTCGGCACCCTGCGTGCATGACCAGTGCAGGGAAACTATTTCCGTGTTTGAGGAGAACTTTTCAACCATGAAACCATCGAAGCTAGCACCACTGGGTCAATGGATGACTCACAACGCAAGCGGCATAGCAGCGCAGAGATTGGTTCGCATGCCCTTGCTGGTTACGATCACGTTCGTGATTCTCGCGCTGTCCTCGCTTTGCGGCGCTCAGGGTCAAGAGCCCACTCTCAGTTCTGCGATCGAGGTGGCGAGGGCCGGCATGCAAGCCGACCGAGCCACCATTATCACGGCAGCGATGAACTTCAGCGATAAAGAAGCTGCCGCATTCTGGCCGATCTATCGGCAGTATGAGTACGAACGATCCAAACTGGATGATGGCCGCGTGGTCGTGATTAAGGAGTATACCCAGAAGTATCCCGCGCTGACGGATGCCGAGGCCAAATCGATGGCAGAACGAATGTTTGAGTGCGACTCTCGTCAGATAGCGTTGAAGAAAGAGTATTTCAAGAAATTCAACAAGGTGCTTCCGGCACTCACAGTGACGAAGTTCTTTCAAGTGGAGCGTCGCATCGACTTGCTGATGGACATGAATGTGGAGGCCTCTCTTCCTCCGTTAACCCAAGCACAGTACGTCGAGCCAGCAAAATAGTGTGTGCAAGGAGGAAATGGATGCCCTGCATGATAAAGCCCAGACTCATGATCGCCGTGATACTGCTGATGGTGGCCTTGGCGCCGGCGCAAACGCGGCGCCAGAGTGAAGTATTATCCATCCACGGCTACCCGGGACAAGCGAAGGTTGTTCGATCTCAAGGTCGTGCGTTCGTCGACTTAGTCGACTTGGCGCGAATCACAAACGGCTCGCTCAACTTTGAGCAGGACCGAATCATTCTGACGCTCGTTCCGGGCGGCGCTTCAGAGCCGTCCGGCAGTGTCGGCAAATCCGGCTTTTCCCCCGCGTTCAGGCGGGCAGCCATTGAGGCGATGGCATCTATACGAGAGTGGGGTGGGATGCTGCAGGTGATCGTTCAAAATGGGTATCCCGTGGGTAAGGCCATGGCGGGAAGCACGATTCGCGCGTACCAGGGTCGAGCTGCCGACAGCGTCGCACTGGCCACGGCGGCAGCGTCGACCGACTCTGACTACCGCGCGCTCGAGTTACTGAGAAACGAGTTGAACAATGTGCAGACCTGGGCCGAAAGTTTTGTTGATGCTCGGAATTCCATGAGCGCCGTGGATCTGACGACCTCCGAAAACGCACTCAAGGACGATCCTGAAGCCCAAAAGATCGTGCATTGCGGTCAATTTCTTGCACAGATGTTTGCCAGCGGTGACTTCCAGGACGATGCGACCTGTCACTAGCTCCTGAATAAGGATCAGCAATCTCGTCGTCTCAGAAGTGTGGAATAGAACCAAATGACTGAGAAAAAGACGAGGGAGGGATCGCCGAAATCACACTTCCTCATCTCCTAAGACTGGCCAATGAACAAGGCTGCTCTCTTAGCCGGGAACAAGCCCTCTTGTCTCTCAATCAGGAGGGCCGTGCATTCGATATGTCGAAGTACATGATGCAGGCCGGCGAGGACTTCATCACACAAACCTTACTGCGGTCCTGATGATGGTCCCGAATCACCACTGAACGGAAGTGTTCGCAGCGCGCGTCGCCAATCGTACGTGCGTGTATGATGTGGCGCGTGACTTCACAAATTGTTGGGACATCAACTACGACAGGGAATGGTCGGATCCTCAGTGATGTCCCTGCGCTTTGCCTGATTTACCTTCAAGCTGAATGGGAGTCGGTCTTTGCGACGGCGGATTCCAGTGCATATTGAGGTGCTGTCTTCCATCGGCACCCTGCGTTAATTCCCAGTTTAGCCGCAAGCGATTCATTTCTCCTCCTTGCTGCGAGCTTGCCGCAGCTATTATCTCGGGGTGATCTGTCTAATGGCGGTTACTACAGCTGGTTAGGCGGTGAACACTAGCGTGCTCCGGCGCATCAGGTTCATTTCGCTGACTACTCAATTGTCAGCTGAGTTCCGGTGAAAATTAGTCAATCAATCGAGGCGGCCAGTACACTTTCATGGTAGATGTGACCATGTGTCTGCACCTTCCGCCTGGCAGTGGCACTTGGCTCCGGGAGATCGAGGGCGTCAAGTGCAACGTTGTAGGCTCGCTCGACGGCGCTCGGGCTGATGCCTAGTTCCGCGGCAACTGCATCGCTGGAGTCCTTGGCAATGCCGCGATACACGAGCACGAATCGGCAAAGTGCGTCCAGGCGGGCATGAATGACTTCGGAATGTGTGACGAGCAGCTGAAAGTACTCTGTTGAAAGCGGCGGAAGCTTGTCGACGATGGGCTCATTGGTCTCGTAGGTAAGTGCAAGCTCCGCAATCTGTGCGTACTGCCGCTGTAACGCGCAGCGAGCGGTAGCTCGAGCGGCCCAGTGCGCGAGCCATTCGTGAAGGGTTGGACCCTGAGTCAGCGCAATCCCGCAGGCGTCGATGATGCACGCCTCTGCGAGTTTCTTGTCTCCGATTAGGAAATCCGCCAGCCAGTGCAGTGCGTTGTGGTAATCGCCGAAGACATTGCGAATGTCATCCACTGTCGCGTAGCGATGGCCTCCCCAGATTTTGTCGAACAGGTTCCCAAGTTTCATTGGTTTGTGCTCTCAAGCACCGACTCAACCACCTGCAATCTCGATGCCAAAGGAGAAAACGGCTAAGTCCCTGATTTACGCTCGGGTATGCCTATGCTGCCCTCCGGATTGCCCGAATACGGGCAGCATTCGCATTGGAGCGGCGAGCCCGGCAAATTGTGGGCAGCGGCTCATGAAGGAGAATCGGCGCCGGTTCACCTGACGGGCCGCATTGCAACGGATTCGCGATCATTGCCTGCGGGCGTTTCACCTTATCGCGCTCGCATCGCATTCCCGCTACTGGACTGGAACTACAATGACTGACAGGCGGCGGTGCGAGTGCTACATTAGGCGCACCCGGGACCTCTGAAGCATCGCGAATGGTAATGAAACGTGCCTTGGCGCTCATCACGATTAGCACGCTTGCTGCGTTGCTCTGGTCTCCTGCCGCCCTGGCTCTGGACCCGTCGCTGGGAGTCAGCCAGTACGGGCACACTGCGTGGACAGCCCGGGACGGATTCTCCGTAGGCGCGATCTTCGCGATAGCCCAAACGCCCGATGGGTATCTGTGGCTCGGCACTGAATTCGGCTTGTTCCGCTTCGATGGACTTCACGCTGTCCCTTGGCAACCACCGACGGGGCAGAAGCTTCCCAACGCGCCTTACGCTCTGCTCGTGACGCGCGACGGCACGCTTTGGATTGGCACTTTTGCCGGGCTTGTGAGCTGGAATGGCAACAAGCTGACCGAGTACCCGGAGGTTGGCCCAGCCTTTGTGACATCGCTGCTTGAAGACCGCGAGGGAACAGTGTGGGCCGGCATTTTGGCCGGCTCCGCTGAAAGTCCGGCAGGTCGGCTGTGCGCAATCCGAAGCGGCCGCGCGGAATGTTACCTGCAGGGCGGCGCGTTCGGTACATTCGTTTGGAGTTTGTTGGAGGACGGCTCCGGCGAACTGTGGGCGGCTGCGGAGTCCGGGCTATGGCGATGGAAGCCCGGTGCTCCAACGCGATATGCCACGCCCGGAGTACGAATCGATGACCTCAGCAAAACGGACGAGGGACGGGTGTTAATCGCGATTAGTAGACGAGGGCTTGAGCAGGTCCTGGGTGACAAACTGGCGGCCTACCCTATTCGTAGTGCAAGCAATCCAAACGTGCTGCTTTCGGATCGGGATGTCAATTCCAATAAACTGCTGCGCGACCGCGATGGAGGTATCTGGATCGGAACCCACGAGCGGGGCATCATCCATCTGCATCAGGGCCGGACGGACGTGTTTACAACATCAGATGGCCTCTCAGGCAACATTATTTGTAGTCTTTTTGAGGACCATGAAGGCAATGTCTGGGTGGGGACCACTCGAGGGATCGACCGCTTTCGAGAGCTTCCGGTAAGTACGACTTCTATCAGACGCGGTCTATCAGATACTAACTCGTTAATAGCCGCTACAGATGGGAGCATTTGGATAGCCACGCACGGTGGGTTGATCAGGTGGAAGAATGAGCAGATGACCACGTTCCGAAAGGCGGATGGGCTGCCAGATGACATGGTGCAGTCATTGTTTTGCGATCATCGCAGGCGCATTTGGGCTTTCACGGCCCACGGACTTGCATATTTCGAGGACGGCAGATTTGTGGCAGTAAATGGCATACCCAGCACAGAAGTGTATTCCATCGCAGGAGACGAGGCCGACAACCTCTGGCTTTCCGGAAATCGGGGCCTCACGCACTTGCTCAAAGGCCGCTTGGTTGAACACTTTCCCTGGTCCGCTCTGGGACGCAGCCAACAAGCGAAGGTGATTCTCTGTGATCATGGTGGAGTTTGGCTTTCATTCTGGACGGACGGCGGCGTGATGTATTTCAAGGATGGTCAAGTCCGCGCGTCGTACACCGTCGCCGAGGGCTTGGGTAAAGGCGTTGTCCCTGGTCTGCGAATCGACAGGGAGGGAGCCGTGTGGGCTGGAACGGAGGGGGGCATGAGCCGCATCAAAGACGGCCGAATTGCTACGCTCACGACGAAGAACGGCTTGCCCTGCGACACCATTCATTGGTCAATGGAAGACGACGATGGTGCGTTGTGGTTGTACACGGTCTGTGGTCTGGTACGCATCACGCGGAGCGAACTGGAAGCGTGGATCGCCAATCCGTCGCGCCGGATTCAAACGACGGTTTGGGACGCAGCGGACGGTGTGAGGCTCAGCGCGGTTGCGCTCTACTTCGGTCCTTCTGTCGCGAAGGCCAGCGACGGTAAGCTGTGGTTCCATACGGGAGAAGGGATTCAACTCGTCGATCCTCATCAGGTGGCTTTCAACAAAGTTCCACCGCCGGTATACATCGAACAGATTGTGGCCGACCACAAGATCTACTGGCAGAACTTACCCGGGAAAGTTTCAAGCCTGCGTCTGCCAGCGCTAACTCGCGATGTTCAGATCGACTATTCGGCTCTCAGCCTCGCAGCGCCCGAGAAGGTTCACTTCAAGTACAAGCTCGAAGGGCAGGACAGCGACTGGCGAGAGGTGATCAACGACCGCGAAGTACAGTACTCAAACCTGCGTCCCGGGCCATACCGGTTTCGTGTAATCGCCGCTAACAACAGCGGCGTGTGGAACGAGCAGGGCGATACGTTGGAGTTCTCCGTTTTGCCCGCGTACTACCAGACGAACTGGTTTCGCGCGCTGTGCGCGACAGCCTTTCTGGTATTGCTATGGGCGGCCTACCAGTACCGCATCCGGCGCTTGCAGCATGACTTTGAGATGACGCTGGAGGCGCGGATCGGCGAGAGAACAAGAATCGCTCGCGACCTGCACGACACTATGCTGCAGAGCTTTCATGGATTGCTGCTCCGGTTCCAAACGGTTTCTGTACTGCTACCAGAGCGGGCGATCGAGGCAAAAGAGAAACTCGACAGTGCAATCGAGCAAGCTGCCGGCGCGATCACGGAAGGGCGGGATGCGGTGCAAGGACTGCGCACCTCCACAGTCGAACGCAACGATCTTGCGCTGGCTATAAGCACCCTGGGAGAGGAACTCGAAAACGACTCAAGCAATCATCGACCTGCAACTTTCCGCGTAGCGGTTGAGGGCCAGGCGAGAGACCTCCATCCCATCCTCCGCGACGAAATCTACAAAATCGCTGCTGAAGCGCTGCGCAACGCCTTCCATCACGCCCAAGCGAAGCAGGTAGAAGTTGAAATCCGCTATGACGATGAGTTCCGACTGCGCGTGCGGGACGACGGAAAGGGCATTGATGCGGCGGTTCTCTCCAGCCGCGGTCTCGAGGGACACTATGGTTTGCGCGGGATGCGCGAACGAGCCACACTTATCAAAGGTAAGCTGGCGGTGTGGAGCGAAGTCAATGAGGGAACGGAAGTGGAACTGCGCGTTCCTGGCAGCACCGCCTATGCGACCGCACCGAGACGTTCATGGTTTTCCCGCAAGGCGAAGGCATGAAGTGGAAGTTCATGAGCGCCTGAGTGCGCCGACATCTCGAAATTCGGATTCTTTGCGGTGACTTCTTCCTGCTCTTGGTCAAATCAGTAGGCTGACGCGGCCGCCCCTCACATTCACAGACGCCCACTGCGTACTTGTTGACGCTCTGAAAAGCGTTGGGGGCTTGATACGGGTGATCATACCCCGATGAACCTGCCCCTCCTCGGGCAGCGCCTCCATATGGTCACAACCTCGTGTGGTCTGACACACAAACGGCTTTGATTCTTGAGAGTTGTGGGCAATGCGTTTGGCCAACCGAATGCAAACTGCTATGTGCGCCTGTGGTCTTGTAATGCCGCCGGCGATTGTAAAACATGCTTTTCGCGAATACTTCCGCCATCTCGCCAAAGCAACGCTCCACAGTTTTCACCCGCTACCGCTGTGTCTTGTTTCTCGCTTCCATCATTATTGTGTGTTGTAACGCTGCGCTTTGGGGGCAGACCCTCAATGCCCAATCGGTGGATTCCGATCAGTCCTGGACAAGGAGCGGCGAGTCGCGCGACGCTATCGGAACGGTAAGCTATGTCGAAAGCCACACCAAGAGCGGTGATCGCACATCCGACACACAATCGACAATGCATCGTCTGGCCGATGGACGATACGAGATTTCTCTTGAGTCCTCACAAGAGACTGTGCGGATTAACTCCTCGACCGTGCGAACAGTCACCCGCACCTATACCGCGAACGCCAACGGAGGAAAGAAACTGGTGCAAGTGACAGAAGAGGAGACGCACTTTCTTCCCGGCGGCAGCTCAAAATCAGTACGAACTGTCTCGCGGGCGGATCTCAACGGCAACTTGGAGCAGGTTCAGCGCACGATTGCAGAGACAAGAAGAAGAATAAGCACCGATGTCGAAGAGACGAAGACGCAGGTGTTGCAGGCCAGCATTAATGGTGGGTTCGAGGCGGCCGCACAGATCGAGGAGCATCGAAATCGCGTCGGCAACAACACGGAATACGGTCAGACGACCCGAACACTCGATGGCAGCGGAAATTGGCAAGTCACCGAAGTGCGGCGGGGAACGATCCAAGAAGACGGAAAGAACCGTACGACCGACGAACGCGTCTCCCGGCTCGATTATGAAGGCAACTTGAGCGAAGTCTCACGAACCGTTAGCACGGAGTTGGAGAATGGTTCCGGGCAGGAGCGGAACACAACCGGTCGTTATTCGATCGATCTGCCTGGAACCACCCGCGACGGCGAGCTGCACCTGGTTCAGCGCAAGACCAAGATACAGAGTTCAGGTTCAAACGGCCAGCAAACCAGCGTTCAGCATGTCGAGCAGCCCAATCCCGGAGATCCCCGTGCCGGACTACGAGTCGTTGTGATCAGCACGGAAAATACGCGAACGGTATCGTCGGACACGGAAACAACAGGCAGCGTTCAAGTTCGTGACGCGAACGGAAATCTTGATGTGGTTTCAGTCGACATTTCCAAATCAAACCAGACCAACGCTGTTCAGGTGCAGTTCGCCCCCTCCAACAACTCAAGCAACTGAACCTTCTTATTGGTCCTCATTTTGGAGCAGTGCCTCAAATGCCCGAGCATCGGCTCCATGCCCCATCGCAGGCACATCCTCTGCGGACAGACGCAAGGGCCTGAATTTCCGCGGCCGCTAAGTTCCTGAAAGCAAGAAGATTGCTCAGTCTCTACTGCTGTTCTCGCTTTGGCACAATGCGTGCCTTCACATTAGCGACGACTAAGGGGCATTGTTGGCTCAGAGCATCCGGCGTTTGGGCTCCGTTGTGGGGCAAGAACTCGATAATGCTACTGCAAAATTTAATGTAATGGAGAAGACAGATGAAGATCAGTACTTGTTCGGCCTTGATTGTGTTGGCAATGATGCTCGTCGGAGTAGCCGGCGCCACCATCATTACCGACTACGATCGTAAGGCCAATTTTTCCAACTACAAGACCTACTCCTGGGAAAGCGTGGAGACGGCCAACGCCATGTGGGACCAGCGTGTGAAAGACGCAATTGACAGCGAGCTCGCGGCAAAAGGCCTGAAGGAGGTTGAATCCGGTGGAGATCTCGTCGTGCATGCATTCGGAATCACTCGCTTGGGACAAGACGTCCACGTCAATGCCAGCGGTTGGGGCGGCGGGTTCGGCCCGTGGGGAGGCTGGGGCGGAGGCCCGGCCTTCGGTGATGCGACGGCAACTAAATCCACTTATGCCATCGGCACTCTCATAATCGAAATCTCCGACCCCAACTCCAAGAGAATGGTGTGGTGGGGGCTTTCAGACCAGAGTCTCCCGACGAAGTCCGACAAGGCTATCAAGAACCTGGATAAGGACTTGGCCAAGATGTTCAAGAAGTTCCCGCCGGGCTCGGATGGCAAGTAACAGCCTGGTGAGCCACAAGCCGCGAAACCAAAGCATTTCTTGAAAAAGCAATGCCCAGGGTCACTCCTGCTACGCCTGCGTCTGCGATGCAGATGCTGCAGAAGTTGGGCTCTTGGGCCGCTGCGCCTCGAATGTGTACGAACTCGAGAACGATGGCACCGTGATGGAAGAGCAATGGGAGGGCTAACTGAGCATGCAAAGACTTACGAAAATTCGAGGCGTCAGCGCATGATTCGGCGCCTGATGATTGCAGGTTGCGTGGCAATTCTCTCGGCTAGAGCCGCTTGCCAAGAGCGGGCAGTGAAGCCGGCAACGGAGCCACATGCCGTTGAGCAGGTTGTCCCACGCCTTCCAGCAGATATGCTCACGCAGTTAAGCGGCTCGCTTAAGGAATTGGCCAGCAAGGTTTCTCCGGCCGTCGTTCAGATAGAGGTGAGCGGTTTTGGCGTGTCCGAGAAGAGCGATCCCAAGGACGCTGCGCTCATCGTGCGCCAGCACGCCATCGGCTCGGGAGTGATCGTCGATCCTGACGGTTACATCATGACCAATCTGCACGTGGTCGCAGGGGCGCAGCGGATCCGAGTTGTGCTGCCCGTGCCGGCGAACACCTCCGACGTGTCGTCCGGTCCCGGCAATGTGCGGGTGCTGGATGCGAAGCTCATTGGATCGCAAAAAGAATCGGATCTGGCATTGCTGAAAATCAATGCCCGCAATTTGCCTACACTCCGATTCAATCTGGAACGCGAACCGCAACCGGGGGAACTTGTGTTTGCAATCGGCAGTCCGGAAGGTCTGCAGAACTCGGTGACCATGGGAGTCATCAGTTCGGCCTTGCGGCAACCCGATCCCGATAACCCGATGGTGTATTTGCAGACCGACGCGCCCATAAACCCCGGCAACAGCGGAGGACCGTTGGTCGACGTCACCGGCGCCGTGGTCGGGCTCAACACCTTCATCCTGACCAACAATGGCGGCTATCAGGGCCTCGGTTTTGCCATCCCGGCCCGCGTCGTGGATTTCGTGTATCAGAGTCTAAGAAAATACGGGCGAGTATATCGCACAGAGTTTGGAGCGGTCGTGCAAACTGTCACACCCACCATGGCCGCAGGCCTCGGGTTGACACAGGACTGGGGCGTGGTCATTGCCGATCTCGTACGGCCCGGACCAGCCGATTCGGCCGGCATCAAGCCCGGGGACATTATCGTGGCCATAGACGGGAACCCGGTGTCGGGCCTGGCCGGATTCGTCAAGGCTCTCTATCTGCACTCGCCTGAAAAGATCTTGAGAGTCGATGCGCTGCGGGGCACGCAGAAGCTGTCGTTCGAAATTCCTGCCGTCCAGGCGCGAGATCGCATCGACCAGCTCGCAGATGTCGCCGACCCGGTAAAGAACCGTATCGAGCGGTTGGGAATCTTCGGGGTGACCCTGGATCGTGAACTGCGTTCCCTGCTTTCGGGTATGCGCATCGCCAGGGGCGTGGTCGTCGTTGGACAAGCGCAGGGTTTCAATTCCGTCGACACTGGCCTGCGCCCGGGAGATGTCATCCACTCGCTCAATCGCACCCCGATCGAATCGGTCGAGCACCTGCAATCCGCGGTCGCGCAGCTCAAGCCGGGCGATGCGGCGGTATTGCGGATCGAGCGTCAGGGGCAGTTTCAATTTCTCGCGTTCGAGGTGGAATAGCGCTGGGGCTGCAGTCGATTGTGGAGTCCGTCCAAGTTAAAGCCAATACGCGGATTGATAAGGTCGCGGTAATTGCCGCCGCTTCCAAACTCGACGCTGGCCACGTGGTCATGGCGAGTAAGCAAAATGCGGGTAACTATATCGCTGCCGTGGGACAGCTTGTCGTGGAGGAATTTTGAGCATGGTGGCTCGAGTGAAGGCCGAGGCCGAGGTTGTCTGGAGCGCATTCCGTCATGATGCTCCGTATCTTTTCTTAGGCGCGGCCTTCGTAGCTGTCGGCATCGTGTCCGCTGCTTTCGCCGTTCATCGCCGCAAGCGCGAGTCCCTCCTCATATTCTTCGCCTTGTTTGCTGCCCTATACGGGCTCCGGCTCTGGATTGGCTCGTCGTTACTTGCAATGGCGGAACAGGATTCGATCTACTACACACGATTGCGCGGAGCCATTGATTACGTCCTCCTGATTCCCGCGTACTTATTCCTTGTCTCCTTGGGTCGGCCCAGACGGTTCGAACGGGCAGTTGCCTACGCCGTCGTCGCTCTGGGCGCCGTACTGGCCGCGGCTACACTGGTATTTGGCAATGCCGGCGTTTTCGAGCGAATGAACAGCATCGCCGTGATTGGCGCCTCCGGGTTCTTTCTCATCCGGTTCATGGCGCGAGGATCCACCGGGAACAGGGGTCTTGAAGGCGCCGATTTCGCCGTACTTCGCTGGGGCTTGCTGATCTTTATTGTTTTCGTGGTGTGGCAGAACCTGGCGAAATTGTTCTCCCCTTCCTTGCCCTTACTGGAGCCATTCGGATTTGCCGCGTTTCTCAGCACTCTGGGCTATGTCGCTACGTCCAGCACTTTGCGGCGGGATCAACAGTTAAAGGAAATCCGGAATGAATTGAAGGTAGCTCGGCGTATTCAGTTATCCATTCTTCCGGATGAATTCCCCACGTCAACGAACTTCCGCGGAGCCGCGCGGTATGTGCCCATGACTTCGGTGGCAGGCGATTTTTACGACTACATCATCGCTGATGACCACCACGTCGGGATGTTGATTGCGGATGTTTCGGGGCACGGGGTCCCCGCCGCACTCATTGCCTCGATGGTCAAGCTCGCCGCAGCTTCGCAACGAGCGGTTGCAGACGATCCTTCCCAGTTCCTCTCCGCCATGAATGCGACTCTATTGGGCAACACACAGAACCAGTTCGTCACGGCAGCCTACGTCCACCTGAACGCAGAATCGAAAGAACTGCGGTACTCGGCAGCAGGGCATCCACCTCTTTTGCTTGTGAGGAATGGAGGTGTCAGACAAATTGAAGAGAACGGGCTGATGCTGGCTGTGTTCGGTTCCGCGACCTACTCGACCGTCATCCACAAACTCGAAGAGGGCGATCGAATCGTGATGTATACAGATGGCATTTTGGAGGCCTCCAATGCGGTGGGAGAATTCTTCGGGGAGGATACGCTTAACGATCTGCTGACAAAGACCAGAGTGCTATGCCCTGCAATGGCGGCAGACTCGATTATCTCTTCCGTCCAGCGGTGGTCGGGAAAGCAGGACGATGATTTGACGGTTCTGATTTGCGACTACGTCCCAACAGCGGTATGACTCAGTCGACTGTCCCTCGTCGGGGGAAATGGGACAGCCAATCCTGCGGCCGCCGGAACCACTACGGTCTCCGTTGATTCATCATCCGCTTGAGCTTTGCCCGTGCGCGGAACACATGAGCCTTGGCGGCCTCGCACGATATCCCGAGGACGAGAGACGTCTCGCGAATCGAAAGCTCCTCAATTGCGCGCAGCCAAAACGTTTTGCGCAACAAGGGGGAGAGTTTCGTCGTCAAATGTTTCAAATAGCGCTCGACCTCGGAATTTCGATACTCCTCTTCGGGACTAGGTCCGTGATAGGCCAAATACCGGGATAACGTGGATTCCTGCTCCTCACCCAACGTTTGATCGAGAGAAATATGCTGGAGTCGTGATCGCTTCCGCAAATGCATCAGGGCAGAGTTGCTTACAATTGTTGTCAGCCATGTGGACATCTGCGACTCCCCCCTGAATTTCTTCAAGTTCACGTAGGCAGCCAATAGTGCATCCTGTACTGCATCCTCAGCATCTTCCGTATTCCCGAGAACCCGGTAGGCGACCCGATGGAAGGCCGGCAGGCGGCGTGACAGGACCTCTTGCATCTCGCGAGCGGCGGCATCGTAGTCGGCGACCCTGAGTTGCCCATCCTCCTGGATGGACACGTCTGCTTCCTGCATCAGGTTCCTCCTGGTGCTAGACGAAGAGGCACGTTGAATTCCATCCGTCTGACTACCGATATCTGCTGCCTAGTCCATCTCTGAAAGGCTAAGGATATGATGAGGTGACCGACCAGGGTCACACTTTGCCCATATTTGGGCATTGAGAGACTGCGTTCTCGCAGAGGGAGTGTTTTGACAGTTCCTTGTCGTTGGGGCAGGATTGAGCGCATGTGAACGGGACCAGAGTGTTAGGCTCTGTTCGGACAGGAACATGGAACAGACAGCTCCGCGACCACTTCTTCTTCGTCCCAGGTGGCGCATCGCGATTGCGGCCGCATTGGCCTGTCATCTCACGTCCATACTGTTCTTGGTAGGCAGGGTTCACGCCCTCGATCCGAACAAGCGCCTCACCCAGTACATGCACACGGCTTGGCGAACCCAAGATGGGTCTCTACCGGCCGGCATGTTTTCGGTTGCGCAGACCTCCGATGGATTTCTCTGGTTCACATCCGCTTCGCAAGGCATGTACAGGTTTGACGGGATTCGGTTTCTTCCGTGGATGCTACCGGTTGACGGCAGGACAATCGATCACATCGTGAGCGTTCATAGCGACCACGCGAGTGGACTCTGGGCAGTAGCAGAGCATGAGGTTTTTCACCTGAAAGGTGGAATGGTTATCTCTCATTTCGCTCTGGAAGGACAGTTCAGGACTGCCAACATTAGCGAAGCCCCTGATGGCTCGTTGTGGACGCTGGATGCGGGTTTCAATCTGCAAGCCCCGCTCTGCCATGTTACCGACCATGAGGTTAAGTGTTTCGGAGAATCCGATGGGATACCCCTCCCTACGGGCGGCCAAGCTTTGTTGGCCGACGGGAAGGGCGGTTTCTGGCTTGGGGGGCAAAGAGCCGTTGTGCACTGGCATGCGGGCGTTTCGGAGGTTTATCCGATTGAAGCGCTGAAAACGAATAGTGGCGATGGCGTAAATGCACTCGCGATTGATTCGAGTGGTTCCTTGTGGGTCGGTTTACTCCCTCAGGGACCCGGGAAAGGACTTGGAAGACTGCAGAACGGCGTTTTCACGTCATACGTCGCCCCGGGATTCGATGGCAGCAAGCTCGCCGTTTTCGCTTTGACCTTTGATCGTGACGGAAGCCTTTGGGTAGGCACTCTCGGCAATGGTTTGTTCCGCATACGCGGGGATGTTGTGGAGCACTATGGGCAGGCGGAAGGCTTATCCAGCGATTATGTGAATGATCTATTCTCAGACCGGGAGGGGATTCTGTGGGTCACGACAACGAAGGGAATCGACAGCTTCCGTGATCCGCGGGTGATTACGTTCTCAACCTCCGAGGGGTTGGGAAAAGAAGAAGCGGTAGGGGTCCTGGCTAGTAAAGATGGTACAGTCTGGGTTGCAAATAACGGCTCTCTCGACAGAATCAAGAAGGGGAGCGTCACGTCAATTCGAAGCGGACATGGCCTCCCCGGTGACCAGGTCTCGTACATGCTCGAAGATCGAAGGGGCAATCTATGGATGGGAATTTACGACGGTTTGTACGTCTTCAAGAAAGGACGTTTCCGCCGTATCTCCGAACCAGATCATCAGCCCCTGGGGCTCATACTCGGGATGGCAGAGGATGTCGATGGCAACATCTGGGCCGTGTGCTCAGGTGTTTCTCGAAAGCTGATACGAATACGCGATTTCCAAGTGCGTGAAGAATTTCCGACGTCGCGAGTCCCAATGGGGCTGATTGCGCCGGATCCGCACGGAGGGATTTGGATTGGTCCTCGCCTGAAGAACGGCATGCTTGTCCACTTTCGCGACGGCGTCCAGAAGGAATTTCCAACCGGTTCTGCGGCCAATCTCCGCGTCAATCACCTCATTGTTCAGGCAGATGGTTCCGTCATGGCAGCTTTCGATGACGGGCTCGTCGGACTGCGGCAGGGTAAAGCGCAACGGATGACGACGAAAAACGGGCTGCCGTGCAACGCGATCTATTCTTTCATTGAGGACAAACGCAAAAGCTGGTGGCTGCTCGCGGAGTGTGGCATCGTCCAACTTCCCGATTCCGAGCTTCAACGCTGGTGGGCAAACCCCGAAACCGTGATGCAAACAAGGCTCTATGACGCCTTGGACGGAGCACGGCCGTGGCGATTCGGAATTAAATCAGCGGATGTATCCCCTGATGGGCGAGTCTGGTTTGCTACCGGATTCGTTGTGCAGATGATGGACCCCACGAGACTCTCGCAAGCCGCACTGCCTGCGTCGTCACACATCGACTCGGTCATCGTGGATCGCAAGGAACTGGCGGCAATCGATAACCTCAAACTTGCCCCGCACCCTCGCGACCTGCAGATTGATTACACTTCGCCGACGTTCACGATTCCGCAAAAAGTGAAGTTTCGTTACCGACTCGACGGCTATGACTACGACTGGCATGAGGCCGGTACGCGCCGGCAGGCCTTCTACACGGATTTGCCGCCCGGGAAGTACACGTTCCGCGTGACCGCCGCGAATAGCGATGGGGTTTGGAACGAAACCGCAGCCAAGCTGGCTTTCTCCGTCGCGCCAGCGTACTACCAGACAAATTGGTTCCGCGCTCTCTGCGGAGCCCTCTTTTTGTTGCTGCTGTGGGCGGGCTACCAGCTCCGTGTCCGGCAACTGCAACATCACTTCGATATGACGCTCGAGGCGCGCGTCAGCGAGCGCACACGCATTGCGCGGGAGCTTCACGACACACTGCTGCAAAGCTTCCACGGTTTGCTGCTCCGCTTCCAGACCGTCTTCCAGTTGCTGCCAGAGCGCCCAATGGAGGCGAAAGAGAAGCTAGGAAGCGCGATCGAGCAGGCCGCCGACGCGATCACCGAAGGCCGGGATGCCGTGCAGGGATTGCGCGATTCCACAGTGCAAGGCAACGATCTCGCAGAGGCTATAAGTACGCTGGGAGAAGAACTCGCCACCGACTCAGGGAATCATCGACCGGCAGCATTCCGCGTATCCATTGAGGGCGAATCCCGAAATCTGCATCCGATTCTTCGTGACGAGGTCTACAAGATTGCCGCGGAGGCGATGCGGAATGCCTTTCGACATGCCCAGGCGCGGCAGATAGAAGCGGAAATCCGCTACGACCCCGAGCAGTTCCGATTGCGCGTGCGGGACGATGGAAAAGGCATTGACCCAGCGATTCTCTCCAGTCAAGGCAGTGAGGGTCACTACGGCTTGCCTGGAATGCGGGAACGCGCAACTCTTATCGGAGGTAAGCTAGTGGTGTGGAGCGAAGTCGATGCTGGCACGGAAGTGGAACTGCGCGTTCCTGCCACCGCCGCGTATGCGGCGGCTCAGCAAGGTTCCTGGTTGTCTCGAAAGTTTGCCACGAAGGCGAAGGCATGAAATAGGATACGGGTCATGAATGCCGGCGTTTCGCAAATTCGAATTCTTGCGGTTGACGACCATCCAGTCGTGCGCCAAGGGATCGCCGGTCTGGTTGGCATTCAGACCGATATGGTTTTGGTAGGCGAGGCATCCAACGGTCGCGATGCCATTCAGCAATTCCGAACGCACCACCCGGACGTCACGTTGATGGACTTGCAGATGCCGGAGATGAACGGCATCGATGCGCTCATTGCGATTCGCAACGAATTTCCCGACGCAAAAGTGATTGTGCTGACGACGTACGCAGGCGACACGCAAATTCTGCGTGCGCTCAAGACCGGCGCGCAGGCCTATCTGCTCAAGAATACGTTGCATAAGGAATTGCTGGAGACGATCCGTGCCGTCCACACCGGAAAGAAGACCCTTTCTCCGGAGGCCTCGTACCAGATCGCCGAGCATGCAACGGATGACGCCCTGACGCCAGCAGAAATCCTTGTCCTTAGGCTGATCGCAGCTGGGAATGCGAACAAGCAAATTGCGGATCAGCTCTCAATCACAGAGGAAACGGTCAAGAGTCGAGTGAAGTGCATCCTTTCGAAATTGGGCGCCAACGATCGAACTCACGCTGTAACGATCGGCCTGAAGCGAGGAATCATCGAGCTGTAGTTTCCACCAGCTTGCCTCCGCGCCGCAAATGCAAGACCCCTAAAGAGTGACCATCCTAACTCTATTTGGGGTATCGGTTCGCCTTCACAACGTCACAATCTAGTAGTGTCCAGAAGGTGCATTTTGCGGCGTCTATATTCCACATTCGCTGGTGGTTGGCCCGGAACGGGTTTGCTTCTCATGCGCTTAGTTGTCGGCTCTGCACTGGTTGTGCGTGCGAGCTTGAGGGTGTGGAGTGATCCACCGCCCATGAACGTGACGATTCCCGCTGTGCTCTTGATGGCAGCGGGAATCCTGCTAATCGCAGGCTTGTGGACTCCCATCGTGGGAACTTACATAGCATTGATTGAAATCTGGAAGATGTTTGCGCTACCCGGAGACAAATGGGTTTGGCTGCTGCTAGGAACCGCCGGTGCCGCTCTCGCAATGTTAGGACCAGGTTTGTTCTCCATCGATGCTCGCCTTTTCGGATGGAGGCGCATCGAAGCTCCGCCCCGTAAGAACAACCTCTAACTCTCCTTAAGAGACCCTCCACATACCAAATTCCCTGCCTCAGAAGAGGGTGACATTCGCTCCCCAAGAGTTTCCGATTTGCCCCGATGTGGGGTCGTCCGCAAAATGAACTCGTTGCATAATGGCTCGCATGTTCAAGCCAAGAAGGTTGAATAAGGAGCGCTGAGTATGACGTACATCCCCACACAAACCGGCTTTATGCGTCTGGAAGATTCCGAAAGACTGTTACGGCTCATCTTCCCGAACTATCCCAACCTGGAACCGCGCCATCCCGCGCCCCGTCTGGAACCGATTGGCCAAGACAGCGCAGATCGGAGCAATTAGCTATGTTCCGCATCACTGCTGAAACCTGCCGTACGTTCACACTCGCCGAAGTTCTCATTATGGCTGCAATGAATGTTGCACCCGCACTGATAGCGACCGACAAAGGTGAACGGACGATCTGTCGCAGCCCCGCGCACCGAGGTTCACGAGGGTCCAGGAGACTGTCATGGCAAAAGTGATTGAGTTCTACATACCGAAGAACTTTCGGAAACCGTTCAGGACGGTGGCTCAGGCGCAACCCGGAAAAATCATCGAGTTTTGCCCACAGGCAAAGAGATCAGCTTAGCTGGTATCCACGTTTTGCGGCTTGAGAGGAAATATGACATTCATTCCCACACAAACCTGCAAAACACTGTACGTGTGAAGGGTAACGGAGGCGATTATGGCGTACGCGACTGTTGATTTCACCGACCTAGATAGCCTTGCAAAAACAAGTCTTCCTAACGTGGTTCGGCCACCACACCAGGGGTTGTATCTGGAGTCAGAAATGAGCTCTGAGTACTGCTTTGAAGGCATCATCGGCAACAGCCCAGCCATTCACAAGGTGCGGGAGCAAATCTCCATCGTGGCGGATACGGATGCCACCGTACTGCTCCACGGAGAGACCGGCACGGGAAAAGAGTTGGTCGCACGGGCCATTCACAATCTCAGTTCCCGGCGCGATCGCACCTTCGTGCGCATGAACTGTGCCGCCATCCCCTCGGGGCTGCTGGAGAGTGAACTGTTTGGGCACGAAAGGGGAGCGTTCACGGGGGCCCTGATGCAAAGAAAGGGCAGATTCGAGCTGGCGGACGGGGGCTCGCTGTTTCTCGACGAGATCGGCGATATCAGCCTGGAGCTGCAGCCCAAGTTGCTGCGTGCGGTCCAGGAGCAGGAATTCGAGCGCCTGGGAAGCACGAAGACGATCCACGTTGACGTTCGTATCATCGCCGCGACCCATCGCGACCTTACGTCGATGATCCGAGAGGAAAAGTTCCGCGAAGACCTGTTCTACAGACTGAACGTGTTCCCAATTGAGATCCCTCCA
Organism: Terriglobia bacterium; assembly: GCA_020073565.1. Taxonomy (GTDB): domain Bacteria; phylum Acidobacteriota; class Terriglobia; order Terriglobales; family Acidobacteriaceae; genus Acidiflorens. The sequence continues at coordinate 46,497 of JAIQEY010000024.1, forward strand.
CTTCGGGAACGACGAGAGGATATTCCGCTGCTGGTGAACTATTTTGTTTCGCAGCTATGCAGACGGATGGGAAAACGGATTGAGTCGGTGCCCAGGCAGGCGATGCAGGCTCTGACGAGCCACTCCTGGCGAGGAAATGTCCGAGAACTGGCGAACTTTCTCGAACGCGCCGTCATTCTGACACGCGGTGACGAGTTGGAGGTCCCGATGGCGGAGCTTCGCACCTCGTCAGAGATAGATTTGGCGACAGGCTCGACCTCTACTCTTCGACAAGCGGAAACCAAAGTAATTATCGAGGCTTTGAGAGCCACATCGGGACAGGTCGGGGGCAAGGGCGGAGCCGCGGAACGGTTGGGATTGAAGCGTACCACTCTCCAGAACAAAATGCGTCGCCTCAACATCTCAACCAAAGCCAGCCCCGCATAGTGATGTCGTGTGCCGCGGATGGCATGTCTGGCGCGTGAGAGCTAAAGAAAAAGGTAAAACGATGTACACCGGGACACTGATCGAAGACTTGATCGCTGCGGTCGAACGGATCAAAGCACAAGCGGGCGACGTTGATATGCACAAAGTACGGGCCGAGACCGGGGCAGAGGATTACGACACTGAAGTGGTGCCTGCCGGCTCTATCAACGCTGACTATGACCTCACCGATTCAGCTGGTCGCACTTCAACAGCCTCATCGAGCGATCTCATCTCTCCACTCGCCGGGCTCGAGGACGCAGTTTGTCTCGTTGCTGCTGAAGATTTCCCGCTGGCTAATGCCCACATGTGGGCAGTGCCATCTGGCGCGGCGGGCCGGTTTGGGCACTATGATCTGCTTGCGTAGCCGATTCAATAACTTGCAGCTGCCGCGATGTTGGTCGGGCAATTGCACCTTGTACTCACGAGCGACAACGATGTGGTCACGCTGATCGCGCCGTCGGGTCTCAACCAGGTCACAGGCAGAACAATCATGAAATCGAAATATCTCTTACTGGTTATCACGATCGCTATCGGTTTATCACCGATCCGATCGCTTGCTCAACAAGCCCGGGAGGCTCCACTGCTCACGCTGGACGATGCAGTTTCCACCGCCGTGAACAACAACCGCATGGTGAAGAACTCGGTCCTTGAAGCCGAAAAGTTCGATTTCCGCGTAAGCACGATGCGCACCCGGCGGCTGCCACAGTTTCAGTTTGCCGTCCTAGGGGGCCAGCTGCTGCACTCCTTTGACTTCACGTTCGAGCAAGGCGTGTTCGGCACTTATCCGAACGTCGGCCCGATTCCATCAAAAGACACAAAGATTCGTACCCCCTCGCGCTTCACGACCTACGTCACCGGCGCGTTCGATCAGCCGTTGTCTCAGCAGTACAAAATCGGACTGGGAATTCGTGCGACAGAACTTGGGCGCGACATCGCTAAAGAAGACGTACGGGCTGAGCGTCAAAAGATTACGGCCGAGGTGCGGAGCGCATATTTCGAGCTTGTGGCGACACAGGCGGGCGTAGACGCAGCGCGAGAAGCGGTGAAGACCCTGGAAGAGGCAAAGCGAGTCACGGCCGAGCACGAAGCTCAGAAGACTGTGCTGCGGGCGGATGTGTTGGAGGTGGATGCGCGATTGTCCAAAGCGCAGTACGACTTGTCGGTCGCCGAGAATGGGCTCGCCACACAACACGAACACTTAAACCAGCTTATGGCGAGGGACGTGGCGACTCCTTTTCGGGTTAATCCTCTGCCCGAAGAGGACGACACAACTCTGACTCTGGAAGCCGCACGGGAGCGAGCTGCATACACCCGGCCTGAGATTCGGACCGCACAACTTAAGGAGAAGCAAGCCAACTACGACCGTCGGCTGGCCAAGGCGGAATACATACCGGACCTCAGCCTGTCGATGAGATATCAGGGACTGGACAACGTCAAGGTGCTTCCGGGGAACGTCGCCACAGCCGGATTTCTGCTTACCTGGGAACCGTTCGATTGGGGGCGCCGTCACAATCAGGTTGTCGAGAAAACGAAGACGGTCGAGCAAGCTCGCAACGGATTACGGGAGACCGAATCACAGATTACGGTCGAGGTCGGAGCGAATTATCGCAGGTGGAAAGAAGCCGCATTGCTGCTGAAAGCGACCCGTACGGGTCACGAAGCCGCAGCCGAGGAATTCCGCGTTACCAGCAACAAATATAAAGAGCAAGCAGCGCTCATAAGAGATCTTCTGCAGTCTCAGGCTCGAAGTTCCGAAACAGAGTTTCAGTATCAGCAGGCGCTCTCCTCTTATTGGAGTGCCCTGGCAGAGTTGCGAAAAGCGATGGGAGACGAATAAACGTGAAGACAACAATCGCAATGTTTCTATTGGTGCTGGTCACAGCCGGCTGTGGCTCGAAAAAGCCCATTCAGCAACCTCCGCAGGGAGTCCAGGCTCAAGCAATTGACCCGCAGGCAGGCGTGAGCGCCGACGGCCTGCGCTTCTCGGCGGTAGTGATGCCCGATTCAGAAGTTCCATTGGGTTTCAGAATTCCAGGATACGTCGTATCCCTCAAGCAGGTGCGCGGCCAGGACGGCAGGATGCGCGATATTGCGGAAGGCGACCGGGTCAGCCGCGGCGCTGTGTTGGTTCGCATCCGGCCCGCTGAATACCAGGATAAGGTCCGACAGGCGTCGTCGCAGGCGGGGGCTGCTGAAGCGGTCGCATTGAAAGCACAGCTCGATTTTGACCGTGCCAAGCGTCTGTATGACAGTCAGAGCATTACGAAGGCGGACTTCGATTCAGCTCGCGCACAATACGACGCAACCCAGGAGCAGCTGAAGTCCGCTCGTGCCCTCACAAGCGAAGCTGAAATTGCTCTGCGCGATACGTCGTTGATTGCGCCTTTCGACGGTGACATCGTGAAGAAGGCCGTAGAGTTGGGCGCATTCGTTGGTCCGGGCGCTTCCTTATTCGCGGTGGCCAGCACCGACACGGTGAAGATCGTCGTTGGGGTGCCGGATACGGCTGTGCGATCAGTCAAAGTGGGCCAGCCAGTTGAAGTCGCTATCGACGCATTTCCCACCCGGACATTTCGTGCACGAATCAGCCGCATGTCGTCGGCTGCAGATCCAATTACGCGCAACTTCGAGGTCGAGGTCGCAATACCGAACCACGATCACCTGCTGAAGGTGGGGATGATCGGTTCTTTGCAGTTGGCAAGTACCGAAGGCGCAAATCGAACTCCCACTCTGCTGGCTCCACTTTCCGCAATTGTGCAAGGCAAGGACGGCAAATACGGTGTGTTCGTCGTCTCACGCTCGAGCGCCGGTGAAGTTGCTCAGCTGCGAAGCGTAGAAGTGGGCGCTGTCAATGGAAGCGAAATCAGTGTGGTCCATGGGCTACAAGCGGGAGACCGCATCATTACCACCGGCGCCAATCTGCTCAAGGATGGCCAGCGTGTAGAGGTCCTTCAATGAAAGCCGGGAAGCCAAATAACACTCGAAACGTCGCACGATTCTTTGTCAACAACCGGCAGATTGCCTGGGTCGCATTGTTCGTAACGATGGCTTGGGGCGTGTTCGGCTATATGAACATGCCCAAGCGGAAAGATCCCGATATCCCCGTGCGCATCGCCCTGGCCATCACCCCCTGGCCTGGTATCTCGGCGGACAAGGTCGAGCAACTGGTCACGCGGAAGGTCGAGCAAGCTGTCACTGGAAACAGCAAGGTGGACCGTGTGGAGTCCACCACCCAGGACAACATTTCTGTTGTGCAAGTCAGGCTGTTGGACAACATCAAGAACACTCAGCAGGAATTCCAGGACATTGGCCAACGGCTGAACCAGGTCACGGACCTTCCTGACGGTGCCGGACCGATCACCTGGATCAGCGACTTCGGAGACACGGCAGCACTGATGCTGACCGTCGCCAGTCCAACCGTCCCGGACATTGAAATCGAGTTGCGCGCCCGCGGGGTTCGCGATGCGATTGAGAAAGAGCGCCGAGGAAATACGAAGGGGCGTGTCACCGTTCTGTACTGCTATCCAGCATCCGTGTCTCCTGCCGTGATTGAACGGCCATTTGTGATCTTCGCTGCGCAGGCGCAGCGCGATGGCATCGCACAAGATCTTCGCCCCTTGTCCGTTGGAAGCTGTTCCGGGATCGACTTTGCTACGGCGAAGTCGGATGACGAACTACGCGCTTATGCACGGCAGTTCATTGAGAAGAAGCTGCAAGAGTATGACATTCATCCCGACGCGTGGGGTCCGATTATCATTCGCGATCCTCAGTCCGCGAAGGAACGAATCGCGGAAGTGGCGAGCAACCGGTATTCCTATCGGCAGCTGGATGACTTTACCGATCTGATCCAGCGCACCCTGCAACGTGTGCCCGAAGTAGCGAAAGTTCAGCGAGTGGGCGTATTGCCCGAACAGATCTATCTGGAGTACTCGGATAGCCGCCTAGCCGCCCTTAAGTTGCAGCCGACGAAGATTAAAGACATTCTGAGCACGAGGAATGTGACCGCTCCAGGCGGAATTGTCCAAACTCAATCGCGAAATGTTCTGGTTGACGCAACCGCGGAGTTCAAAAGCACGAAGGATATTGGCAACGTGCTGCTGGCATCGTCGCCGACCGGAGCGCCGCTTTACTTGCGCGATCTTGTGGACATATCGCGAGGCTATCAAACGCCCACACGATACTTGAACTACATGGTCTCTCGCGAGGCGAACGGAACCTGGCATCGTAACCGCGCCATCACACTGGCCGTGCAAATGCGATCGGGGGAGCAGATCTTCAAGTTCGGAGAAGCGGTGGATAAGGCGATCGCCAGCGTGCGCCCGCAACTGCCTCCCGATCTTGTCGTGGCTCGCACGTCGGACCAGCCAAGGCAAGTGAAGGAACTCGTCAGTCTGTTGATGGGCAGTCTCTATGAAGCCATTGCTCTCGTCGTGATCGTCGCCTTGGTCGGATTTTGGGACTGGCGTGCCGCCGCACTGATGGCTGCGTCGATCCCTCTCACGCTGGCGATGACGTTCGGCATCATTCACATTCTCGACATCGACATTCAACAGGTTTCGATCGCAACCTTGATCATCGCGCTAGGCTTGTTAGTAGACATGCCCGTGGTGGCGGGCGACGCGATCAAACGCGAGTTGGGATCCGGTTCCCTGCGCGAACTCGCATCCTGGATTGGACCGACGAAACTGGCGAAGGCGATTGTGTTTGCCACCATCACGAACATCGTCGCCTACCTCCCGTTCCTGATGCTGAGCGGCGATACAGGCTTCTTCCTTTACAGCTTGCCCGTGGTAATGACTTGCACGCTGGTGGCGTCCGTCATTGTCTCTTTCACATTTATTCCATTGATTGCGTACTACCTGATCAAGCCCCCAAAGCGTCTGGAACTGCCCATGTCAGAGCGGCGACAGAAGGGGTTCCCGGCACTCTACTATCGGGTCGGTAACTTCGCGCTCAGACATCGTTGGGGTACATTCGCCGGATCTCTCATCGTTCTTGTGTTGGGCGGCGTGTTTTTCTCCATGCTGAAACCGCAGTTTTTCCCCAAGGATCTCTCCTACCTGTCGTATGTGGATGTCTGGCTTCCACCCGACGCCCCGCTCGGTGCGACGGACGCGGTCGCCCAACGAGCAGAAACCGTCATTCGGCAAGAGTCCGAGCGATTTGGGAAGGAACATCATCAGAAAGATGTTCTGAAATCGTTGACCACCTTTGTCGGCGGCGGTGGCCCTAGATTCTGGTTTTCGGTCGACCCCGAGCGACAACAACTCAACTATGCCCAGATCCTCGTCGAGGTTTCGGACAAGCACTTCACCAACGAATTTGTTGGGCCGCTACAGACGGCGCTGAGCCGTGAAGTCCCGGGCGCCCGAGTCGATGTGCGGCAGCTCGAGACCGGCAAGCCTGTCGGCATTCCTGTCTCTATTCGAATTTCAGGTCCCGAGATGGAAGGTCTGCACCGTCTTTCCGGCGATCTCCAGGCAATCTTCCGCGCTCAGCCAAATGCGACCCGGGTACGAGACGACTGGGGAGAACCTGCCATGAATGCGCGACTCAAGGTGGATCCTGACCGGGCCAACCTTTCCGGCATCACGAATCTGGACATAGCTCTCTCCTCAGCCGCGGCGATGAGCGGACTACCTGTCTCAAGTTACCGGGAAGCTGACAAACAAATCCCGATCGCCGTTCGTCTCCGGATGGAGGACCGCACCGGACTTTCTGATGTTCAAAATGCCTACGTTTACTCGCTGACCAGCAATCAGCGAGTACCTCTTAGGCAGGTGTCAAACGTCACCACCGAAATTGCAGTATCCAAAATCAAGCGTCGCAATCAGTTCCGCACCGTTACGGTGTCGGCGTTTCCGATTCCAGGTGTGTTGCCCTCAGAGGTCCTTACGCCGCTACTGCCGAAGATCAAGGAGTTCCAGAAAAATCTGCCTCCCGGCTATTTTCTCGAGATCGGAGGCGAATACGACGAACAGCAGAAAGGTTTTAAGGAACTCAGCGCGGTCATGGCGATTTCCGTACTGCTGATCTACATTGCGCTGGTTATTCAGTTCCGAAATGCGGTCAAGCCACTTCTTGTGTTCGCTGCGATCCCCTACGGAATGACTGGAGCTTTTGCCGGCCTGGCGATCATGGGTCAGCCTTTCGGATTTATGGGGTTCTTGGGCGTCGCCAGTCTTGTCGGCGTAATTGTCAGTCACGTCATCGTTCTCTTCGACTTCATCGAAGAAGCACACGAACGAGGCGAGCCATTACGAGAGGCGCTGCTTGATGCTGGCATCGTGCGATTGCGGCCCGTAATGATCACAGTCGGTGCGACGGTGCTTGGATTGATACCGCTGGCCATACACGGTGGGCCTCTCTGGGAGCCGCTCTGCTATGCGCAGATCGGAGGCCTGACAATCGCAACATTTGTGACGTTGTTGCTTGTCCCGGTGCTGTATTCCATTTTCGTGTTGGATCTCAAGTGGATCAAATGGGAGGTTCCGGAGAGCTCCTCGACGAGCACACACGCTGACGTTCCCGAAGAGACACCCGTGGTGGCACCTGCTCAAGAGTCGACGGTCATTGCCTGAGCCGAGTTTGATATGAATGCGATCGTCCAATTCGTGGTGAAGCACGGCTACAGCATTCTCTTTGCCGCGATCTTCGCGCACCAGATAGGTTTGCCTGTACCGGGGCCGCTATTTCTTCTGGCGGCCGGGGCGCTCGCTGCGAGCGGGAAGTTGGCCCTCGTCCCTGCCATCGGTTTGGCTGTCATTGCCACCGTGCTGGCGGACTGGCCATGGTATGAGGCAGGTCGGGGGCGGCGAGGGATTAAGGTCTTGCACTTCATTCACCGCCTCTCGCGAGACCCTGACTACCACGATCGCAAGGCGCAAGAGACCTTTGCCCGGTATGGGCCGTCGATTCTTCTGATATCCAAGTTCGTGCCCGGACTGGACGCGGTAGCGCCTCCCCTGGCTGGGATATCCCGCACCAGCCGGCTGCGCTTTCTGGCCTTTGATGCAGTTGGGGCCGGGCTCTATTCGTGTGCCTATTCCGGGCTGGGGTACGTCTTCAGCCACAACCTGGACCTCGCGGCCGCCTACGTTGGCCGAGTGGGAACGGTTTTGGGGGGGCTTGTGCTTGCCGCAATTTCTATCTACGCGCTGGGCAGGCTGGTTCAGCGGAAGCGCTTGATGCGTGACGCTGGACTCGCGGCGATGAATCGGCCGGAACGTGAAGGTTCTTTGGCCGATCCGTCCACAACCATTGAAGGAGCGGAAAGTGCCGACTGAGACTCCAGTGAACCGACTGACGGCAGCGGATGCCGCCAGACTCATTAATACTCATTATGGGTGCGGTCCAGTCCAGTTCTCCGGAACGGACGAAGCATTGTATGAACGGCACCTGCTGTTTGACAGTGGTGTCGCTTTGGCGGACGCGACGGCGCGCGATCGCTTCGAAGCGCTGGCCCGATCCGTGCGCGACATTCTTTCTCAGCGCTGGCTTTTAACCGAGAGGACCTACGAACAACAGAATCCGAAGCGGCTTTACTACCTCTCGATGGAGTTCCTCATCGGCCGCTCCCTCTCTAATAACGTCACGAATCTTCTGCTCAACCCGATCGCAAAGCAGGTCATCGAGGAGAAGAAACTCGACCTTATCGAGATACTGGAACAGGAGCCCGATGCAGGCCTGGGCAACGGCGGGCTTGGACGTTTAGCAGCATGTTTTATGGAATCCGCCGCGACGATGCAACTTCCAGCGATGGGTTACGGACTACGACATGAATACGGCATTTTCAGGCAATCGATCCGTAACGGGTGGCAGGAGGAGACTCCGGATAATTGGCTTCGGTCTCCCGACCCATGGGAGATCCCTCGCCCGAACGAGAGAGTGGAAGTTAATTTAGCGTGCTCGTTCGAGCTCATCGGAGGCAGTCTACGTCCCGTACCGGGGCGTCCCTCTACACTGTTCGGCATCCCATTTGACCGTCCGGTAATCGGCTACGGCGGCACCACCATCAACACGCTCCGCCTGTGGGCGGCGGCGGCACCGGACTACTTCAACTTTGAAGAGTTCTCTCACGGCGACTTTGTCGAGGCGTTTACTCATAGCCTCATGGCTGAAACCCTGACGCGGGTCCTCTATCCCGATGATTCAGGGTTAATGGGGCAAGGACTACGACTGATGCAGGAGTACCTTCTGGTTGCCTGCTCGCTGGCGGATGCGGTGCGGCGCTTCCAGCACGGCAACTCGGACTGGAGCTTGTTTGCCGACAAAGTGGCGATTCAGATGAACGATACCCACCCCGCCCTGGCGGTACCGGAGCTCATGCGAATCCTCGTTGACCAGGTACACCTTGATTGGGATGAAGCATGGCATGTAACAAAGAACACGCTGGCGTACACGAATCACACTCTGTTACCCGAGGCGCTCGAAAAATGGCCGGTGAAGTGGTTTGAAGACATGCTGCCGAGACAACTCGAAATCATTTACGAGATCAATCGCCGCTTTCTAGGCGATGTTCGCCGGACGTCTCCGCGAGATGAGGAACGTATTCAGCGCGTGAGCATTATCGACGAGGGATCCGCCAAGAAAGTTCGCATGGCCAATCTAGCGGTCGTCGGTTCCCACAGCACAAACGGAGTGGCCGCGATTCACTCAAACCTCTTACGAGAGACGACACTCAAAGACCTGGCCGAGATTTTTCCTGAGCGTTTCAACAATAAGACGAATGGGGTCACGCCCCGGCGTTGGCTACTACTCTGCAATCCCGAGCTCTCCGGATTGATCACGGACGCGATTGGAGACGGCTGGATCAGTGACCTGAGGGAATTACATAAGCTGAAAGCATTCACGGCTGACAGTGGCTTCCGTGACCATTTTCGGAAGGCGAAGCGCAACGCCAAGCAGAACTTTTGCGATTGGCACAAGCGATCGACCGGCCAAGTCCTTGATCCGGATGCGATCTTCGATTGCCAGATCAAGCGCATCCACGAGTACAAACGCCAACTACTCAATGCGCTCAGAGTGGTCGTGCTTTACAACCGGCTACGGGAGAATCCCGGGCTGGACATGCATCCTCGGACGTTCTTCTTCGCCGGCAAGGCTGCCCCTGCATACCGGCTCGCCAAGCTGATCATAAAGTTCATTAACAATCTGGCCGGTGCCATCGACGGCGACCCCGCTGTACGGGGACGACTCAAAGTAGTCTTCCTGCCCGAGTATTGTGTCTCGGTTGCAGAACATCTGATCCCCGCCAGCGATGTCTCTAACCAGATCTCGACCGCAGGCTATGAAGCCAGCGGCACCAGCAACATGAAATTTATGATGAACGGCGCTCTGACAATCGGCACACGCGACGGAGCGACCATCGAGATGGCCGCCGAAGCGGGCGAGGAAGACTTCTTTCTGTTCGGTCTGACCGCCGAGCAGGTGGCCGGTAGTCGCGGGTGGTACAACCCACACTGGCACTACGAACACGAGATCGAATCACGCAACGCTCTAGATCTGATTTTCAGTGATTATTTCAGTCGCAATGAACCTGGCATCTTCGCCCCATTTCGCGATGTGCTTCTAACTCACGATCACTACATGCACCTGGCAGACTTAAAGTCATACCTCGAGGCAGACGAGCGACTGCGTGCGTTGTATGCCGACCCCGGCGAATGGGCCCGCAGAGCCATCTTGAATGTGGCGGGCTCGGGCAAGTTCTCCAGCGACCGCACTATCGCCGAATATGCAGCCGAGATCTGGAATGTACGGCCATGTCCAATACCCGAGAAAGCGTGATAGGCGCATTGTCGGCCTGCTGTGTTCTGATGCTGAAACGAAGTGGAAGGCCGCGAAACCTCATCCTGGAAGATCCGCACTCACTTCTCGATAGCGTTGAGCCCACATTGGGTCTCGTTGCCGATATGTGGTCCCTTGGGATGCACCGGCGCCGGGCTATCTTCCGCAAGTAGTTGGACTAGCGGGAGATCTTGCGCGTCTCTGTGGCGACCCATTTGCTCTTCCATGAGTTGCGAGACGGCTCCCATGTTCACCGAATTGTCAGGCACAGTCCGCGTGTTCTGAAGGCAAGAAACCGCGGAAACAGAGGAGCAGCTATCCGCGATGAAATGTCCTTCTACTCATACATAAAGAAAGCTCGGCTCGCCGTCATTCTACTTCTCTCAGGGTTTGGCCCCTGGGCTCCTCCCCTACTCGCGCAGGATACTCATAAGCCGAGTCCGTATTTGTTTGGAGACTGGGGAGGCGTCCGTACACGTCTCGCGGAACAGAAGGGCGTCACGTTTGAGTTCTTCTACATCACCGATCTTCTGGCAAATCCCGCAGGAGGCTCAACGGAGAAAGAATCGGGCTGGGAACGTGTGCGCGGAACCACGGACATTGACTTCGGCAAGCTTGCCAATCTCCAAGGATTTTCGATGCACGTGACCGGCGTCTGGCAGTCAGGCGTTAACCTGGGTGCCGGTATCAACCCTGCTACCGGCAAACCCTACTTTGGCAGCATTGCCAAACCCAGTGGAATCGTCAGTGCGCATACCACCCGGTTGGATTCATTCTGGCTTCAGAAAGATCTCTTCAACCAGAAAGTCTCCATACGCGTGGGTCAGTTCGCTGGGATGCACTTCTATGGAGCGCAGTATTACGGCGCCTACTACCTCATGGGGCCACTAAGCTATGCCTTCGGCAACTTGTTCAACACGTATGAATCGTTTGATCCTGCTCCCGGTCCGGCCGTAGAGATCAAAGTCGCGCCAAGTCGAATGGTCTACTACCGCGCAGCCTACATGTCCGGCAACCGCGACCCCTACAAAGAAGACTCCAACGGCTTCAATTATGTGAAACATGACTCCGGTGTATTTCTGAACGAGATCGGTTTTCTGTTCGATCAGCCGGGCACAACCACGTCAAGGCGTACACGTTATCCGGGACTGTACAAACTCGGTGGCGCCTATAACGGTGGCAAGTTCACTGATCCGTTCACAAAGAAAGTTTCGGACAAGAACTACCTCATCTACTTCATGGCCAACCAGACAGTTTTTCGATCGGATGGGAATCCTGATCGGGGCCTTGATGTGCATTTTGGTGCCGACTATTCGCCCGACGAGGCTTTCAACAAGGTCGACAAGCAGTTTACAGGTGGCGCTATCTACAATGGGCTCATTCCAAAACGTGCCAAGGACGCGATCGCATTTGGTTTTGTGTACAGCCAAATCAGCGGTTCGTACCGGCATGGGTTTTCCAACGAGGGATTGCTGAAGCCGAAGCTCGGCTCAGAGAAGGCATTCGAAGTTAATTATCGAGTGCAAGTTACTCCCTGGTTGCAATGGCAACCGGTGGTGCAGGTCTATCACGACCTCGGAGCTAATTCAAAGAACGGGACCGGAGTGATCGCTGGCTTCAGGACGAAGGTAACGTTCTGAACATTGGCACGGCGATTGCGACATAAGCCAATGAAGACAACGGGACCCCTGACCAAGCGAGTATTCGGGAAGGTCAATCACGATTCGAAGTTCGACGTTAGGTGTCCCCGAAAATTCGTGACGGATCCCACGATTGAGCCGGTTTGATGACAGCATCTTTAGCTCACATTCTCGCTGATTCCCCCATTCTCACGCTCTTCCTCGTGATCGGCCTGGGATATCTCCTCGGCCAGATCAGTTTCTTCGGTTTTCGTCTGGGCGTGGCCGGAGTCCTCTTCAGCGGACTCGCAGTTGGCGCGCTAGGTCCGACCATCGCTCTGCCAGAAGCCATACCCAATCTTGGCCTCATCATCTTCGTTTACACCGTGGGCATCGAAACCGGGCCTGCCTTCTGGCGTTCATTTCGCCAGCATGGATATCGTCACACAGTCGTGTGTGCGATCGTTCTGGTCTTCGCCTTTGCAGTGACGTTTGGAATGGGGGCTGCCTTGCATCTCTCTAAACCGCGTACTGCAGGACTGTACACAGGAGCGCTGACGAACACCCCGGCACTTGCGGCTGTGCGCGAGCGCTTGCGCGATCGCGGGCGTGCGCATCATCTCTCTGAAGACCAGATCCGCGATCTGTCTAGTGAACCGGTGGTCGCTTACAGCATCAGCTATCCGTTGGGCGTAATCGGTGTCCTTTTGTGCATTCAAATCGCACGCAGGTTCTGGTTCCACAATTTTCAGCCCGCAGAGGAACAACCAGAGATCCACGTCCATAATTTTGCAGTCACCAACGGTGCAGTCGCCGGACTTTCTGTTGGTGAACTCATGCAAATGCATAGAAACTCGGGGTTCGTAATCAGCCGGATCCAGCACGCCGGGCGCGTGAATCTCGCTCAACCTGAAACAGTGCTCGCAGAGGGCGATGTGGTTGCCATCGTCGGAGATGACAAATCTTCCGAGCGCGCCCGCCTTATCTTTGGGGAGCCCATCGATGCGCACTTGGAAGAAGACCGCTCCCAACTCGATTTCCGCCGCGTCTTCGTCTCCAACAAAGAAGTAGTCGGGCGACCGATCGGCAAACTGGATTTGGACCGCCTATCCGCAACCATCACTCGCGTCCGTCGCGGGGATGTGGACGTTGTTCCTGATCCAGAAACACGGCTGGAATTTGGTGACCGCATCCGCGTCCTCACCCGCCGCGAGAATTTCGCGGCAGTCTCCAAATTGTTCGGAGATTCCATTCGCGGTACTGCAGAAACGGACTTCGGCTCGGTCGCGCTGGGTATGGTGTTGGGTGTTATGGCTGGAATGCTACCCATCCCGCTCCCCGGCGGAGTCACAGTTCGTCTGGGATTGGCTGGCGGCCCACTTGTTGTAGCCCTGATCCTCGGCCGCATCGAGCGCACCGGCGGCATTGCCTGGGTTATGCCGATCAGCGCCAATCTGACTCTCCGCCAAATCGGGCTGCTGCTATTTTTGGCTGGCGTCGGCACTAAAGCCGGATTTGCTTTCGTTCAAACTATGCGCAGCAACGGAGCGCAAATGCTCGTCGCCGGAGCACTAGTCACCTTCTCCACAACGCTGCTCACGTTGCTGGTCGGCTACAAGCTTCTGAAAATTCCGCCCGACTCCATACTTGGATTCGTTGCCGGCGTGCAAACTCAACCGGCCTGCCTGGCCTTCGCGAGCAACCTCACGAAATCCGAAAATACTAACATCGCCTACGCCAGCATCTATCCCGCAGCTATGATCGTCAAAATCATCCTCGCCCAACTACTCGTGTGACGACGTTTGTGAAATCGGCCATTCTCGTGTGCCCGCATTCAGGCAGTGCCCTTGAGGTGGGCACTCAGCTCCTCTCAACGATGGAATAGCCGTAATGAGATCAGGCATTTGCAGAGATGTGATTGGCTAGCAATCTGCAGTATGTAAAGCAAATGCGCCGAGTCGGCAGAGCACAGTTCGGTGGATCGCATAACCGAAGCGACGCGCACCGCCCGCACGATCGGTCCGTTTTGCTGCCGATGACAGTTTAGGAGGACTGGACATGTCAACTTCAACCGCGAGGGTCGCGGAACCGCGCTATGGTTTGGAACGCCATGGCATTCAGAATGTCAACACCGTCTACTGGAACCTCTCTACGCCTCAGCTCTATGAGGAGGCGCTGCGACGGCATGAGGGGCGCCTGGCGCATCTAGGGCCCTTAGTCGTCCGCACGGGACAGTACACCGGGCGATCGCCGCGCGACAAAGTCATCGTTCGGGAACCATCCAGCGCGAACCAGGTGTGGTGGGGCGACGTAAATCGGCCCATGGAGCCCGAGCAATTCGATCGGCTGCATTGCCAGCTCCTGGCATATCTGCAGGATCGCGACATGTTCGTCCAGGACTGCTTCGTGGGCGCGGATTCCCGGTATCGTCTGCCGATTCGCGTCATCACTGAAACCGCCTGGCACAGCCTTTTCGCGCGCAACATGTTCATCCAACCTAAGCCCGGAGAAGTCACCGGACAGGAGCCGCAGTTCACTGTTATCCAGGCCCCCAACTTCCATGCCATACCCGAAATCGACGGCACGCATTCCGAGGTGTTCATCGTCGTGAACTTTGCCAAGAAGCTCGTGTTGATCGGGGGTACGCAGTATGCAGGCGAGATCAAGAAATCGATCTTCAGTGTGATGAACTACCTGCTTCCGCAGCAGAATGTTCTTTCCATACACAGCTCCGCCAATATCGGTCCCGATGGCGCTGCTGCGATCTTTTTCGGACTGTCCGGCACGGGGAAAACCACCCTGTCCGCTGATCCCAGCCGCACCCTGATCGGGGACGATGAGCATGGATGGAGCGATCGCGGAGTTTTCAACCTCGAAGGTGGCTGCTACGCAAAGGTTGTCCATCTTTCAGCAAAGGCGGAGCCGGAAATCTACGAAACGACACGGAAGTTTGGGACCATTCTGGAGAACGTTGGCATGGACAGCGCAAGTGGGCGATTGGACCTGGACGACGTATCACTCACGGAGAACACACGAGCTGCCTATCCCATAAGCCACATTCCGAACGCGACCCGTGAAGGCATGGGAGGTCACCCGAGTCACATCATCATGCTGACGGCCGATGCTTTCGGGGTGCTGCCGCCGATCTCCCGGCTCACTCCAGCACAGGCGATGTACCACTTCCTCTCGGGATACACCGCGAAGGTCGCTGGCACCGAAAAAGGCGTGACCGAGCCACAGGCTACCTTCAGCGCGTGTTTTGGCGCGGCGTTCATGTCGCTTTCGCCCGCTGTGTATGCTCGGCTGCTAGGCGAGAAGATTGCTGCGCACAAAGTCAGTGTCTGGCTCCTCAATACAGGTTGGAGTGGAGGCCCCTATGGCACGGGTCATCGGATGGCCATCGACCATACACGCGCTATGGTGCATGCGGCTCTTGCCGGCGCTCTCGACCAGGTGCCAACTCGACCAGACCCGATCTTCGGCGTCGGAGTTCCCGCGTCGTGCCCGGGAGTTCCCGCCGAGGTCCTAGACCCGCGTCGCACTTGGTCCGATCCAAAAGCGTACGACGCGCAGGCCCACCGTCTGGCCGGACTTTTTGCCGCCAACCTTCGAAACTTTGGCGACACCATATCGGACGAGATTCGGGCAGCTGGGCCGCGCATACCGTGAAGACCTTCAGCTATGCCGGAATTCCGGCAATTTGTTGTAGCTAGTTTTCCGCTGCTCGTATCGCAGCGACAGGAGAGGAGTGGATATGGCAACAGCACCGAAAGTCGGCTCCATTGAGCACTATCTGGGCAACGCGGCGGACACGCTGCTCGGCTTCAGCAATCCGCGGATTTCTAAGGAGCGCTTGCATATTCCAGGTCCTGATTTCGTGGACCGCGTGTTTGCGGAATCGAACCGCAGTCCCCGTGTGTTGAACAGCCTTCAGCGCATCTTCGACCACGGACGCCTTTCCAGCACGGGGTACCTCTCCATTCTGCCAGTCGATCAGGGTATCGAGCACTCGGCAGGCGCTAGTTTCGCTAAGAACCCGGACTATTTCGATGCCGAAAACATCGTGAAACTGGCGCTGGAGGCTGGCTGCAATGCGGTGGCCTCTACATTTGGCGTCCTTGGCATGGTTGCCCGCAAGTATGCGCACAGGATTCCCTTCATCGTGAAAGTCAATCACAATGAGCTGCTTACATATCCCAACAAGTTCGACCAGATCCTGTTCGGAACTGTGGAGCAAGCTTATGATATGGGCGCTTCTGCAGTTGGTGCGACGATCTACTTCGGCTCGGATGGTGCTACGCGTCAAATCGTTGAAATTGCGCAGGTCTTTGCTCGCGCCCACGAACTGGGCATGGCCACCGTGCTCTGGTGCTACCTGCGTAACCCGGCGTTCAAGAAGGACAAGGACTATCACCTCGCCGCAGACCTCACCGGTCAGGCGAACCACCTCGGTGTCACAATCCAGGCCGACATCATTAAGCAGAAGCTGCCAGAGAATAACGGAGGATTCGTTGCGCTGAACGCGGGCGACTCGTCCTATGGGAAGCTCGACAAGCGTATTTACAGCGAACTCACCAGCGACCACCCGATTGATCTCTGCCGTTATCAGGTCGCGAACTGCTATATGGGACGCGCTGGTCTGATCAACAGCGGGGGCGCTTCGGGAGCGAATGACTTCGCCGACGCGGTCACGACGGCGGTCATCAATAAGCGCGCCGGCGGCATGGGTCTGATCTCCGGCCGCAAAGCGTTCCAGCGGCCAATGAAGGAAGGCATCGAGCTGCTGCACGCAATTCAGGACGTATATCTGGACCCGAGAATCACGGTTGCTTGATTGAGAGCGAACGTGTCCCGCAGATGTGAAGAGGTAATACTTGATGACAATCCCCGTAAGAAGAGTGGCAATCAATACTGGCGGTGGTGATGCACCCGGCCTGAATGCAGTCATTCATGGCGCCGTACATGCTGCCCGCGGTTTAGGATGGCAGATCTTCGGTATTCGCGACGGCTACGACGGCTTCCTGGAACCGCAGAACTATCCTGACGGCGACCTGATTGAACTCAGGCGTTCGATGGTGCGTGAAATCTCTCACCTGGGCGGGACGATCCTGGGCACGACCAACCGAGGCAACCCCTTCTGTCGTCCTACGAGACAGCCAGACGGCACCACCAAAGAAGTTGACCGTTCCGACGAACTTATCGGGCATTTTCGCAGGAACAAGCTCGACGCCCTTATCGCGGTTGGCGGAGATGGCAGCCTCAGTATCGCGCACAAGCTGCAGAAGAAAGGCTTATGTGTAGTCGGTGTGCCCAAGACGATCGACAACGATCTCGAGTCGACGCTACTTACATTCGGTTTCAACACCGCGGTTTCATTCGCCACCGAGTGTATTGACCGGCTCCACAGCACAGCGTTGGCACATCAGCGTCTCATGGTCGTGGAAGTGATGGGGCGCCATGCAGGGTGGATCGCGCTTCAATCCGGTTTGGCTGGAAGAGCGGACGCTATTCTTATTCCAGAGATCCCGTATGAAATCGAAAAAGTCGCCGCACACTTGTCTCGGAAGCACCGCGAAGGGAAACCGTATTCCATCGTGGTGGTTGCAGAAGGAGCTAAGCCCTTGGGCGGTGATGTGACGGTCAGAAGTCCCGAGGCCGGCCGGTCGGAGCGGCTGGGCGGAGTCGGCGAGACCGTCACCGCGCAGCTTCAGGAACTCACAGGGAAAGAGAGCCGGTGCGTGGTTCTGGGGCACCTATTGCGCGGCGGGTCACCCACGGCGATTGATCGAATCCTGGGACTCACATTCGGTGCTGCCGCCATTGATGCGCTCTCAAGAGGCATGGACGGGGTCATGGTGGCAATCAATCCACCGCGCATTGATTTCGTACCCATCGAGAAGGCGATCGCACAACTAAAGCTGGTCCCGCCAGACAGCGAATTTCTTCTCGTATCGCGCGCGCTCGGTATTTGTTTTGGAGATGCCGGATAAGGGTGGCAACAGGCTCCGAGCTGATGCCTTTCGGGCGAAGTGCCGCTCCCGTGACCATATATGAGACAGTTCAACGAAGTCGCAGTGGAAAGATCGCGGTCCTCCCCGATGGCCGGCCGTAGCTTTCCACTCGGAGCTACGTTGGGAACCGGCGGCGCCAATTTTTCACTCTTTTCCCGGACTGCGACCGGCATCGACCTGCTGTTCTTCGACGGTGCAGATGATGCTCGACCTTCGCGTGTCATCCCCATCGATCCCGCGGCAAATCGGACTTACCATTATTGGCACGTATTCGTGCCAGGTGTACAAGCGGGTCAAATCTATGGATTCCGGGCCCACGGGCCATCCGCCCCAGATCGGGGCCTAAGGTTCGATCCATCCAAGCTACTGCTCGACCCATATGGCCGCGCCATCGTGGTGCCGAGAAACTACAGCCGTGAGGCGGCCCGTCGCGAAGGCGACAACGCCGCGACCGCCATGAAGAGCGTCGTCACGGACCCGCAGTCGTATGACTGGGAAGGTGACGCACCTCTGAAGCGGCCGTGGTCACGCACCATCATCTACGAGATGCATGTGCGCGGTTTCACGGCACACCCAAGCTCCGGAGTGGCCGAATCGAAACGTGGTACCTACGCTGGACTCATCGAGAAGATCCCCTACCTTCAGAAACTGGGCATAACCGCAGTCGAACTGCTCCCCGTGTTCCAGTTCGATGCTCAGGATGCGCCTCCAGGCCGGACGAACTACTGGGGTTACGCGCCGGTCTCCTTTTTCGCGCCGCACCAGGCCTACAGTTCGCGCCCGGAACCACTGGGCGCGGTTGATGAATTTCGGGACATGGTCAAGGCACTGCACCGCGGCGGCATTGAAGTCGTTCTCGATGTCGTTTTCAATCACACGGCGGAAGGAGAGCACGACGGACCGACACAATGCTTCCGCGGTCTGGACAATCCTACCTACTACCTCTTGTCTGAAGATCGCTCACGCTATCCCAACTTCACCGGTACAGGAAACACACTCAACGCGAACCATCCGATAGTACGGCGCATGATTGTGGATAGCCTTCGTTACTGGGTGAACGAAATGCACGTGGATGGCTTCCGATTCGATCTTGCATCCATCCTTGCGCGCGATTCGTCTGGTGCCGTCATGTCGAATCCCCCGGTGCTTTGGGACATCGAATCCGATCCGGCGCTGGCTGGCACCAAGATGATCGCGGAGGCCTGGGACGCGGCAGGACTCTATCAGGTCGGCAGCTTCGTGGGAGATAGCTGGAAGGAGTGGAACGATCGGTTTCGCGATGACGTCCGCGACTTCTTCCGGGCTTCGGACAATTCTGTGGTGCGTATGGCCGACCGTCTGCTCGGCAGCCCAAGCATCTATGGTCAGAGGGAGCGCGAAGCCGAGGAGAGCGTCAATTTCGTTACTTGCCACGATGGCTTTACGCTCAACGATGTCGTCTCCTGCAGTGACAAGCATAACGAAGAAAATGGCGAAGAGAACCGCGACGGCCGCGATGACAACCGAACCTGGAATTGCGGCGTGGAAGGTCCAACGGACGATCCCGCAATTGAGAGGCTGCGCAACCGACAGGTGAAGAACTTTTTCACTGCCGCCATGCTTTCTGTGGGTGTGCCCATGTTTGTCATGGGCGACGAGGTGCGGCGAATCCAGCGCGGCAACAATAATGCCTACTGCCAGGACAATGATACGAGTTGGTTCGACTGGGACCTGCTATCCAAACACGCCGACGTCCTCCGGTTCGTTAAGTTGCTGATCCAGCGCCGTGTCATGCGGGAAGTGGAGCATGAGCGCTGGCGCCTGAGTCTGAGCCAGTTCCTTCGCGACGCGAAACACGCCTGGCACGGCGTGAAACTCAATCAGCCGGATTGGTCATCCGGTTCGCACAGCCTTGCGATAAGTGCAGAATTGAAGAATGAAGGGCTGTTACTGTACGTCATCCTGAATAGCTATTGGGAAGCTCTCGAGTTCGAACTCCCGGTACCGAGGAACGGTGCAGGTAACTGGCGGCGGTGGATCGATACTGCCCTTGATCCGCCAGAAGAGATTTGCGAATGGAGCACAGCGGTACCGGTTCCCAGTGAAATGTATCACGCCGGTGCGCGGTCGGTGGTAGTGCTGATTGCAGGCGAGGGTGTGAATCGCGGGTATTGAGTCCCGAGTATGAGCCGGAGACAACCGCGATCTGCCGACGCTCATGTTGCATCCGACAAACCAGCTTTCATACGTGGAGATGGTTTCCGGCTTCTTGGAGTCCTCCACACCATTCCAATGCCAACGGAAGCTCGGAAATGCTCCAATCGTCGGTAACAAAAACCGGGAGTTCTCCGCGAATCGCCTGTGCCTTGGCAATCAAGTCAAAAACCTCAAGACTGTCCTGGGTAATCACAACAGCATCGAAGTCTTCCGTGCGGATGATCTCAAGCGCGTCGCAGCACGTGCTTACGTAAAGCAACATGTGGCCGCGGTTCCTTAGGACCTCATCAGTTCTTCCAGGGATAGATTCGGGATTCAGATCAACGTAGAGAATTCTCATTTTGCCGCACCTCGCGACGGCGATCTTCGTTGTGACTCTGATGCATCTTGCCCTGTCGGTTCATCGTCATATGCCATATAACCGGGAGCGGGGCGGGCGATACAGTCGGCTATTTCGGGCGTTGGGGAGAGCTATAGCCGAGACGTACCGCAACTCCACCCAGCGTCAACCTCCTCTGGCCGTTCGCGCGACCGGTCGGTTTACCGGTCTCCATACACGAACGTACACGCTTGCGTTCACTCATCAGTTCGGGCGTGACTTCCCAGGTTCGGGAAGGACCAAGTGCGGAACCTCGCCGGAATTCATTCCATCTCCTTTCTTGTCTCGAATAACCCAGCCACTTTCTTTGTGATGGATTGTCTGTCCTGGCGGGGCTAGCGATGCGCTCGGAGTCAGTACTACTTCGATCGAGCAGGCCCCAGTGCATCGCGGCCCCGCATTCACACAAGATCACCACCTGGATCATGGCGACAATGGCAGACGCATCCTCCTGCAGAGTGTCTGTGCAAACGTGCCCTGGGCGCGAAATCTCGCTCCCTTTGTTCCCAGGGAAACGAGCGACCTCTCACCATCACGGTCAGCGAAGGTCAGGGAAGTGAGATCAATTTCTAATGCGGCGGCACCGAATGTTGCGTGTCGCAGGTCCTCGGCACACGATCCAACGAGTCGCCCCGCCAGTTTGACGGTGATCCGGTCGCCGCGATGCATGATGGACATCATCAATACATAATGGTGACGGCAGGTGTGTTGCCAAACTGAATAGGTTTAACTCACGGTAAGACAGTGACTTAGAAGCACACACCGAGCCAACAGTAGACTTCAATGACCGCATGCGGACGTGGGGACCGAATGTGGGCATGGCGTATTACTGGGCCACTCGAAGTTCGAGGGTGAGGGATAGAGGATAGTGGTCGGATGCCGAAACGGAATGATCGATCTTCGGAGAAACCGGGACAATTGGTCCCCGAGTCAAGATCCAGTCAATCGTATTGCTGCGGCCGAAGGAATGAGCTTGCGCTGTGCGCATTCCTAGATCCGCGAATGGATTGTGAAAGCCCGTCTCGTTGACGCATACATTGCCGGGTTTGGTCACGTCAAAATTGAAGTCGCCGGCAACAATGACAGGCACATCCAAACCGTGCCTGAGCGTTTCGTTTAACACCTCAGCCAGTTGCGAGCGGCGCAGGTCATCTCCGCCGCGGCTCTCCAAATGCAGGTTGTAGACGGCAAACGTTGTCGCCGCGATCTTGGCGTGGCTTAGGAGTACCATGCGCCCCCCCAGCCTTCTCTGAAACGGCGACAGCGATGGGATCCACCACCTGGGGCACCAGTAAGTTGACTGTCTGGAAAATCGCAGTACACGGGAGTCGCAAAGCGGCCAACGCGAGAGGGTAGCTTGGCCATGATGCGCGGGTTCGTCGCGGGAGCCCTGCGTCAACTCATGGAACTCGATGCCGGACGCATAGTTCAGTCTCAGTTTCTCCGCGAGAAGCTCTGCGATATTGCGATACGCGGTTCGGCGCGCATGCTTGTCTACTTCCTGTAACAGGATCAGGTCGGCATTCGCACCGGCGAGGAATTCCGCAATTTCATCGAGTCGGCAACCACGAGCGATGTTCCAGCTCACAACCCGTATCTTGCGGGGCGCGTGTGAGACGTCCTCCTGCGGGGCAAATGAACCTGTTTCAACCTGGTCCAGAGATGTCATTCGCATGTCGAATCGTCAGCGTTCTCTATGCGCTCGGCTGTTCAGCCACTGCAGGAACCGGTGTCGAAACGCGCTGTTTCCCGGAGAGAGTGATACTGGAGTAGAGTGCGATCATCCACACCACGTTGGCTCCCATCGCGGTTCCGATGAACACAAATCTCGTAAGGTGCAAAAGCGTGAAAGCAAGGAGTGCATAGGGAAAGAAGCAGCGACGGATAATGAACTCACAGTGACGTCCCAAGTAGAGCAAAGGATTGGTTTTCCGGCTCTCGGCCTTCTTCTGGAAGATGGTGAGGAGTTTTTCGGGATGGGCACCAGCGAAGTGCTGCCTCATGAAACCAACCGTGAGAAAGCTCGTGATTGCTCCAAAACCGAGCAAAGCTCCCCATGCCAGATAGGCCGTCGTTCCAAGGCTCCTCGTCAGGCCCAGCGACATTCCGCCAAAAACGAACAGGTAGTAGAGGTAGTCACAAACAGTATCCAGCCAGCATCCGAAGTCGGAGGATAGCAGTTTGAAACGCGCGACTTCTCCGTCGCAACCGTCGAGGATGCTAGCCCAGACCGATAGGGCCGCTCCCAGAAGCATGCTCCAATATCCTCCGCGTGCGAAGAAGGCGCCGGACGCAAAACTCACCAGCAGGACAAACAGCGTCACCATGTTCGGGGTGATCGGGAATTTGATGAGCTGCCGGCTGATCGGAATGGAGACCCTTCGATTCATGCGGGCCCACAAGCCGTCGGTGGGTTTCACCAGCCAGCTGTCCAGCTTGCGTTCCGCCGCTAGTTGATCGTCTGGGGTTAGGATCTCCTGCCACGAACTCGAGGGCACCGGCTTGTCGGTAACCGAAGCGTTCGATCTCATCCAGACATCAAGTTGTTCAAGAGTATCGCCTTTTGTATCGTACCCGCCGGTAAACTCGAGAGCGGCTGACTGAGTGAGTGCGTAGATTCCCGCCACCTCAGATTCAGTTTTAAGGACCAATGCGCCACTCGTACTTTTCCACTCAATGGCGCTTTGCAGCAAGGCGGGCTGGTATGTCCTGTTTCCGAAAAGCAGGACGATGCGGTTCGACGCCCGTGCGAGTCTGAGCATCATCAAGGCCAGATCTGCTCCTGACGTGGTTTCGCACCATTCAATGGACTTAGGCAGCCGCCCGGTTCGCTCCAGTTTGCTCCGGACAGTTCGCATCGCGGCTGAGTCGACACACACCCGAATTCGGCTTGGCTTTAAGGACTGAACCGTCAAGATGGTCCGCAGCAATACCGGAAGGCCGCCCACTCGAGCCAGAGCCGGCACAAATGCGCCGTCAACGCTGGACTTGTCGGCCACAATCAACACGGTCAGCGGATGGCCGTCTGGCTGGCTCGTGCTTATCAGTTCGGACTTTTCTGGAGAGTCTTGGCGCGGTGCCGTCGTGCCGTCGGCCCCTTCCAGTTTGCCTTGCTTACTTGTCTTGGACATCACGATCATACACACAGCTCCAATTGCGGCCCAGAATAGCCCTCGCACACGGCGGCAGAGGCCCAATGTCAATCCCGCCGCGCTAGTAACTCCAAACAAGCGGGTGATCATCATGTTGCCGCCCTCATAAGTGCCCACGTTTCCCGGATTGATTGCGCCGATAACACTAATACACTTTGTGAGGGCTTCGAGCACGAATGCTCCAAGAAAGCTGATTCTCGCTCCCATGAAGTGCAACAGGAGGTAAATCTCCACTATTGCGAGCCCTTGACATACAAGATTAAGGATGAGGCTGGCCCAGAAGGCCTTGGGAGTCTCGTGGTAAAAGCCCAGGAAGTTCTTTTCCGCGGAATCGACGACCGACTGCTTGCCATCCAGCAATTTCTTGAACCCCGGCACCTTCCCAATGACGCGCGCTGTACCTGAGATCACCGGCCAACGTCTTTGCATCGCCAGAGCAAGCACAGCCACGAATATCGCTACGCCGCCTGCAAACAGGAGGGCATACAACCGCCATGTCTTGGAAAGCGGCACTGCCACCAGTGCGACCAGGATTCCTGTCACGCTTACAATCGCTGCCGATACGGTATAGAGTCCGCGATCTAGCGTCGCCGCTGAGACGCTATTAGCGACAGGCACCGAGGGTCCCAGGAGAGACACACGGACCGCTTCCCCGAGCACTTGGCCAGGAAGACCGAATGTTCCGACAGCCTCGGAAATCAAACGGAGAGCGAAACCGCGCAAGAATGAAACCTTGCTGAGATCGCATTGAAAGGTGATACGCCATGCCCAGGTCTTTATGAGATGAGAGACTCCTCCCAAGGCAAAAATCAGGACCAGCCCCCACCCGACTTCCCTCGCGTGTTGGAGAATCGTTCCAGCACCGGTTCGAAGTATCAAGTAAGCGAGTAGTGCAACACCGAGAAAGCCCGCGAAAACGCGGAAGGTGTCGCGAGGTTTCGAATCGGTCCTAGACACTGGCGACTTCCTCCACAATGTAGTTGGGGCTGGTCGGCGGGATGAAGAGCTGTCGCGCATACGCCAGCGCGTCGGGTGTATCCACGTCCTGCCACATAGCTTCCCCAATGTCGAATGCACGCAGCTTCCGTTGCTGCGCCATAAGGCGCATACCATCGGACAGGGAGCAGTTGCCATTGCTCATCGCGGAGTTAAGCCACTGAAATATGGCAGGAGTGCAGTAGAACATGCCCGTGTCTATGGCATCGTAGGGTTTGATCTGCTTTCCAATATCGATGATGTAGTTTCCCATACATCGCACCTTGGTCGCGTCATCCATGTCGTAGATGCACTCAAGCTTTCGGTCCACGGCGAGAATGGTCTCGTCTTTTCCAATGGACTGGCGAGTAAGCGCCGCAACCGTCTCTGGCTCGAAAATATGGTCCGTCATGAAGAGAACAAAGGGCTCGTGGATCACATCCTGCGCTCTGAGCACGGAGATACCGTTGTGCTTGGTCTTGTAGTCGGGGTTCTCGACCCAAGTCACTTCAATGCCATCGAGATGTCGCGCTTCAAACCAAGAGCGGATGAGGTTACCCCGGTATCCGAGGACGATCACGAACCGTTCGATACCGGCGCTGCGCGCATCCAGAAGCACGTGTTCGAGCAGCGGTTTTCCGTGCAGTTCGATGAGCGGTTTTGGAAGCGTGTCAGATACGCTCGCCAGCCGGCTTCCATTGCCGGCGGCGAGAATTAGACCGAGATTAGTGTTGGACATATTTCGCCTCTGTCAGTGCCACGTTGTGGGTCGGTAAGGAATGGGAGCCGCCCGCAGTATTCGGCGCGTAGTCGAAGTACTGGATCGTTACATCAGTCTTGCCAACGATGCGGGCCTGGGTAATGCTTTCGGTGGTGGCTGGGAACCAGAAGTCCCCGCTCTTTTGATATTGGTGAACGAAATGGATGCTGCGGGTCCAGAACGAGGGGTTCTTCGCCGGCTTGCCCTCGACCCGGACTAATGCGTAGTCATTCGCGTCGACCCAGATTCTGCCTTCGAAGAGATACTTGTCCTCGCGTTTCGGCGTGACATCAATGACGTAGGTCGGACGCCCCTCGATGGAGTCTTGTTGAACCATGGCAAAGGAGTAGTTATCTGGCGTGAGCCTGCTTTTTGGCCGAGTTTCGGGGAAGGATGTCTCGGCCTCCGATTCCATCATTTTTCGTAGAATTTTGTGGTTGGCCGTTTTCCATCCATCTTCGGTCACGACGTCGAAATGCTTGCTCCCATCGGAGTCGCACTTGACGGTGACGAGCAGTTCCGCATGCTTGTGCAGACGGTTGTTGTCAAAAATGTAACGACGGTATCCCGCATATCCCTGGCTGAGCGCCTCGCGCTTGCCGTCCTGCGCGAACATCTTGGCCATCACCTCATCGGCATTGGCGACGGGTCGTTCCGCAGTCTGGCCCAGGACCAGCGTGGTTAGTGAGAAGAAGAGTGCACAAGCAATAGTGTTTTTCATAGTCAGAACTCGATTACGAATTTCCCCCGATATTCCCGCCAGGCATTGTTGTAGAACTGGCCAAAGCGGGAGCTCTCCGAAACTGTCTGCACGTCGCGTGGGTTGTCATGGTTGAAAAGGTTGAACACGCTGAAGCCGACGCGCGCCTTCAGGTGTCTGTCACCGATGGGTATAGCGATCGGCCGCAAGACTTGCAGATCTACCGACTGGAACCTGGGAAAGCGCTCGGAATTTCGGGGTCCGATATAGTCGCGGAAGACGTTTTGAACCGAGTATGGAAATCCGGTATGGATGTCGTAGACGGGCAGGACCGTCACCTTCCACGGGGCTTTGAATTCACCCCAGAGAAGCACGCGGTTGGGTGCATCGTACGAAAGCCGCCCTCGGTCGTTGGGCTGAATCACAGGCTTGGGAGTATTCCCGAAGAACTGGAAGAAATCATTCAGATCGCCATAGGCTCGTGAGTGCACATACGACGCATTCAGCACATGCTTGCGGAAGTAATAGCGGCCACTAACCTGAAGTTCTCTGTAAGACTGCTCTCCTCGATTGGACAGGGACAAAATGCACGACCCGACGCAGGTCTGAGGTGAAACGACGAAATCGTCTGTGGTTTTGCGCCACTCATACCCGACTTGCACCGTCAGTCCTTGCAGAACTTGGCGACTGACCGCGAGATTCCATGCAACGCTCCGCGGGTTACGAAGCTCGCCCTCAATCTTGTTTGAATAAGACGTCGATGATTCGATCTGTCCTAACGGGTCAAGAACCGACACATTCCTGCTCGGGAATGACGAGAATGTCGGGATCATCAGTGGCACACGGTCATAGAACAGCCCTCCTCCACCGTGCAACAAAGTCTTGCCATCGCTGGTTAACGCGAGTTGGAAACCGACACGGGGAGCTGCATGAACCGAGTCGGTGACACTGTCCCGATCAAAACGCAGCCCGAGATCGAGGGTTAGCCGTGACAGCGGCGTCCATTTGTCAGAGGCGAACCAGGCAATCTCGTTTTGACCGATGCTGGACGAACTGGGCTCGCTGAATGTGATTCTTTCGATGGCCGTTCCTGAGACGTCTGCAATCTCGACCGGTTGAAACGCCTGACGGCCGTCATACGTGGAGTGGGCATAGTTCAAGCCAACTCTGAACTGATGAGTTCCCAAAAAGTTGCGCGGCGCCAATTGGTAGGTTTCCTGCCAGTCAACGCGAGATGACCGCCTCGCCTGCAAATTGAAGAACCCGCCCTCGGTCGTTTCTGGCAGAAGACGGTAGACCCCATCACTCGCAGGAGTCAGGTCGGTATCGAATGTTTTGTAACTGAATTGCGAGGTCAGCAGACTCTGTTCTCCAGTCACGTACCGATGTTGTGCGTAGACCTGGTATCCCCGCTGGTGGTAGTCGGAAGTGGAGGGCTGGGGCGTGAACGTGTTCAGCCCCAAGTACTGAAGCTTTTGTGGAGACAGGCTGAACGAGACCGTAGCTGTTTGTTTAGGAGTCAGGTTCAAATCGAACTGTGTATACGAGTTGACAGCCTCCAGAGTCGTGTCGCGCTCATACGGCGGAAGACTATTCACGGGCGTGCGTATGAATCGATATTCTGTCGACTGCGTGAAAGCGAGCCGGTCTTTAATAATGGGGCCAGTAAAGGTCACCCTGGGAGTTGCGCCGCCGACGCCCAACATCGTGCCGTTACGCACACGTGCGCGCGGCATGACGTTCTGAATGGAAAAGTGAAACTTGTCGAAGGCGCTTGTCTTCGTGCCGATGCTGGAAACAGCGCCAGTCAGCTTGCCGTATTGCGGATCATAGGGGTTCGAGATGACCTGGACGGATTCGACCACATCGATCGGGAGATCCAGTCCCGGGCTGCCGGTCGCCGGATCGGTGACATTGGCGCTGTTGACGAGTGCGCCGCTCTGGGTATTGCGCGCACCTTTCATGTTGATGCGACCGTCTGGTCCGCGAACCACACCCGGAACCAGGGGAAGGACGTTCTCAACACGATCATTCTGATTCGGGGCGTCTCGAACCGTCTTCTCGGTGATGGTCTGGTCGGTGGTCGGCGCCTTAACTTCCGGTTCGGTAGCAGTAACAGTAATCGAGCTCTTGACCGCCGCGGGTTGCAGTTGCAGAGAGGACTGCGTAGTCTTTCCAGCCTCAACCGCCACCGTCTCGGCAGCCTCGAGTCCGGGAAACTGCACCTGGATCGAGTAGGTCCCGGGAGCGACATTAGTGAAGACGCACTTTCCTTCCTGATCCGATTCCGCCTCAAGCGTGCTGGGACCGCTCAACACGATCTTTGCGCCAGGCACGAACGAACGGCCCTCGGAATCCACGACGAACACCGTGCTCTCCAGTCGGCCCGTCCCGCCGCTCTGCGCGATCAGGGAGATGGGAGCGGTCAAGAAGAAGGCAAGCAGTGCCCATACAACGTGGTCTGGTTTTCGACAGAAGAGTTTCATCTAAGTTGCCAGAGAACGACTGCGGTTACGAATGTCCAGCTGAGAAGGACGATCCTGAATACTCCCACCAGAATTGATCTGCTCAGGCCCATGCGCCTTGGAACTCGCTCGACCGACAATGTCAGAAGCCATAGATGGATACGGCTGATGTAGTTGCGGCTTCAATGCTCTGCCTCCCGGACAGGGGTTTGCATGCACGAGGCCAAATCGTGATCGGCCTAAACCTCTGTCCTTCCAAGGGCAATCGGGCATTACCTGCGTGAAGCGATGCCCACATTGAGGCACTGCCCTTGAACGGGCACGAGAGAATATCCGGGCGATCAAAAAAGTAAGACCTGCCAATCACTTGGGTGGAAATTCGAATTGGCAGACGATCTGCATTTGGTTTGGCGTGCGGCGATCACAAATCAGCTCTTCGTGACCAGGTCGCGCGGAATTGCTGCGAAGAACACCAGCAGGAGTTAACGATGCTTGCGGTCGACGATCACAACATGCCCTCGGTGAGTACGCCTCTGGAAATCGTGTGGCGCAATCCACTGAATCTTGTGCAGGAGCAATTGAAGGCCCGAGAAGAAAGCCACCCCTACTATCGATGGGCAGAGCATGCCAGGAAGATTCGGGCACGGCAAGCCAAATGGAACGTCAATCATCGTTGGGCGGCATAAACGGCGTGCCGGCCAAGACTGTTGTGGACCAGACGCCGTTGTTGTTGTGCAGGATCCGCCTTCGCTGACTTGGAGTGCCACAAAATATCCGTCTAACTAGGTCAAGCAAGTGAATGTCGGACAACGTTGGCCATCGCGACCACTTGTATCTGTTTGCTTGCCACCTGGAGTGGCGCAACCACCGGAATCTAGCCGCATACCAAGACCTTCTCGCAGCGCTGGATGATCCCAAGCAGTACTTCCCGGATATGCGTTTTCCTCCCTTCGTTCGCGTCGGAGTCTGCCCACATTCGGACAATGACCACATTGAGGCAGTCCGCTGAACCCAAAACGGAAGAATGTCCTTTCCTATCAGTGAAATAGCCTCAGCATCCTTGGCACACAACATGCCTTTAACTATGCAGCCGAAGACCGGGTAAGCAACTCGCTACGGAGAAACGCAATGTTTCGTGCAGAAATTCGTGAGCTCGACAATGGTCCAACTTTGAAGATGGAAGGCAGGCTCGTGGGTGACTGGGCAGAGCAGGCAAAATCTCTGGTGACGAAAGATTTCGTGCCAAAGCGGTTGATGATAGATCTCACCGAAGTGACCTATGTCGACTCCGTGGGCGACCGTGTTCTGAAATGGTTCGAAAGCATTGGGGCAACATTCGTTGCGAAAGGTATCTACGCTGCCGGCATCTGCGAACGGCTGCAGTTACCAACGCTCGATGCTTCAGTTTCCAGCCCGACAGCGGGTTAAGGACGGCGGCCAGAAGGTCTGGGCTAAAACGACAGCACTCAGCTGGCAAAGGAATTGAACGATGTCTTGGTTTCAAATAGGAATTAAAGCTCAGGAGGATCGGAGTCGCGCCTCAGCTGCGGAAGTAGTGGAGTGCTTTCAGGATGCACGACCGTTCCTAACTCAGCTGGCGCTTCTAATAACCGGCGACTCGGCATCAGCAGAACAGTCGGTCGTGAACGCGTGTGAGATGACGGTCAAGGGCCACTGTCCATTTCGCGATTGGTTGCTCGAATGGGCCAAGGCCGCGACGATCACGGATGCAATCTCAAAATGCGCAGAGAATATTCGTGGTTGTGAAGTCGCATATAGAGGTCAGGCCTGTTCCCATGTCGAGCATATGTCGCTGACCGACGCGGAGGAGCGCGGAGGTTATCTCGCCATTCTCCTCTCAACAGACATTTCGAAAATGATCGCAGAACTCGACGCCTTGAGCCGGGCAATCCTGGTGCTGAGGCTCGCCATCCGATCTTCCATTCAAGATTGCGTGCTCCGTTTGAATGTTGGGCGTGCCGTCGTGCTTGCAGCGAATTGCCGTGCCCTGACATGGCTTCGTGACTTGCAGTTACAGCCGGCGCCGGCACTACGGCCCGACTCTCCAGCAGAAGATCGCGTGTTCGTGAGCCGCCAGATGTTGTGATGGTAATTACTGATTTGCCTGAAATTCAGAACCCGCTGTAGAGGCATTCGGGTCGCTGGCGAACGGGCAAGAACTCCAAGTCGGACTCTCGTTGTCAAACTGAATTGTGATCTTGGAACGGCTAAACACCGACCTCATGAGCAAAGGAATTGCGACAATCAAAGACCAGAATCCGGCCATTGACCTGACCAGGTATCGTGCGCTTCTTAAGATCTCGGGCGCAGTTGGATCGCAACCAACTGCACACGCGATTCTCCAGAGCCTGAACGACCTGCTTTCGAACGTCGTTCGATTCGAAGCAATCCATCTGTTCTTATTTGACGCATCGGGCGAACACCTGATACTGCGTGCGTCCGGACAGGTTCTCAGCGATCCGGACGTGAAAGAGGGCATGAAGATCGCCTACGCGGGAACAGCGATCGAACGCGCACTCAGCGAGCAAGTACCCATATTCGTTCCCGACGCCCATCAGGAACTCACCCAATACCCCGAAATCGCATCGGTGATTCGCCAGGCCAACGTCCATAGCGGGTACGTCTTTCCAGTTTCAACCTCGCGGACGAGACTCGGCGTTTTGACCTTCGGCAGGAAAGAGACAGACGAATTCAGTCCGGCTGACGTCGAACTCATGCGTTCTGTTGCCGGGCACGTCGCGGTTGCACTGGAGAGTGTCCTCGCGATGCGTTCGGTGGAAACCCATCAGCGTGATCTGGCGCGCGAGCGCGATCGTCTTCGGCTACTGCTGGAAATCAACAACTACATCGTAACCATTCTCGATATCAACGATCTCTTCCGGGCTGCGTCGGCGTCCATCCGTAAGCACTTCGCCAATGATGGCACCAGCTTTTGGCTCTTCGAAGAGCGTTCCAATCGCCTGAAATGCATGGTGATGGACTTCCCCGGAAGCCGTGGATATATGAGTGACGTTCCAGTGGCTGAGATCTCGGAAGAGGAACTGGAGGA
Source organism: Terriglobia bacterium (assembly GCA_020073565.1). Taxonomy (GTDB): domain Bacteria; phylum Acidobacteriota; class Terriglobia; order Terriglobales; family Acidobacteriaceae; genus Acidiflorens. Next base: position 78,075 of record JAIQEY010000024.1, read on the forward strand.
CCTGCGAATGCGCAGGCCGACAGTGATCACGACCCCTTTCGACACGAAGATTCCAGCCAGCATTTCCCAAATGCTAAGGGCCGAGTCTATTACTACCGTTGCTATATTGCCGCTAGCCACGGCGAGCGGTCTGATTGGAGCGATGTCGCTCGGCAGTCGTAGGGAGAAACGTTTCGGCCAGGCCGATCTGGACCTCCTTTCTCAACTCAGCAGCCAGATATCTCTGGCAATCGACAATGCATTAGCCTACGGCCGGCTGACCGCATCCCGAGACCACCTGGAAGACCAGCGTCTGTATCTTGAATCGGAAATCACCTCTGAATGCAGCTTCGAAGACATCATTGGGAAAAGTGCGGCCTTCCAAAAAGTGCTTGAGCAAGTGTCAATCGTTGCTCCGACCGATTCAACAGTCTTGCTCCACGGAGAGACCGGCACTGGGAAAGAGCTCATTGCACGAGCAATTCACAATCTCAGTGCCAGGTCCCAGCGCACATTTGTGAGACTCAACTGTGCCGCAATCCCATCAGGTCTATTGGAAAGTGAGCTGTTCGGGCATGAAAAGGGCGCCTTCACTGGCGCGCTCATCCAAAAGAAGGGAAGATTTGAAGTTGCCGACGGGGGCTCGCTCTTTCTTGATGAGATCGGTGATATCAGCCTGGAACTTCAGCCAAAATTACTGCGCGCCGTACAGGAGCAGGAATTCGAGCGTCTGGGCAGCGCGAAGACGATACAGGTCAATGTGCGGATGATCGCTGCGACCCACCGCGATCTCCCTGAAATGATTCGGCAGGGAACATTTCGCGAGGACCTGTTCTACCGACTTAGTGTTTTTCCGATTGAAATTCCGCCCTTGCGCGAGCGGCGTCAGGATATCCCGCTGTTGATGAACTACTTTGTGTCCAAGTTGTCCCGAAGGATGCGGAAGCAGGTTCGGACGATCCCTAAGCAAGCAATGGAGATACTGACGAACTGTCCGTGGAAGGGTAACGTTCGAGAATTAGCGAATTTCATCGAACGGGCAGTCATCCTGTCGCAGGGTGAACAATTGGAGATACCCGTCGCCGAACTGGAAACCTCTCGCTCCTGTAGCGTTGCTGTCCCAGCTTCTACTTTCCATGACGCCGAGCGGAATGTGATTATCGACGCATTGAAGGCGGCGTCCGGCCAAATCTCGGGCAGAGGTGGGGCGGCGGAACGCCTGGGTCTGAAGCGCACGACCCTGCAGAACAAGATGAGACGTCTCGGGATTGCCAATAAAGACTACCGTTCAAACTAACCCGGTCTCCGCACTTTTTCCCGACACGCCAACTCGCCGCCCGGGATTGGGCCTATGACCACATTCGGGCTTGCGGTCAATGATCTTGGGGCACGAAGCATCTCAAAGGCATGATTTCTCGGCAGCTGCGGATATTCAGCTCTGGCATGCAATTTGCATATCCACACTTAGGCAGGCGAATTCTTCAAGGCGTGAGGCTGGTGCGAGATGCTCGGAGAACTTGGAAACATCCCGACTGAAACCCTCATTGACATGATCTGCGTGATCCTGGCAGGCGAGATGACACTCACCTTCAGTGACGTTACCGAGTTGGAACAGATTCAACGCGAGTTGCAGCGCAGATCCGACGTCGGTGGGTGGCTTCGATATGTGAACTGATAGCGGCGCCTCGTGGCGCGACCACACAGGCAAATCGGCTCACGATTGCGCTTGGGCGGAATAGTCAGCACGAGTAATCTTGAGCTTGCGCATCTTGTTTTGCAGTGTCGTTCGTTTGAGCCCGAGACGCTCTGCTGCGCCGTCTGTGCCGCCTATCTTTCCCGACGCACCTTGTAGAGCATCGATGATGGCCTGCCGCTCGGCAGCCTGAAATGTCGACACAGAAGTGGACGTAGAAGTGGTGGCGGACGCTCGCACGCCGTTCTTCACCTCTGCAACCGGGACATACAGCTCGCTCCCTTGCGTAAGAATGACGGCGCGCTCAATGAAGTTCTGCAGCTCGCGTACATTCCCGGGCCACGCGGCATCCGACAAAACCTCCATCGCCTTTCTGGGGATCGATTCGATGTTCTTTCCCATTCGTCGTGACAGTTTGGCCACGAAATAGTTGACCAGGAGCGGGATGTCCCCTTTCCGCTCACGAAGCGGAGGAATCTCAATCGGAAACACATTCAGCCGATAAAACAGGTCCTCGCGAAACTTGCCTTCGCGGATCATTGCGGGAAGATCCCGGTGGGTCGCGGCGATCATCCGCACATTGACCTGTATCGTCCTCGCGCTTCCCAGGCGTTCGAATTCCTGCTCCTGCACGGCTCGCAACAGCTTGGGCTGAAGTTCCAGGCTGATATCACCGATTTCGTCGAGAAAAAGCGACCCATGATCGGCGAGTTCAAATCTGCCCTTCTTTTGGATAATGGCCCCTGTGAAAGCCCCCTTCTCGTGCCCAAACAGTTCGCTTTCCAGCAGTCCTGAGGGTATCGCGGCGCAGTTCATCCGCACAAACGTACGTTCTCGCCTGGGGCTCAGATTGTGAATTGCACGTGCGATCAGTTCCTTGCCCGTGCCGGTCTCGCCATGCAGCAACACCGTAGAATCCGTCGGTGCAACGATCGATACCTGTTCAAAGACTTTTTTCATCATGGAACTCTTGCCAATGATGTCTTCGAAGTTGTATTCCGAGTTGATTTCTGATTCCAGATAAAGCCGCTGTTCCTCCACATCGTCACGCGATGCGAGGAGCCGTCCATAGGCCAGAGCATTGTCGAGCACCAGAGATATCTGGGTGCCGATCTGAGACAGCAAATCGCGGTCCGCCTCGCCCAAAGCATTCTCTTTTCTGCTGTCCATAGCCAACGCACCCAGCGGGCCATGAACGCCCATCAGCGGCACAGCAACGCTCGAGCGGAGTGATTCGGCTATCTTCGCCTCGCGGAGGGCCGGTGGTAAGATGGCGTCCTCGGACGAGTAAAACTGTGGCGTGCCAAGTCGCCACCATTCATCAATCTCCTTCGTGGGCACGGCAACAGCGACCTTCTCCAGAATGCCTTTGCCCGTCGGGAAATCGAGGAACTTGCGTTCCAAACATCCTGTCTGCTTGTTCAGGAGCCACAATGAGGTGAGATCATTGCCGAAGTGCTTGCGGAGCGATCCTGCCACCGCCTGAAACAGGTCGGCCACTTCGAGTTTGCTGACAATGAAATTGTTGATCTCCAGCAACAGACTGAGCCGATCCCGCTGCTGCACGACTTCTCGCTGGTAAAGCTCAGCGGCGTCCCTTGCCAGCGCGCACTCTAATGCGACCGCAACATGCGACGCCAGGGCACTGAGCATCTCGACGTCTTCAGGGGGAAATTGCTGCCCCGGCAACTTCGGCGTAGACAGAATTCCATATTGTTTCTGAGAGGTAGAGACGGGAAACAGATAGGTGCTTCGCCCGACAACTTCCGGTGCAAATGGGGCCATGTCCGGGTGTTTCAACATTTCCTGCGACAGGTCCGGAACGAAAACGGGTTTCTGTTCGTCAAGCGCCTTCGCAACCGCGTCAATGCGTAACAATCTGGCTCCAACTCGGATCGCGGGAGCGTCCACATCTCGATCGAACTCGAAACTAGACAGACTGTCTCCGTCGTCGCCCAAAACATAGAGTTCGGCACCGTGCAACTTGGATGTGCTGGCCAAGACGCCGCGCAGACTTTGCAGGACAGCCCTAACCGTTGGCTGATCAGCCAACGCGCTGGATGCATCTAGCAAGGTCCGATATCGATCTTCGGCAGTCGTCATGTCGCCGGTTCGCTCTAGCGCCCTCGGTTTGCGGATGGGGGCAGATTCATGCTCGCGCGTGAGATCAATCTCTCCGTCTGGGCTTTTGACCGCGAGGCGGCATCATAAATCGCATTCCCAAACGTATTGTAGCCGCTCGCGAACGCTGGACGCCGACGGTTGTAGGGCTTAACGATAGCACATCAGAAGCGACTCAGATCACGGATTCCGGGATCGTTCGAAGAGGAAACTCTGGATTCCAGGCGTCGCTTACCAGGCGAACGCACCCGTGCCAAGGCCCCTCAATCCCATCGGGAGGTCCGTTCCCCAATCGTTTGTCAGAAATACCGGGAGTTTTGGTCTCACTCCGTACACCTCCAACGTGAAGTCGAGAACTCTGCTGTCCTCAGCTTCGCTCTCGATAACAACGGCATCGAAGCTCTGTTTGTGAATCAGACGAAGCGCATCGGCCTGGATCGCGGTAGAGACGACGTCAGCGCCTGGGTCAGTAATCATTCCGCCCTCTGCTCCCGACGTGGAGCTTGGATTGAAATATAGGATGTTCATAACCTGCCTCACCTCCGAGGCTGAACGCTGTCTCTCTCAGCCTGATGTCGATGACAATTGTCCCGGAGAACATGACCACAGAGCCGCCGGTTTCTGTGCGATGCTCCTGGTACTACTCTCATTCTCTGAGGAAAGCTCCAGGTCGAGTGCACCGCAAGTTTTGTACCTGTGACGTGCTCCGACGGCTCTGGCGTTCACGCAGGAACATTTAGTCGAGTTGCATTCATCCGGCCAAACCCGAATCGCGATTTAGAGGTTCTCTATCAAGCGTTTGTGGTTCCTGAACAGCCGAGCTGTTGTGCCCACATTCGGGCACGGCCCAATAAAGGGCGTGTAAAGCAATCTCGATAGCGATTCGCGCCGTGTGAACGCCGTTGTTTGGAGCATCACTCAAATGGCAGGCGATCTGCAATTTGCTCTTTTGGAGCTTGTAATGATGAGGCAAACGAGGAATTGTTTTCGGTGTGTGTTCACGATGATCAACCTACTTCTCGTGAGCTGTCCAATTGTTCTTTTTCGCCGGGCAAAAACGACCGAAGAGCACCTAATAGAAGAGCACCTAATAGCAGTGCTCGTTCTGATTGGATGCTTCTTCTTCCTGGCAGGCGTCGATGCTGTCGGTATTGTCATTGCAGATGGCTTGGCTGAAATCACGGATGGCGGTATGCACCATGAGCGCGCGGAAAGAGAGCTGAGTGCTCAAGCACTCGGACGGGAACGATGGCAATGAGCAAAGTGAATGTAGTCAAGCTGGAGTTAAAGTATTGTGAGCACTGCGGCGGCCTCTGGCTTCGGAGAAGGGGTGACCGTCTTCTCTACTGTCAAGGATGTCGCCAAATCGGTCTTAACAGCGACCCGAGCAATGAAACACGCCTCCATAAGGAACGGGGCTCAGGTGGGATGAGTGAAGAACTAATTCATTGATTACGTTGCCCAAATGCAGGTCCACAGAGATCCTGATCACCCTATCCTAAGCGTCACTCTTTGAGCTGGGCCGGACTATGCACAATCTCATCTACGAGTGATGCGCTCAGCAAATTGTTGTGTGCCTCGAGCCGCGCTCCTTGAGAAGCCATACGGCTGAGCAGAGCCCTTCCAACCTCATCCACAAAATCTACGTTACTGAGCTCTACAAAGAATTGTATTTCCGTATGGCCATTCCTGGACGTGCTCCAGCATCGCTCCAGTTCTCGAACCCAGTCGCCTTTTAGTTTGCCTTCCAGCCGGAACCTGGTCAGCCTGCCGTTCTCCTCAGTTGTGATTCGCAACATAATGCCTCTTCATGCCTCGCGCAAGCTGAACGTAACGGTGACCGTAGTCTCAACCTCGAACGGTTGCCCGCTGAGAAGAAATGGTTTGTAGCGCCACTGCTTCACTGCTTCGATCGCTGCGGGAGCCAGCATGGGGTGACCACTCACGACTTGCAGGTTCTGAATGTTGCCGTCCTTGTCGATAACCGCCGTTAATACCACAACGCCCTGAATATGCGCCTGCCGCGCCAATGGCGGATAGGTGGGTTCAATCCGATAGACGAGCAGTCCTTTACTCACCCCCTGGGTGACGCGCACTCGTTGCGGTACGCGTTTAGACAAATCGGGCACCGCGGCCACATTTGAACTCGAACTGATAATTCCACCGATCACGCCACCGAGCTGACCTCCTGGAATCCCACCCGGCACACCGCCAACGACTCCCCCCGATATCGCAGCGGGCGGCGGCGCGTCGTCTTCTTTAATCATCTGAACTTTTGCCGGGATTCTGCCGGGAGCACGCAGTTGCCCATTAGCGATATCGCTCGCGACCTTTACCACCCTGACAGCCGTCGGGGCAGGTGCCGCCGGTGGCGCAGGCGGTGGGGGAGGTGGAGCTTCGAGAAAGGTTAATAGCTGCTGCTTGGGCAGCACGTCAGTGAACAACAACGGGATCAGAATAAGGACACTTACGAGCAGACACTGGAGAACGATTGAAAACAACGTTGCCCACGTTCTTCGCTTGCGCTGCCCGCCGCTGGCTTCAAGGAGACTGTCCTCGAACAGGGCTTTTTGACGCGCCACAGGAACAAATCTCGTTGCGTCGGTGGTAGATCTCTGCTCTAGCTGTTCTTCAACTCGCTCATCCTCAACAACTGCATGTGTATTCATGTTCCGTCCAATCTCACGCGATGCGAAGGCCCGTGAGCATGGGATCACGCGGGAGCCGCCGCTCGATGGACATGTTCGTCAGCGAATACTTGAACTCGGCGCCACAGTCACAGCACACCCGATAGGTGCGACCGTGGATCGTAAACACCCGGCTCAGGTTGTGGTGGTGACAACCGAAAAGGAAACCTAGGGCCGCTACCACGCTGTCCATATAGCCTCCTTCGCAGGCTCCTTGCTGATGCATGCCGTCTCGTTCAGGAAGCGTTCGCATTGCACAGTCCCTACTGCAGACCGTTTACCAATCTGCTGGGTTCCTAAGTCCTTATTTCGCATCGCGCCACCAACATGACGCCGCGCTATCGCCGACCGCTTGAGGGCACTGCCCCAATTTGGGCAGCCCTGGGGAGCGCAACCAGCAGCCGTGCACCTGCAACCTGTTGAGCTTCCGGCTGACTAATATGGTGACAAACGTGCCAGGCCACTAGCTGGAGACGACTGGCGAAAATGCGGATGGCTTGCGAAACGGAAACGTCGCAGATCTTGAGGTTGGCTACATCTGCTCAGAATCGCGAACTTCCAGAGCAACGATGAAGCCATCCGCTTCGCTGTCAGGCTTATCAAATGACCTCGTCCAGGCTGCGCGTTTTGTTACCGAGAACTCGATAGGGACCGACCTCAGAGCCTGCCGTTAAGTGCAGAGAAGAGTGATACGCGTGGTGTCATGAACTGGAACGTACCGCCTAAACCGCGCAAGGACTCTTCAAGAGGCCAGATAAATTGGAATCCCTGGATCTTGACTTGCATGCTAGTGATTACAGTCGTGATGCTGGTTCTTGTTGAGGTGCACATTCAGCGGGCGGCGATCCACCCGTCGTTCCTCCGGTAAGTAACAGGATCATGCAGCGCGGCGCCGATGCACGGATTGCCGCCGTTTGGCTTCTTTCACTTTCCCATGATCACCCCAGCAGGCACGAAGCACATCCTGCCCATTTGAGACATTGGAACCTCCACCTGCCTGAGCGAGAGTCGTTGCTTTCTATTCGGCAACCTGTGGTCATCATGGCCGGGACAGCGGTCGTGGTGATGCCCACATTCGGGCACGGACCTCGATCGGGCACAGTTGCCCGTCTCGCAGGTTCATCGCAGAGCAAATGAATGAACCACTTAAGGAAGAACCCGGATTGGCAGGCAATCTGCATTGCCTGCAATGTGAATCCTGATCTCGTCCGTCATGTTTAAGATCACGCAAAACACGCTTCACTATTTCACTTTCGCGGAGCTCTTGCTGATGGCCGCGATGAATCAACATGAGGCGGACCGGAAGTTAGTTGAAGACGATCGTTGCTTGGGCGAGACGGATCCGGTTAGGAAAAGCCTTCGAGAGGCAGGGGTACTATGACCAGCATTTCAAAAGTCGAAAAGGAAATTCCGGACGAAAATCGATCTCACATCTTTCCGGTTCATCCCGCGCAAGGAAAACTCGGGGTGATGATTCCCGGCATGGGCGCGGTCGCAACCACCTTTGTTGCGGGCGTGGAAGCCGTGCGCCGGGGAATTGCTTCGCCGGTTGGCTCGCTCACGCAGATGGGCACGATCCGTCTCGGGAAGCGGACCGAAGGACGATCTCCCAAGATTAAGGAGTTTGTTCCCCTCGCCAGCCTCGATGACTTGGTGTTCACCGGGTGGGACATTTTCGAGGACGATATGCACACGGCCGCCTTGAAAGCGGGCGTGCTCGAGCGCGACTTGCTCCAAAAGGTGAAAGGGCGGCTGAGAGCGATCAAGCCGATGAAAGCTGTGTTCGATCATAACTACGTCAAAAAGATTGACGGGCCGAACGTCAAGAAAGGGAAGAACAAGCTCGATCTCGCCGAACAGTTGCGCCAGGACATTCGCGACTTCCGTAAGTCCAGCGGCGCCTCGCGTCTGATCACTATGTGGTGTGCCTCGACCGAATCCTTCCTTCAACCGACCGCCGCTCATCAGAGTCTGAAGGCGCTCGAAAAGGCGATGAAGGAGAACGACGAGACCATCGCGCCCTCGATGGTTTATGCCTATGCGTCGCTGATGGAGGACGTGCCGTTCGCAAACGGTGCGCCGAACCTTACTCTGGACATTCCGGCGATACTCGAACTAGCGCAGGAACGGAAACTTCCGATTTGCGGCAAGGATTTTAAAACCGGCCAGACGCTGATGAAGTCAGTTCTAGCCCCCGCCTTCAAGGCGCGCCTGCTTGGCCTCAGTGGATGGTACTCGACCAACATTCTGGGCAACCGCGACGGGGAAGTGCTCGACGATCCAGGGTCTTTCAAGACGAAGGAAGAATCGAAGTTGGGCTTGCTGGAGCATATCCTTCAGCCGCAGCTTTATCCCGAACTCTACGGCAAGATCTTCCACAAGGTCCGAATCAACTATTACCCGCCCCGCGGCGACAACAAAGAGGGTTGGGACAACATTGATATCTTCGGCTGGCTCGGCTATCCCATGCAGATCAAGGTGGACTTTCTCTGCCGCGACTCAATCCTCGCCGCGCCCATCGTGCTGGACCTGGTCCTGTTCCTCGACTTAGCGCAACGCACTCCGGAACTGCGCCGACTCGGGATCCAGGAGTGGCTGAGCTTTTACTTTAAGTCGCCAATGACCGCACCGGGGCTTTACCCCGAACACGACTTGTTCATTCAGATGATGAAGCTCAAGAACACACTGCGCCACCTGAAGGGCGAAGAATTGATTACGCACCTGGGGCTGGAATACTACGACTAGGATCGACAGATCCTGTCTTCTCTTCCTGCGGCAGGCTTGAGGTTTTAGATGCGATTCGGCAGTTTCATTATCGCTTGCGCGCTCGGGCTGGCCCTGTTGCTGTTTGCCGATGGGCGCCCTGTGGCTCGTCCGCAGGAGCGTTACTCCCAAGTGGTGGACCTGACCCGCACGGCGCAGGTGAAGGCAAACTCAGAAAGAAGTTCCGGTACACGTATTATTTCCCCAGCCGCCATGATTCCCGGAACCTGGGGCGCGGCGCAGATTCCTGCCGAACGGTTGATCGCACCGCTGGTGGTGATGGACTTGAATGCGCCGTCGGCACAAATTTCTGTCGATGACGTCGCCACCTGGGAAGCACAGCATGGTAATGTACCGCAAGGAGCGGTCGTTGCGGTGCGGCGTGCTGGATCTCCCAACAGCTCGTCCTCAAGTCAATTCCCCGTGTCCGCCGATGCAGCGCAGTTTCTTATGGATGCCCGCTACACACGAGGCTTCATTGTCGAAACTCCAGCGAGCCTCGGCTCTGATCGTACGCTCTCCCGCCAGATCGCTCTGCACGGGAATTACGTTGTCGAGGAATCGACACCGCTGGCGGCCCTGCCTGAAACCGGATCGCTCATTATTGTTGCCCCTGCAAAGAACGGAGATGCCGCCGAGAGTCCGGTGCGCGTTCTGGCCATGGTGCCAGCTACAGTTCACGGCGCATGAATTCGGCTGCCGTGACAAGGGGATTCCTCAAAATCCCAGCAGCATTCAGATTTGAATGCGGCACTGACTTGGAACGCGGGTGCCAGGACGTCGCACACACTTGCTGCCCGCGGCCGAGCGGTCGATCAAAGAGAACTGCCGCAATGTGGGCGGATTTCCTCAGGGCATTCGGACAGCGGGTGGTGGAAATGCTGAGCTTAGGACAATGAGACTTTGGCCTGGAAAGTGCGTTATGGCAGATGCTGGTGAAGGCCATGACTTGCATACCAAACAACGTCGGGATGGTAAGCATCGAGGATTCGCACCGCATCTTACGTGCGATCTTCCCGAACTATCCCGAACTAAAACCGTGTAATCCGGCGCCGATCCTAGAACCGATCGCACCATCACTCGTGATTGTTCCTGGCCGGAAAATCTGAGCTTCCTGTTCCTTGCTTGCACAACTCCTAGACTCCCGCAAGGGGAAGCTCGGTTTCGAAGAACCTAAACTCAAGCCCCCAGGGGGGCGATACACGCGCTCAAGACAGGGAGGCCCTCAGGTCTTCGGAGACCCTGAAGTATTTCTCTCCCTGCAGCGTCGCTTCTGGGTTTTTTAGCTCATCGCTCAAAAACAATACCAGCGCCTCCGTGAGATAGCCGTGATGAATGAGAGTAACTCCGGCCGAGACAGCAAACCACGTCTCTCGAGGTGTGCGATGACGGACAAGCTGTGTGTCGAAACCGTCCGAAGCTGGCGTACATTGTACAAAGCTGCCTTGGCCGAGACTGATCTGCAAAAGCTCCCGTTACACATCGAAGAGGCCCGCAGAGCACTCATCTTGCGATCGCGAGAGCTAATTTCAACCTCGCCGAATTACGAGGGCGAGAGCGAAGCTATCGAAGATGCCATGTACGCGCTGAAGGCA